>NZ_CAKZKO010000138.1 GCF_937123705.1 uncultured Paraglaciecola sp. | reverse complement strand
ATTGGGGCGGTTTTCCTATATTGGTATGGTTTGAATTCTTTTTATAGAGCCTATAAAGGAGATAGTCACTTACATGTTGAGCAAGGTACAAAAAAAGAGCAATCCGTTAGTAAATTAGTGATCACTACTTTGGCCATTACACTGCTTAACCCTCATGTGTATTTAGATACACTAGTGATCATTGGTGGCATCGGTGGGACCTTAGCTAGTGACGAAAAACGCTGGTTTTTAGCGGGTTCATTATTGGCGTCTTTGGTTTGGTTTTACGGACTCGGTTACGCCTCAAAGAAACTTATTCCATTTTTCGAAAGCAGTAAAACTTGGGTGGTGTTAGATTCTCTTATTGGTGTAGTGATGTGCTGGATAGCCACAGGTTTGGCGACCTTTGTTTATCAGAATTGGACGCTTTAGCACAATTTTGAATGATGCAATTATTGACAATTTTGTTGCGCCTAGGTGCCTCGAGAAAATTGAAATTTTATATGAAGACGAATATTTATTGGCAATCAACAAACCTAGTGGTTTATTGAGTTTATCGGGCAAAAACCCTTTGAATAAAGATTCTGTTCATCATCGTTTAGCGCAGCAATTCCCTGAAATAAGGCTTACCCATAGATTAGACCTAGGTACCTCAGGGATAATGTTATTGGCGAAAGACAAAACCACAAATGCCAAACTAACTCAGCAATTTCAAGCGCGGACTGTGATAAAGCGCTATGTCAGTATTTTATCAGGAGAATTACTGTCGAATGATGGAGTGATTGATTTACCTATTGCCAAAGATGATAAGTTATTCCCACGTCTAAAAATTTGCCAGCAAACCGGTAAGCCTGCTCAAAGCCAATATAGTGTGATTGAACGATTCAAAAAACCTAATCTTACTAAAGTCATTTTCATGCCGTTAACAGGCAGAACCCATCAATTACGGCTGCATAGCCAAGCTTTAGGCCATCCCATTTTAGGGTGCGACTTGTACGGCACCCCTGAGACTCTGGCGATGTCAAAAAGACTAATGTTGCATGCGCTGGATATTAGTTTCGAGCACCCGTATACGCAACAACCTTTGACTTTAACTAGTAATTGTCCTTTCTGAGTGGTTACTTATTTATTGGTATTATAAGTTAAAACACGCCGCGCCTAACCCTATCAGTCCGCCAAATACGCCGCCCCAAACTACTAACCAACCAAGGTGTTGTTTGATCATTTTTTGGATAATGTCTTTTACCATTTTAGGGGTGAGCTCGTTAAGACGTTGTTCTACAATTTGGCTGATTTTTTGATGAAGATCGTGCTGAACATCTGGCTGAGTTAACTCTTGCTGCAAAAGCTCAGCAAATTGGGGATTCTGAGTGATATCTTGTATTGATGCGCCCATCTTGTCGACAAAAGGTTGCCTCATTGGCTCTAAAGCTTCTTCGCCACCGAACATCCCTAGCATTTGCCCAAATGAGGACGCTTTTATCACTTCCACTAAAGAATCAAAGGTGGGAGATAAATCTACTTTTTTAATGATTTGAGAGAAATCTACATCCATAGGTTTGTTGCTTTCTGTCATAAATCGTTGAATATTTTGTTCGCTAAAAAACTGCTCCATAACCAGCGTTCTTATACCCGTCTTAAATTCCTCAAAATGCACAGGAATCACGCCAGAACCATATAAACCAGGCACTTTCTCAAACAACATGTGAACCGCAATCCAATTGGTTAACGCCCCTGACAGCGCAAACAAACCAACACTTTTAACTATTGGATTGTCTATTAAAAAACCTAGCAGTAAAAGTGCTAAGGCTAGTATGTTGGTGATAGTGCCTTTATTCACAAGAAGGTCTCCGAGACTTTAAAAATAAAGTGGTTTTATATCAGCAAAATCGCCGCTGTCAATCTTACTTTGCAACAAACCAGTTGCTTTATTTGAATAACATTATGGCTTGTTGATCTTTCTTCTTGTATCCCAGTTGCCAATAAGTATAATACGCCTCCCTCCTTGATAGTGATTCAACATTTTTCCCGAAAAATCGATGATTTAACAAGGCTGGTGTAACTAAAATTTGCATGTTAGATAAATGGTAATTATCTGACAAATGCACAGTGTTTTAGGGGTGTAGTTCCAATTGGTAGAACAGCGGTCTCCAAAACCGATGGTTGGGGGTTCGAATCCCTCCACCCCTGCCAAATAAGGCAAAAGTCCAGAGTTGATAACTGGACTGAAAGTAAATAGGTATTGAAGGTAGAGGGGTGAGAACGCCCACGGTTCGACAAATCGTCTGGAACGATTTGAACCGCGCTAGCGCCGCTTGCGGTCAGTTACATGGATGTAACTGAGATCATCCCTCCACCCCTGCCACATTAGGCAAAATGCGTCCCACACTATAGTGGAGACAGTGCAATTAGTAAGTAATTTAGGGTTTAACATGAGCGAAAATACAGAAAACAATTCCAATCCATTAGATATGTTGAAGTGGTTGATTATATTTGGTTTGTTAGCTGGCGTTGTGGCAGTTAACCATTTTTATCCAGAACTGTCGGTTCTTTACATCGCACTCATTGCCGTTGCTGCTGTAGGTGTTGCTGGGTTTGTTGCCTCTACTACAGTTAAAGGCAGTACCTTTATTACTTTTGCAAAAGAATCACGCACCGAAGTAAGAAAAGTTGTGTGGCCAACTCGTCAAGAAACCACTACAACTACCATGATCGTATTAGCTGCCACTATTGTAATGGCACTTATATTGTGGGGATTAGACGGCATTATCGTAGAGATAGTTTCTTTTATAACTGGATTGGGGATTTAATTAATGTCTGATAAAAAATGGTACGTAGTGCAAGCATTCTCTGGTTATGAAGGTCGCGTTCAAAAAACCTTGTTAGAACATATTAAAATGCACGAAATGGAAGACTCTTTCGGTGAAATTTTGGTTCCAACCGAAGAAGTGGTAGAAATGCGTGCTGGACAACAAAGAAAGAGCGAGCGTAAGTTTTTCCCCGGCTATGTGTTAGTGCAAATGGATATGAATGAAGATTCATGGCATTTAGTGAAAAGCGTGCCTCGGGTACTTGGCTTTATTGGTGGCACTTCTGATCGCCCGGCGCCTATTACCACTAAAGAAGCTAACGCTATCTTAAATCGACTTGAAGAAGGCGTAGATAAACCTAAACCAAAAACTTTGTTCGAACCGGGCGAAGTGGTACGAGTTACCGATGGTCCTTTTGCCGATTTCAACGGTGTGGTCGAAGAAGTCGATTACGAAAAAAGCCGCTTAAAAGTATCAGTACTTATTTTTGGCCGCTCAACTCCTGTAGAACTAGAGTTTGGTCAAGTAGAAAAAGGCTAGAAACTTTCAGATTCGCAATGAAAAGGGTGCTTCGGCACCCTTTTTGATATTAGCTATTTAAACAAGCATAAAATCCAATTTTGTCAACATTAAGACTTGCGCCTAATCAATAGTTCCTCTATAATTTGCCACCGATTTTATTAGAACGGGAAGCCGATGAAGTAAGCATTCTCAATGTTTACAAGGCGTTATACCCAAATTAGAGAGCATTATCATGGCAAAAAAAGTCACTGGCTTAATTAAGCTTCAGGTTGCGGCAGGTGCTGCAAACCCTAGTCCTCCAGTTGGTCCTGCACTAGGTCAACATGGTGTTAATATCATGGAATTCTGTAAAGCGTTTAACGCCAAAACAGAATCTCTAGAAAAAGGCGCTCCAGTACCAGTAGAAATTACTGTATACGAAGATCGTTCTTTTACTTTCTTAACCAAAACTCCTCCTGCTTCTTTCTTACTTAAGAAAGCGGCTGGCGTAAAGAGTGGTTCTGGCCGTCCAAACACTGAAAAAGTGGGTAAAGTGACGCGCGAGCAATTAGAAGAAATTGCTAAAACTAAAGAACCTGATTTGACTGCAGCAAGCTTAGACGCAGCAGTAAACACCATTGCTGGCTCTGCCCGCAGCATGGGCTTAGTGGTAGAGGGATAAGAGATGGCTAAATTATCAAAACGCGCTCGCTTAGTGAAAGAAAAAGTAGACGCAACTAAAGAATATGAAATTAACGAAGCCGTAGCTTTATTAAAGGAATTAGCTACTGCTAAGTTCTCGGAAAGTGTTGACGTTGCTGTTAATCTTGGTATCGATGCACGTAAATCTGATCAAAACGTACGTGGCGCAACTGTATTGCCAAATGGTACAGGTAAAGACGTTCGCGTAGCAGTATTTACGCAAGGCGCTAACGCTGAAGCAGCGAAAGAAGCCGGTGCTGATGTTGTAGGTATGGACGACTTAGCCGAGCAAGTGAAAAAAGGCGAAATGAACTTCGACGTAGTGGTTGCTTCTCCAGATGCAATGCGTGTTGTAGGTCAATTAGGTCAAATCTTAGGGCCACGTGGTCTTATGCCTAACCCTAAAACCGGTACAGTAACGCCAGACGTAGCAACAGCAGTTAAAAATGCTAAAGCGGGTCAGGTTCGTTATCGTAACGACAAGAACGGTATTATCCATGCAAGCATTGGTAAAATCGCTTTTGAAGCTAACCAAATTCAAGAAAACTTAGCAGCATTGCTAGAAGCGCTTAACAAAGCTAAGCCTTCTTCAGCTAAAGGCACTTTCATTAAGAAAATTAGCCTTAGCACCACAATGGGTGCAGGTGTTTCTTTAGACCAAGCTAGCCTGTAAGGATTAGTTTGGATTGACAGGTAACCAAAGGGTTATTTGTTTCTCTGTAAAGGTTATGGGTTGGAGTCTGAGTTAAGTTTTTAAATAAACCTAACGACAGACTCCCGTCCAAGACCGCAGGCGTAAGTTGGTGAATGAAGTAAGAGAGCATTCGCCTAGATTGACTTAGTCATATCGCAAACAACTTACTTAAAAAGCGAGCCTGCGCAGACGGTGGTTTCGACTCAGACTCTCTGGGATTAACGAACACCGTAGAGCGGTGGATTTACTGTGGTTAACCCCTTAGTAATGACATCAATCTGTGAATCCTGAAGCGGATATTTCTAATAGAAATGAAGTTTCAGACTTTAAGAGGTGAACTCAGTGGCATTAGGCTTAGCAGCAAAAAAAGAGATCGTAGCAGAGATTAACGATGTTGCATCTCGAGCTCTATCTGTTGCCGTCGCTGAATACCGTGGCATGGAAGTGGCAGAGTTAACTGACCTTCGAATTAAAGCCCGTGAACAAGGTGTTTACTTACGAGTAGTTCGTAACACATTGGCAAAACGTGCTTTATCCGATAGTAAGTTTTCTGACATGGACAGTGCGTTAACTGGTCCGTTAATCTATGGTTTTTCCATAGAAGCACCTGGTGGTGCTGCACGTCTTTTTAAAGACTACGCAAAAACTAACGACAAGTTAAACGTAACTGCACTTTCTATTGGTAGTGGTTTATTGGGTCCAGAAAAGCTGGATGCAGTAGCGTCACTTCCTACCCGCGACGAAGCGTTGTCAAGATTATTGGCTACCTTCAAAGCACCTGCCGAGAAATTCGTTCAAACTATCAACGAAGTTCCAGGCAAATTTGTGCGCGTATTGGCGGCGATCAAAGACGAAAAATAATTTTCGACTTTGGCATTTTAAATTTTTAACATTAAACCCAGGAGTTTAGAGAAATGGCTCTAACTAAAGATGATATATTAAACGCTATTGCTGAAATGCCAGTAATGGAATTGGTTGAACTAATCGAAGCAGCTGAAGAGAAATTCAACGTTTCTGCTGCTGCAGCTGTAGCTGTTGCTGCACCTGCTGCTGGCGGCGGTGAAGCTGCTGCAGAACAAACTGAATTTGATGTTGTAATGACATCTTTCGGTGGTAACAAAGTTGCAGTAATCAAAGCTGTACGTACTGCTACAGGTCTTGGACTTAAAGAAGCTAAAACACTTGTTGAAGCTGCTCCAACTCCTGTTAAAGAAGGTGCATCTAAAGAAGAAGCTGAAGAACTTAAGAAGACGCTTGAAGAAGCTGGCGCTGAAGTTGAGCTTAAATAGTCTGCCTAAACACAGATTATTAGCCTGAAATGGCAAAGGCTGGTGACTTTTTAGTCACCAGCCTTTTTGCGCTGTAGGATTTATTATTTTCGTCCTTTGATGGTAATCCTAATTAAGAAGTGCAAATTGTAGATAAAACTAAATAAAACCAATAAGTTAAGTAAGCCTCTTAATGACTTTGGTAAAGGTTTTTCTGCAACTTAAAGGATAGCGGAAGTTTGTTTAACTTTATGTCTGAATAGACATCTAGCTAAGCAAGTTGGGTCAAAAATCGGCAGGCTGAGGAACCCATGGTTTACTCTTATAGCGAAAAGAAACGTATCCGTAAGGATTTTGGCAAACGTCCACAGGTATTGGAAATACCGTATCTACTTTCAATCCAATTAGATTCTTTTAAAAAGTTTATTGACCTAGACGAAGACGGTCAACATGGACTGGAAGCAGCATTTCGATCAGTTTTCCCAATAAAAAGTTACTCCGGTAACGCTGAGTTGCAATATGTAAGTTACCGTTTAGGTACGCCAGTATTTGATGTGAAAGAATGTCAAATTCGTGGTGTCACATATTCTGCACCATTACGTGTGAAATTGCGTTTAGTGTTGTTCGATAGAGAAGCAGCACCAGGCACTGTAAAAGACATTAAAGAGCAAGAAGTCTACATGGGTGAAATTCCACTTATGACTGATAACGGAACATTCGTTATCAACGGGACTGAGCGTGTCATAGTGTCACAATTACACCGTTCACCAGGCGTGTTCTTCGATCACGACAAAGGGAAAACTCACTCATCAGGTAAAGTATTATATAACGCTCGTGTTATTCCTTACCGTGGTTCGTGGTTAGACTTTGAATTTGACCCTAAAGATAATTTATTTGTACGTATAGATAGACGCCGTAAATTACCGGCCACTATTATGCTACGTGCATTAGAAATGCCTACCGAAGAAATACTTGATTTGTTCTTTGAGAAAAACCAAGTACGTATCGACGGTGAAAAATATTTGTCAGATATAGTGCCAGACCGCTTACGTGGTGAAACGGCGCAGTTTGATATTTTAGATGCTAAAGGTAAAGTGCTAGTTGAAACGGGTCGCCGTATTTCAGCTCGTCACACTCGAGCGCTAGAAAAAGCAAAAATAACAGAGCTTGAAGTACCCGCCGAATATTTGGTTGGTCGTGTGTTTGCACGTGACTTTATCAATGAAGAAACCGGCGAAATCATTGTTAGTGCGAATGATGAATTAACGCTAGAGAATCTAGCGGAGTTAACTGAAGCTGGTGTTAAGACTTTTGATACCTTGTATATCAATGAGCTTGATCACGGTGCTTATATTTCAGATACCTTACGTATTGATAGTTCAAGTAACAAGCTAGAAGCCTTGGTTGAAATCTATCGTATGATGCGCCCAGGTGAGCCACCGACTAAAGACGCGGCTGAGACCTTGTTCAATAACTTGTTCTTCTCAGATGACAGATATGATTTATCTGCCGTAGGGCGAATGAAGTTTAATCGTCGCTTAGGACGAGATGTTTCAACTGGTAGCGGTGTGTTGGATAAGTCCGATATCGTAGCTGTTATGAAACAACTTATCACTATTCGTGATGGTAAAGACGAAGTAGATGATATTGACCATTTAGGTAATAGACGTATTCGTTCTGTTGGCGAAATGGCAGAAAACCAATTCAGAGTTGGTTTGGTACGTGTTGAACGTGCCGTTAAAGAGCGTTTGAGTTTAGGTGATCTCGATGCAACTATGCCTCAGGATCTAATCAACGCTAAACCAATTTCTGCAGCTGTTAAAGAGTTCTTTGGTTCAAGCCAACTTTCTCAGTTTATGGATCAGAACAACCCATTATCAGAAGTAACGCATAAACGTCGTATTTCTGCTTTAGGTCCAGGTGGTTTGACTCGTGAACGAGCAGGTTTTGAAGTACGTGATGTACATCCCACTCACTATGGTCGGGTTTGTCCAATTGAAACGCCTGAAGGACCAAACATTGGTC
Source organism: uncultured Paraglaciecola sp. (assembly GCF_937123705.1). Taxonomy (GTDB): domain Bacteria; phylum Pseudomonadota; class Gammaproteobacteria; order Enterobacterales; family Alteromonadaceae; genus Paraglaciecola. The sequence goes on along the minus strand of NZ_CAKZKO010000138.1, from coordinate 269,483 downwards.
TGATTAACTCACTTTCAAGTTATGCCCGCACTAACGACTATGGATTCTTAGAAACTCCGTATCGTAAAATAGTTGACGGCGTGATTACCGATCAAGTGGATTATTTATCTGCTATCGAAGAAGGTCAGTATGCCATCGCACAGGCAAATGTTGAGCTAGACAGCAAAGGTAAGTTAACTGAAGATTTAATCCCTTGTCGTTTCCGTGGTGAAACCACATTAATGTCGGTATCAGAAATTACCTACATGGATGTTTCTCCGCAACAGATCGTATCCGTTGCTGCCAGCATTATTCCTTTCCTTGAACACGATGATGCTAACCGCGCACTTATGGGTGCCAACATGCAACGTCAGGCCGTTCCTACATTAATAGCTGAAAAGCCATTAGTTGGAACCGGAATGGAGAAAATTGTAGCGGTTGATTCTGGTGTAACTATCACGGCAAAACGTGGTGGTTCTGTTGATTATGTTGACGCTAGTCGAATTGTTATCAAGGTTAATGAAAATGAAATGGTGGCGGGTGAAGCTGGCATTGACATTTATAACCTGACTAAATATACCCGTTCTAACCAAAACACTTGTATCAATCAAAAACCAACTTGTAATGTTGGCGACCCGATTGTATCAGGTGATGTATTAGCCGATGGTCCATCAACCGATATGGGTGATTTGGCACTTGGCCAAAACATGCGCATCGCGTTTATGCCTTGGAATGGTTACAACTTCGAAGATTCAATCTTAATTTCAGAGCGCGTAGCGATGGAAGATAGATTTACTTCTATCCACATTCAAGAATTAAGCTGTATCGCTCGTGATACTAAGCTTGGTCCAGAAGAAATCAGTGCTGATATCCCCAATGTTGGTGAGTCGGCCTTAGGTAAACTGGATGAGTCTGGTGTGGTGTATATCGGTGCTGAAGTAAAAGGTGGCGATATTCTGGTAGGTAAAGTGACACCTAAAGGTGAAACGCAACTTACCCCAGAAGAAAAACTTTTAAGAGCTATTTTCGGTGAAAAAGCCTCTGACGTTAAAGATACATCTTTACGCGTACCAAACAGTGTACGTGGAACCGTTATCGACGTTCAGGTCTTCACTCGTGACGGTGTTGAAAAAGACAAACGTGCTCGTGAAATTGAAGATATGCAATTGCGCGAAGTGAAAAAAGACTTATCTGACGAATTTAATATTTTGGCTGACGGCATTTTTGCTCGTGCTGCTAACTTATTGCTTAAGTCGGGTATCGATCAAGCCAAGCTTGACAGTATGCCTCGTGATAAGTGGTTTGACTTAACTCTTGACGATGAAGATGCGCAAGCAGAGCTTGATCAAATTGCCGATCAACACGTTGAAATTAAAGCAGACTTTGACACTAAGTTTGAAATCAAACGTCGCAAAATCACTCAAGGTGATGACTTGCAACCTGGTGTTCTTAAAATTGTTAAGGTTTACCTTGCAGTTAAACGTCACATTCAACCTGGTGACAAAATGGCAGGCCGTCATGGTAACAAAGGTGTTATCTCAACGATTAAACCTGTTGAAGATATGCCTTATGATGAAAACGGTACACCGGTTGATATCGTGCTGAATCCATTGGGTGTACCTTCGCGTATGAACATTGGTCAGGTTCTTGAGACTCACTTAGGTATGGCTGCTAGCGGTATCGGTGTGAAAATCGACCGCATGTTAAAAGAACACGAAGAAATGACCAAGTTGCGTGGCTTCTTACAAGAAGTCTATAGTGCAGGTGAGTCACGTCAGGCTGTAGATTTAAGCACCTTCAGCGATGATGAAGTGACGCGTTTAGCCGGCAACCTTCGTAAAGGTGTGCCTATGGCAACACCTGTTTTCGACGGTGCAACTGAAGCAGAAATCAAGCATATGTTGACCTTGGCAGATATCCCAGAAAGCGGACAAATTACTTTGTTCGACGGTCGTACTGGTCGCGCATTTGAGCGTCCTGTGACTGTGGGTTATATGTATATGTTAAAACTGAATCACTTAGTAGACGACAAAATGCATGCTCGTTCTACTGGTTCTTATAGCTTGGTTACGCAGCAACCACTTGGTGGTAAAGCACAGTTCGGTGGTCAACGTTTCGGAGAGATGGAAGTATGGGCACTTGAAGCTTATGGTGCTGCCTACACCTTGCAAGAAATGTTAACCGTTAAGTCTGATGACGTGAATGGCCGTACTAAAATGTATAAAAACATTGTGGATGGTGATCATCGTATGGAACCTGGTATGCCGGAGTCCTTCAACGTATTGTTGAAAGAAATTCGCTCACTAGGTATCAACATCGAACTAGAAGAGCAATAAGCCGCTCTTTGAGCTATAGACAGGATGGTGTAGCACGTGTCAGTGCATGTGCTACACCTTTGCAATTGACTCCGCTGGGAGAGAAATGTGAAAGATTTATTAAAGTTTCTTAAGCAACAACATAAGTCCGAAGAATTCGACAATATTCGAATTGGTCTTGCATCACCAGACATGATCCGTTCATGGTCTTTTGGTGAAGTTAAGAAACCAGAAACCATTAATTACCGTACGTTTAAACCAGAACGTGACGGATTGTTCTGCGCCCGTATTTTTGGTCCGGTAAAAGACTACGAATGTTTGTGTGGAAAATATAAGCGCCTTAAACACCGTGGTGTAATCTGTGAAAAATGTGGGGTAGAAGTTACCTTAACTAAAGTACGTCGTGAGCGTATGGGTCACATTGAGCTGGCTAGCCCAGTTGCACATATTTGGTTCTTGAAATCATTACCTTCTCGTATTGGTTTAATGTTAGACATGACCTTACGTGATATAGAGCGTGTGCTTTATTTTGAATCATATGTGGTATCAGAACCAGGTATGACGACCCTTGAGCGCAGCCAACTGCTTACAGAAGAAGAGTATTTGGATGCCCTTGAAGAACATGGCGACGAATTTGAAGCAAAAATGGGTGCCGAGGCAGTATTTGAATTGCTTAAAGCCCTTGATGTTGACGCTGACGTTGCTGCAATGCGTGAAGAGTTACCGACTATTAACTCTGAAACTAAGCGTAAGAAAATCACTAAACGCTTAAAACTACTAGAATCATTCCAATTATCAGGTAACAAGCCTGAGTGGATGATTTTAACGGTATTGCCAGTATTACCACCTGATTTACGTCCTTTGGTACCGCTAGATGGCGGTCGTTTTGCGACTTCTGATCTGAATGATTTATATAGACGTGTTATCAACCGTAACAACCGTTTAAAGCGTCTTTTAGATCTTGCTGCTCCAGACATTATCGTACGTAACGAAAAACGTATGTTGCAAGAAGCGGTCGATGCCTTACTAGATAACGGTCGTCGCGGTCGTGCCATTACTGGCTCTAACAAGCGTCCTCTTAAATCTTTGGCAGATATGATCAAAGGTAAACAAGGTCGTTTCCGTCAAAACTTACTAGGTAAGCGTGTTGATTACTCAGGCCGTTCAGTTATCGTGGTTGGCCCTACACTACGTTTACACCAGTGTGGTTTACCTAAGAAAATGGCACTTGAGTTATTCAAGCCATTTATCTACGGAAAATTAGAAGGTCGTGGTCTTGCTACTACCATCAAAGCCGCAAAGAAATTAGTTGAGCGTGAAGATCCAGAAGTGTGGGATGTGTTAGACGAAGTGATCCGTGAACACCCAGTACTGCTTAACCGTGCACCCACACTTCACAGACTAGGTATTCAAGCATTTGAACCTATCCTAATTGAAGGTAAAGCTATTCAGTTACACCCATTGGTGTGTGCTGCATACAACGCCGATTTCGATGGTGACCAAATGGCGGTTCATATTCCATTGACTATTGAAGCTCAGCTTGAAGCACGTGCTTTGATGATGTCTACCAATAATATTCTGTCACCAGCCAACGGTGAACCTATTATCGTTCCTTCACAGGACGTGGTAATGGGCTTGTACTATATGACACGAGAGCGTGTTAATGGTAAAGGCGAAGGCATGTTATTCACTAGCCCTCGTGAAGCAGAAAAAGCTTATCGTACCGATACCGCAGAACTTCATGCCCGCGTAAAAGTTCGCATGACTGAGTATTCGACCGATGCACTAGGTAATCAAGTAGAAAATGTAACCTTGACCGACACAACTGTTGGCCGAGCGATTTTCTCATTGGCTTTACCTAAAGGTATTCCTTTCGAAATCATTAACCAACCTATGGGTAAGAAGCAAATATCTAAGTTATTGAATGCTTGTTACCGTACCTTAGGTTTGAAAGATACGGTTATTGCTGCTGACCAAATCATGTATACAGGTTTCCATTACGCAATGATCGCCGGGGCATCTGTTGGTATTGATGATATGGTTATCCCTGCTTCTAAGAAAGATATTATCGAAGATGCAGAAGCTGAAGTACGTGAAATCCAAGAACAATTCCAATCAGGTCTTGTTACTGCGGGTGAGCGTTATAATAAAGTTATCGATATCTGGTCAAATGCTAACGAGAAAGTAGCCAAAGCCATGATGGACAACTTGTCTAATGAGACAGTTAAAAATCGCGATGGCGAAATGGAAGAACAGAAATCTTTCAACTCAGTATTTATGATGGCCGATTCTGGTGCTCGTGGTAGCCCAGCTCAGATACGTCAGCTAGCGGGTATGCGTGGTCTGATGGCGAAACCAGATGGTTCAATCATCGAAACTCCCATCACCGCTAACTTCCGTGAAGGTTTGAACGTACTTCAGTACTTCATATCTACTCACGGAGCACGTAAAGGTTTGGCCGATACGGCACTTAAGACTGCTAACTCGGGTTATCTAACCCGTCGTTTGGTTGATGTTGCACAAGATTTGGTTATTAACAACGATGACTGTGGCACATTCGAAGGTGTTAAAATGACACCGCTTATCGAAGGTGGCGATGTAGTTGAACCACTTCGCGAACGTGTACTAGGTCGTACCGTTGCTGAAGATGTTATCAAGCCAGGCACTAACGAAGTATTAGTAGAACGTAATGTGTTACTAGATGAAGCGCTAGTGGACATGCTTGAAGTGAACTCTGTTGACCAAATTCAAGTTCGTTCTGTAATTACCTGTGAAAACGACTTTGGTGTTTGTGCTAGATGTTACGGCCGTGATTTGGCTCGTGGACATATGGTTGGTCACGGTGAAGCTGTTGGGGTTATTGCCGCACAGTCAATCGGTGAACCAGGTACACAGCTTACCATGCGTACTTTCCACATTGGTGGTGCTGCATCAAGAGCATCAGCAGAGAACAGCGTACAGTTGAAAACAACTGGTACCATGAAGTTACATAACGCCAAGTTTGTTCGCAATACTGACGACAAAGTGGTGATTGTATCTCGTTCAACCGAAATCACTATTATTGATGATCAAGGTCGTGAAAAAGAGCGTTATAAAGTGCCATACGGTGCAATTTTGACAGTAGATGACGGCGCAAGTGTCTCTTCTGGTGAAATTGTGGCTAACTGGGACCCGCATTCACACCCAATTGTAACTGAACGTGCCGCTAAAATTAGCTTTGCAGACGTTGATGACAGTAACACTGAAATGCAGCAGGACGACCTTACTGGTTTGACACGTATCGTGGTGAATGACTTGTCTAAGGCGAATGCCAAAGAGCCTAAGTTAATTCTTGAAAGTGAAGAGTTTGGTTTACAAGAAATTCGTTTGCCAAGCTTTACCACTATCGAAGCGACTGATGGTATGGATGCTAAACCAGGTGATGTGCTAGCGCGTATTCCACAAGAAAGCTCGAAGACCCGTGATATTACCGGTGGTCTACCTCGAGTAGCTGACTTGTTCGAAGCACGTAAGCCTAAAGAGCCGGCTATCCTAGCTGAAGTATCAGGTATGATTGGTTACGGTAAAGAAACTAAAGGTAAGAAACGCTTAACTATTACACCTAAAGATGGTGACCATTACGAAGAAATGATCCCGAAATGGCGTAACCTCAACGTATTCGAAGGTGAAAACGTTGAAAAAGGTGAAGTCATTGCCGATGGCGCTGAATCACCACATGACATTTTACGTCTACGTGGTATCAGTGCTGTATCGAACTATATCGTTAACGAAGTACAAGAAGTTTACCGCTTACAAGGGGTAAAAATTAACGATAAGCATATCGAAGTGGTTATTCGTCAAATGTTGCGTAAGTGTTTGATTACGTCTGCAGGCGACAGTAAGTTCTTGGAAGGTGAGCAAGTTGAAGTGTCTAATGTGAAGATCGCTAACCGTGAATTAGAACGTCAGGGCAAAATACCTGCTCAGTTCGAACCACAGTTATTGGGTATCACTAAGGCATCCTTGTCTACTGAGTCATTTATCTCAGCAGCATCTTTCCAAGAAACAACCCGTGTTCTTACCGAAGCCGCTGTGCAAGGTAAAGAAGATGAACTTCGTGGCTTGAAAGAAAACGTTATTGTTGGACGCTTGATACCAGCTGGTACCGGCTTTACTTACCATCAAAAACGTACAGCTAGAAAACTAGCAGAACTTCAGGAACTGGAAGAACCTTCAGTTTCTGCATCTGAAGCGGAATTGGCATTGACCGAAGCATTAAACGCTGAAGTCAGTGAAACACCGGCCGACGAATAAAAAAATAAGATCACTAAATGATCTGGATACTAAGGATTACTGACTAAACCTAGATTTAATGCAGTTTAGCAGTAGTCCTACTTGACAGATAAGCTATTGATCATTAGACTTCCGCGACCCGAAATTAGGTGACTTTATAATCACTTAATTAAGGCTCGCGGATTTTTCGCGTTTTACGCCCTAATAAAAGGGTAATCAGTCGTAATTTTAACCAGGAGCTAGTTAATGGCAACAGTTAACCAGTTAGTGCGCAAGCCACGCAAACAACCAGCGACGAAGAGCAACGTCGCGGCTTTGCAAGCCTGCCCACAACGTCGTGGAGTATGTACTCGTGTATATACCACCACACCAAAAAAGCCGAACTCTGCATTACGTAAAGTATGTCGTGTTCGTTTAACCAATGGTTTTGAAGTGTCTTCATACATTGGCGGTGAAGGTCACAACTTACAAGAGCACAGTGTTGTTCTTATTCGTGGTGGTCGTGTTAAAGATTTACCAGGTGTTCGTTATCACACTGTTCGCGGTACATTAGATTGTGCAGGCGTAAGTGATCGCAGAGCCGGCCGTTCTAAATACGGCGCAAAAAGGCCTAAGTCTTAACGGTTCTCCGTTAGTAAGGCCAAACTAAAGTATTAATTGAGTTTTGGGAATATCCTGAAAATTCTACGGAGAATTTGAAATGCCAAGAAGAAGAGTTGTAGGTCAACGAAAAATCCTACCAGATCCTAAGTTCGGATCAGAATTACTTGCTAAATTTATGAATGTCGTCATGTTAGACGGCAAAAAATCGACTGCTGAAAAGATCGTTTACGGTGCACTTGATATTGTTGCTACTAAAGCTGACAAATCGCATCTAGAAGTATTTGAAGTCGCATTGGAAAACATCCGCCCTACGGTCGAAGTTAAATCTCGTCGTGTTGGTGGTTCTACTTATCAAGTTCCAGTAGAAGTTCGTCCAGTTCGTCGAAATGCCCTAGGTATGCGTTGGTTGGTTGATGCTGCTCGTAAACGTGGTGAAAAATCAATGGCTCAACGCCTTGCAGCTGAAATGCTCGACGCTGCTGAAAACAAAGGTTCTGCGGTTAAGAAACGTGAAGACGTGCACCGTATGGCCGAAGCTAACAAAGCTTTCGCTCACTACCGTTGGTAATAAGAGAAAGTTATGGCTCGTAAAACGCCCCTTGAGCGTTATCGAAATATTGGTATTGTCGCCCATGTGGACGCGGGTAAAACCACGACCACTGAGCGCGTTCTTTTCTATACTGGCTTGTCTCACAAGATCGGTGAAGTTCACGATGGCGCCGCCACCATGGACTGGATGGAACAAGAGCAAGAACGCGGCATTACCATAACGTCGGCAGCGACGACCTGTTTTTGGTCGGGCATGGACAGTCAATTCGAACAACATCGAATTAATATCATCGACACTCCCGGACACGTTGACTTCACTATTGAAGTTGAGCGTTCGTTGCGTGTGCTTGATGGTGCAGTGGTGGTGTTTTGTGGTTCCTCAGGTGTAGAGCCTCAATCTGAAACGGTATGGCGTCAAGCTGACAAATATCACGTTCCACGTATGGTATTTGTTAACAAGATGGACCGAGCTGGTGCAGATTTTGAGCGTGTTGTAGAGCAAATTAGAAATCGTTTAGGTGCCAATTGTGTACCTATTCATTTAAACATTGGTGCTGAAGAAACCTTTCAAGGTGTGGTCGACCTTATCAAGATGAAAGCCATTAACTGGAATGATTCTGATCAAGGCATGACTTTTACTTATGAAGATATTCCAGCTGATTCACTGGACAGAGCGCAAGAGTTGCGAACTGAACTGGTTGAAGCGGCGGCCGAAGCCACCGATGAATTGATGGATAAATATTTGGAAGGCATTGAGCTAACCGAAGACGAAATTAAATTTGGTTTACGCAAACGCACACTTGCGAATGAAATAGTCCTAGCAACTTGTGGTTCAGCATTCAAAAATAAAGGTGTTCAGGCTGTCCTTGATTCTGTCATTGACTTCTTACCTGCGCCTATGGATGTTCCTGCTATCACAGGTGTACTCAACGACAAAGATGAAACTGAGGCAGAGCGTCCAGCGGATGACAACGCCCCTTTTTCGGCATTGGCTTTTAAAATTGCCACTGACCCCTTTGTTGGTTCGTTAACTTTTTTCCGTTGTTATTCTGGCGTAGTTAACTCAGGCGATGCTGTTTACAATCCAGTAAAAGCAAAGCGTGAGCGTTTTGGACGTATTGTTCAAATGCATGCCAAGGATAGAGAAGAGCTTAAAGAAGTACGCGCTGGTGACATAGCCGCAGCGATAGGACTAAAAGATGTAACTACGGGTGACACTTTGTGCGACCCTAATCACGTTATTACCCTAGAGCGTATGGAATTTCCAGAACCGGTTATTTCTATTGCGGTTGAACCTCGCTCACAACCAGACCAAGAAAAAATGGGTATTGCCCTAGGTAAACTAGCGGCAGAAGATCCATCTTTTAAGGTTCATACTGACGAAGAATCGGCACAAACCATAATATCTGGTATGGGTGAGTTACACCTAGATATCATAGTTGACCGAATGAAACGTGAGTTTAATGTTGAGTGTAACGTAGGTAAACCTCAGGTTGCTTATCGCGAAACTATCCGCAAAAAAGTGGATGTTGAAGGAAAGTTTGTTCGTCAATCAGGCGGAAAAGGCCAATACGGTCACGTCTGGTTAACTATTGAACCTAACGAAGAAGGCGCTGGATACGAATTTATCAATAAAATTGTTGGGGGTACGGTTCCAAAGGAATTTATCCCAGCTGTTGATAAAGGTATTGAAGAGCAAATGCAAAATGGTGTGGTAGCTGGATACCCGGTGCTTGATGTTAAAGTTACCTTGTTTGATGGTTCCTATCATGATGTTGACTCTTCTGAAATGGCGTTTAAAATCGCAGGTTCAATGGGGTTTAGAAAAGGGGCTGAGGAAGCAAATCCTGTTTTACTCGAGCCCACAATGAAAGTTGAAGTTACCACTCCTGAAAACTGGATGGGTGATGTAGTTGGCGACCTCAATAGGCGCCGCGGTATGATTGAAGGCATGGATGATGGTGTGGCAGGTATAAAAATAATACATGCTAAAGTACCTTTGTCAGAAATGTTCGGCTACGCTACTGACTTGCGCAGTGCAACTCAGGGGCGAGCGTCATACTCAATGGAATTTTTTAATTACACAGAAGCGTCGAGTAATGTCACTAAAGCCATTACCAATGCGCGACTTTAAATTTTAATGAAGGTCTGATCCGCTACTCAAAATTGAGCTCGGATTTTTAACTTAGGAACCAGTAAAATGGCAAAAGCAAAGTTTGAACGTACTAAACCGCATGTAAACGTCGGTACTATCGGCCACGTTGACCACGGTAAAACAACATTAACAGCTGCAATCACAACTGTATTGGCAAAAACTTACGGCGGTGACGCTTCAGCATTCGATCAAATCGATAATGCACCAGAAGAGCGTGAGCGTGGTATTACTATTTCAACGTCTCACGTTGAATATGACACACCAACTCGTCACTACGCCCACGTAGATTGTCCTGGTCACGCCGATTATGTTAAAAACATGATCACTGGTGCTGCTCAAATGGACGGCGCGATTTTGGTTGTTGCTGCAACAGATGGTCCTATGCCACAAACACGTGAGCACATCTTGTTAGGCCGTCAGGTTGGCGTACCTTTCATGGTTGTATTCATGAACAAATGTGACATGGTTGACGACGAAGAATTACTAGAATTAGTAGAAATGGAAGTACGTGAATTACTTTCAGAATACGAATTCCCAGGTGACGACTTACCAGTTATCCAAGGTTCAGCACTTAAAGCCCTAGAAGGCGAAGCTGAGTGGGAAGCGAAGATTGTAGAACTAGCTGAAGCGCTAGATTCTTATATCCCAGAGCCAGAGCGTGATGTTGACAAACCTTTCCTACTTCCAATTGAAGATGTATTCTCAATTTCAGGTCGTGGTACGGTTGTAACAGGTCGTGTTGAGCGTGGTATTTTACGCACAGGTGATGAAGTAGAAATCGTAGGTATCAAAGATACCACTAAGTCTACTTGTACTGGTGTTGAAATGTTCCGTAAGCTTCTAGACGAAGGTCGTGCTGGAGAGAACGTTGGTGCCCTTTTACGTGGTACTAAGCGTGAAGAAGTAGAGCGTGGTCAAGTATTGGCAGCGCCTGGTTCAATCAAGCCACACACAAGTTTCGAAGCTGAAGTATACGTACTAAGCAAAGACGAAGGTGGCCGTCATACGCCATTCTTCAAAGGTTACCGTCCACAGTTCTACTTCCGTACAACTGACGTAACAGGTGCTGTAGAGCTTCCTGAAGGCGTAGAAATGGTTATGCCTGGCGACAACTTGAAATTCAAAGTTGAGCTAATTCACCCAATCGCGATGGACGAAGGTTTACGCTTCGCAATCCGCGAAGGTGGCCGTACAGTAGGTGCTGGCGTAGTAGCTAAAATCCTATAATTAGCCACATATAGCTAATACCCTAAAGGTCACTTCGGTGGCCTTTTTTTATGGAGCCAGCAGCTACTGTACGGTACCCTGAGCGGATATTTTCCGCGACAAAATTGTCTGGAACAATTTTGAACATCGTCGCTGTTTGACGATGGCCCCGAAGGGGTGAAGGGCACGACGCCCGGAATAACGTGGCCTAGTAGTTATTGTATAGAAGCTGATTTATAGAGGTGCTGGCGTAGTAGCCAAAATCCTATAATTAGCCATTCAAGCTAATACAAAAAAGGTCACTTCGGTGGCCTTTTTTTATGGGCCCGACTCATGGCTACTATTTTAACAATCCAGAATTAGAATCTATCGTTAGGATCTTAACTTAGATACAATCTGTTTTTGGATGTCGATTATTTCCTTTTTACTTTACTGCACCGAGTTATACGCGTTGTGTATCTTGAGGTGGCGTATTTCGAGTAATTGAATGAATCACTAATAAATTGGGAAGGTATAAATGCAATATAGCGTGTTAGGTAGTAGTGGCGAAAAAGTCTCTAGAGTGTGTTTGGGTAGTATGACTTGGGGACTGCAAAATAGCCAACCAGAAGCAAACGAACAAATTGAATATGCGCTAAGCCAAGGTGTAAATTTTATTGATACTGCCGAGCTGTATCCAGTTCCTCCTTCAGGGGATAAGTACGGCGGAACAGAAACGATAATTGGTAACTGGCTATCGGAGAATTCGACACGACGTAAAGATATTATACTTGCGAGCAAAATAGCAGGGCCAGGTTTACCTTATATCCGCGGCGCTGCAAAAATTAGCGGTGAGAGTGTTGTTGAGGCGGTTGACGCGTCATTAAAACGCTTACAAACTGACTATATCGATCTGTTTCAATTGCATTGGCCAAATCGTACTTCTCCACATTTTGCGAAACACTGGCCGGGAAAAGTGAAGTTTTCAAATGTGGACTCTACACACCAAACAAACGAGATGTTGGAGATCCTACAAGCACTCGATAGTTGCGTAAAAGCGGGAAAAATACGTTTTTGTGGCTTATCTGATGATACCCCTTGGGGGATCAATACCTATCTTAAATTAAGCGAGCAACATGCGTTACCTAGAATGGTATCAATTCAAAATGAATTTAGTTTGTTGCATACTAAAGATTGGCCTTATCTAATTGAAAATTGCGTACATGAAAATGTGGCCTATTTGCCGTGGTCACCTTTGGCTGGCGGAGTATTAAGTGGTAAATATTTGGATGGGAAAATGCCTCCAGGTAGTCGCTGGACTTTTGAACAGAGAAACGGGATTTTCCGAGATACAGCAGCTACTCATGCAGCCACTGCTAAGTATGTTGAGATAGCAAAAGCATACAAGTTAACTGCTTCACAACTTGCTTTAGCTTGGTGTGATCAAGTAGATGGTGTAACTGCAACTATAATTGGTGCTACTAGCATGACGCAGCTGCAGGAAAATCTAGCTGCCTTTAAAGAGCCATTGAGTAAAGCAATGCTTAAAGATATACGTCGAGTGTTTACAGATTTCCCCGTTCCATTTTAGGTAAAAATCGCTGTGATTTAGGCCTTGCTAACCATTGCATCAATTTGTAATTACAAATTGATGCAATGGTTAGCTGTTTTAATGGTTTAACTTGCATTATTCTGCCCGCCTAGTTTTATTTTAAGAAGATTTTATGTTTAGTTTACTCAAGAAAATGAAGTTTTTACTTTGCGCAATATGCATGTTTTATACATCGATACTCAATGCGACTGTGGTTGAGATCCGTACTTCCTTTGGTAATGTAGAAATTAATTTATATGACAATGCAACGCCTGTTACAGTTGCTAATTTTTTAAGTTATGTCAATTCAGGCGCCTTCTTTAATAACGTAGTACATCGTTCAGATGAAGGCTTCATCGTACAAGCTGGAGGATACCAATACACAGGACCGATTACCGGTAATTTTACTCTAGATAGAATAGAAACAGCACCAGCCATTGCAAATGAACCAAAATTCTCTAATGTACGTGGCACTATCGCTATGGCGAAAATAGGAGGACAAGTTAACAGTGCTACCTCTGGTTGGTTTATCAATTTGGCCAACAATAGCGCTAATTTAGATGTTCAAAATGGAGGCTTTACCGTTTTTGGGGAAGTGATGGGTAATGGGATGCAAGTTATTGATGCTATTGCTGCATTAGGCAGAATGAATGCAGGTGGTGCATTCACTGAATTACCTATTCGTAACTATCAAAATAATGTGGCGATAACAGATGAGCATTTAGTGGTAATTTCTGATGTAGTCGTTACCGATGCAACTGTTAATAGTGCGGCTACTTTGAAGCCACAAGAAAACACTTTAATTAATTCGTCAGATCCAAATTCGGGCTCGGGAAGTTCAAGCGGCGGATCTATTGGTTGGTTATTATTGTCTCTATTAGGTTTGTTTATTAATAGAAAAATACTTGAAGCAGAGTAGCCAATAACAGCGTACTACAGATTTAAAAAGCCTTGTAGGTATACTTACAAGGCTTTTTAATTGCGGTTTATTTAATTGCAACAAGCTCTACTTCAAATAACAAAGTAGCATCAGCGCCAATTAGTTGACCGCCTCCTTTTGCTCCATAGGCAAGGTCTGAAGGAATGGCTAGTTCAAATTTGTCGCCTACATTCATTAGCTGTAATGCTTCAACCCAACCTTTGATAACACCTGTTACAGGAAACTCAGCAGGTTGGCCTCTTTTGTACGAACTGTCGAATTCAGTACCATCAACTAAGGTACCTTTATAATGTACTACAACAGTTTTATCTGAAGTGGGTATTTCACCTTCCCCTGAGACAACTTCTTTGTACTGTAAGCCGCTTTCAGTGACAACCACGCCATCTTTCTTAGCATTGGCTTCTAGGTAAGCTAAGCCTTCGGCTTTATTTTTAGCACTCACTGCTTGCTGCGCTAATTGCTGTTTAGCCTGGGTTTGCTGCTGCATTGTAGTTACGGCTTCTTGAATCTGCTCCTGTGATAAACGAGACACAGTTCCCGCTTGCACGTCGTTTACTGCCAGAGTAAAAGCGTTAATGTCAAAATTAAGCTCATCTCGCTTAAACTGTCCGGCAAGGTTTGTACCTACTATATAACTAAGTTTTTGTTCCAAGCTAGCTAATGCAGGATCGGTTGCATCCGTTGCAGTAACTTCTGTTGAAGTTTGTGGTTTTTCTGCAGCCGTAGCATCAGTTTTTTCTGTTTTATCATTGCCACAGGCAGCTAAAAATAAAGAAGAGGCCGTTAATAAGGCAATAGAGTTTAATTTCATGTATTTTTCCTAAATTTTGGTGGGATTGATGAAAGTAGTAAGACTGCTTCATCAAATAAGAATCATCAAGATAAGATTGACTAACCTTATATACAATATGGTTACATTTAAGGTATTCAAGGTTATCAGTGAACATAAAAATAAAAAAGCCCCATTAATAGCAATTAATGGGGCTTTTTATTATTCAAAGTATTTACTTCTTAGCAGCTTCACGCTCTTTGGTTTCTGCAATTACTTTCTCAGACACGTTTTGTGGACAAGGGCTGTAATGTGAGAATTCCATAGAGAATTGACCACGACCAGAGGTCATAGTACGTAAGCTTCCGATATAACCAAACATTTCTGAAAGAGGGATATCAGCCTTAACACGTACACCTGTAACGCCGGCCTCTTGATCTTTGATCATGCCGCGACGACGGTTTAAGTCACCAATAACGTCACCTACATGGTCGTCTGGCGTAAATACGTCAACTTTCATGATAGGTTCAATCAACTGAGGACCCGCTTTTGGAATTGATTGACGGAATGCGCCTTTAGCAGCAATTTCAAATGCAACAGCTGATGAATCAACAGCGTGGAAGCCACCGTCGAATAATTCAACTTCAACGTCTAGTACTGGGAAGCCAGCAAGTACACCGGTATCCATCATGCCAGCAAAGCCTTTCTCGATTGCTGGGAAGAATTCTTTAGGTACGTTACCACCAACAACTGTTGAGGTGAAAGTAAAGCCAGAATTTGGCTCGCCTGGTTTGATACGATAATCGATTTTACCGAACTGACCAGAACCACCAGATTGCTTCTTATGGGTATAAGAATCTTCAACTTCTGCTGTAATGGTTTCACGGTAAGCAACTTGTGGCTCACCTACTTCTAGTTCAACACCATAAGTACGCTTAAGGATGTCTACTTTGATATCTAAGTGAAGTTCACCCATACCAGAAAGAATCGTTTCACCAGAATCTTGGTCTGTTTCAACGCGGAAAGTAGGATCTTCTGCCACCATTTTACCGATTGCAATACCCATTTTCTCAGTCGAACCTTTATCTTTAGGTGTAACAGATATAGAGATTACTGGCTCTGGGAATACCATAGCTTCTAGGATGATAGGATCTTTAGGATCACATAACGTATGACCTGTTTGTACGTTACTCTTCATACCAACAATCGCAATGATGTCACCCGCTTGGGCGCTAGTTAATTCGTTACGGTCATCGGCTTGCATTTCACACATACGGCCAATACGCTCAGTTTTACCTGTAGCCGCATTAAGAATAGTGTCGCCTTTCTTAAGAGTACCTGAGTAGATACGTACGAAAGTAAGGGCACCAAAACGGTCATCGGTAATTTTAAATGCAAGAGCTTTAAAGGTTTCGTCTGCAGAAACGATTGCATGCTTGCCAGTAGGCTCGCCTTCTTCATCAGTAAGAGGCTGAGGATCAACTTCTGTAGGTGAAGGTAAGTAATCAACTACCGCATCGAGAATCAGTTGCATACCTTTGTTTTTGAAAGCAGAACCACAGTAAGTTGGGAAGAAGTCCATAGTACGCGTACCTTTACGGATACAACGCTTAAGATCTTCAATAGAAGGCTCTTCACCATCCATGTAAGCCATCATTAGATCATCGTCTTGCTCAACAGCCGTTTCCACTAACATTTCACGGTATTCTTCTACTTTGTCAACCATGTCAGCTGGCACATCTTCGATTTTGTAGTTCTCAGGAAGACCAGTATCATCCCATACCCAAGCTTTACGAGTAAGCAAGTCAACCACACCAACAAAATTGTCTTCGATGCCGATTGGTAAAACCATGACTAGTGGGTTAGCCGCTAGTACGTCTTTGGTTTGTTTAACCACACGGTAAAAATCAGCACCCATACGGTCTAGTTTGTTTACGAAGATGATACGTGCCACTTCTGAGTCATTCGCATAACGCCAGTTAGTTTCTGATTGTGGCTCAACACCACCAGAACCACAAAATACACCTACACCGCCGTCTAGTACTTTAAGTGAACGATATACTTCAACTGTGAAATCAACGTGCCCAGGGGTGTCGATTACGTTAAAACGGTGATCATCCCAAAAACAACTTACAGCTGCTGATTGAATGGTTATTCCGCGCTCGGCTTCTTGTTCCATGAAATCGGTAGTTGATTCACCGTCATGTACTTCACCGGTCTTGTGAATTTGACCAGTAAGTTTAAGAATTCGCTCTGTAGTGGTGGTTTTACCCGCGTCAACGTGGGCAAAAATACCGATATTTCTGTATTTTGATAAATCTGTCATTATTCCAACTTCAGTATGAGTAAAAATTGCGCAGGATTATACAAGATATTTCGATACGATGCCGAATTTCTTTTGTATATAAATCAATTAATTAGAAACCTAGAGGTTTTTAGCTAGTTGAACCCTATGAAATTTGAATTATGACAGGGATTTCACACCAATTTTTTAGTATGTAAACTGCGGTAGGGTTACATCATTGGCATAACGCGATTACGACCTAAGCGTTTTGCTTCATATAGTTGTTTATCGGCTTTTTCGATAAGGGCAAGTGGATTCATGCCTTTTTTCATCTCGGCAACACCAATGGACGCGGTAATGTCTCCCAATACTTTACCTGTGCGTTTATCTTTCACTCCTATTCTTTGAATGGCATTGCGCATCGACTCGGCAATAATGCGAGCTTTTGACAAACTTGAGTTAGGAACAATGATCGCGAATTCCTCTCCACCAAAACGAAATACTTGAGCGCCATCACGACATTTTCCTTGAAGCTTTTTAGCCGTTGCTTTTAGCACTAGGTCGCCCATAACATGCCCATAGTCGTCATTAGTTTTTTTGAAGTGATCAAGGTCAACTAGCATCAAACACAATTTGGGCTTTAAGGATTGAGTCGCTAACTCTTCGTCGAAGTAGCGCCTATTGCATAAACCCGTGAGTGCATCATACAAAGCGTCCTGTTGGCTTTGTTCGAGTTGTGCTCTGAGCATTGCAATTTCGTCTTGTGCTTCCGTTAACGCAGCGTTAAAGCTCATAGTACAGCGTCTAATGTTTTGTGTATCTTTAACTAAGTTACGCACTAGAGCCATGACCTCTTCAACTGAAAAGCCTTCTTTCTCGACTTTAGCAAGATCATCAACGCAGCTGTCCATGGTGTTCTTAAAACTTGTTGTTTCTGTACGAGTGTCTTGTAAGGATTGAGATAGTTCAATAAGCATCGCTTCTACAGAACGACGCAACTCCCATGCTGAGACTTCTTCATTGTCTGCTAAGTGTTTTCGATATAGTTCTTTGCTTTTGATCTCTGATAGCGGCACATTGTTATCTAAAACCTGATCAACCGCGCTATTAAGCTCAGAGGATTCATTCGACACATAGGTATACCAAAGGGCATAGTTAGTGGGAACCGCAGTAACTTTATGTTTTAGCAATAAAGGGATCGTTTTTTTCAATATTGCGAAAGATCTTTCTAAATTATCGTCGGCCATTTCTATGTTCCCTGTTGAACTCATGTGACTAGTTTACACAAAAGATTCCCAATGGCAGAATAAAAACCGTTATCATCGTTCTAGTTAGATTAACTTTAAGCACTGGAGAAGGCTAAATGATCAAAAAGACAATGGCAGTATTAGTAGGCGCAGCAATGTTGAGTACATTTTCAGTATTCGCAGAACCTGCAAAATCGGCGAAGCAGGCTAAAGGTGCAACTGAGTATAGGCAAGCACTACTTACGCTTGTAAAAAGTAACGTGGGTGCTTTGGGCGCGATGAATAAAGGAGTTATCCCATTTAATGCCGAGACGTTACAAACTAATGCACTACGAATTGAACAATTATCTTTAATGTTAGAAGATTATTTTGCAACCGATACATCGGGTTTCAATATAGAAACCGCTGCCCTAGATAAAATTTGGTCCAGCCAGTCAGACTTTAACGATAAGATAAGTGCGTTAACTGCCGCCGCAGTCAATTTGAATAAAGTAGCGAAAGCGGGCGACGAAAGTCAATTTAAACCAGCCATTGGCCAAGTGTTTAAGAGTTGTAAGGGGTGCCACGATAAATATAAAGCTGACTAATCATAAAACACTGAGTGCTCTGTTTTAGTAGTAGTACCCGTCTTCAATAGGAGGCGGGTTTATCTCCACTAACCAATAGACAAAAATCGCCACTATACAAATTAACAATATTGCTTTCAATATCTGCGAATGGCCGATGCTATCGTTTTCTGAAACGACTTTTTTCCCGTGGATCATAGGACCTATAAGATTGTGTTTAAGTCCAACTAAATACCAAAAAATGGCCAATAAATGTAAGCCAATTATCATCAGCAAAAGATCAAATATATTATGATGTAGCCACTGCATGTACTGTTGAATTTCAGTGCTCGCACTGTCGTAATAGGGACCAGAATAGATAACATCGTCTGAAGTAAATAGACCGCTGATGGCCTGCAACCCAACCAGTAGGATGATTGCCGGTAGAATCAGCCCGCCCACAGAGTTATGACCTATGGTAAAAGTGTGTTGTTTAGATATCAGGTTGCGTACATAACCCAGCATGGTTTTAGGGCCTGCAATAAAACTGCTAAACCTTGCATATTTAGTTCCTACAAATCCCCATATCAAACGAAATATAATCAATCCTAAGGTGAAATATCCTATATAGAAATGGATATCCATGGCGTCTTCTAACACTTCAGCTGTGAACCATTGTCCAAATATACAGAGTACTAATAACCAGTGAAATAGCCTTACGGGTACATCCCAAACTAATTTTTTCTTCATATAATGAGGGACCTTAATGTCGTATCGATTAGGCGACCAACCTTAACAAAACATCTGTAAAGGTTGGTTTAAACAAAAAACTAATGCACCCAATGGTGCTTTTGTGCTTTGGCGTCAATAGCTTGTTGTGTAGCTTTGGGCATAAACAATTGATTGTTTTGCTCGAAGAAAAACCCTTGACGCTTTTGCTTACTACCTACTTCATTCATAGTTGATGTTTCATATACTCGACCATTTAAAACTGTGTAGGTAACAAATTCACTACGGCGTATATCACTTAGAACATCTCCATCTATTACCATTAAGTCGGCTAGTTTACCTACTTCAATACTGCCGATTTGTTTGTCCATGCCTAAGTGAGTGGCACCGTCAATTGTTCCGCCTCTTAGGGCTTCCCAAGGAGTAAATCCACCTTGATTCATTATTTGCATTTCCCAGTGGGAAGCTAAACCTTCACGTTGACCGTGAGCCCCTATGTGCACACTGACACCTTGATCTCGCAAAGTTTTGGCATATTCGGCAACATTAACATGATTGTATTGGTTGTCAGGAGCAGTTGGGCGTCTTATAGAGCGCCTATCCACTAAAAAGCTAGGTGTATAACGCATTAATCGTGGATTTTTCCATACTTCTGTTCTGTCATAAAAGTATTCTTCGCCCATCATGCCGCCGTAAGAAACAACAAAAGTAGGGGTGTAACCAAACTTAGTCGCAGACCAAAGTGTGGTTAAATCATCATATCCTTTAGCAATAGGCAGCGAATGTTCAAGCCCAGTATGACCATCTACTAACATTGAGATATTCTGTTGGAATTTACCGCCGCCTTCAGGCACCACCATCATGCCTAGTTCTTTAGCAGCAGCCAAAATCTGTTGGCGGGTGTCCCGTCTAGGTTGGTTATAACTTTTAACAGAAATAGCACCTGTATCTTTTAGTCTTTGCATATGGAATAGCGCATCGTCGTAACTATTGATAATAGCTTTGTAACCCAACCCTTCGGCACCATATAAAATAGTGCCGGTAGAATATATGCGCGGGGCAAGTATTTTCCCTGACTTTTGCATTTCGGCAGCCGAAAATATCTCAGTGGTATCATTCGATGGATCGTGGATAGTGGTTACGCCAAAGGCCAAGTTTGAATACATGCTCCAGTTTTGCTGAGGGATAATTTCGTAGCTACCTTGCGCACCATGTGCATGGGCATCGATAAGTCCAGGTAAAACGGTTTTACCTTTTGTATCGATTAGCAAGGTTTCTGCAGGAATAGAGACATCGGCTACTTTACCCACTTCAACAATTTTATTGTCTTTGATAAGTACCACACCGTTTTCTATCACTTCCCTTTGTCTATTCGCATCACGCATAGTGACGACTGTACCGCCCACTAAGGCTTTATAACCAGAGGGTTTATCTGCTTTCTGACTAAAAGATAAATCAATTCCTGCACTTACAGGCTCAGGTAACTCTTTGGGAGAATTCGCAAAAAACGTAAAGGCATCTTTAAGTTGTCGTTCAAAGAAAGTGGCGCCATGATACCAACTAACCGATTGACTATCGGCGCTCCAAGTGAGGTATTCACCCGCACGGCTGGAGATTTGTTTTACTGGTAAAGATGACATAGTGGGACCAATACTAACCCGCTTGCCAGTATCGACAAAAGGGGCCACATACGCATTGTACTGATGCACAAAGGCTACCCACTTTTTATCATGTGACAAGCGATACTCAGTGACTTTATCGGCACCATATAAATGTTCGCGCTTATCTTCACCATTGAGGTCAACACTGATTAACTGAGTTTCTGAATAGTCACTGCCTGATACAGAAGTGGTCATGTAAATACGTTTATTGTCGCCAGCAAAGTGTGGGCCCGAGCCCGACTTAGCAATGCGTTTAGCTTCACCAGTTTTTACATTTGCAACGTAAATACCCGGCTCAACCGAATATTCAGGGCTAAGTAAATAGCCACCTGTTACTTTGTCGTAAACCACCCGTTTTCCATCAGTTGAAAAACTGGGTTCGATATAGTGGCCTGGCATTTTTGTGATCCTTTTGCCCTTGCCACCACGAGATTTGACTATTCTAACTGAGCCTAAGTCTTGATCGTGCCATGTAGTGTAAACAATGCTCTTGCCATCATTTGAATAACGCGGATAAAATTCATCGTGATTATTTTGTTTGGTTAAACGGGTTGTTTTACCGCTTTTTATGTTTTTAACATATAGCTTGCCTAACGCTTGAAATAATATTGATTTTCCATCGGGAGATTTTTGCGCCCAGCGGGTCATTTTAATAGGGAAGCTATCAGGGGCAACATCGACATCAAAACGTAGTGCATCGGCGTATTGTACTTTTGCTTTAACTTTTACGGGGATATTGGTTATAGACTGATCTTTCATAGACAATTTATGAAATTTTCCTGCACTCCAAAATACTATGTGTTTGGAGTCGGGCGTCCAATCAAAGTAAGCAAAATATCCTTCGGAGCCAAAGCCTTCTTGCATATCTCTCTCAAGGTTTAGGTAAAGTGGCTTTTCCATACCTGTGATTAAGTCTTTGACAAAAAGTGCCGTTTTATCTTTAACTCGGCGAATAAAGGCAAGGTGTTGGCCATTGGGTGAAGGCGTAGGTACCACAGCGCCGCCAGTACCACTTACAAAACGTTCTTCTTCTCCATTGGTCAACTCAAGGCGTGTGATGGCAAAAATACCTTTTAAGGGATCGCGGTTATAACTAAAGGTACTGCCACCCGTTACATCTTGAGTAAAATATAGGTATTTTCCATCAGGTGAAAAGGCTGGGTCGGCAATATTTTTTTGGTCTTTTTTACCGTTAACCCGTTTTTTAATGGCGAGTCCATCACCACCAGAATGATGGTACAGCCAGACTTCTCCGGCTGGAATACTACGACTCGACATAATGCCTTTGCTCACGGCTATATATTGCCCATCAGGACTCCATTTCGGCGAATGTATCAGATTGTTTTTCTCGGTGCTGAGCTGGGTTAGATTAGACCCGTCTAGGTTCATCACCCACAAGTTAGACAAACCTCCTCTATCAGAAATAAAAGCAATTTTTTTACCGTTAGGGCTCACTGTAGGGTGAATGTTCCAAGCAAAATCCTGAGTTAGCGCCTCAGCATTGCCACCATTTATATCGGTAATGTATATGTCACCAAGCATATCAAACACTATGCTTTTTCCATTTGGCGTGATATCTAAACTAGACCAAGTAGTGGTATCTGTATCAATTGAAACTGTGGCTAAGTCAAAGGGAGGATTAAGTACATCCCATTCTTTTATGTCCTGAGAGCTATCGGCATTTTTTGGATCGACATCTTGCTCAGCTTGAGCAAATACAGTACTGGATAAACTTAGCAAAGCGGCTAAACTCGCAGCCTGTAGCAGCGTATTTTTTGGATGTAGCATATTGGTGTCCTAGAACTTTATTTTACAGTTAGAAATATGTGAGATTGAATCTTTAGCCGTATACCTAATACCTACATGGCACACAGCTTAAACCTTAGGTGGCTTGGGTAGCGATTAACTGGTGCCACTAATTATCTGTATTTGCGGAATGTCTGTATCACCCTTTAACACTTTTAAAATGCCGTCTTGGGTTAGAGTACGCATGCCGTCTTTCATCGCTTGAGCTTTCATGTCGTGAACGGGCGCTTCCTTATATACTAGTGCGCGTAATTCCCCTGTCATAGCAAGCAATTCATGTACACCTGTTCTGCCTCTGTAGCCGGTGTCACCGCATTCATCACAACCTTTACCTCGATATAACATAAGTGGCTCAGATAAGTTCAGTTCTTCTACGTATTCTTCACCATATTGCCTGTTAATAAAGGCAACATCAGTCTCAGTTGCTTGATATTTTTCTTTACAATTTGGGCAAATGGTTCTGATTAAACGCTGGGCTAAAATACCTACACAAGCATCAGAAAAGTTCACAGGATCTAGGCCTAAGTCTAATAAACGAGAAATGGTTTCTGGTGCTGAGTTGGTGTGCAAGGTTGAGAACACTAAGTGCCCTGTTAGTGATGCTTCAATACCGGCATGGGCTGTTTCTTTATCACGCATCTCACCAATTAGAATAATATCGGGATCGGCACGTAAAAATGCTCTAAGGGCATTAGCAAAAGTAAAACCAATTTTGGCACTCACCTGCACTTGTTGTAAGCCAGCTTGGGTGATCTCTACAGGATCTTCTGCTGTCCAAATTTTCTTTTCAGGCGTATTGATGTGCCCAAGAACAGCGTGCAAAGTAGTGGTTTTACCCGAACCTGTTGGGCCCACTACCAGCATAATACCGTGTGGTTTTTGGACCAGTTCAAGAATTTTTTCATGGTTGCGCGGAGATAGGTTCAGCTTGTTCATTGGCAGTGCACCACCGGCAGCCAATATCCGCATAACTACGCCTTCACCAGCAATAGTCGGCACTGTGGCTACCCGTACTTCAATAAGCTGTCCCGACATCCTAAAAGACAACTTGCCATCTTGAGGCACGCGTTTTTCAGCAATGTTCAAATTTGACATAATTTTGATACGGGCAATCACAGCACTGTGGTGAGAGGCGGGCACTTGGGTGACGTCCCGACACACGCCATCTATGCGCATTCTTACTCGCGTTGGCGCATTTTTTTCTGGATCAACATGGATATCAGACGCATTTAAGCGTTTGGCATCGTGTAATACGCGACTTACAAGCCTAACCACTGCAGGTGCGTCGTCGGACATTTCATCCGCTTGTTCATCTAGCTCATCAGCACTGGTGCCAATTTCATCGAGAATTTCATCCATGGCACCTGGGCCGGCACCACCGCCTGCCGCTTCACCTAAATATTGCAAAATGATATTAGGTAAGCTGACCGATATCTCGTAACTATCTATACCTAACGCACTTTCAATTTCCATCAATAATGTGGCGTTATTGGGTTCGGTCATCAACACGATAGGATTGTCGTTAACATCAGCCAGCACGGCAACAAAATTGCGCTTTAAGTAAGACAGGTTTAATTTGCTGTCGCTTTGGAAAAGGTGATACTTATCGGGTAAATAAGGTAAATAAGGTACTTGGAAGTGCACCGATAGTGCATTACCTAAGTCATCTTCTGGTACGCGATGTTCTGATGTCAGACGTTGAACTAACTGCCTATTGTCGTGGCTCGATTCTTGGAGCTTTTTCAATTCTTTGTCGGTTACAAGATTTCTATGAACCAAATAATCGTAAGGTTGACTAGTACCTCCCAATTCATACCGAAACTTCTTACCCATAATGTCGGCGATAGCATTGGCCAGCGCTAAGTCACCTACATTAAAATCGCCATCCTTTTTGTTGATGATTTGCATTACACCCATCAACACACCCGAGTCGAGAATGGGTATACAAATAATGTTACGGGTCTTAAAGGTAGAATCTTTATCGAACTTGTCTGCAAATTTAAGACGTTTATGAATACCTGCTAATTCTTCTACATTATAGGGATCGTTAATAATAAGCGGTAATTGACTAAGTGCGACATACCCCGCAATTGACATGGGGCTAATAGGTACTTTTATCTCGCGAGTTTCTTTTCCCGTCTTAAAGCGCGCAACTAGATCTTGGTGCTGCCTGCGACGCTGAAAAATACTCATACGTTCAGCTTCAAAGAGGTTCAAAACAAAAGGCTCTAATTTATGGTAGGCATCCATAAGAGACGGATACGTTTTAAGCAACTGATTAATACGGTCGAGATGATTTTGATTTAGTTCGGAAGTCATATAGTTGCTTAATACGCTTTTAGGCTATTGTTTTTCTAATATTGTAAAGCCTACTATAACTGACACGCTACAGACAGCAAATAGCTTTTACTGGGGTAAAGTGAGTTTAAAGCGCATTTTGGACAAATAATTGACTGATAAAGCGATGAACAGTCGGGCTACCTAAGGTGTTTTACATGGTGCCTAGTCAACGAAGTTTCTCCTTTGGGCCTTGGCTAGGTCGTCAATCACTGTAACAATCGGTATTCTAAGTACATTATCTGTAAAAAGCACTTGCGCTTGGTTCATTTACCAGTATAATTCGCGCCCACTCGTTCTTCGGAGCAAGTGATTGTGGTTAGGGTTGAGGTGCTTTTACTGATATCCAATATACAACCATAGAAAAAAACAGGACCCCAATTGTGGGTCAGCAGTTTACATGCATCCTCCTATCAATATTAATTGATGGTGTGGGTGATTTTTTTTGTTCTTTCGATTGGAGCTTAATCGATGCCAAATCAAAGAATTCGTATTCGTTTGAAAGCGTTTGATCACAAGTTGATCGATCAGTCTACGGCTGAAATCGTTGAAACTGCGAAACGTACAGGTGCTCAGGTTAGCGGTCCTATTCCACTACCTACACGTAAAGAGCGTTATACAGTACTTACTTCACCTCACGTAAACAAAGATGCGCGTGATCAATATGAAATTCGTACACATAAGCGTTTAGTAGATATCATTGAACCTACTGATAAAACAGTAGACGCGTTGATGAGATTGGACTTGGCTGCCGGTGTTGATGTTCAAATCAGCCTGGGCTAACAAGAGAGGGTTTTAACATGGCGATTGGACTTATCGGTCGTAAAGTAGGAATGACACGCATCTTCACTGAAGATGGTGTATCAATTCCTGTGACTGTTATAGAAGCCACCCCGAATCGTGTGACTCAGTTACGTACTGAAGATACTGACGGGTATAAAGCGCTTCAAGTCACCGCTGGCGAGAAAAAAGCGAACCGCGTTAATAAAGCAGCAGCAGGTCATTTTGCTAAAGCTGGCGTGGAAGCAGGCCGCGGTTTATGGGAGTTCCGCTTAGACAACAATGAAGGCGAAGGCATAGAAGTTGGCAGTGAAATCACTGTTGAAATTTTTGCTGAAACTAAAATGGTTGACGTTGTCGGTACTTCTAAAGGTAAAGGTTTCCAAGGTGCGATTAAGCGCTGGAACTTTAGCCACCAACGTAACACACATGGTAACTCATTGTCGCATCGTGCACCTGGTTCGATTGGTCAAAACCAATCACCTGGTAAAGTTTTCAAAGGTAAGAAAATGGCCGGTCAGATGGGTAACAAACGTGTCACTATGCAGTCTTTGGACGTAGTCAGAGTTGATGCTGAGAACAACCTTTTATTAGTAAAAGGTACAGTTCCTGGTGCAGCTGGTGGCGATGTCATCATCAAAGCTGCTGTCAAAGCGTAACGTCTGGGGAGTTAAGTGATGGAATTAGTATTGAAAGACGCCAAAGGCGGTCTTGAAGTATCCGAAGCAACCTTTGGACGTGATTTTAACGAAGCACTAGTACACCAAGTAGTAGTGGCATTCGGTGCAGGAGCTCGTCAGGGTTCTCGCGCACAAAAAACACGCTCTGAAGTACGCGGTGGTGGTGCTAAACCTTGGCGTCAAAAAGGAACAGGTCGTGCCCGTGCTGGTACAATCCGTAGTCCTATCTGGCGTTCTGGTGGCGTAACGTTCGCAGCTAAGCCACAGGATCACAGCCAAAAGGTTAACAAAAAGATGTACCGTGGTGCGATACAAAGCATCCTTTCTGAATTGGTACGTCAAGAACGTTTAATCGTGGTTGAAAAATTTGCAGTTGATACGCCTAAAACTAAGGAATTAATTTCTAAGTTAGCCGAGTATGAACTTAAAGATGTACTTATCGTAACATCAGAAGTTGATGAGAACTTGTTCTTGTCTGCACGTAACTTATATAAAGTTGATGTGCGTGATGTTCAGGGTATTGACCCAGTAAGTCTTATTGCATTCGAAAAAGTATTGATGACTGCTGATGCAGTTAAACAATTAGAGGAGTCGCTAGCATGATAAGTGAAGAGCGTCTACTTAAGGTGCTATTAGCACCACATGTTTCTGAAAAAGCAACGCTTTCTGCTGAGATGAACAACACTGTTGTTTTGAAAGTAGTGAAAGATGCGAACAAAGAAGAAATCAAGGCGGCAGTTGAAAAATTGTTCGAAGTTGAAGTTGATTCTGTTCGTACCCTAAACGTGAAGGGTAAAACCAAGCGTCACGGTCAATCTTTTGGTAAGCGTAAAGACTGGAAAAAAGCCTACGTTGTTCTTAAAGAAGGTCAAGACATCGACTTTGCTGGCAGCGAAGGCTAAGAAGGGGATTAGATATGCCATTATTGAAAGCTAAGCCGACTTCAGCTGGTCGTCGTCACGTAGTTCAGGTTGTTAATCCTGATCTACACAAAGGCGCACCTTATGCACCTTTGCTTGAAAAGAACAGCAAATCTGGTGGTCGTAACAACAATGGTCGCATTACCGTGCGTCATATTGGTGGCGGTCACAAGCATCATTATCGTGTAATCGATTTTAAACGTAACAAAGACGGCATCCCAGCCAAAATTGAACGTTTAGAATACGATCCAAACCGTTCTGCAAACATCTGTTTGGTGTTGTACGCAGATGGTGAGCGTCGTTATATTTTAGCGCCTAAAGGTGCTAAAGCAGGCGATGCAATCCAATCGGGTTCTGATGCGCCAATTAAAGCAGGTAATACTTTGCCAATGCGTAACATTCCAGTAGGTACTACGGTACACGCTATTGAAATGAAGCCTGGTAAAGGTGCCCAAATTGCTCGTTCTGCAGGTACTTACGCGCAGATCCTGGCACGTGCCGAAGGTTATGTAACTCTTCGTTTACGTTCTGGTGAAGTTCGCCGAGTATTAGCAGATTGCCGTGCCACCATTGGTGAAATCGGTAATGCAGAACACATGCTACGTTCACTTGGTAAAGCCGGTGCGAACAGATGGCGCGGTATCCGCCCAACTGTACGTGGTGTAGCCATGAACCCTGTTGATCACCCACATGGTGGTGGTGAAGGTCGTACCTCTGGTGGCCGTCATCCTGTTTCACCTTGGGGCGTTCCAACTAAGGGTAAGAAAACACGTAGTAACAAGCGTACTGATAAATTAATCGTACGTCGTCGTAATAAGTAACAGCGAGGATTCACCATGCCACGTTCTCTCAAGAAGGGTCCATTTATAGACCTACACTTGCTGAAGAAGGTCGAGGCTGCAGTGGAGAAAGGCGAGAAAAAACCAATTAAGACTTGGTCTCGTCGCTCTATGATCATCCCAGATATGATTGGGTTGACCATTGCAGTCCATAACGGTCGCCAACACGTTCCTGTATTTGTCAGTGACGAGATGGTCGGCCATAAATTGGGCGAATTTGCTCCAACGCGTACTTACCGTGGCCATGTCGCGGATAAGAAAGCCAAGAGATAGGAAATAGATTATGGAAGCTTTTGCTAAACATCGTCATGCTCGTACCTCTGCTCAAAAGGCTCGCTTGGTAGCAGATCAAATTCGTGGTTTACACGTTGAAAAGGCCCTTGAAGTTTTGGCTTATAGCCAAAAGAAAGGCGCCGATCTAGTCAAGAAAGTACTAGAGTCAGCGATTGCGAACGCCGAACATAACGAAGGTGCAGATATCGACGAATTGTCAGTATCTAAAATCTTTGTTGACGAAGGTCCAACTATGAAGCGTATCAAGCCAAGAGCCAAAGGCCGTGCTGATCGTATATTTAAGCGTAGCAGTCACATCACTGTTGTTGTGTCTGATAACTAGGAGAAAGTAATGGGACAGAAGGTACATCCTACAGGTATACGCCTGGGTATCAGCAAACCATGGACATCTACCTGGTACGCTAATACTGCAGATTATGCAGATAACCTGTTTAATGATCATCAGGTACGTCAGTATCTGACTAAGGCACTTAAAAGTGCTTCACTTTCGAAAATCGTTATCGAACGTCCAGCGAAAAGCATACGTGTGACTATTCACACAGCTCGTCCTGGTGTTGTTATCGGTAAAAAAGGTGAAGACGTTGAGAAGCTACGTAAGCATGTATCTAAGCTAGCCGGTGTGCCAGCTCAGATCAACATCGCTGAAGTACGCAAGCCTGAATTAGACGGACAACTTGTTGCAGACAGTATCGCAAGTCAATTAGAGCGTCGGGTTATGTTCCGTCGTGCTATGAAACGTGCTGTACAAAATGCAATGCGAATTGGTGCTAAAGGTATCAAAGTTCAAGTAAGCGGCCGTTTAGGCGGTGCTGAAATTGCGCGAGCCGAGTGGTATCGTGAAGGTCGTGTACCATTACACACTTTCCGTGCTGATATCGACTATGCAACGTCAGAAGCAGCTACTCAGTACGGTATCATTGGCGTAAAAGTATGGATCTTCAAAGGTGAAGTATTAGGTGGCATGCCACTTACTCACGAGCAGCCAGCTGCCGCACCTAAGAAGAAGGGCCGTGCTCCTAAGCGTGAGGGCTAATTATGTTACAACCTAAACGTATGAAGTTTCGTAAAATGCACAAAGGTCGCAACCGTGGTTTTGCTACGGGTGACAGTGTAAGTTTCGGAACTTACGGACTTAAATCCGTAGGACGTGGTCGTATGACTGCGCGCCAAATCGAAGCAGCTCGTCGTGCTATGACACGTGCCGTTAAGCGTCAAGGTAAAATTTGGATACGAGTTTTCCCTGACAAGCCAATTACTGAGAAGCCTCTAGAAGTGCGTCAAGGTAAAGGTAAAGGTAACGTTGAATACTGGGTTTGCCAAATTCAGCCGGGTCGTGTGTTATACGAAATGGAAGGTGTTCCAGAAGAAGTAGCACGTGAAGCGTTTGCATTGGCCGCGTCTAAGTTGCCCTTTAAAACAACTTTCGTAACTCGGACGGTGATGTAATGAAAGCAGCAGAACTGAAAGATAAAAGCGTAGAAGAATTGAACGTTGAGCTTTTAAGCTTACTTCGTGAACAATTCAACTTGCGTATGCAAGCGAGCACAGGTCAGCTTGAAAAAACTGACGGTCTTCGCAAGGTGCGCCGGTCTATTGCGCGTGTTAAAACCATTATGACTGAAAAGTCTTCAGCCCCAACAGGAGCATAAGATGACTGAACAAACATTTCGTACAGTACAAGGTCGTGTGGTTAGCAACAAAATGGAGAAATCCATCACAGTTGCAGTAGAACGCAAAGTGAAGCACCCAATTTATGGGAAATTCATCAAACGTACTACTAAGCTACACGCACATGACGAAACTAACCAATGTAACGAAGGAGATGTAGTCACAATTCGTGAATGCCGTCCTTTGTCTAAATCCAAAAACTGGATGTTAGTAGACGTTGTAACTAAAGCTTAATTTAAGTCTTAGTTAAAAATTTGAAAGGCGCTTTCCGCAAGGTTAGCGCTTTTTTGTTTGGGGGTAAATAGTCTGACTCCATGCACTTCTAGCACAAATTTCATGTCATCGACAAAAAGAGCTATTAAAGCTATTCAATCTATAATGGCCATTTAAAGGAATAGGTGAAAAATGGAAATTGTAAGTTCAGTCGATGCAAAAAATGCGTTTGGTGATGTGGTAATGAAAGCGCAGAAAGAGCCTGTATGTATTAGCAAAAATGGTAAACCTGCAGCAGTCATGATATCAATGTAAGAATACCAAGAGATCCAAGCACTTCGAGAGAAGCTATTTCATCAGCGGTTAGATGATGGCTTAAAGGCTGTTCAAGAAGGTCGCGTTTCGGGTGGCGATGAGGTGTTTTAACGATTAATGGATATCGCATATGCCTAGCGTTGTTTTTGCAGAAAACGTTGAAAGCGACCTTGAAAGCATTGTTTCCTACACAAAAGAACTTTGGGGAAGCGCGCAAGCCGCTAGTTACGTTTCAAGACCGCAAAAACAAACTATTATTTTGGCTAAAATGCCTACACTTGGCAAGTTTTACATACCATACAAAGAGCAAGGTGTGCGTGTGTTTCTTTTCGAAAAACACTTAATTTATTACATGGAAAACCAAAGCGGTATCACGATCATTCACACAATCCATAAAGCCATGGAACAATCGCTTCATATAAACCCAAAAGTTGACGTTAGTGATAATCATTCTTGAATTGAGTGCCCTTGACTTTAATGATGAATAAAGTATTTTTGGTTTATACATATACCTTAATAAATTATTATATGAAGACTCTTAAATTTACCCTATTGTATTTTGGCTTGTTATTTTTATCTATATCTCAGGCTTTCGCTGACTCATCATCTAGTAGCAATAAAGGTCAGGTTTATTACGATAAGGTAATGGGAGCAGAGCCTTATCTGCCTGCTAACATATCTGATTCTTTTATTAGTTGCCCTTTATCTACTTCATCCTCAAGAGTAATAGATAAAGACTATCGCACTTCACAGCAAGTGAATTATCAGGATGCCAATTGGGAGCAAAGAATTGCTTCTGATTGGGATTCTTTTGATGTGGCCGCAGATCAAGGGCGGGTCTTAGTCATCGATTTTCACCAGAGTCGCCAAGGTTTGGCTTATCGTTATTTGGCTAATGCACAAACCCAAGATCAGTTATACGAACCTTGGAGTTCATCTAAAATTATGGCTTTTACAGCTGCTGTGGCAAAAGCGAGGCAAAAGGGTGTGGGTGCAACCAGCCTCGCGGGAGACACGCCACTTGCAGATTTGATCACCAGTATTCATAGTTATCAGCCTTTTGGTGCAGCCGATGGCAATTCAAATGCGATTGCTACTTATTTTTTAAATACGGTAGGCCGTGATAAGGCTACCGCACTGTTTCATAACGGCTGGTTGCAATTGGCTAATCCTTTAGTGCGGTTTAGAGGATCCTATGCCGTAAAGGTGTTTAAGCCAAGGTCTGCCATTTGGCAATCAACTATTTCTGCAAATAAAGTGACTATGCCAGAACTAGAAAAGGGCAGTGATGATCCCGGTTATCAGAGCTATCGATGCGAAGATTGTGGCTTAACAGGTAATAAGCCAATGACTACTCTAGCGCAGGCCGAATGGCTAAAAAGACTGGCCAGCCATGAACGAGACGAATTAACTCGGCAACCGCATATTCAAGCGTCCGATATTGAAGTGTTATTTTACGGCACTGGGCATAGCGATCCGCAGCATCAAGTTGGCGGTATGCTCCAAGGTATTGGTTTAATGTTAAGCCGCGCAGTGGCCAAGGCGATTTCTGGGCTACCGATGAACGCTCCCAAAGCGGTGTTAGATAAAATGACTCAAGGAAAATGGCGGATTTGGCAAAAATCGGGTTCTGGCCCAAGTGAAACACGGGGCACAGGTGAAAGCGTGGTATTGGCTCATGTGTGTTTGCCTGACTATCAAGGAGGTAGAGAATTTACCCTAGCCGCCCAAACTTCAGTAGTGGGCGAAGGTGAAAGCAGTGTGGGGCAAGCAGGCATGAAGATGCAAGCCTTACTTAATCAAGCTATGGGCCAGTTACTGAGTCAAAACAATCAACAACACTAAATGAAACTGGCCATATCCAATGTGGTATTAGTCATGTAAAGCTTGGCAACCAATACCCTTGACTTGTTCTATTCGCTTGCTTTGCACATGTTGCAAATAGCACTTACCACTTTTTGTTAGTAAAGACACAGAATCAGCAAAATCTACACCTCTACCCATGGAAATGTCGCCATTTATAGTTTGCTGACGTTCAATCATAATAGTGTGTTGCTTTGTAAAAACGCTGTTAGCAAGTTTAATTGGCTGACTATTTAGCAGTTGGCCAATGGCTGTCTCTAATATAATTCGAGTGTTAGCGTTAGGCTGCACCAGCAGGGCGGGTAAGTAGTCTGGCGTTTGTGACGCCATGCAGCCTTGTAAACTAATGGCAGTGAAAAGGCCAACGCTGTTTAGCAAATATTTTTTCATAAAGCTGAAGGCTCACTAATAGGTGTTAATATCTTGTTGGATTCAAGAAATTGATTTGGCGTGTTGATCGCAATACCCTTTTGGTTTTTGATCAGCGCTCTATTATTTGCAGAATTATTTTGGATCGGACAAGTGCCCGTTTCTGCATAACGCATAGCCGCTGCAAATAAGGCTTCATTTTCATCGCCAAGTGGCTGAGAAAAATCGTCGATGATTGTACAGCCAGATAATTGATCGTCGAATATTGGACTTGAAACGGGTTTAAAGCCGTCTGAGTATTCCCCAAATCCTTTGGCATTAACGCCCTGAAATTGAATGGTAAAATAAGTGGTACTGCAATTATCTTGTGCGTAAAAACCAAAAGGTTTGCCGCAAGTTGTGTCACCTATTAATACGACTTCAACATCAATGCCCCGCAAGCCATTAATCACGGCTTCGCTTGCTGAGCAGGTATTGTCAGTTGCCAGAATAAACACTCGAGTTAGATCTAAAGACGGTAAAGTGTTGTTTATAAATTGGTTTGAAGTCCAATTAATTTCTCTGGTGTGGAAAGGGGTTGGCTCTATGGATTGGCCAGTGATTGGATCAAATCTAGGGTGTTTGTCATTAAATCGTAGTGTTTCAAAGGTTTGATTGTTGGTTTGGCTAGGGCCTGCAATCATATAGGCGAGTTGTGAGGCCATGGCCAATAGTCCTCCACCGTTATAACGTAGATCAATAACCAGTTCAGTAACGTTGTTATCAATAAACTGCTGAAACCCATCAATCAATCCTTGTTGCCCAATGCGAATAAAAGAATTGAATTGCATATAGCCCATTCTGCCTACAGCCGTTTCTATTACTTTGACATTTTGCACTGGCTGCAATTCAATATTGGCAGATGTTAGTTGCGCGTCTAATACTTGATTATCTGCTTCATCGGAAAATACAAAATTAAAACTCTGCCCTGTCTCTGACGGATACAAGGCGGCATTTATTATATCAACCTCGGCTTCGACAGTTGAATTGATGAAATCAATACCGTCAATAGTTAATATTTCATGTCCTCTTTTAACACCAGCAATAGCGGCGGGTGAATTAGGTTCGGTGTAGCGCACTATGATGCGCCGAGGTGACTTAGAACTTATGCTTTCCCAACTGATCCCATACCCTGAAGTGACGCCACTTTGAGTGCGTTTATTGTAATCCTCTGTAGATTGGGAAAAATGAAAATTGTCCTTAAGGGACGCTGACGAAGTGCTTTCATTGGTTTTTAGTTGTTTAAAATAGTCGACCACAGAATAAAGTGAAGGGTCATTATCTTCTACCTCGCTATACCAAAGATAAGTATCGTTGGTCCAAGAACGTAGCCACATTTTTTCGTGCATAGAGGTGCCTTGAGCATCTAAGAAGGTATCTCCGTTACTATCGGGCGTCGTTCTAGGGGTCGAGCATAGATCTTTATAGGTTGATGCATTAGAGAACTGCCCAGCTACCCAATCGGGTTCGATAATGCTTGGAGTTGGAGATACATTGGATGTCTTCGAGCCGCCACATGCGCAGAGTAACAGGCTAGTCGCTATCACTATGGTAAAGGTGAGGAGTCTAATCATAGGCGATTATGATATTTATGGGCCCCGCTTAAGTGGCTATGCCGCGATTAATGGCTGAGCTAGTCAATTGTGTACCTATCAAAGACAATACACAGTATGCCGTGAAGTAATAAAAGCCTTCTCCAGCTGCCGATAAGGTTTGAGTGCTAAGGTCTAAAGCAATGTTGAAACCAAAGATGCTTAACTGTTCCAAATTGTTAGTTTCAGCGTGGTTTGTTGACATAATCGCTAAGAAAATAGCTATAACAAACACGTCAGCCATCGACCATTTTCCTATGGCCCCAACAAAATCAACGATCCTTTTTTCGATTTGAAATGAAGAGGTGACGTAAGCAAAGCATAGCAATATGGTTTTGAGTAATGGAATACATACAGAGAAAGCAAAAATCATTGCGGCCACCAACAGTCTTTGGTCTTCCCATAGTTCTCTTACCGTGGCCACTATGGATAGTTCTTTATTAATTAATGAAGACGTTAGAGTTGAACTACTAATTTGGGCGGCCATTTCCATATTAAATGAAAACATGGTGAGCAATATCCCAGGGAAAAATAACCCCAGCGCGATTAGGTTTAGAGCAAAGCCAAGATGTTTTTTATACATTTTCGAACAAGGCTTCCACTCGCTGACGGGTTTGTTCGATAGTGCTAATATCCGCAGGTGCAATAAATATAGTGTCATCTCCCGCGATAGTGCCTAACACGCCATCCTTTTTACCTAAAGAGTCTAATAAACGCGCAATCAATTGCGCGGCACCTGGGCTAGTGCGAATTATCACCATCACGTTGTTGTGAACAATGTCTAACACTAACTGTTTCAATGGGCTTTTTGCCGTTGGCATCCCCATTTCAGGTGGTAAACAGTACACCATATCACCACGGGCGTTACGAGTGCGAACCGCGCCAAACTTGCTCAACATTCGTGAAACTTTTGATTGGCTAATATTCTCAAATTGTTGGATTTTTAGCGCTTCTACAATATCGCCTTGAGATCCAAAACTTTCTGTTTTAAGAATATCTTTAAATGCTTTAATTAATGTGTCTTGCTTTGTTGTGGCCATAAGGAACTATTTTTTGGAGTTCATAACTGTATTTTGCCGTATTGCTAAGGTTTAAGCAATTTGCTGTCGTAGTGTGCTAACGAATATATGATAAAACACAGCCGCCTATTAAATCTAACAAGACCCGCGTATAATCCTGCGGTCTAAATTTTTAACCAAGACTTTTATTTTAAAAACCATGTTAGCTTTGAGTATTGCAAAGCTGAAGCTTTTCACAGGAGAGAATCATGAAAATAGCCGTATTAGGTGCAGCCGGTGGTATCGGCCAAGCGTTATCTTTATTGTTAAAAACTCAACTGCCAGCTGGCACTGAGTTGTCTTTGTATGACGTTGCTCCAGTGGTTCCAGGCGTAGCGGTAGATTTAAGCCACATCCCAACTGATGTAAAAGTACAAGGCTATGGAAAAGATGATTTAGCTGATGCCTTACAGGGGTGTGACATTGTATTGATACCAGCTGGCGTACCTCGTAAGCCAGGTATGGATCGCTCTGATTTATTCAATATCAATGCCGGTATTGTTAGAAACTTAGTAGATGCTATTGCAGATAACTGTCCAGAAGCCTGCACTTGTGTAATCACCAATCCAGTCAACACTACTGTGGCTATTGCTGCAGAAGCGTTAAAAGCCAAAGGTGTGTATAACAAAAATAAATTATTTGGTGTAACCACTCTAGATGTTATTAGAAGCGAAACCTTTGTAGGTAACCTTAAAGGGTTAAATCCAGCCAATGTACATGTTCCGGTAATTGGCGGACATTCTGGTACCACTATTTTGCCTTTATTATCACAAGTTAAAGGTGTTGAGTTCACAGACGAAGAAGTAGCCAGTCTAACTAAACGTATCCAAAATGCTGGTACTGAAGTAGTTGAAGCTAAAGCCGGTGGCGGTTCTGCTACCTTGTCTATGGGTCAAGCCGCAGCTCGCTTTTGCTTATCTTTAGTGGATGCAATGCGTGGTGAAAACGTAGTGGAGTACACTTACGTTGAAACTAACAGCGACGACGCAGCGTTTTTTGCTCATCCAGTGCGTTTAGGTAAAAACGGTGTAGAAGAAATTTTATCTTACGGCGAGCTAAGTGAGTTTGAAGAAAATGCTAAAAACGCAATGTTAGACGGCCTACGTGGAGACATCGCCATTGGTGTTGAGTTTGTAAAAGGTTAGTTTTTACTGAAGTATAAGTTTTTTAACTATTTAAAAAGCCTCTTGGAGTTTTCTCAAAGAGGCTTTTTTGTGTTTGCATATGTTGTGTGGGATTAGAACTAAGCCGCTGCAACGGGTCGACTGGGTACCGTTTTATTGGTTTGAATGGGTCGAGTGGGCTTATTTTGTCTAGCGAGATCGGCCACTAGTCTAGCGCCACTTTTAGGTAAAGGAGCTTCTAACTTTTTTAACCTAGACTTAGGTAATTTAGCTTGAATACACTCTCTAATATCTTGTGCTTTGTAGCCAGAACGTACTTTGATCCTAACGTGGGGAATATGTGCGGCATCAAGAGCACCACTCACAAAGAAATCACGTTGACTCTTATAACCATCTTTGCCGCTGCTGTGTACTAAATCGATGGCAACAATAGGCGCCATGTCTTCTTTAGAGCAAAGCACAAAGTCAAGATGTCTACTACCCGCACGGGTGGCCGCACTTTTACTGGTTTTTTTATCTGCATTTTGGCGAATGGCCAATATATCGCTCATTTTTACACGGCATAAGATGCGAAATTCTTTTCCAACCGCCTCTTCTATCAGCTCTAAAAACGTGCGTTCAACTGGCGTAAATAAGTTGCCTTTCTTTTTAAAAGGAAACGCTAAACTTGGTTCATACAGTTTCATTGCGCCTACAGCGACAATGATCAGTAACATCATTAATACAATTGCTAGTTCCATGGTGTCTCCAAAAGCCAATGTCAGAAAATTGACTAGGTATTAGTCTTTCCTGTGTACAAGCAAAAAAAGTGCCAATGGAGGAGGGTGTGAGGTTTAAATTTTAGCCTGCAGATTTTATTAAGACGTCAACTTGGCTACCTTGACCATCTTTGGATATCACAATAATTTTTTGCCCACTAGAATATTGCAATACAATACGGCCTTTAAGAACATTTTCGTGGTCAGCTTGTCCAAGTTGATTGATATAAAAATCTTTAGCGTCTTGGGGCGCGCTAATGGAAAAATACGACATGCTTGCGGGTAATTGTTCCGCAAATAATTGGCAGTATTTGGCATTAGGGTAAATGGGTAATGCATAAAAATTTTCTTGACAAGTAGCACCTCTGACTCCTAAGCTTTTAGAGGGCTTGGAGGCGAATTCAGATCTATCTTCGACAGCTGTTTCGGTTATTTCCACAGGGGTTTCAGACTCCTGAACGAGCGTGTCATCAGTAGCTTCGGCAATCTCCACAGCGGTTTCAGACTCTTGTTCGAGCGTGTCATCAGTAGCTTCGGCAATCTCCACAGCGGTTTCAGACTCTTGTTCGAGCGTGTCATCGCTAGCTTCGGTAATTTCCACAGCGGTTTCAGACTCTTGTTCGAGCGTGTCATCGCTAGCTTCGGCAATTTCCACAGCGGTTTCAGGCTCTTGTTCGAGCGTGTCATCGCTAGCTTCGGCAATTTCCACAGCGGTTTCAGGCTCTTGTTCGAGCGTGTCATCGTTAGCTTCGGCAATTTCCACAGTGGTTTCAGGCTCTTGAGCAAGCGTGTCAGCAGTAGTTTCTACACTCTCTATAGGCGTTTCAGACTCTTGTTCGGGGCTACTATCATCGATAGTTTCGCTAGTCTCCAAAACTATTTCTGGTGCTACTTCTGGTGTCTCAGTGCTGCTTGTTTCGGTAGTTTCTAAGGCGGTTTCTGCTGTGTCTATTGCCGGTTTTATGGCTTGTGGAGCTAGATTTGAGTTGCTTGACTTAGCGGTTTGTTTTTCTGCCACCTTTGAAGGCATTTGCTCCAAGGAAACATCTTCGACTTCATAGTCTTGGGCATGTAATGAGGCGCTTGCTATCGCAACCACTAAGATTGAACTTTTCAACTTAAAATTTAACAAACACATATCCTCAGCACATAACTTTTGTTTACTATAGAAGTTCATCAACTTGGCAGCAAGCCTATTCAAGGTTTAAAAGGTATGGGTGGCTGCTTATGAGTATAAAAATGATAAAGCTTTGTAACGATTACTTAAGGATCATTTTGTTTTGTGGCGGTTTACTAATAGGTATTCAGATCCCTGCTGTGGTAGATCAATATGCAAAACGCATTGACGCACATCTCACAGAGGCGCTAGAAGTTTATATCGGTTTTCAACAAACTGCCGAGCGTTATTTTGGAGGTAACATTGAAGAGCTCATCGATCATTATGAGAACAGCGATGATCTTGTGTTTCAAAACGATGCGGCTAATATTTTGTTTATTTCAAATCGCGTGGCCCACCTAAAATCTGAGGCGGCAGCCCTTAATGGGTCGTCTGCACTGAGAAGAACAGTGCATACCTTGTTTTTTCATGACAACAAGGTGTTTCAACAAACACTTGAACAATACAGTTACATGATACTTATCGATCCTCAGGCTTTGATATGGGGGTTGAGCAGCGGTTTATTCATCGCCAGTTTTTTTGATTTATTTTTTTATTTTATTGCCTATTTGTTTAGGCTAAGAAAACATCATAAAGCGCAGCTGACAAGCTGATTCAGTAACTCATTTAAAGCCCTTATTGGGCCTAATCAATCACGGAAAATCATGACTACTCATTTAAATATCGACATCGTATCCGACGTATCTTGTCCTTGGTGCATTATCGGCTATCAGGCACTAAACCAAGCGCTATCTAATTTAGCAGCAGAAATCCACGGAGATATTCGTTGGCAGCCTTTTGAGCTTAATCCTCAAATGCCTAAAGAAGGTCAGGAGATTACCGAGCATCTCACCCAAAAATATGGCATCACTGAGCAGCAAGCCGAGCAGAATCGTGCGGCCATAAAAGAGCGTGGCTTATCTGTAGGTTATGAGTTTGGCAATCGAGGTGGTGGCCGAATTTATAATACATTTGATGCACACCGCTTATTACATTGGGCATATGAGTCTGGTAAACAAACCGAGTTGAAATTAGCCTTGTTTGATTTGTATTTTCAGCAAAGTGGTAATCCAAGTGATCATCAGCAACTAATGGCAGTTGTTGAACGTGTTGGGTTAGACAGATTACAAGCCAAAGAAATTCTAGACTCAGATAAATTTGCCGCAGAAGTTCGCGTGAAGCAACAGCATTATCAAGCGGCGGGTGTTACTGCTGTACCAGCGGTAATAATTAACAATAAACATTTGATAAGCGGTGGACAACCCACGGAAGTTTTTGAACAGGCTTTAACGCAAATTGCAGCTGAAGAGCAAAACCTTTAGGTCAGCTAGGTCAATTAATTATCAAAGAAATTGATTTAGAATGCTTGACTGCATCCAAAATTGAAACTGAATCGTTTTAATTGCTAAGATGGCAATATCAAACTCGATTTAGGCAGATTTAATGGACAACAATGAAAACTTAAAATTGCTTGGAAAAGTGGCCGCAGGAGACAGACGTGCATTTGAGCAGTTGTATGCGGCAACTAGCGGTCAACTATTTGCGGTTAGTTTAAAAATATTAGGAAGAAAAGATCGAGCTGAAGATGTGTTACAGGATGCGTTTATACGTATTTGGCACAACGCCGGGGAGTTTACTCCTGGCAGAGGAACAGTATTAACTTGGATGATCAGCATAGTTCGCTACCGAGCCTTTGATCTGATCCGTTATCACAAAGTGCGCGGCGAAGATGGCACCGAAAGTACAGAGTTTTCCGCAGAGGACGATCTTCAAGA
Source organism: uncultured Paraglaciecola sp. (assembly GCF_937123705.1). Lineage (GTDB taxonomy): Bacteria > Pseudomonadota > Gammaproteobacteria > Enterobacterales > Alteromonadaceae > Paraglaciecola. The sequence goes on along the minus strand of NZ_CAKZKO010000138.1, from coordinate 229,073 downwards.
GTTACCGCAGCAACAAAAAAATAAATTAGAATTTTGCCTTAAAGAGCTAGAGTCTCAACAACAACAAGCCATTCATTTGGCTTTTTTTCGTGGCTTGACCCACAAAGAAGTCACGCGGCATACAAACAACCCATTAGGTACCACAAAAAGCCTAATTAGACGCGCAATGCAATCACTTAAGAGGTGTCTTGGACTATGAATTACCTCAAACCAGAACTGCAACATGCTTTAGCTGCTGAGTACGTGTTAGGCACGTTAAGAGGGCAAGCAAGAGTTCGCTTTCAAAAATTACAGTTGCTTTATCCTGAATTAAAACAGGTGACGCACCTATGGGAAAATCACATCAATAGTTTAGGAGAGCAATTGAAACCTGTTTCTCCAGACCCATTAGTGTGGGAAAAGGTCGTGGCGAGACTAGATGGTGTGTCTGATCTATCGAAAGCCTCCAATGTGATCAGTCTAAAACAAAAAGCCAATTGGTGGCGTAATGTCACTGTATTTGCTGCCGCCGCCTCAATATTGTTGGCAGTGCTATTGTTAAACCCTCAGAGCCCTCCCGTCTATTCGCCTTCGAGTTTAACAGTGGTACAAAATACCCAAAATAAACCGCTTTGGTTGATTGAAGTGTTTAGTCAAACACTTGATATCAAAACAACTGAATTGGTAGAGGTAAAAGCAAAAAATGATTATGAATTGTGGATGGTACCGAGTAATGGACAAGCACCAATTTCTTTAGGTTTATTGCCACAACAAGGGCGTGCAACCTTAGCAAAAATTGCCCAATTTGACTCTATGGATATTGACGCCTTAGCAGTGAGTATAGAACCATTAGGCGGTTCACCCACAGGCGCTCCTTCAGAGGTGCTTTATGTTTCGGAATTGGTATTGTTATAAATCATAGCAACTAAAACAGCTCCCAAGTAACAAGCCTTTTACTTAACCGGTAAAAGGCTTTTTTGTGTTTCAGCCAAGGTCAGCAGCCCAAGTCATTAGTAGGGAAATATACTGATAGTTCAGGCGCAAAACTTAGCCGTCATCTCAAAAATATTAATTATTTTCAAAATAATTAATATTTCTTGCATCCAAATCTCTTTGTGACTCGTTAGTACTAATGACAGTTAGATAAATCCTAACGCGAGTTAGATAAATCAAATAAAGAGAAGGTTATATTATGCAACATTCTAAACTTACAAAACTAGCTACAACTATTTGTGGAGTGCTTGTTGCTGGAGCAGTCAATGCATCCAGTCACAGAGAAGCGCCCAACATCACCAGACTACCTACATTAGATTCAACCGATTTTTATGCTTTTAACAGTTACGAGGCAGGTCGAGAGGATTATGTGACGCTAATAGCAAATTATATCCCTTTGCAAGATGCTTATGGTGGTCCAAATTATTTTGCTATGGATCCTGCAGCGGTATACAGCATTCATATTGATAATGATGGTGATGCTATAGAAGATCTTACTTTTCAATTTGAATTTGAGTCTATGCTGCCAAACAGTAATGAAGGCGTAGCATTGATGATAGGTCCAGAAGGAGATCAACGTAGTGTAAAAGTACCATTAAAGAATATTGGTGGTATTACTGCAGCGAATCAAAGCGCAGCCAATTTTAGCGAAAGTTATACACTCACTTTAGTTTCTGGCGCTCAGGGTACAGGTACCAGCACCCCATTGAGCAATAGTATGTCAGACACTTTTGGAAAACCCCTCGATTATATCGGCAATAAAACGTTTACAAATGGCAATACGTACGAGGAATATGCCAATAGTTTCATTTACAACTTTGCTATCCCCGGATGTGAAGGTATGGGAAAAGTGTTTGTTGGTCAGCGTAAAGACCCTTTTGTGGTCAACTTAGGCAAAACCTTTGACTTGGTTAATTATGTTCCCGTTGAAGGCGATAGTGTGCCAGGCAATGGAGACGGAAATGGTTTTCCTGGTGGGATCACGCAACACAGTATGAACGATGACTTAGGTGATAAAAACGTAACAGCTATAGCGGTTGAAGTGCCAAAAGCTTGTGTTATAGGTGATGGTAACGGCTCGATTGGAGCCTGGACCACAGCAAGTTTACCCCAGGCTAGGATCTTGAACCCCAATGCTAGTTTCGCCAATACCGAAGTTAATGGTGGTGCGCTGACGCAAGTATCGCGTTTAGGTAGTCCGTTAGTGAACGAATTAGTGATTGGCTTATCAGATAAAGATAAATTTTCTAGCGCTCACCCTAAAGATGACGGCCAGTTTGCGAATTATGTAACACACCCATCATTACCAGAGCTACTGAACATTCTGTTTAAAGATGCGGTTAATACCACTTTAGGCACTGAAATCCCGACTCTAGCGCCGACTAACTTCCCAAGAGTGGATTTAGTAACGGCTTTCTTAACTGGGTTTGAAGGTGTAAATCAACTCGCTACTGTCACCCCATCAGAAATGTTGCGTTTAAATACTGGGATCCCTGCAACGGCTGCTGCCGAACAATCTGCTTTTGGTGTCGCTGGTGATGATTTAGCTGGGTTTCCAAATGGACGTCGCCCTGGTGATGACGTGGTAGATATCGCACTTCGTGTGGTAATGGGGCGTTTGTGTTATCCCATTCCAGTAGCTGGAACTAACACTGACTTGGGCTTATGTGCACCAGAAGATGCCAGTGTAGGGAACGTTCCTTTTACTGACGGTGCGCCATCAGATGCGACTATGATGATGAGTCGTTTCCCTTATCTTGCCATGCCTATTGCAGGTTCTGAATAAGGAGCATTTTATGCAATTTACTAAAATCAATCTCTATTTAGCAGTAACAACAAGTCTGTTGTTTACCGGCTGCAACTCTGGTGACGACCATGCTGATGAAATGATGCCCATGAACTCAGCACCTGTTGCACTGTCGGTCGACTTAATTACGCAAGCCGATATAGCAATTGTTGATATGCTTTCGGCAACAGATGCAGACGGTGATCCCTTAAGTTACTCAGTCGCGACACAGCCTACTATGGGTATGTTGACTATTGATAGTAATGGGCAATTTACCTATCAACCCAACGGGACTGTGACCGGTTCTGATAGTTTTAGTTTTACAGTATCCGATAATGCCTTTGGTACAGATACCGCTGTTGTAAATATCACTATCGAAAAACAAGTATTAGGCTATGAAAGCTATAGTCGTAAGGTGTTTGATCAAAATAAGACTGACACACCTTTACCGATTAATGGTCGAGAGTTTATTCAAGATGTGAATAATCCCAATGCCTATGATGACTTGTTGAATAATCAGTAGTCCACTTAGACTCAGGAAGAGACCAAAAATCTAGTATTTAGATTTTTCTTTGGCCACGGATGGCTTTTTTAATGGGTAATAATATATGTTGCAAAACCTTAGAAACTTCCAATTTTTGACATTCTTCAAACGTGCCATATTCGGTTTAGGTGTGATGTTTTCAAGCCACCAATTATGCATGGCTGAGGTGTATCAGCCTTCAAATAATCAAGTCGTTGCAAATTGGGATATTAACCAGTCATTAAAAAATGCCCAAGTCAGTTTAGAAAATGTCGAATGGCATTTACGACAATCCCAGTATGTTGGTTTATCTAATCTACATCTGCGCCAAGCCAGTAATATGCTCTCTAAGTTATCTGAAGCTGACAAAAACAAGCCTGAATATTGGTACTACAGCGCAAGAATTCTTGAACACCAACATCAATTTTCTGACGCTTTGATTGCCTTAGAAAAAGCAATTGAGCAAGATCAAAAATTTATTTCTGCATGGTTAATGAAATCAAATGTTCATTTACTCATGGGCCAAAACAGCTATGCCAAATCATCCTGTTTACAATTAGTTGGTGTTGCAAATGTTGATATCGCTTTAGCGTGTTTGTTGCAAACAGCATTGGGTTTAGAAAAAACATTAGAAGCATACGAGAAATTTAAACCCGTGGTTGAAAGGCTTCAACATGATTTCGAAAATATTGATGCGAGTAATTTGTGGTTAGTCCAATTAGCGGCTGATATGGCTACGCAGTTATCGTTAGTTCAAGAATCTGCAAAATGGATGAATACCTATCCATTAGAAAAAACCCCGATAAGTTATATGAGTCAGTGGGCTGATACTCAAATTGCATTGGGTAAATATGAAGTTGTTTTAAGGTACTTAGGGCAGATAGTTCAACAATCTGGCTATCAAGATGATGCATTATTAATGCGATTGGCTATGGCTGAAGTTGCACTAGAAAACAAAGGTTTAAACTTAGAAACAAAATCTGAAAAATGGCAAATAGCAGCAAAAAGTCGAGTGACTTTGAGATTGCAACGCAACGATAGCTATCACGCCGCCGATTTATCACGATACTTTTTATATATTGAGCCGAATTACAAACAAGCTTTATATTGGGCTCAGCAGAATATTACCCAAAGTCAATCTCATGAAGACCACGCTTTATTGACTGCGGCTAAAGCAATGGCAAAGGAAGGGTAATATGTTAGCGCGTATTTTTTGGTTACTTTTATTCGCAAGTTTCAGCTTCTCACTTCACGCCCATCAAATGAGTACCGGTTACTTAAATTTGGATCTTTCCGCTTCCCAAGAGCAGGGAGTGCAAGGTCAATTGCAATTACGTTGGTTTGACATAAACAGCCAAGTTCAACTCGATAAGAACTTAGATGGCAATTTACAATGGCAAGAGGTTAAGAGTCGAGAGACACAACTTATGCAATTTATTAGCAACCATCTAAAAATCGAAGTAAATCAACAACTATGTACTTTGATAACGTCAGATGAATTAAGATCTGATTATCACTTTGATGAAGGGTATATGTCGTATTCTTTTGTGACTAGCTGCAAAATCAAAGTGATAGATGAACTAGTGGTGCGTTATTCAGCTTTGTTTGCGCAAGATCCAGAACACAAGCTCATTATTAATTTGAATGGAACAGGCGACGACATGTTAGGGATAGGCAATACTGTGGTATCTGCTGATCAACAAGTTGTTGCTATAGATATTAAAAATAGTGGCTGGCTCAGCGTAATGGGTAATTATATCTATCAAGGTATTGTGCATATTTTTATTGGTACAGATCATATTTTGTTTCTTATTGTACTCGTTCTGACAAGTGTCCTGATATACAAAAATGGTAAATGGATAGCTAAGTTAAACAATAGCTTGGTAATTAGAGACACCATTTGGATTATCACTGCTTTTACTCTGGCGCATTCGTTAACCCTCACTGCTACAGCGCTTGGTTGGTTAGCGCCTTCAAGCCGTTGGGTCGAGTTTGGCATAGCGATTTCTATCGTCTTAACATCCATAAATAATGTGTGGCCAGTGATAACGCGATTAAGTTGGGTTACATTTGGTTTTGGGCTATTACACGGAATGGGTTTCGCTAGTGTGCTTGGTGAATTAGGATTGAGCCAAGAATATACCTTACTGTCTATTTTGGCATTCAATTTAGGTGTTGAAGTAGGGCAAATATTGATTTTGTTAGCGGTACTACCGATTCTATTTTTATGTAGAAGTCAAAAGTGGTATCCAAATTATGGGTTAAAAATATGCTCAATTCTAATCGGCTTGGTTGCCATTAATTGGTCATTACAACGTTTCTAAATAAATGAAGCGCCAAATCGGCGCTTCATTGAAAACGTTTAAAATTTATTTAATCGGAAAACCTCTGTCTCGCATTAGTGCTTCGACTTTAGCATCACGTCCGCGGAATAAACGATAAGCATCGGCTGGATCCATGGCATTTCTAATGGAAAACAAATGGTCAACCAGCTTTTTACTCACGTCTTTGTCATAAAAACCACCAGGGGCTTCAGAAAAAGCTTCTGCTGCATCAGAGGTTAATACTTCTGCCCACATATAACCATAATAACCAGTGGCATATCCCTCACTTGAAAACACATGACCAAATTGGGTGCTGCGATGACGCATCACCACTTCTTCTGGCATGCCTAACGCAGTCAGTTGTTCTTTTTCAAAGGCTTGGGGTTCAATTTTAGCAGGAACAGTGGTGTGGTATAACAAATCCATTATGGCTGATGCCATATATTCAGTGGTTTTAAAACCTTCATTGAACGTCGCCGCTTTTTTGATTTTAGCCACTAACTCAGCAGGAATTGGTTCACCGGTTTTGTAATGTACTAAGTAATTATTGATCACTTCGTCAGTGGTTAACCAGCGCTCTAATAATTGAGATTGGAATTCAGTGTAATCCCGTACCCCAGAATGAGATGTTGGATATGCCACTGTAGCCGACAAAAAGTGCAAGGCATGGCCAAACTCGTGGAAGTAGGTTTCTGCATCGTCCCAAGATATTAAAGTTGGTTGGCCTTCCGAGCCTTTAACAAAGTTAGAGTTATTCGAAGACAACACAGTCTTTTTGCCATCAAAAGTGGTGTGACTGCGATAGGTGGTTGCCCATGCACCGGAACGTTTACCTTTACGGCCAAAGGGGTCTAAATACCAAAGTCCAATATGCTCACCCGAGGTTTTGTCGGTCACTTCCCATACCTTCACATCTTCATGAAAAACAGGCACTGAACCTTCTGGCACTGCTGCAAAATCAAAGTTAAATAAACGTCCGGCCACGTAAAACATGGCTTCACGTAATTTATCTAGTTGTAGGTATTGTTTGACTTCATCAGAATCTAGGGCGTATTTAGCTTTACGCACTTTTTCGGCGTAATAACGATAATCCCAAGGCGCAATTTTAATGTCAGCGCCTTCTGCATCAGCTATAGCTTGCATATCAGCCACTTCTTCGTCTACGCGAGCAATAGCTGCTGGCCACACTTTTTTCATAAGTGCCATGGCGTTTTCTGGGTTTTTGGCCATACGGTCTTCTAAGCGCCATTGGGAGTAATTGTCGTAACCAAGCAAGGCTACACGCTCATCTCGCAAGGTTAGGATCTTTTTAATGAGTTCATTATTGTCGAACTCGTCTCCGTTATTAGCGCGACTGTAATAGGTTTTCCATACTTTTTCTCGTAACGCTCGTTCGTCAGAGTAAGTTAAAAATGGATCCATTGAAGAGCGTGAATTGGTAATGGCAAATTGCCCTTCTTTTCCCAGACCTTTTGCTGCGTTTGCAGCATTAGAAATCAAAGATTCAGAAAGACCTGAAAGTTGTTCTTTATTAAGATACAAAACGTAGTTTTCTTCATCTGCCAATACGTTATTGGCAAATTGTGTTTGTAACCCTGCTACTTCTTGATTAATCGCGGCATAACGGGCTTTTGCTTCACCTTCAAGAGTAGCGCCGTTACGAGCAAAGCCATTATAGGTCAAAGCAGTAACACGTTGTTCCTCGCTGCTTAGATTAGCTAGCTCGTCACTTTCATAAACCGCTTTAACTCTTGCGAATAGTTGCTCATTACCAGTAATACTCGAATTGAATGCAGAAATTTTTGGCACCATTTCTTTTTGGATCTCACGAAATTCGGCACTGTTTTTATTGGAGCTCCAAATGCCCCAATATCTGAATACCCTGCTTAAATCACTACCAGATTTTTCTAAAGCGACTATGGTATTTTGAAAGTTGGCTGGCTGAGGGTTGTTCACAATGGCATCAATTTCCGCCAATTTTATAGCCATAGCCTTTTCTAACGCAGGCTTTAGATCGGCTAAATTCATTTTATCAAATGCAGGTACACCACCGTATGGGCCTGTAAATTCTGCTAATAAAGGATTTTGTTGGGTTGTTTTGGTTGCTGTATCTGACTTGGCTTGGGTTGCTTGACTCTGAGTAGATGGCGCTTCACTACAGGCACTTAATGCAACTATCACCGCACTACTTAATAGCGTTGCTAGTTTGGTATTCATGTTTTTCCTACTAATATCTTTTAGTTTTAATTGATTTCGTTAGAACGAGTCTAACGATACCGCGAGTTTAATAACCTCACGTCAAAGTACAAGTGACTTCTGCTGTATATTTTTAGGCGTTGTAAGATTATTTGGGTATTGCTTGGTATACATCGTTAATATTCACGATACGGTATTTCACTGTGAGTTGGTTAAAGTGTATTCATCTTGAATTCTAAGTTGAGTGTCTGCAATGAGGTCAATTTTACTAGCCACATGTTTAATGGTTTCTAGCCATTGTGCTGCTAGAACTGATGCATTAGCGGCCACCTTGGATTGGTTGCAGTCTTGGTCACCTCAGAATATCGAATTTAAAATGGTCAAGTCGGCCATTAAATTTAGTGGTTGCAAGCAAAAAGAATACTTAGCTGCAATGAACCAACCATTATCTGAAAATCTAGTGCTTGAAATGGGGTTGGGTTATGCCAAAGGTGCACATTCATGGGGTGTTTTCAATCAACGCATCTCAGTAAAAGAATTGTCTATTATTCCAAGATATCAACTAAGTCATAACTTAAGTGTTGGTTTTGGCGTTATTTCGCAATCACAAACTGAATTTAAAACCAGTCAAGGATTTGAATTCAACTTGCCTAGCAATACACAATGGTTAATAAAAAGTCGCACCGATGGATTTGCTAAGAATCACTATTGGGAACTGACAGCTTCGAGTCAAAAATGGAGTGTTTCTGATAACTTAGGTGGAATATTTGAAAACGGTGTCAGAGATAGCAAAATTGCACTTAACTACTCAGGGTATTTCTAAGTCTTTGATTCTGATCTAAACAGCCGCACCTTGGACATTAGCTTGTACGAGATGATTGGCATCACATAACCTTAAAACCGTCTTTTTGTCTTTACCACAGACTTCGGTAATACAAGTATTTTGAAAATCCGAAAGCGATTTAATGCTGTTAGCAACGATAAGATGTTGTCTTATTAATTCACGTAAAACTAAGCCATGGGTCATGACAACTAGGTTTCCTGGAGTTTGTTGGTAGGTATCTAAAATACATTCCCAAGCCAAGTTAACGCGTGTTAAAAATTGCTGAGGGCTTTCGCCATTGGGTGGGGAGTATCCGTCCTCAAAAATATCTGCGCCAATCTCATTGTATGCTTTACCACGTAAGTCGCCGAAATCTCTTTCTCTTAGCAAAGGCTGCAAACTAAAGGTTGGTTGGCCAACTGATTTAAGCGGAGCCGCTGTTTGTTGAGTGCGTAAGTAGTCGCTACATATGATTGCATCAATGGCGATATACTTAAAACTTGCCGCCAGTTGTATCGCTTGTTGTTGCCCTATATCCGAAAGTGGTGTTTCTGGCACTTGTACAATGCGATCTCTATTGCCGTTTGTTTGACCATGGCGAATAAGAAAAATCGACACTAGGCAAATACCACGGTTTTGTTCTTGTGAATAATCACTCGGTCTTCTAAATGGTACCGAACGCCATTAGCGAGCGCGGTTTTTTCACAGTTTTTACCTTTGCGCACCATATCAGCAGAGGTATCACTGTGGCTTATGCGCATTACTTCTTGCTCAATAATCGGCCCTTCATCCAAGTCGCTGGTAACATAGTGGCAGGTGGCACCAATCAGCTTAACTCCACGATTGTATGCTTGTAGATAGGGTTTAGCACCGGCAAATGACGGCAAAAAACTATGGTGAATATTAATCGCTTTACCTGCCAATTTTTTACAAAGATGGTCAGGGATTATTTGCATAAACCTAGCCAGTACGGTTAAGTCAGCTTGATAGGCTTCGATAAGTTTTTCTACTTCTGCAAACGCTTGCTCTTTAGGTTGCTCTTTAAAATCTACCCAATGAAACGGGATATTGTGCCAATCGGCAAATTGTTTCATTTGCGGGTGGTTGGCAATAATACAAGGAATATCACAGTGCAATTCGCCACTGTGCCAGCGATGTAAAATATCCATCAAACAATGGGATTCATGGCTGGCCAGCAACACCACTTTTTGTTTTTGGTGTGAATCAGCAATTTTCCAATTCATCTTAAACTTTGTCGCTATTGGTTCAAAAGCCTGCTTGACGCTGTTAATACTCATTGCGATGGACTCGGCTTTGATTTCGTGGCGCATAAAAAAACGCCCCGTTTGCTGATCGGTATGATGGTTCGCTTCAACAATAGTGGCATTCTGCTCAGCTAAAAATTGACTCACGGCTGCGACTAATCCCACTTGGTCTGGACAGTCTATAACTAATCTAAATGTCTGCTGCATGATCTATAAAACCTTCATTTCCTTTATTACACATTGTTACCCGCTAAGCCATTCAGGGTAAAGAACAAAAATAGCTATATCAGAATTAACTCAGGCGAGCCATCACCAACTCAACCAGATTGGCATATTGACCAAGAGTGGCGGATTGGGTAAGTCACCCCTTGCTTGCCAGATACAGACTCGTACAGGTGAAACTCGGTATTATGCCAAGAAAATTGAGGTTCGATTAAGGCCGCTGGTGGATTGACTGTGCATTTTCTGGCAAGGGTAAGGTGGGCAATGTATTCTCTTTGGGTAAGCTGTAAGCCCGCCATTTTGCAACTGTGAGTGATGTGGGTCACTAACTGTTGATGAGCAGGGTGAGTGTGATGACTGCCTAGCCACAGCGCTTTGGGTTTTGCCCAATAACCCACATGGTTCAAAGACACATCGAATGCCTGCACCTCTGGCATTGCATCAACATTTTCGCACAATGCATCGAGTTGCGTAGGTGATACTTGCCCCAAAAATGCTAAGGTTACATGAAAGTTGGCCCCCGGTACTGGGGCGGCAAAATCGGGAAACGCCTTGCTGCGCCATGCTTCAATTTCAAGTGTGGTCTTAATGTCGGGAGATAAACCAAAAAATGCCCGCATGCTGCTACCTCTTATGTTTGTTATCATCTCAATTTGAACCACCCTTTATTGCTAATCAAACCCTAAGAGATGTCATTTGTTGCCCGTTGAACATATTCTACCGCCATTACATCAGCAGCTCATTAGCGGCGACGCCATAGTTGTTGCCCCTCCGGGTGCGGGAAAGTCCACTTGTTTGCCTTTATCTTTGCTAAAACTCGATGTGTTCAAAGATAAAAAGATCATGCTACTACAGCCACGACGGATCGCAGTGCGCAGTATAGCCCGTTACTTAGCCAGTCAACTAGGTGAACCGGTTGGGCAAACCATAGGCTATCGCATAAGAAGTGAGGTAAAAGTAAGTACTCACACAAGGCTTGAGATAGTCACCGAAGGCATTCTAACTCGCATGTTGCAAAACCAACCGGAACTGCCAGATGTGGGTTTAATCATTTTTGATGAATTTCATGAGCGCAGTGTGCATGCCGATTTTTCACTGGCATTGTGCTTGGAAGTACAGCAAGCCCTGCGGGAAGATTTACGTTTATTAGTGATGTCGGCCACCCTTGATGTCACTGGATTAAGTGCATTATTGCCTCAGGCCAAGTTACTGGAGTCTCAAGGTAAAAGTTACCCTGTGGACATTGTTTATCAAAACGATAACGCATCTTTACCTTTGTTTGAAAAAATTAGCCGGCTAGTGATACAGGTGTTTCCACGGCATAAGCACGACTGCTTAGTGTTTTTACCCGGTGCCGCCGACATTAACAAAGCGGCGCAGCGTTTGAGTCAACATTTTTTAGCTGAAGTTGAGGTGTTGCAGTTGTTTTCTGAGTTATCGAAAACTGAGCAACAACGGGCTTTGATGCCACATCCACAGGGCAAGCGCAAAATTGTACTAGCCACCAATATCGCCGAAACCAGTTTAACTATAGAAGGGATTGAAGTGGTGATTGATAGCGGTATTGAGAAAAAAGCGATTTATCAACTAAATCGTGGTATCACCCATCTGCAAAGCCAAAAAATATCTCAGGCGTCGGCTACCCAGCGAGCGGGTCGAGCGGGGCGTTTAACCGCAGGTACTTGCTATCGCCTTTGGAGTCAAGAGCAGCACAGTCGTTTAGCAAAACAAAGTGCTAGTGAAATCATGCACAGTGATATGAGCAGTTTTATTTTGGAAAGTGCAGTGTGGGGCAGCAACGTGAGTGAACTGGCCTTGTTGGATTACCCTACTGCAGCGCAGTTGTCTCAGGGCTATGGGCTGTTAATGCAACTTGGTCTAATGGATGATAATAAAAAACTCACCGCTTTAGGGCACAAGGCGCACGGTTTAGGCTGTCACCCTAGTCTTGCGGTGATGTTACTAAAAAGTGCGCAATTGAGCCCCGAGCATTTAAGTTTGGCATGCGCCATTGCTGCTCTTGTAGAAAATAAGGATCCCTTGAGTGCAAGCAGTAGAAACACACATGGCGCGAGTCTATCTGCTAGATTACATTTTTTGCTACAACAGAAAAATCACTTTATTTGGCAAACTATCCGCCAGTGGCACGGTAAGTTGCAATGTCGCCTATTACCTTGGCCTATCGAAGATACTGCTATTTTAGTTGGTTTTGCCTATCCACAATGGCTGGCCAAGCAGCGAAAAGATGAACGCTATCAGTTGGCTAATGGCAGTGGCGCGGTATTGTTCCAAGATGATGAGTTAACAACTCAACCTTGGTTGGCGATTGCCACAATGCAAACCAGCGACAAGCAGCAAGATAATGCCCAAATTCGTTATGCCGACTCTTTAACGGCGGCGCAGCTTGAACAATATTTCCATGATTTATTGCAGAAAAAAGAACGGGTCAGTTGGGATGAGTCCCATCAGAGAATTGTCTCAGAGATACAAACAACCTTAGGCAGTATTGTACTGCATAAACAGGCCAGTAAGCGTCCTTCTCAGCAACATATTTTGGGTATATGGCAAGACATTATTCACGACAAAGGGATCCAAAGTATTCCATTTAACGATGAGACCCAGCAATATATTTATCGCGTAACAATGGCGGCGCGTTTTTCAAACACTGCAACTATGCCTGATTTCACTGAATCTGGGTTGCTGAAATCAATTGATCGCTGGTTACTGCCTTACCTTGTAGATGTTGTAACATGGCAGCAGTTTTCTCAGTGTGATTTTTTACAACAACTTTCGAGTGAGCTGGACTATGCACAACAGCAAAGCTTAAATCAGCTATTACCTAAACGTTTAGCTTTACCTAGTGGTAGAAGTGCACAACTGCAATACACCGCGGACAATAAGGTGGTGTTGTCGGTGCGTATGCAGGAGCTATACAGTTTGCAGTCCCATCCTAGTGTTGCACATCAAATTCCTATTACGGTTGAGCTATTATCACCCGCAGGGCGGCCTATACAAACTACGCAAGATTTACCTAGATTTTGGCAAGGTAGTTATAAAGAAGTACAAAAAGAAATGAAAGGCCGTTATCCTCGTCATTATTGGCCAGATGATCCCGCTAATGCCCAAGCAACAACGCGCACTAAAAAACGAATGAGCAGTAAATCATGAGTAAAACCCCCGCAGGTAAACGAAAAACCATCAAAGCTAAAACCAAAAGCCCTGCTGTAAAGCCGTCAATTTGGAAGCGCCTCAATCCATTTCGTTGGCTTTGGCGCAACTGGGGGAAGTTACTGGTAATTTTTATCTTAGTGTTTGGGTCTTATGCCGTTTATCTTGATGCGCAAATTAGCAAAAAGTTTGCCGGCAATAAGTGGCAGGTGCCAGCACAAATATTCGCGCGTCCCTTGTATTTGCATTTAAAGCAAGAAATAACTATCAAGGAAATTGAAGAAGAGTTGCAACTGCTAGGTTATCGCAGGGTGACTCACGCTGATAGTTCTGGTGAATACCAAGTGTTGAGCAAACGTATTCGCATCCAACGCCGCAAATTTGAGTTTGCTCATGGCACCGAAGATTTAAGGCATATTGAAATAACCCTAAAAAATCAACGCATTAGTCAAATTAGAGACCTAACATCTGATTATGATATCGACAATATTTACCTCGAACCTTGGCTGGTGACGCGGTTAGTCAGTAGTGTCCGTGAAGATCGTATGCTGCTGCGAATTGAGGACGTTCCTGCCATTTTGACCCAAGCATTGGTGGCCGTTGAAGACCAAGACTTTTATCAGCATTTTGGCGTGGCACCGCTTTCTATTTTGCGGGCCTTAATAGCGAATATCTCTGCGGGGCGAACTGTGCAGGGCGGCAGTACCTTAACGCAGCAACTGGTTAAAAACCTCTTTTTAACCAGAGAAAAATCACTAGTGCGTAAGGCAAAAGAAGCGGCCATGGCGCTGATAATCGAATTTAGGTATAGCAAGGATGTGATCTTAGAAGCTTACTTGAACGAAGTGTTTTTAGGCCAAAATGGCGACACAGGGGTGTATGGCTTTGGTTTGGCGAGTTATTTCTATTTCGACCGCCCCTTGAACGAACTCAATATCGACGAAATTGCCACTTTAGTTGGCATTATCAAAGGCCCTTCCTATTACAATCCCAGACGCCATCCTAAACGAGTAACAGCAAGGCGAAATATAGTATTGCGCTTGATGTTTGAAAGCAATCTGTTGACCCCTAACGAATACCAAGACTTAGTGGCCTTGCCAATTAAACTCGCCACAGGTGCCAGCCTTAGAAAAGACAAGCATCCAGCCTTTATGGATCAAGTGCGGCGGGAACTTCGTTTGGTGTTAGATAATCCTGATATTCGTGAATCTGGGTTAAGAGTGTTTACCACCTTAGACTCAAACGCACAGGTAAAGGCCGAGCGGGCTGTGGTGCAAGGGTTGGCTAAGCAAGAAAAGCGTTTAGGTAAAGATGGCTTTGAAGCCGCTTTGTTAGTGACTGATATCGATTCAGGGGAAATTCGTTCAATTGTAGGTGGCCGAAATGTCGATTACGCTGGTTTTAATAGAGCCCTTGATGCGAAACGCTCGATTGGATCTTTGATCAAACCTGCTATCTATTTGACTGCACTTGAACAGGCCGCTGAGTATAACTTAGCAACTCACCTCACTGATAAGCCCATAAAACTGAAAAGTACTTACGGCAAAATGTGGGAGCCGCAAAATTCCGATAAAAAATTTCGTGGTCAGGTACCACTAGTGACCGCTTTGAGTCGATCTCTGAACGTGCCTACTGTCACCTTAGGCATGAATTTAGGTTTAGCAAATATTGCCGATACAATCTGGCGTTTAGGAGTAGAAGAAGAACTTGAACTGTACCCAGCTCTTACCTTAGGTGCCGTAAACTTTTCACCACTGCAAGTGAACCAGATGTATCAAACTATTGCAAACAACGGTCGCTTTATACCTCTGCATTCAATTACGGCCATCATGTCGCCTGACAATGACTTACTATGGCACTTCGATGTAGTAGCCGAACAGCGCGTAAATGAGCAAGCCACCTATTTGCTGAATTACGCTCTACACAAAGTTACCCTAGAAGGCACGGCTAAGGCCGTAAAAGCAAAGTTCCCCAATATCAACATGGCAGGTAAAACCGGTACAACTGATGACTATCGCGATAGCTGGTTTTCGGGCTTTGACAAAAACATGCTAGTCACCAGCTGGATAGGTAAAGACAACAACCAACCTGTTAACCTAAGCGGCGCAAGCGGTGCAATGCAATTATTTATTGGCTATCAACAACAACAGCAGCCGAAATCACTGGTAAGACGTTTCCCCAGTGGTTTAGGGATCGCTCATTTTGACAAGGCTACCGGTAGATTAAGTAAAGCGGGATGTATCGATACTTATAGTGTTCCTGCCATAACCGCTGCTTTACCTCCTACACCTAAAAAGTGTTTTGGTGATTCTAGAGTGCCAGAAAAGCCGAAAAGCTGGTGGCAAAAAATTTTCGGATAGACAAAGAATACAAAAATTGAAATCCCTAAACTTTCAGTCAATCAGGTGATTTTTTGTCCATTCCACACTTACGTGAGGCGAATGTTTCTATGGGGCTTCTTTAATCACAACCGATTGCGGTCTTGCTTTACTCTCTAGAGGGGCTTGGCCTATAAGGGTAGATTTTTTATGTATTCTGTCTTGAATAAAACCGCTAATTGGCGGGGGTTTTGAACAGTCGATTTGAGCGCCTAAAAAACCTAAAACAACAGCTGCTGTTTTATTGGTGGCACTGTTGCAATTAGCGCGTAACTTTAGGTTGTCTAGTATCTTTTCATCTTCGCTCATAAAAGGGTTTTTGATACGTGCATCTATGATAGGTGAGTTTTTACCTAGCTGATAACGCCGAGATGCTCGTTGAGCCACGTTATTTTGCTGATGTTGTTGATAGTTTTTTAAGTGACTTCTAGCCATATTTGTGACAAAGGAGCGGATATTTGAATCTGATAATGATGTGACGGGCTGAAGTATTGTCGATTTATCTTTGGGTTGAACATAGTGTTCTGGTTTGATTGGTCTGTGTTCTTTCGACTTAGAAATCGGTTGCTGCAGTGAAGGTAGAGGAGTTTCTAATTTGGACGCTATCTCAGGTAGGTTGTTTTTCGGTTGTTCAGCTTCGACAGGCTCTTCCAGGGTGAGTGTGGGTAAAGATAACTCTTGCTTTGGATGGTCAGCTAACGCATCTGACCTAGATTCAGGTAAATCATATACAATTGTTGCCTGTATGATGTGAGGTTTTTTTGATGGCGTCTCCAGTATCTCAGGAAACATAACCGACTGGGTTATCACATATATAACGACTAAGTGAAGAAGAAAGGATAATAAAAGAAAGCCATTTTTTTTAATCACTGCCAATAGGGCCTATCGCATATCTCAGGTGAACGCCTGGAGTTTAATAGAGTGCTCTACATTTAATTAGTTCAAAATAGGTTGCAGCAGCATTAGGGCGCCTTTTCTTGAATCACTTACTAGTACATCGGTTTGACTGTCTGAAAATATACTTCTGGTTACTTTTTCCATTAGTGCTCGTTCGTTTTCATTAACAGCCATAACAATGGTCATTTTCCCAAGATTTTCCAAATCCATTTTTCCAAGCATTGTGATAGCGACTGCATCTTTTGGGGTTAAGGTTACGCCTGATACCAATTCATCCTAACAATTAGTCACTGGTGTTCTCCCTTTGGGCGAGGTTTAAAAGCACCTACTCTGCGTTGCCCGAACTTACAATAGAATAACTATTGCTTCATTCGAGCGCCTTGATTAGGTGCTTTTAAATCTCGCTGAGTGATCAATTGTTAGGATGGATTGGTATGAGATGTCGGTGTAATCGATCACTATTTTTTGGTATTGCTTAATGACATCTTTATATTCTTTACTTTGAAACATAAACATTAAGTCAAGGGCATTTAAATTACCTTCGAGTGTGATACAGGCAATGCTCTCTATATAGGTTATTTCGTATTGCATTTCTATTGTTCCAAACTGTTGATATCCCAAGTCTGAATATATGCACCAACTTGATCCTATTTTTATTTGTTGCACCAAAAAAAACCATATGAACCTAGCTAAAGGCAGGCGAACTTAGTTAATTAGTTGATTTTATAACTAAAAAAATATGGCATGGGTCTTGTAATGCTTAATTTAGTTAGTCGCTATTGGTTAAATCTACTTAGGAAACATCACATGAAATTAGTTACAGCGATCATTAAGCCCTTCAAGCTCGATGATGTAAGAGAGGCCATCTCTGAAATAGGCATAGAAGGTTTGACAGTTACAGAAGTGAAAGGTTTTGGACGTCAAAAAGGCCACACCGAATTATACCGTGGCGCAGAATACCAAGTGGACTTTTTACCAAAGGTGAAACTCGAGATTGCTGTGCAAGACTATCATGTTGAACGACTTGTAGAGTCCATAGTTGCTGCTGCTCAGACCGGAAAGATTGGTGACGGTAAAGTTTTTGTCTATGACTTAGAGCATGCAGTTCGTATTCGTACCGGTGAAACCGATGGCGAAGCTATTTAGATTGAAGGAGAGTTACTGTGGAAATTACTTTTGAATTGGGATACGCCCTAGATACTTTTTATTTTTTAATCTGTGGCGCGCTAGTTATGTGGATGGCGGCTGGTTTTACTATGCTCGAGGCAGGGCTAGTACGAGCTAAAAATACCACCGAGATCCTAACTAAAAACGTCAGTTTGTATGCGATTTCCTGCATTATGTATATGGTGTGTGGATATTCCATCATGTATGGAGGCGGTGATTTTACGCTATTTTTATCAGGTATAACCGCTGATGGAGCAACAGGAGTAGCAGAGCCTGCAAGTTACGCTCCTTCAGCCGACTTCTTCTTTCAAGTGGTATTTGTAGCTACGGCCATGTCTATTGTGTCTGGCGCGGTGGCCGAACGTATGAAACTTTGGTCATTCTTAGCATTTACTGTTGTTCTAACCGGCTTTATTTATCCTATGGAAGGGGCATGGACTTGGGGGGGGGAGCCAGTATTTGGCTTATATACCTTAAGTGATTTTGGTTTCTCAGATTTTGCTGGCTCGGGCATAGTTCATTTGGCTGGGGCTGCAGCAGCTCTAGCTGGGGTGTTATTACTTGGCGCGCGAAAGGGTAAATATAGCAGCGACGGCAGAGCCATTGCTATTCCCGGTGCTAACTTACCTCTGGCGACTTTAGGCACATTCATTTTATGGATGGGATGGTTTGGCTTTAACGGTGGTTCTGTTTTGGCGACGGCCAGTGTTGAAAGTGCCAATAGTGTTGCCGTGGTATTTATGAATACTAACGCTGCTGCTGCAGGCGGTTTAGTAGCTGCGTTGCTGTTAGCTCGATTGCTATTTAAGAAGGCAGATTTGACCATGGCATTAAATGGTGCTTTGGCGGGCCTAGTGGCGATCACTGCAGAACCTTCAACCCCAACACCTTTACAAGCGACTTTGTTTGGTGCTATTGGTGGTGTCTTGGTGGTGTTTAGCATTATTACTCTTGATAAATTAAAGATAGATGATCCTGTTGGGGCTATTTCAGTCCATGGTGTGGTGGGGTTGTTGGGTTTATTGCTTGTACCTGTCACTAATCCCGACTCTGCAACATTTTTTGGGCAGTTACTGGGTGCCATCACTATATTTGCTTGGGTGTTTACTAGCAGCTTTATTGTTTGGTCAATTATCAAGGCAATGGTAGGGGTCCGAGTTTCTGAGGAAGAAGAGTTTGATGGGGTAGATATGAGTGAGTGTGGCTTAGAAGCTTACCCTGACTTTACGCGCTCACACTCCTAGAAAATCTGCTTACTGACCCATACGGGCATAACAGGCGCAGACCAGTTGGTTTGCGCCAAATACCACCCATAGGTATAAGTCAGTGCCTTAAAGCGCAAAATCAGAGTATGCTAAAGGTATTGTTCATCTTGATACTTTAACCCATGAAAATATCAAATTGTTTACCTTTGTTTACCCTCATGTTAACCAACCTGCATTGCTTCGCTTTTGACCGGATAACAGGTGAAACCTTCGCTTCCCGTTCTGAGGTGATTGCTCAACATGCCATGGTGGCAACTAGCCAACCTTTAGCCACTCAAGTTGCTCTAGAAATTTTAAGGCAAGGTGGTAATGCAATCGATGCGGCTATTGCAGCCAATGCCTTGTTAGGGTTAGTGGAGCCAACGGGTAGTGGCATAGGTGGCGATTTATTTGCCATAGTTTGGGATGCAAAAACCCAACAATTATATGGACTTAATGCCTCGGGTCGTTCACCAAAGTCGTTGAGCTTAGAATATTTAAAAGAGCAGGGCCTTAAAAGTATCCCTGCTGACGGGCCGCTTCCGGTTTCTGTTCCTGGTGCAGTTGATGGCTGGTTCGCCTTACATGGGAAGTTCGGCAATTTACCCATGACCAGTATCCTTGCCCCTAGCATTGAGTACGCTAAGTCAGGTTTCCCAGTCAGTGAATTGATTGCTTATTATTTACAGCGAAGTGCTTTTTACTTTAAGGACTATGAAGGCTTTAAAGAAACCTATATGCCTAATGGTAAAACACCGGCGAAAGGCGAAATATTTAAAAATAAGCGATTAGCGGTAACCTATGAAAAAATCGCCACCGGTGGTCGCGATGCGTTTTACAAGGGAGATATTGCCCGTTCAATTGCCGCCTTTATGAAGGAACAAGACGGATTTTTAAGTTATGACGACTTAGCTAGCCATACCTCAGAATGGGTAGAGCCAATATCCAGCAATTACAAAGGCTATGATGTGTGGGAATTACCACCTAATGGTCAAGGTATTGCGGCTTTGCAAATTTTAAATCTTTTGGAACAGTATGATGTGGAAGGTATGGGATTTGGTTCAGAGCAATATATTCATACCTTTGTTGAGGCAAAAAAGTTAGCCTTTGCAGATAGAGCCAAGTATTACGCCGATCCAGAATTTAATAAAATACCCGTCGATTGGTTGATATCAAAAGAGTACGCGAAAACCCGTCGAACATTAATCGACAATAACAAAGCGGCAAAACGAGTTGATGCTGGGATAGATAATGGAGACACAATCTACCTTACCACTGCCGACAAGGATGGCAATATGGTATCGCTAATTCAAAGTAATTTTCGCGGCATGGGGTCGGGAATGATCCCTACTGGTTTGGGTTTTATGTTGCAAGATAGAGGTGAATTGTTCAGTTTGCAGGACGGGCATTTTAATGTCTACGCACCCAATAAGCGTCCGTTTCATACTATTATTCCGGCATTTATTACCCGTAATGGTCAACCTTGGGTGAGCTTTGGGGTGATGGGCGGGAGCGCGCAACCACAAATGCATGCGCAAATTGTAGTCAACCTAATTGATTTTGGGATGAATTTACAAGAAGCGGGGGATGCGCCGCGGATCTTGCACACAGGCTCTAGCCAACCCACAGATAAACTCATGACAGACGGCGGCTATGTTAGACTGGAGTCTGGATTTGCCCCTAAGGTCAAACGAGAGCTTATGAAAAAAGGCCACAAATTAAGAGATATAGTCGGCGCATTTGGCGGTTATCAGGCAATCATGCGTGATCCAAAATCTGGTGTCTATTATGGCGCATCTGAAAGTCGAAAAGATGGCCAGGCAGCGGGTTATTAACAGTGTTGGAAAGTAGAAAAAACTTATGACTCAAGCTCAAAAAGGCATTTGTGCAGAGCCGAATTTACATGCACTGTTTCTTACCCTGACAGTAGTGGACGATGACGTGCAAGCCATACGGGCAAAATTAGCACGCATACTGGATTTGTTTAGTCATTTTGATGAAGAATATTACGAGGCCATGGTGTCGGGTGTTATCGCCATAGGCACCGATTATTGGTACGAGTTGTATCCAGACATTATTCCTAAAGAACTCGCACCATTTCCGGCGATGGATTGTGATGATCGTAATGCTCCTCACTCACCGGGTGATCTATTTATTCAAATTAAAGCCGATAGAATGGATATTTGTCATGCTATTGGCACTGAAATTATTGAGCTGTTAAAACCTCATGTCGATTTGTTTGAAGAAATAAAAGGATTTCGATACTTAGACGGCAGAGATTTAACGGGTTTTGTGGAAGGTACCGAAAACCCTCGCGGCATGCACAAATTTGAGGTGGCTATAGTAGGCGACCAAGACCCTGATTTTGCTGGTGGTAGTTATATTCATGTGCAGCGTTATCGCCACAATATGACAAAATGGCAACTGTTGCCGGTATCCAATCAAGAAGATGTAATAGGTAGAACCAAGACTGATAATGTTGAGTATGCCAGTGATAAAAAAGCCGCATTTTCCCATACCAAACGTACCGCTTTAAAAGATGAAAAGGGCAATAGCATCGAAATGCTCAGGCAAAGTATGCCCTATGGTGATATGTCGGTGCAGGGTTTGTACTTTGTTTCTTGTGCCAACAGTCCTGAACCTTTTACTAAAATGCTCAAAAGCATGATTTTTGGTGATGAAGAAGGCAATTACGACAAGTTACTGGATTTCACCTCTGCTGAAACAGGTGGGGCATATTTTGCACCTTCGACGAGTTTTATTAAACAACAAGCGACTGATTAGTTCGGGTCATGTAAGTATCTTTATAGCATGCTTATCGCACCTACAGCGAGATCGATCCGTCCCAATCTTCTGTTAATTTTGAATGCTCTAATTTTAGGCATTGCTCAAGGTGGTGAACCGCTAGCCTATCTTCTGGATTAATCTCCAGTGCTTGTTGAAATAAATTGATAGCCTGCTGCCATTTTTGCTGTTTTCGACAGGCCAGACCTTGTTCAATCAATGGCGCATTGGCTAACTTTAGTTGTTTTAGATCTGCATCTAGGTGATCGATAACCTCATACACTTCTATGGGTGCTTGTCTGCCTTTTACTCTTACCCAGTCTAATAAACGATATTCAAATAGCTCTTTAACTTTGGCTTGCTTTAAGGTTTGCGCGCTGATGACGATATCGGCATTGTATTTAGGCGCAAGGGCTTCAAGGCGGTAGGCGATATTTACGCTATCACCAATTACAGTGGTGTCCATTCGATCATCAGACCCTACCGTGCCTATGATCACAGGACCAAAGTGGATCCCAATACCAATGTTCACAGGCGGATAGTTACAGTTAGCGCGATGTTGGTTATATAAATTAATGGCATAACGTAAATCGAGTGCAGCGCGGATGGCGTCTTGGGCTTTGTCTGTATTATTACCCGTTGGTCTATCAAACAATGCCATCACGGCATCGCCGATGAATTTGTCAATAAAGCCATTGTTGTTATGGATCGGCTCGTTCATCCGTAAAAAATATGAATTCAGAAAATTCATCAACTCCTGTGGACTCATTTCCTCCGACAAGCTAGTAAAACCGCGGATGTCTGAGAATAATATGGCCAATTCATCTTCGTCGGCACGGCCAAGCTCTAGTGTATCTGAGCCATGTTTAGCAAGGTGATCAACAAACTGTTTAGGGACAAATTTACGAAACGTCTGATTTATACGCATGGCCTCGTCGGCCTTGTTTTTATACAGTTGCAATGTGTCGTATTGGTTAAGCGGTTGATGGCTGCTTTTTAAGGATGTTTGTGTATCTTTTGCCGCCAGCTTAGATAGCCGTGCGGTTTTTTTTAAAAGCACCACTACCACTATTGTATAAAGCGCAATAATGATGCACAACAACAGCGGTAATGGTTGTAATACTTGCTCAAGCATTAGGTGTATTTTATCTCTCTATAACTAACGAGTTTGACTCAACTTTATCACGGTTTAGCTGCAATGGGCTGCAACATCCGCTAATACTATATCGGCAATGTCTAATGTTTGTTGCACAATTTCATCACTATGCTCTGCAGATACAAAGCCGGCTTCGTATGAAGCAGGGGCTAAGTACACGCCTTTTTCTAACATGCCATGATAAAAATGGTTAAATTGTTTGGTGTTGCAGTTTATTGCTTGTTGGTAATTTGTTACCCGCTCAACATCGGTGAAAAACAACCCAAACATACTGCCAGCGTAATTAACCGACATGGGGATCCCATGCTTATTCGCAAGCCTTTTAAAACCTTCGGCTAAGGTTTGAGTCGCCTCGGATAGTTGTGCGTATAAGCCTTCTTTTTCGATTTCGGCTAATGAGGCCAAACCTGCCGCCATAGCAACTGGGTTGCCAGACAATGTGCCTGCTTGATAGACAGGGCCATCGGGTGAAATATGGCGCATTATTTCAGCTTTTCCGCCGAAAGCACCCACAGGCATACCTCCGCCTATTACCTTGCCTAAACAAGTCAGGTCTGGTTGGATATTGTATTTTTCTTGGGCGCCGCCTCGTGCCACCCGAAAACCTGTCATCACTTCATCAAAAATTAGCAAAGCACCGTATTGATCACAAATATCTCTAAGACCTTCTAAAAAGCCATCAACTGGCGGGATACAGTTCATGTTGCCTGCGACAGGTTCAACTATGATACAAGCGATATCTTCAGGATGCTGCTGAAAGGCATGCGCAACAGATTCGAGATTATTGTATTCCATAGTTAGGGTGTGTTTGGCAAAATCAGCGGGAATACCCGGCGAACTAGGTACACCAAAAGTTAAAGCGCCTGAGCCCGCTTTGACTAATAAGGCATCGGCATGGCCATGGTAACAACCTTCAAATTTAAGAATTTTATCGCGTTGGGTAAAACCGCGAGCTAAACGAATGGCGCTCATTGTGGCTTCGGTACCAGAATTGACCATACGTAGCACTTGCATAGAAGGCACTAATTCGCTGACTTTTTCAGCCATGATCACTTCGGACTCGGTAGGAGCACCAAAACTTAAACCATTGGCTGCGGCATCAATCACCGCTTGGCGGATCTTAGGGTGATTATGGCCTAGTACCATAGGTCCCCATGATTGCACATAGTCAATATAACGTTTGCCGTCGGCATCAAAAATATACGGGCCATCGGCTTTACTGATAAAAGGAGGCGTACCACCTACCGCTTTAAAGGCTCTCACGGGAGAATTAACGCCACCGGGAATATGTTGTTTGGCGCGCTCGAACAAGCTGTGTGATTTTTGCATAATGACTTCTTTTTCTCAATAAATGTGTTGATGGAAAGTTAGTTGATCAGATATTTACGTGCCAATGTATGTCTCGATCATATTGAGCAACAATATCCTCGACTCCTAAGGTTAAGGCAAATAAAGCCATACGCACTAACACGCCATTGTCTGTTTGGCGGAAAATCGCAAGATTAGGGTTAAGGTTTAAGTCGTTGTCTAACTCGTTGGCCTCAGCGCGAGAATCCCTTGGAAGCGGATGCATGATAACTGTCTTAGATTGAAAATGTTTAGTATAAATTTGCTGATTTAAGCGAAATTTACCTCGATATTGGTTAGCTTCATGTTGTGAAGGAAAGCGTTCTTCTTGAATACGGGTTTGATAGCAAATATCGGCGTCGACACTGCCTTCAAATTGATCGGTGATTGTGTATTGATGTCCGGCGTTTTCTATTGCAGCAATTATCGAAGCGGGCATGTTGAGCTCTTTGGGTGAAATCAAAGTAAAACGCACGTTTTTAAATAAACACAATAACTTAGACAATGAATGTACGGTTCGGCCATATTTTAAATCGCCAATCATGGCAATGTGCATTCCATCAATACTACTGCCGTGATCCTGCAGTTCCTTTTGAATAGTGTATAAATCTAATAATGCTTGGGTAGGGTGTTCATTGGCGCCATCGCCCCCATTAATGACTGGAACCCGACTACCTTCGGCAAATTCGGCAACTGAGCCTGAATCGGGGTGTCGCATGGCAATAATATCTGAGTATCCACTGAGTACTCGCGCGGTATCATACAAGGACTCACCTTTAGCTAAGGCTGAATTGCTTAATCCAGTGGTTTCGCGCACTTCACCACCCAGTAAATTAAATGCAGTGCCAAAACTGACTCTAGTGCGGGTACTTGGTTCAAAGAATAAGTTACCTAAAATTGCTCCTTCTAATACTGTGGTGCGTTTTCTTCGTTTGGCGTAAGGCAACATTTGATGGGCTACGTTAAATACTCGTTCAATGGCCTCGCGATCAAACTGATTAACCGAAAGAATATGATTACCTTTAAAATTCATCTGTTAAGTAACTTATACAAGTATTAGATGCTGGGTATTTTAACAAAGTTGTTCACCAGTATCTGGTGAACTTTCGAAAATTTATCATTTGAGCGGCATTTATTTTTAGCAAAAGACGAGTTATTCATTGTCTAGGTTGCTCACCTTTGCTTGTTTTTACTCTTATTGTGACGGGCTACTTTTGTTGGCCTCGATTTATTGTGTCGCTTGAGGCTCTTGTTGTGGCTAGTCCGTTTTTGATGGCTTTGGTTTTTTACTTGGTAATGACTGTTTTTACGCGGCTTAATTGAAGCAGTGTTTAGTTTGCGATTTTTCACTTCTTGATACGCCTGTTTTGGCCTTCTTACATCACTTTTGTGGCTAGTAGCAATCCTACTCGATTTTTGAGACGGATTGTTATGACCATGTTTTGGCTTTTGATGGTTGTTACTTTTATAGGCAATGCGTTGTTTGTGAAGTGCTTGCTTGTTCGCCTTATGCACCTTAGTGTGTCGAATCGTTTTAGACTGCTTAGCTAAAGCATGCTTGACTTGTTTTGCATGTGGTTTGCTATGTTTCTTCGCGTAATGATCCGCGTTTAACAACCGTTGTTTATTGTTTTTGTGATAAGACTTGTGCGTGTTGCCGCTACGGATATTGCGTACAATCGGCTGGCCATTGACTCGATGTTGCACCCCCCGTCTGTGGTGCTTGTTGTGACGCCATCGTGGATATTCTTTAACCCGTACCACTTGACGAGAGCTATGGCCCTTAGGCCAGTGTCTTTTGGCATGGTTACGGTAATGATAATTCGCAACAAGGTGGCGTTTGCGCCAATGAAAACCGCCAAAATAGAAGCTAGGGCGAATGTTAAAGCCCACACTCCAATATAAACCAGCACTCAGAATGCTATGAACCGGTCTGTGCCAATAATAGGGCTGATGATTGTGCCACCACCAGTTTCCATACACCACGCGGGTATCGTAATAAGGCACATAGACCACTTCTTTGCGCACAGTTTCTATAACAATTTCGTTCGCTTCTTGCTGAATATTAACGTATTCGTTATCCGTCAAATTGCCTTGTTCGTAGGCTTTTTGGCGTAAGTTTTGAACACTTGCAAGTAGTTGCTGCTCATTGGCTAAAAACGCGCTACCTAAAGATTGTAACCAGTTCAAGTCTTCACTGAGTTTTTGCAATAGCTCGTTAAAGGGAACTAGTGCCTGAACGCTGGGATCCCAGTCTTTGTTTTCGACTGCATTGAGCGCCTGTTGTTCATCTAAATCGGAATTAGCCGCGCGCCAGCGAGCCGCTTGAATCACTTCTAATGGATAAGTGGATGCCACTAGAATATGCGACAGTAAAGTGTCGGGATATAGAGCAATGGGCGCTAGCATTTGATCTAGCTGAGCTTGGTCAAGCTCAATAACATCAGCCTGAGTATTGCTGGCGGCGCCTTGGGCTTGCGCTAGTTGTAATACACTGCCAAGCAAGAGGCATAAAACTAATAGGTAAATGAACAGGTATTTGGATTGATTTCGCATAACCTTTTCCTTATGTAATCGAAAACGTCAGCGTTGCCGAGCAATATTGGCAACGCTTTAGATTGTTGATTAGGTTATACGATGCTAAGCCTTAACCATGGCTGAATGTCTATTTAAGGAGATGCTTATCGAACTGATGGCCTAACTTTTCGGTTTTAGTGCGAATGTAGTGTCTATTATCGTCGGTGATGCCATGATCTATAGGTGTGCGTTTTACTACTTTAATGCCCATTTCAGTAAGCGCCGTACTTTTTTTAGGGTTATTGGTCATCAGGTTTACATGCTTGATATTTAACTTATCTAACATCAATTTACAGATCCCATAGTCTCTAATGTCAGCGTCAAACCCTAAATGTTCGTTTGCCTCAACGGTATCCATGCCTTCATCTTGTAGGTGATAGGCGCGAATTTTATTGAGTAGCCCTATGCCTCTACCTTCTTGGCGCAAGTACAAGACGGCTCCTTTGCCTTGCTGAACTATGTTTTGTAATGCTTTTTCAAGTTGTGCGCCACAATCACAGCGTGTGCTAAATAGGGCATCGCCAGTTAAGCATTCAGAGTGGATACGAATAGCTACCACATCATCTTTATCCCATTTTCCATATGTAAGAGCGACATGTTCTTGGGCGAGCTCATTGTCAATAAATCCATGAATGTGAAATTGGCCCCATCGTGTGGGTAGTTTGGCAGAGCTAACATATTGATACGGGTCTAATTTAGGAGTCATATTTTGAAAAACGTAGTTAATTAAATGAAAATTACGGGATACTACCCATATACTCGAATATCTTAGTTTAAGTACATTCTAGTTTGTATATGTGGGCATGATTCGGCTTTTTACAATAGCCGGCTTTATCTATGTTTAGTATTACCAATCAACATACACTCTGGTTGAGTCGTTACTTATTTATGTGGATAGGTATAAATTCACTCAATGGCAGTGGCTTAGCCACACCAAATCCTTGGGCGAAATCTACCCCCATTTTACCTAATTCGACCATGATTTCAGTGGATTCAACAAATTCAGCGACTGTTTCCATACCCATGGCTTTAGCCACGTCTTTAATGGAGTTCACCATTGCCATATCGACTGGATCAACCAGAATGTCTCTTACAAAACTGCCATCAATCTTGACCTGATCAACGGGTAAGTTTTTTAAATAATTATAGGAAGAAAATCCACTTCCAAAATCATCTAAGGCGAATAAGCAGCCTAGCTTATGGAAAGTATCAATAAACTCTATCGTTTCATCAATCTTTAAAATGGCCATGCTTTCAGTGATTTCGAAGCACACCTTGTTGTAGGGTATTTTATATTTTTCAAAGGCATTTAGTGCAAATAGTTTAAGATCTTTATCGGCTAGTGAGTGCCCACTTAAATTGATACTAACCCGAGTCAACTCAGATTGATGTAGGGGGTTGTTGGCCAGCCAATTAAAGTAATTTTCTATGACCCAGCGGTCAATTTGTGCAGTAAGACTGTATCGTTCAGCCGCGGGCAAAAAGCTTCCAGGTAGGATCGTATTACCTTCTTTGTCATGCATTCTCAGCAATACTTCGTAATGATGTCCCGCCGCGTTTTTACTTAGTGCTTGGTAATGCTGAAAATATAATTCGAAACTATCATTTTGTAGCGCATGGTGGATGTGCGATACCCAGGCTATTTCAGATTCATAGCGTTGCATATGTTCATCATCGCTTGAATAGGTATGAACTTGATTGCGCCCTCGTTCTTTTGCTAAATAACAGGCTGAATCGGCCATGCTTAGTAGTTGTTCAGGTGACTGAATATTAGATTGCCAATGCACTTGGCCAATGCTAATGCCTAAAGTGAAGATCCTGTTTTCCCAAACAAAACGAAAGTGTTGCACTGTAGTAAGCAGTTTGTTGGCTAATAAATAGCCCATTTGAGCATTGTCGCCTTCTAATAGTACTCCGAATTCATCGCCGCCGAGTCTTGCTAATATGCCTTTTTCCATTACTACTGTATCGAGTTTTTGGGCCAGTTGTTTTATCAACAAGTCGCCGGCCTTATGTCCGCAGGTATCGTTTACTACTTTGAATTGGTCTAAATCCATATACAGTAGGGTTAGATCGGTGTTTTCTTCCTGAGCATTTTGCAGACTAAGTTTTAGGCGGCGCTCGAACTCTCGTCTGTTGTATATGCCTGTGTGTGAATCGTGAGTGGCAAGATACTCTAAACTTATGCTTGATTGTTTGCGTTCGGTGACATCTGAAATAGATCCAAATAAGTATCGTTTGTCATGCTCTTGCCTAATTTGGCAAGAGAGCGAAAACCAAAAAATACTGCCATCTTTGCGTTTACCTTTTATTTCTTTGCCAATGACTTTAGCATTTTTATGAATTTCTCCAAGCATAGCTGCGCGGTCTTGAGGCTCGGCGTAAAACATCGATACATTGTCTACTTGATCTAACATTTCGACTTCATCGGTATACCCAAACAGCAAACACATTGCAGGGTTAACACTGATCAACTGACCATCTAAGCTTGAGGTATACAGCCCTTCAGTAGAATTTGTGAATAATTCGTAAAAGTGTTGCAAATTATTAATAGTGAGCTGTTGTTGTATGTTGTGACGATATGTCAGAACTCGTTCGTGGGCTTCGATTGCCAAGGCAATTAATGTAATGCCTAACATTATAAATACAGCAAAAATCAATGAGGTTTTTTGTGTTAAAGCGGTTCCTGACAAATATAATATCACGTGGGTAAAACCACTTAATGCGATAATTATGAGTCCAGATAAGCAAATAAAATTTGCGGTTTGTTTATCGGGTTTATGATAGAAAAAAGCTAAGGCTCCAATGAGTACTACATAAAGCCCTGCCGCAAGTGTAGCAAGTGTAAGTTGATAACCGCTGTCTGGTGAAAATGCCATCCCTAAACTAATGCCGCCTAGGCTATATAGCGCATAACGCCATACTGTAGGAACGCGTTCTAATATCGCAAAAGTAACCTTTGCTGAGGTTAACAGCAACACTCCAAGTAAAGCGCAACTAAGGTTGGATATGTAGGCTGTAATCCCCGTTATTTGGCTTAATATTCCCTTAGTGTTTAAAAACAGCAATAAGAATCCAGCACTGGATACAGCAAACCAAAATCTTATGGGGCTACGCATATAAATGTAGGTTATCAAGAAGTAACCAGCGAGTAAGGCTATGCCACCACTTATAAAGCCAATAATTGCTAACAGTAATTGTTCTGTTTCGACCACCGATGATTGTTTGTCTATTTCCACAGAAAAGGCGAGCGGACCATCGTCTCTAATCTTTAAGTAAACCGTTACTGCAGATTGCGCCGAATTAATTGCGGTGATAAATAATCTATGTCTATAGGGACGTTTTGCGTAATCTCGGTTCCCACCCATTAGATAGGCGCCTAGAATGCGGTCTTTCTCGTCTAATATGAATACATCTACATAATCCAGATTGGGATTACTTACTGTTAAAAAGTATTGGTCTTCGTCTGGATCCACAAACTCAATATTGAGCTTGCCCCATAAGGTTTTGTTTTTGTTGAGTTGGTTGGGCTTAGGAATGGACTGCCAATCCTGTAAATTTTGAATGTCTGACAACTGCACGCTTTTATCTGCAACTAACCAGTCTATGTTAGGTTGCAGATTTGCATAATGGTGGTCTTTTGATATCACTACCTGATTTGACGCCATGCTGTTTGTGTGCAAAAAAGCACTTAAAAAACATAGTATTAAACCAATTGAGTAGAGTGATTTCATGCTCTTCCTGAAAATATGCAGAGTGTTATACGTTGGCGCATATTGCATAATATTACCACTATTTTTTTCAACTCTAGATCGTTCCACGGTTGGTGATATCTATCCAGAGTGCTAGAAGTCTAACTGCTACAGGATATTTCTAAGTGTTTACCCCATTCGGGTGGAGGCGCGGCAAATTGTTTATACTTTGCAATGGTTTCGTATGGATTTTTTAAGGCCTCGAGAAACGTATGAAACATCTCGAAATCTCCTTCTTCAGCACGGTCAATAACTTGTTGCAGAATATAATTACGTAATACAATCTGTGGATTGTGCTGGCGCATTCTACTTTGCCTTTGTGTTTGCTCAATACCTTGCTTGGTTAGCATCAAAATATAATGCTTTGCCCATTCATCAAATCGCCCACGGTCAATAAACTGATCCCGTAATTGAGGATTATCGTTAAAGATATCAAACTCACAAAGCTGTCTAAATGCGAGCGAATAATCTTTCTTCTCAGCTGCTAACATGTCTAACCAGGTATTGATAATGTATGAGTTGGTTTCAGCAACGGCTGGGTTGGGTAATAGTCCTAGCTTGTTGTGCATAAGCGTAGAATATTCTTGTAGCAGTGTGGGTTCGTATAGGCTGAGAGCTTGTTTGATTTGTGCTATTTCGATGTGAGGGGTAAAAGACTGAGCCAAGGCGTTAAGGTTCCATAATCCTATACCCGGTTGACTATCGAAGGAATACCGACCTTGAGGATCTGAGTGATTGCAAATAAATTTGGGATCAAAGTCATCTAAAAACGCATACGGGCCATAATCAAAGGTAATACCATGGATTGACATGTTGTCGGTATTCATAACGCCATGGTTAAACCCAAATGCTTGCCATTTTGCAATTAACTTGGCGGTGTCCATCACGATCTTTTCAAGCATGGCGACATAGGGATTTTCTGCCTTTGCACAGTCTACGAAATGATACTTAAAACAATAGTCAAATAGGTTTTGTAGTTTTTGAGGTTGTTGGCTGTGATAAAAGTATTCGAAATGTCCAAAGCGCAGGTGGCTTTGGCAAACTCTGATCATCTTGGCGCCACGTTCTTGTTTTTCGCGATATACCGCTTCTTCACTTGTGATTAAACACAATGCCCGTGAAGTAGGGACTCCTAAGTAGTGTAGGGCCTCGCTGGCTAAATATTCCCGTATGGTAGAACGTAATACTGCCCGCCCATCGGCAAACCTAGAGTAAGGCGTTGGGCCTGCTCCTTTTAGGTGGAGATCCCAGCGTTGCTTTAGTGAATCGATGGCTTCAGCCAATAACAACCCACGGCCATCGCCTAATTCAGGGTTCCAATGGCCAAATTGGTGTCCGCCATATTTTTGTGCCACAGAATAGCGATTTAACTCTCCGTCTGGTGTATATAAAGCATCAAACAAGTGGATTTGCTGCTGCCACTCTGCGGGTAGGTCTAATTGTGCAGCAAGATCACGATTAAACACCGCTAAGCGTGCATTTAGTAATTTAATTGGCTTGACTTCACTACTCAGTGAAGTAAGTTCTTTAGCAAAAGAATGTTCTAACTTCATATCAAACACTTATTTATTAACACAGTATATTTGTTGTTACTTTCGGGTGTAATACTAAGGATAAATCATGAAAAATCTTCATATCAAATTACTCAGTATGGTTTTTGTTGCAGGAGGCTTCGCCTCGCAACCTATTCTAGCGGCAGATATTGCAGCGGGTAAATCAAAATCTACCACATGTGGTGCCTGTCATGGTGGTAATGGAATTTCCATTATCCCAATGTATCCAAACCTAGCAGGACAGAAAGAGCAGTATTTGGTGTTACAAATGAAAGCATTTCGAGATGGCGAGCGCAAGAATATATCTATGTCACCTATGGCAGCAGGATTGAGTGATACCGACATTGCAAATATATCGGCCTATTACGCAAGTTTAGATCCCTCAGGTAAATAATATGCCAGTTATCCTAGGTTTTACTTTTCATACAACGAGTATTATATGACTGAAAATTTTCAAGCTATCACTCAGTTTATAGTTGAAATTGAAAAGCTAAAAAAAGTTGAACGTAAGATCAAACCTGTAGGTTTGTCCCGTTACGAAAATAGCGCAGAACATAGCTGGCAAATTGCTTTGTTGGCATTAACGTTGTTGCCTTATGCCGAACAAACGCCCGATCCGCTCAAAGTGGTGACTATGTTGCTATTACATGACATTGTTGAAATCGATACAGGTGATAAGTTTGCATACGATGCCAGTCACGATGACTATGAAAATGAGCTGGCGGCGGCCCAAAGAATTTTTGCTATTTTGCCCGACAAGCAAGCACAGAGCTATTTACAGTTGTGGATTGAGTTTGAACATGCTCAAACCTCAGAGGCACAGTTTGCTAAAGCAATCGACAGGCTTATGCCAGTGATTCAAAACCTGCACAATGGCTGCCAAAGTTGGCTTGAGCATGATGTTGCAGTGAGTCAGATTTTGTCTAAAAATTCCGCGATTGAAAAAGCCAATCCGCAATTGTGGCAATATATAATGCAACAAGTTATTGCTATAGGTGAAAAAGTGGGTTTAAGACCCTAGGCCCTTGTTAAAAGCTAGGGAAACTCAGAAATTCAAAACTAATGGCTTGGGACAAGATCCATAAGCCGATGCACGTAACTAATTAAGGAAGGTTTGATGATTGTACTTCACCATTTAAATAACTCACGTTCACAACGTATCTTATGGTTACTCGAAGAACTTAATCTAGAGTACCAAGTGAAGCCTTATCAAAGAGATAGCGTAACCAATCTAGCGCCTAATACTTTGACGCTGATTCACCCACTAGGCAAATCTCCCATCATTACCGATGGGGAGGTGACAGTGGCAGAATCAGGCGCCATCATTGAGTATTTAATAGGCACTTACTTAAACGATAAAAAAGACAATCAGCTTAGGGACCCTGAGCGCGGAACGGAAGAGCACCGGCAATATACGTATTGGTTGCACTTTGCCGAAGGGACACTGATGCCGCCATTTGTGGCTAAACTGGTATTGGATAAAGTCAGAGTCAGCGCCAAACCGTTTTTTGTTAAAATGATCGCTAACAAGATTGTTGATCAATTGATGGCGTCCTATTATGGGCCGATTATCGCCAAGAATATGGATTATATAGAAAGCCATTTAAGCCATAATAAGTGGTTTGCTGGCGATGAGTTGTCAGGTGCTGATATACAAATGAGCTTTCCACTTGAAGCGGCTGTGGCGCGAGGAACAACTCAAGAATTTCCAAATATCACTAAATTTGTAGAAACTATCCACGCCAGACCAGCCTACCAAGCGGCTTTAGAAAAAGGCGGGAAATACGATTATGTTTAGGGCCAGCCTAATTTTGTAGAGCGCTTGGTTCCCCCAAAAAAAATGGCTTAAACTTTATTTAAGCCATTTTACTTATTGTTATTCCTCTTCTTCCGTTTCTAACACTATTCCCATTTCTTGCATCAATTTTTGCGCTTCTTTAGGGATAAGCTGGGTGTTGTCTTTTTCTAAATCTTCATCGTCGGGTAAAGGTTGCCCAGTGAAGGCATGAAGAAAGGCTTCACACAGTAACTCTGAGTTAGTTGCGTGACGTAAATTATTTACTTGGCGACGGGTGCGTTCGTCAGTGAGTACCTTTAAAACTTTGAGAGGGATAGACACAGTGACTTTTTTCACCATCTCACTTTTTTTACCATGTTCTGCGTACGGGTGAATGTATTCACCATTCCATTTTGTCAAATTTGCCATTCTTATAATCTTTTATCTTACTTATGCACTGAAATTCTAAACATTACCTGCAAAAGGTCAATGATAGACTGCTAATACTGCTCTAGAGTGGAATAAACACCTTGACGTCTTAACCTACAAATTATAGTTTAGACGTCTAAACGGCTAAACTATAATTTGGAGTAACCTATGGCGTCGTACGCACAAGGTGTAGATGCATTAAATCAATCATTGTCTGAGGTTCAAGGGATTGATGTGTCTTTTGAATTTTTTCCGCCGAAAACCGAATCTATGGAACAAACCCTGTGGAAATCTGTGGAGCGCTTAGCACCGCTTAAGCCGTCTTATATGTCGGTCACTTATGGTGCTAACAGTGGCGAGAGAGATAGAACTCATGATGTGGTGAAACGCATCCAGACTGAAACAGGAATTCAAGCTGTACCGCATTTGACTTGTGTCGATGCTACTCGAGAAGAGCTTATTGAGATTGCTAAAGATTATTGGCAAAGCGGGATCAGGAAAATAGTCGCATTGCGTGGTGACCTACCAGCAGGAGTAGAAAAACCACAGTCTTACGCCTCGGATTTAGTCACTTTGCTAAAAGATGTTGCGGACTTTGACATTGCGGTAGCTGCTTATCCTGAAAAGCATCCCGAGGCACCAAATAGTCAATTTGATTTGCTTAATTTGAAACGTAAGGCAGATGCCGGAGCGAGCGAAGCAATTAGCCAATTTTTCTTTGATGCAGAAGTGTTTTTGCGTTTTCGTGATCGCGCTGCGGCTACTGGTATTGATTTAGATATTGTGCCAGGCATATTACCGGTCACGAACTACCAAACTTTACAGCGTTTTGCGGGATTCACTAACGTACATGTCCCCCAGTGGTTGCACAAGATGTACGGTGGTTTAGATAAAGACGATCAGACTACACGTAATCTAATGGGAGCAAACATCGCCATGGATATGGTAAAAGTGTTGGCTAAGGAAGGGATCCGAAAATTTCATTTCTATACGTTAAATCGTAGTGAATTAAGTTATGCCATTTGCCATATGCTAGGTGTTAGAGCAGACTAAAGATAATTAAGTTGAAAAACTAAGCGATGAGATATTAATGCAGTCCCCTTCTTTCCAAGTCACTAGCGTACAGCAAGCTTTAAAAGTAGTGAAAGTTTTTTTCTTATTGCTTTTGAGGCATTGTAAGCAAGATAAAATAACTGTATCAGCAGGACACCTAGCCTATGTGTCTTTGTTATCACTGGTACCATTTATTATGGTGGTATTTACCTTTTTGTCGGCATTTCCTGCTTTTGCTCAAATAAGGGCTGATTTAGAAGCACTGGTTTTTACTAGCTTTGTGCCTGCAGCCGGTGACCAATTACAGACCTATATGACAGAGTTTGTTGGCAATGCCTCTGGGATGGGAGTAATTGGTATATTATCTTTGGTGGTGGTCGCTTTACTGTTGATATCGAACATTGATAAGACCCTAAATAGCATTTGGCAATCTAAAAATGAGCGTCCTCTTATTTTTACATTTGCTATATATTGGATGGTGTTAACCTTAGGGCCACTTTTGATGGGCTCAAGTGTGGCTATTAGTTCATATGTGATTGGTTTGGCGAATTACGCTAAAGAATATACTCCAGGTTTGAGCACAGTGTTACTTAAAGCATTACCTTATATCACGTCAATTATTGCCTTTTTTCTTATTTACATGTTGGTTCCGAATAAAAAAATCGATCCCAAACATGCAGCCTTTGGTGCTTTAGTGGCAGCAATTTTATTTGAAGCTAGTAAAAAGGCCTTTGCTTTATATGTGACCAGTTTTCCATCTTACCAGCTTATTTATGGTGCCTTAGCGGTAATCCCTATTCTGTTTGTATGGATTTATTTATCTTGGGTGGTGGTATTAGTAGGGGCAGAGGTGACTCATGTACTAGAGGTGTTTTTACATGATGAGCCAGAAGAAACCTTTACTGAAGATGATGACGAACTGAGTCCGTCATCATAATTTTGATATTAAGGGTAACTATTGGCTTTGCATACTTGTGATAAAGCTATTTGATTCAGCAATGGCTTTATTCATTTCTGAAACAAGCTGATTAATTTCTCTTTTTATACCGTTAAATTCTCCCTGCAAAGCCCCTATGGCACTGGCATTTAGGTTGTGTTTTAGATATAGCACATTATCTTCTAAAGCAGACAAAACAGGAGGCATTTTGCTCTCTGCTTTACGCATGGCACTCACTAATGACTTATATCGTCTTTGGGTGTCTTTTAGTTTGCGAAGGCTATCTCGCTTCAGTGTCGCATTGCTGTATTTTTCTAATTCTTGTTGCCATTCGTCAAACAATGCTTCGGCCACACTTTCTACTTTATCAATGCGCGTAGTGACCATGTCAGCTGAATCGACACTTGCCTCAAATTGATCTTTGAGCTGCTCATACACCTCTTGTAATTCACCGCCATCAAAGTTTATTAAGGTGCTAAACTCTTCTAAAGCCGAACTAAATTGTTGCTGTGCTTCTTCTTGAGAGTCTTTTGCGTCCTCTACTCGGTCGACTAAAATGTCTCGTTTTTCAACCCCCACTTTTTCCCATGCGGCATAATAAGCACTTTGGCATGCAGTAAAAAAAATAATGGTTGTTAGCAAGATCAACTTTTTCATGTTTAACCTTTATATCGAGCGGCATCAATGATTGCCCAAATTTGAAAGATAAAGCCAAATACGGCCATAAAAAATAAAATCCCCGTAGCAGCCAGCGCATAGTTAACGCTCACCAACACAAAAAATATAAGGGCAGCTAAAATTCGACCTTGAACTAGTTGACCTAAACCAGGAATAAAAAAACTGCATATGGCAGCTAATACATTGCCACCTGAACCTTGTTCTGACATATTTTGTCTCCGTTTAATAAATTAATTTTTAGGTATGTTAGTAATAAATTAAAGCATTACTGAGAAATAAACAAATAGGATATGTAAATTCATATGACTCAACTCTTCCCTGAGATCCACTCCTTCAAGTCAGAGATGTTGGAGGTAACGGATGGACATTCAATATATTTAGAGCAAACAGGAAACCCTAAAGGTATTCCTGTTCTTTATTTACATGGTGGGCCTGGGGCGGGAATAGGCAAGGATTATCGTCGCTTTTTCGACCCAGATAAATATTGGATAATTGGCTTCGATCAAAGAGGGTGCGGTAAATCCATACCTTTTGGTGAACTTGAAGACAATAACAGTGATGCCCTTGTTGAAGATGTACTGCGAATTCATAAATACCTTAATATCGACAAGTGGGTGTTATTCGGTGGTTCTTGGGGTTCAACTTTGGCTTTGCTGGTGGCAATTCGACAACCAGAGAGTGTGATTGGCCTTATTCTAAGGGGGATCTTTCTTGCAAGAGAGCAAGATTATAGGTGGTTTTTGGAAGCATCGGGTGGGGCTGCGCAGTTGTTTCCTGAATATTATCAAGACTTCTTACAGCCAATTGAAGGTTCCATAGACGATATTTCAGTTGTTGATGCATATTATCGAATATTCAAAAGCGACAATGAATTACAAAAAATGGCGGCAGTTAAAGCTTGGTGTTTGTGGGAGGCGAGGATAAGCCGTTTACATTGCCAGTTTGATGAAGCTGAGTTGGTTTCAGATGTTCATCGCGCTATTAGTTTGGCCATATTGGAGTGTCATTACATCAAACATCTTTGCTTTATTCCCGAAAACTACATTTTGCAAAATATTCATAAAATTCAACATTTACCAGTGAGTATTATCCATGGCCGTTACGATTGTGTATGTAAGATTGAAGCCGCGTACTCACTAAGCCAAAACTGGCAAAATAGTCAACTCAGCATAGTGCCAGAATCAGGTCATAGCGCTAGCGAGAAACGTATTACCCAAGCCCTATGTTCAGCTAGCCAAGCTATGGCCAAATTTTGGCTAGAACAGCCATGATTGCCCTTATCCAAAGAGTCAAACAGGCAAAAGTAGAGGTTGACGGCAAAATTGTTGGGGAGATCAATCATGGGATATTGATTTTACTTGGAGTTGAAAAAAATGATGATCAGGCAAAAGCGAAGAAACTGGCTCAAAAGGTAATGAATTATCGAATATTCGCCGACCAACAAAGTAAAATGAATCTCAATGTCCAACAAGTACAAGGTGAACTGCTGGTAGTGTCACAATTTACCTTAGTGGCAAATACACAAAGTGGTAACCGCCCCAGTTTTTCTGCTGGCGCATCGCCAAAATTAGGCGAGCAGCTCTACCAATATTTCATGGAGTGTTGCCATCAAAATGGTATGCGGTGTGAGAGCGGAGAGTTTGGGGCTGATATGCAGGTTTCTTTGATAAATGACGGACCTGTCACTTTTCAACTTCAAGTATAGTTTGCTGACTTTGGCATTATACGTTTTAATGGTTAACTGCGTTTAGATTGCTTTATATTCGGTGTGTTGGGAAGTATAGGAACCCTTTATTAAATGTATAAAATTGATATCCCTACTAGTGAACAAGATTTTGAGGACTATTTTACGTTTCGTTGGAAAATGTTACGTGAACCGTGGAAGTATCCTTTAGGATCTGAAAAAGATGAATACGAGCAAGTCAGTCAACATAGGATGATCCGTGATACTGCTGGTAATGTTGTTGCTGTAGGTCGTATGCATATGAATTCATCTGAAGAAGCGCAAGTGCGACATGTAGCCGTAGATAAGTCTGTGCAAAACAAAGGACTAGCGCGGATGTTAGTGTCAGCTCTGGAATCCGTCGCTCGCTCAGAAGGCGCCGAGCGTATAGTAACCAATAGCACACAGTTAGCGATTGGCTTTTTTCAAAGTATGGGATTTGATCTGCAAAGTGAAGTCACAAATGAGATGGGCGAGCAACAAAGAAGTCCCATGGTAAAACGCTTGGTTGACCCCAATAGTATTATGATTCACCCCAAGTGGTGCAAGTTATTGCAAGACACATGGCACGATACGATCCCCATTAGTGAACAGATGGGGATCAAATTGCACCAATATACCGGTCGTACATTTGAAACCCGAGCCTCACTAAATAAAAACATTAATCTTCATGGCACTATGTTTGCGGGCAGCATCTTTTCGCTGGCTACACTAACTGGTTGGGGGATGATATTTTTACAACTTAAAGAGAAAGGATTAAATGGCGAAATTGTATTAGGTGATGGCAATATCCATTACCATAAACCTATCACCATGCAGCCTCGAGCATTATGTAATATCGAATCACTGACGGGCAAACTTGAGCCTTTGAGTAACAATAAAAAATGCAAAATTAATCTAAATGTTGCTATTTTGGATGGCGACAATGCAGTTGCGGAATTTTCAGGGGTGTTTTGGGTATTGCCGCCGCACGATGAGCTTGAATCTTGAATTAATTTTAGGCAATAAAAAAGCGCGAGATACGCGCTTTTTTGAGATTAATGGCGAGTAACTAATATGGCGTTAAGCCGCCATAGCACCCTGAAGTTTTTTCATGGCATTCTTTTCGATTTGACGAACACGCTCTGCAGACACTTGATATTTATCGGCTAAATCTTGCAAAGTCGTTTTATCATCAGACAACCATCGAGTTTGGATGATGTGCTGACTACGGTCGTCAAGTGTTTTAATTGCCGCGTATAATCTACCAGAAGCATTAGAATCCCAGTCCGCGTTAATCACTTCAGATTCTACATCAGTGGTTTTATCTTCGAGAAATTGTACTGGTGCAAAGCTACCGCTTTCGTCATCATCAGCAGACAAATCGAAAGCTTGATCGTGACTGCTCATACGCGCTTCCATTTGCAGTACTTCTTTAGTGCTTACGCCCAAGTCTTCTGCTACTTTTTGAACCTCAGCATGAGTAAACCAGCCAAGACGCTTTTTATTTTTACGAAGATTGAAAAATAATTTACGCTGAGCTTTAGTGGTTGCTACCTTAACTATCCGCCAGTTCTTTAATACAAACTCGTGTATTTCGGCTTTTATCCAGTGAACAGCAAAAGAAACCAAACGCACCCCAACTGTAGGATCGAAGCGTTTAACTGCTTTCATTAAGCCAATGTTGCCTTCTTGAATCAAATCAGCTTGAGGTAAACCATAACCAGAATAGGATTTTGCAATATGCACCACAAAGCGCAGATGAGACATAATAAGCTTTCTTGCAGCTTGTAAATCACCATCTTCTTGTAGGCGTTCAGCTAACCCACGCTCGTCCTCGGCGGTCAGCATATCAATACTACTTACTGCTTGAACGTAAGTTTCGATGCTGCCTGTCTGTGGGACGGTTAATGTCAATGCGCGTAAATCTGTACTCATAGTTACCTCGTATAACACTGTGGCTCGCGATTCTAGCAAAAATAAAACTGCTCTGCGACCTTAATTCAATCAAAAAAGTTGGGAGTATCTGCCCTTATTTAGTAGACAGTTAACTTTTACAAAAATTCCAACCTAACAGACATTGGGATAAATAAAATTATTTCAAGCTATAAGGAGTGAAATAGATCATTTTAATTTAAATAGTGAATGACTAGGTGGCTCATTGCTTTGCAGTCATTTACAACTTAGGTTATTGAGCAAAAACTCTATATGTAATGAGCGATGTACTCATGTGTTTTTTTTTTATACTATGTGATTCAACTAAGGTGGTTTGGCACTAGATTAGCGGATCACCAACAATGAAAACTTAGACAGGATGTATATGTTTGCTTTTATTGCTCGCCAACCAATATTAGATATCAATAAAGAAGTTTTTGCCTATGAACTATCTTTTAGAGATGGAAAAAATAACTGCTTCCCAAGCGTAGCAAGGGATGAGGCAACGACCAAACTTATTGCCAAGAATTATCAAACGCTAGGTTTGGATGACATCTCTTGCAATAAAAAATCATTTATTAGTTTTCAGCCCGAAACCCTCATGAACGGCTTACCTTCTTCTCTTGATCCTGAAAGTGTTGTTGTGGAGTTGGCAGTAAATCAAAGTGGCAACAGTGACCTAATAGATATGTGTAAGCATGTAAAAAAGATGGGTTACAAAATTGCTTTAGAAGACAACACGCTAAAGCCAAGCTTAACTGAATTTTTGCCTTATGTTGATATGCTTAAAGTAAACTCAAATCATGAAAACCTAGATTTTTTAACAAAAAATGTGCGTTGGTTGATGGACGCTAATGTGCAATTGATTGCAGATAAAGTTGACTCTCAAGAAAATTTCAGTGTTTTTAAGGATATGGGGTTTGACTATTTTCAAGGCTATTTCTTCGCTAAGCCAGAAGCTGTAGAAAACGAAAACCTACCCACTTCTAAGTTAGCTTTAGTTGAATTAATGGGGGCAAGTTCTAGCGAATCTTTTGACTTAGAGAGTATTAATAACGTAATAGAACACGATGTAGGCTTGTCTTACATGCTACTGCGGTTTATCAACAATCCCACTATTAACAAACGTTACAAGATAACGTCTCTGCGTCATGCCCTCAATTATATGGGCGAAGTAGAAATCAAGAAATTCATAGCGTTGCTGGCCTTAGCTAACCTATCTGATAATAAACCTTTAGAACTATTACACTTATCCTTAGTTAGAGGAAAGTTTTGTGATCTTGTGGGGACCGAAAAAAATATTGGCAGTAATCCACCTACCGCATTTTTGGTGGGATTGTTTTCGATGTTAGATGCTTTACTTGATCAAAAGATGGAAACCTTGGTAGAAAAAATGCCATTAGTTGATGAGGTAAAAGAGGCGTTGTGCGGTGGTCAAAACGAGTTATCTATGTATTTAATGTTGGTTAAAGCTTTCGAAAGTGGTAATTGGTTGAAAGTCATTAGAATGGCCAAGGTATTAGAAATAGATCAAAAATTGCTACACAGCCTGTTCAACGAAGCTATTCTCTGGGGGAATGGCGTTCGCAGGTCTATTTCTCCACATTTTCCAGAATCAAAAGCCTAACCTTCCAAGACGATTTCATGAATAAGCTACTCAAAGAGCACTTAGTGGTGGCGCAGAATGCTTCAGGTCGCAACATGAATGTGCCTTTGTATCGGTTTGTGGGTGAAAAACCTGGGCCTAAAGTTTATATTCAGAGTTCAATTCACGGCGCAGAAGTACAAGGCAATGTGGTTATTTATCAGCTTATTCAATGGCTTAAAACGCATCCAATCTGTGGTGAAGTGTTGTTGGTACCTAACTGCAACCCTGTGGGAACAAATATAAAAGCCGGCGAATATACCTTAGGGCGTTTTGACCCTGTTAACGGTACTAATTGGAATCGTGGGTATTTCTATGACGAGGCTTTTATTCATGAATTTGCGCATAGTGTGAATGATAATGAAACAACTCAGTCTATCAAATCCCGATTTCGCCAAGAAATGCAGCAGCAGTTACAAGCTCGGTTAGATGCAGTTTGGGGAATGGGTCTAGCCCAACACCTTAATTTAAAGTTGCAGCAATTAGCCTTTGATGCCGATTATGTGTTGGACTTACATAACGGCCCCGTGTCAACGCGGCATATATATGTGCCTGAATATGTTAAGGATTCTGCGCGTTTATTTAATATCCCCCATGTGATTTTTATGCCAAATGTGTTTTCGGGTGCTTTGGATGAAGCCATGTTTTGTCCATGGTGGTTATTAACAGATTTAGTTACCAGTAAGCGCCAACAGCCAATCGATTTTGGGGTTGAAGCCTTTACATTAGAAATGGGCAGCCAAGAAGTGATCAGTTTTCAAGACGGCCAATATGATGCTAAT
The DNA here is from genome assembly GCF_937123705.1 of uncultured Paraglaciecola sp. Lineage (GTDB taxonomy): Bacteria > Pseudomonadota > Gammaproteobacteria > Enterobacterales > Alteromonadaceae > Paraglaciecola. Next base: position 186,001 of record NZ_CAKZKO010000138.1, on the reverse strand, counting down.
AGCATTTTGACGTTTTTGACTGCCAAAGGGTGCTTACCCCATAGTGCCATGATGCCAGAAAACATGTCACGCAAAGCCGTCTCCTTGAGTCACTATAAAACGCTGTATATCCAGCAAGGTGGCATAGTGGAATACATCGCCAAACCTGGTGATAGCCTCAAAAAGGGCGAAGTATTAGCTAGGGTGCTTAATGTTGACAATTTGGATTCAGATAAAGCTACAAGCGATATATTGGCACCTTGTGACTTGGTCGCTATATTACACTTTCCCTCCGCTTCTGTATTAAGCGGTACCCAGTTGTATAAGTGTTTTACAGATTATTGTGAGCTGTAGTAAGGGCTTATTGGGTCGAAAATCAACTTCGCCAATCAATATAATAATGAGACACACTATGTTTTCTAAACACCTCAGTTACGTGATTTTTTTATTTTTATCCATGATTGAAAGCTCTAACCTCTTGGCGAATACCAGCAGTGGTGTAGTAGACAATGAAAAATGGAATCAATATATAATAGGCGCAGGCATTGCAGATGTAACCGGCCCCGCCTTGGGAAATCCCATGTGGGGTTATGGTAAACCTGGGCAAAACACTGAAGGTATTCACACCCGCTTAAAATCTCGGGCTTTTATATTTGTAGATCCTGCAAGCAAAAATCGCTTATTGTTTGCAAGTGTAGATATCGGCAATATCGAACACCATGTTTTTCTTGAAGTGCTTGACAGATTGCAGGTTCATTATGGGGACATTTACAATTTAGGTAACACTATTTTGTCTGCGACCCATACTCACTCTGGGCCAGATGGCTATACCCATACACGCATTTCTGGGAGTATAGCTGGGATGCTCGACCCTATGCATTTTGAGCGCATCGTTAGCGGTATAGTTAGCTCCATAGTTGCGGCTCATAACAATCTGCAACCCGGTAATATCTTAATCAATAGAGGCGATGTAATAGGTGCAGGTGCAAACCGTTCGATGAAGGCCTATAACGCCAATCCTGCGAGTGAACGAACTCAATATACTCATGCCATGGACTTAAATATGACCTTGTTACGCCTGCAACGAGAGTCGGGTGCATTTGCGTCTATCAATTGGTTTGCGGTGCATCCAACGTCAATGACATTTGATAACAAGTTGATTTCGAGCGATCACAAAGGTTATGCCTCACTCACATGGGAGCAGACTGCAAAAAATGATGACAACGACAACTTGAGCGATGACTTTATTGCCGCTTTTGCTCAATCTACGCCTGGTGATGTCACCCCAAATCTCAACTTGAATAATACTGGGCCTGGCGATAACGACATGGCCTCCACGCAAATAATTGGCCAGCGACAATTGGATGTGGCTCAAAGGTTATTTAACAGCGCAACCAAGAGGGTGACAGGACCCATAGATAGTCGCCAGTTATACATCAATATGGCTAATTTCAAGGTCAGTGATACCTTTACAGGTGCTGGCGAGCAAACAACCTGTCCTTCGGCTTATGGCTATGCCTTTGCAGGTGGATCCACCGAAGATGGCGGTGGACACTTTCTGTTTAGTGAGGGCATGAAACAACAAAAGTGGTGGCTAGACCTAATAATAAGAGTAGTAGTAGGCACTGAGCCTTGGACACAATCGGTGAAAGATTGCCAGTCGCCAAAGCCTATTTTATTCGAAACAGGTAGTGGCGCCGAACCGCTGCAGTCACAAATCCGCTCTTTGACCGTTGCTAGGCTAGGCTCGTTAGCCATAGTCGCAATGCCGACAGAAATAACCACTATGTCGTCGCGGCGTATTCAGCAAGCGGTAAAAGCGGCATTGGGGCCTTGGGTCGAACATATTGTGATCGCCGGTTATTCCAATGGTTATGGCGGATATATCACCACTCCTGAAGAATATGAAACCCAGCAATATGAAGGTGGGCACACTGTACATGGAAAATGGACGCTGCCGGCTTACATTCAGGCGCTCAGCGGCTTAGCTAAATCGCTAGATGATGCAAACATAACCTTAGATAATCTAGAATATGACGACTGGCGCAACAAGGCGCAAACCGTTAATTTATTTGCAGACAAGGTCGATACTGTCCCAAATGGTCAGTCTTTTGGCGAAGTGATGACGATAAACAAGGTATCACTCAGAAGTGGCGAAACCGTAACTGTGGATTTTTGGTCTGGGCATCCTTCTACTGGTTATCGTAAGGATGATACTTTTGTAATCATTGAGCAAAAACAAGGCAGTATATGGGTGCCAGTATTAAGTGATATGGCGTGGTCAACTGTGATTCGTTGGAAAGAGCAGGGCAGTGGACTGCTAGCTGCAGTAAGTTGGACTGTGCCTAAGAGCATTGCGAATGGGACATACCGCATTAAGCATTTAGGTAATTATCGGCTCACTCAACATGAATTCAAGCTGTTTGAAGGGGTTTCACCTAATATCACTGTGGTAAGCTCTCAGTAGCGCGCCTCGATATAATGCGATAATTTATTCGAGAGTCGAACTTTAAAAGAGCAAATCTTGGTCATTATACTTTTGGCAGTTCAGTACCCTTTACATGGTCGTAAATAAGCGCCGTTTCCACATGATTAACTTCTTTTCTTGCGGTAATCGCATTAAACACAAAGTTTCGTAAGTGTTCGGTATCACTTAAGCTAGCATGGAGTAAAAAGTCATTTTCTCCGCCCATATGATACAGGCTGATGACTTCTGGCAATAAGGTTAACTGTGTTTGAAAAGTATCTATTGTGGGTTGGCTATGATCCGACAATCGAATCGAAATCATCACTTGAATATTGCCGCCTAAAGCTTGGAAGTCGACATTTAGCTGTGCCCCTTTTATTACCTGATCACTTTGTAGCTTTTTTATTCGTTCAAGACATGAAGAAGGGGCCAGCCCTGCAAGCTTCGCAATGTCCTTATTATTCATTCTAGCGTCTTTGTATAAGGCCGCCAAAATGCTGAGGTCTGTTTTATCTAAGTGGCGTTGCATCATGGTTATATTTTACCTGGGCAGTAAGTGCCCAGCACCGCACCTTTTGTTGCGCCGGTTACACTTGCGATACTGCCTTGAATATTATTGAAATGAGCATAGGCAAGCCATGCAAATGCCATAGCTTCAACAGCATCGGCTTCGACCCCGAGGTCATCTGTGGTGAAAAAATCACATTCATGAAGCTCAGATTCAAGTTCTTCTACAAGGAATTCATTTCGCGCACCACCACCACAAATATACACTTGTTCAACATCTCTAAATTGTAAAACTTGCGTGGCGATAGTGGATGCAGTCAACATAACTAAAGTCGCCTGCACCACTTGTGGATCTAACTGACGGGGTAATTTATCGATATTTTGTTGTAACCAAGTCAAGTTAAATTCTTCACGTCCGGTACTCTTAGGTGCCAGTTGCGAAAAGTAAGGATGTTTGCTTAGTAATTGCAATAGTTCAGGATCTCCAGACCGTTGTGCAGCCCATTGACCTTTTTCATCATAGTCTTGCCCAGTATGCAGCTTACACCAAGCATCTAATAAGGTATTCCCAGGGCCAGTGTCGTATCCAATAATGTCATCAGATGTACCTTTTGGTAAATAGGTAAGATTTGCAATGCCACCTATATTCACCACAATACGGGATAGTGTTGGGCTGGAAAATACCGCTTTATGAAAAGCAGGGACTAAGGGAGCGCCTTGGCCGCCTAAGGCAATATCTTTACGTCTAAAATCGGCAACCACGTCAATACCCGTCAACGCTGCCAGGGTATTAGGATCGCCTATTTGCAAACTAAAACTGTGCTGGCCGCTGGGGATATGGCGAATAGTTTGACCGTGCGAGCCTATGGCTTTTATCTGATCAGGGCGCACATAATTGTTTTTTAACAATTGCAGTGATGCCTCTGCGAAGACTTTTGCAACCTCTCGATCGGCGCGCCCCATCTGTTCTATCTCATTTCCTGAAGGGGCACACAATTGGTGTAATTGACTAGTTAAAGAAGGTGGAAAAGCAAAGGTTTGAGAATCTAATAATCTAGGATGAGGTCCCGAAAAATCTACCAATGCCGCATCGACACCATCAATACTGGTGCCCGACATTAAACCAAGATATAGCTGTGGCATAACTGCCCTTAATTCATTGCCAACATAATACGTTTGCTATTGTTTAATTGTTGTAGCCTAGTGGTGGCGATATCAATAAACTTAGCTTTTTCTTTTTTGGCTATAGGTTGTGCTTTGGGTAAATTTACCGTGCGTGGGTTGCGATGTACACCGTTGACTAAAAATTCATAGTGTAAGTGCGGGCCTGAAGCCAAGCCTGTTGAGCCTACCGTACCAATTAATTGCCCTTGCTTAACTGTTTGACCTCTTTTCACTTTGCGTTTGGTAAAGTGCAGGTATTTAGTGACATATTTTTCACCGTGCTGAATAAAAACATGGTGGCCATTGTACTTGTTATAAGCAGCCCTGATGACTTTTCCGTCACCGGCAGCGATAACAGGGGTACCGCGATCAGCCGCGTAGTCTACACCTCTGTGAGCTTTCCAGCGTTTTTGCACCGGATGAAAGCGCTTTTTCTTGAAGCTTGAACTGATATATCTAAAGTTAACCGGCGCTCGTAAAAAACTCTTACGCATGCTGCGGCCTTCTGGGGTGTAAAAGTTGCCATCGTCGTAACGTATGGCTGTGTATGTCTCACCCTGATTCACAAACTGAGCAGCAATTATATTCCCGTTTTCGACAAACTCACCATTAATATAATGCTCTTCAAACATCACATAAAAGCTATCGCCGGCCCTAAGGCCAAGGGCAAAATCTATATCCCAGCCAAAAATGCCGGCTACTTGCATAATTTGATTGTTGCTTAAATTGGCTTTTAGACCAGCATTCCAAAAGCTGTTGGTAACATCGCCTTGGGTGTAATTTAATCGAGTGTCTAGGTCGAGTGTCTTAACTTGACTACTAAAGCTATTGTCTTGATTTTGAGTAATGACTAAAGTGTCAGTATTGGAGTAAGGGTAGTGTAATGATGTCAACTGGCCTTGCTGATCAATGTGCAATTCTAATACTTCACCGGGCAATATTTTTAGTAATTTTTTAGCGAGTTTACCTGCTTTGCTGACACGATAGGTTTGCTGTGGCGACAAGCCGTTACGTTTGAAAATGATAGCTAAGTTATCACCTTGCTTAACCACAACAGACTTAACTTTTGTGGTTTCTTCTAAACCCGTAAAATTTTCAACAGAAAAGTTATCAAAGTTAACGTCTAAATCATAACGTTTACCAATCTCTAAAGCTGGCTTGGGGTTTTTATATGCATTGACCGGTTCAGAGGGTAATAAAAACAACACAAACAAAAATCCAGCGATTCCAGAAATAACCCATTTGTGGGGTTTAGGCATATTTTTTAACGACTTTTTAATCACAAATACAACACAGAATATAGAACTTAGCTGCAGAATATACGTATTGTGAGTAATTTTCTAGTTGCTGGTGGTTTTTTGAACGATTTTTTGGGTGTGGTTTTGGGGCTTAAGTTATCTTAAAAAATACCATAGGCCTTTCATTACTTGGGCTTGGCACGTAAAATGTCGACCATGAGATTAACAGTATATTTTTAACAAGGTTACAAAAATGACAGATTGGCAAGGTGCCATGGCTGAAATTCAGCGCGGGGCGGAAGAAATATTATTACCAGATGAACTTATTGCCAAACTAAAAGAAGGGAAACCCTTGAAAATTAAGGCGGGTTTTGATCCCACGGCACCAGATTTACATTTGGGTCATACGGTTTTAATCAATAAGCTACGTACTTTTCAGCAGTTAGGCCACGAAGTCATATTTCTTATTGGTGATTTTACCGGCATGATTGGTGATCCGACCGGCAAGAATGTGACCAGAAAGCCACTCACCAAAGAAGACGTTTTAGCCAACGCAGAAACCTATAAAGAACAAGTGTTTAAAATTTTAGACCCGGCTAAGACTAGCATTCGTTTTAACTCACAGTGGATGGAAGCATTAGGAGCGGCAGGCATGATCAAGCTCGCTGCAAATCAAACTGTTGCACGTATGTTAGAACGAGACGACTTTAAAAAGCGCTATAGCAACGGACAACCTATTGCGATCCACGAGTTTTTGTATCCTTTGGTACAAGGCTGGGATTCGGTTGCCTTACAAGCAGATGTTGAATTGGGTGGCACCGATCAACGCTTCAATTTGCTAATGGGTAGAGAGTTGCAAAAGTCTGAAGGCCAAAGACAACAAACAGTATTAATGATGCCCTTGCTTGAAGGACTAGATGGCGTCCAAAAAATGTCTAAGTCCTTAAACAATTATATCGGCATTACCGATGCGCCTAATGACATGTTTGGTAAAGTCATGTCTATATCTGATGATTTAATGTGGCGTTATTATGATTTATTGAGCTTTAAACCTAAAGCTGAAATCGATGCTATTAAAGATAAAGTAACGGCAGGGGCTAACCCGAGAGACAGTAAAATTGACTTGGCAAAAGAACTGATAGCGCGTTTTCATAATGATGCTGCCGCCGAAGCTGCCCATCAGGCCTTTGTTCAACGTTTTCAGAAAAATGTTATACCTGACGACATGCCAGAATTCGAATATGAATTACCGAGCGAAGGCTTGATGATTGCCAATGTGTTAAAAAATGCTGGGTTAGTGGGTTCTACATCTGAAGCCATGCGTATGATCAAACAAGGCGCGGTTAAAATAGATGGTGAAAAAGTGAGTGATACTAAACACCTGTTTAATCAACCGCTACAGACTGTATTGCAAATAGGTAAACGCAAATTTGCGCGGATTGCTTTTAAGTAGTTAACCTAAGTGGCCTATTTCTTTTGAAATGGGTCACTGTTATCGTTCTACAGTTAACCCTGCTTCGATCCACGCCAACATATCCCCTTCAAGATGCCTAATATTTTGGTATCCGTCCTTTTGTAGTAGATTGGCGGCTTTACCAGCACGCTTACCTGAACGGCAATACAGTACAATTGGCTTACCTTTAGATGACTTCAATATAGCAGTGTCTTGCATTATATCGCTTAACGGAACATTAATGGCATTAGGTACATGCCCTTGCTGAAATTCCTCAGCTGTCCGAACGTCTACTATGATGAGGTCTTTACCATCAGTTTCAAGTAGCTCCTGTTGGCTGATGTTATTGATATTACCCGAGATAACAGCAAAACTAAGTAAGCAGAGTATCCAAAAAGTCAGGTGTTTTAACATGATGTTGTTCCTTATTGTTGCATGGATTGTTGAATAAAAATCTAGTCTTCAGTTTGTAATATTGACCAAGTCACTAGGGTTAATGGGCTATTTGCTGATAAAAAATCCTAAGGCGCAGCTTAAAAAGTACAGCACTAACCACACCCAAGTAGCATGATTGATGGCTGTCATAGTTCGGGCGTTATCAGCAAGCTTGATTTGTCTCGCACCTCCACATTTTATTCCCCTTATCTTTTGTTGGTCATAGTAGGCTGGCCCGCCTAGTTCAATACCTAAACTTGCGCCACACAAATTTAAGACAAATACATGAGTAGACTGGTAACTTATTCGAGAAAATAGTGCTTTTGCACCTTGGCTAAGGTTTACCGCTAATACCACACTTAAGCAAGCCAATTTACTAGGTAACCATTGCAATATATTAACAACCTTGCGTATTGGCCACCCAAAATATTTAAAGGTATTCAGTTTATGATTCCAACACAGACACAATTCGTATGCCAAGCGATAGATAAGTGCGCCGACTCCACCTGTGAGTATGTACCAAAAAACCACTGAGCAATATTGATAACAATAGCGCAACAACTGGGATTCGATATTGGCCTTTACCATACCCATTGGTGACATTTTATCGGTTTCTCGTAACACGATTTGTGATAGAGCTTGTCGGGCTAACATTTTATGTTGTTTGGCTAAGGCAGCCGTTACGCGACGGGTTTGCTTTGGAATATCTTGAAAGCGCAATGCCACAAGTAACATTAAGGCTTCAAAAAATATTGGAAACTCTGACAAATACTTAAGCACCAGCAAAATTGTTGCAACAGGTAGCAATAATACCAAGCTTGCTAACGCCCCAGAAATTTTTTGCTGTCTTGCAGTATGGCGTTCTGGGGCAAGTACTTTGGCTTGCAAGCCCATCGCTAATAACTTTATAAAACTAATAGGGTGGTATTTGTCAGGCCAAAGTAGATATCGTTCTGTGAGAATAACTAATAGCAATACCCAAAATGGCAGCAAATGTGCGCTCAACAAGGTATTAACTAAATTGTTCATTAAGCTAATTTTGCAATAGTTTGCATCACTAAACTTGCTGAGTTTTTGGCTGCTTGTTCTAGATATGTTTCAAAAGACATAGTCGAGGTTTTACCGGCAATATCGGATAGCGAGCGGATAACCAAAAATGAAGTACCTAGCAAATGGCAGCTTTGAGCGATAGCAACGCCTTCCATTTCTACGGCGCAAGTATCGGGGAAGTTTTGTCTAATAACTGCTGCCGCCTCGTCACTTCCAACAAATGAATCACCAGTGCAAATAAGCCCTTGTTGTACTTGTACGTCCTTGAGGTTAGTCGCAGCCTCATATGCGAGGCTTACTAATTTTTGGTCGCATTTAAACTGTGGTGGCATACCCGCATTTTGTCCGAGTTCGTAGCCAAAGTGAGTTAAGTCTGCATCGTGATGGCGTAACTCAGTAGCAATGACAATATCGCCAATATTAAGGTTTTTAGAAAAGCCGCCAGCCGATCCAGTATTGATAACATAGTCTGGGGCAAAGTGCTGGATCACAACGCTAGTTGCGACAGCGGCGGCGACTTTGCCGATCCCGCACTTAACCAGCGCAATTTCAACTGTGCCTAATTGGCCGATATATACCGTAAGATGATTGAATTGTTGTTCTTGGCAATTTTCAAGGGATGCACGGATAAGGGTTATTTCTTCATCCATGGCACCTAAAATAGCTATTTTCATAGGATTATCTTTATTTGTATAAGTTAAGGGTAGTCAGACTTAAGTTTATTATTGTTGCAAAGCGATTCAAAGGATTGAGCTTGGTTTTATTGAAAAATACTTGTTATAGGGGAAATTCAATCTTATTAGCTATCCCGAGATCGAGTTAGTTACGCAAATTGAAGGATAAAACACCATTCATCCGGACAGAGTGGGTGTTTTTTAAGTTGAATGAAGTAGCAGTTAGAACCTATAACAGCTATGGTAAAAGTATGTAAATGCTGTTTGGAGTACATAACATGCGACAACCTTTTACGTTTAGGAATGCCTTTATATTGTTATTGGTGTTATCCCTATTCTCTGCATGTCAGTCTAGGGTAATGCACATTCCTGCGGCCGAACCGGTTTTCTATGACCAAGGTTTTTCAGGTTTTAGCGACATCGAAATAGAGTCTGAAGAACAGTTATTTTATTTAGGTCCTGAAGCAAAGGCTTTTGTAGCTTCTACTGTCGCTCCTTTGAAGAAAAAAACCGATCAAATGGAGGCCTTGGTAAAAGCAATATTTGACCGCTCCAAGCTAAACCTGCTGTATCAAGGTGATGCTAACACCAATGCAAACGATACTTTTCACTTTCAAGCAGCGAACTGTTTGTCTATGTCAATAATGACTTATGCTTTGGCGACTGAAGCAGGGTTTGACGTCGATTTTCAGGAAGTCATTATTCCCGAATATTGGACAAGACGTTCGGGCTTTAGCCTGCTTAATGGGCATATTAATCTAAAAATTCTTGCGCCCCCCGAACCCAATGTTTTTGTTTTTAAAAATCGTGGATATCAGGTAGATTTTGATCCTCAATCATCTAGACGTGGCTTGCCAAAGAAGGTCGTAGGTAAACAAGCTATTCTATCAATGTTCTACAATAATAAAGGGGCTGATGCGATTTTGCGACATGATTATGTATCAGCTTACGCCTATTTTCGAGAGGCGGTGTTGCTGCAACCTAAATTCCACTCTGCCTGGATAAACCTTGGCATTCTTTACCGTTTAAGCGGGCATTTCCCTCAAGCAGAGAGGGTCTATCGATATGCCTTAGTTCTCAAGCCTGAAAGTCTTACTGCAATGGAAAATCTGGCGTATTTATATACGTTTATGGGGCGAGAAACAGAAGCTGAGCAAATGTTAGAAATTGTAGAAAATCGCAGAAACAGCAATCCTTATTATCATGTTAATTTAGGTGAGCAAGAGCTAGAACGAAAACATTGGGATCAAGCTTTAACCCATTTTCGAACTGCATTATCTTTAGACAGAAATAAGCACGAGGTATATTTTGGTTTGGCCCGCGTCTATTTTGAGATAGGCGAGTTACGACAAAGTGAACGATATTTGAAATTAGCTAAGAACAAGACCCGCAATAGGCATGATGAGGAAAAATATCAAAGAAAACTCGCATTTCTTAGTAGCTTATAGTTTTGAAGCTGTTTATAGCTTCAATCTTAAGTCTTTGTTTATATTCACAAGTTTATGCAAAATGTGGGCAGCTTCAGTCTTTTGGGTTACTAAATGAAGTCCTATTGATTAAAGACTTAAGTATTTTGTCTTCTGTTGATATGGCAGGTCGAAAAACGGGGTCTGTTGGCAATTTTAAGGCAAAGACGTTTATCCAAAGCCGGTTTCAGGAAGTGGGGTTGACGCATTTTACTGAATATCCAGAATATATCCAAAAGTTTGCTTATCCTAAACCTTCTTCAGGCAGTCAAGGTATCAATATTGTTGGTTGGGTAAAAGGTGGTAACTTTGCCCATCAATTTATTGTAGTGACAGCACATTATGATCATTTAGGAGCAACAGCTCGCCATGTTTATTATGGTGCCGATGATAATGCGTCGGGTGTGGCCGCTTTACTTGCCATTGCTGAAAAGGTCACGGAAGTTGACTTATCTCACTCAGTGATTTTTTTGGCTACTGATGCCGAAGAGAAAGGTTTACACGGAGCCAAAGCTTTTGTGAGTCATCTACCTATAGATAAACACGCTATTACACTGAACATTAACTTGGATATGTTAGGTGAAGGTGGACGTAGAAACAGGCTTTATGCAACTTTTTCTAGGGGAAAGAAGCAATTATTTCACCTAGTTAATAATGTCGCTGAGATTTCTGGGTTATGTTTGCTTGTGGATCATAGAAAAAGTCAAAGATTCAACCGTTTTGGAAAGCATGTGAATTGGCGTAAGGCCAGTGATCACGCGGCTTTTTCTAAAGTGGGTATTCCCTATTTATTTCTAGGTGGTGGTATACATAAGCGCTACCATACACCCAAAGACAGTTTTGAGAATATTAATCAGAGATTTTTTCTATCCGCCGCAGAAACGGCTTGGCTGATCCTGCAGGCGGCTGATAAAGGAATAATACCAATTCATCCTAACAATTAGTCACTTTTAAATCCCACTGAGTGATCAATTGTTAGGATGGATTGGTATAAATTAGGCGACGCCTAACTCTTCGAGACGCTCTTGCAAGTAACTTTTTGCTGTGTAGCGATCAGACAACACTACCTCTGGATTGGGATGTAAGAATAACGGCAGAGATACTCTAGCTTTAGTTTGATCGCTTCCATCTGGATTCACTACTCGGTGAGTAGTAGAAGGAAAATACCCGCCCGATGCTTCTTGTAACATATCGCCAATATTTACAATTAAGTTACCAAAATCACAAGGCACGTCTATCCATGAGTCTCCCGTACCTTTTACCTGTAGCCCTGGTTCATTAGCCGAGGGTAATATTGTCAGCAAATTAATGTCTTCATGGGCGGCTGCGCGGATGGCATCAGGCTCTTCTGAACCATCCAGAGGTGGGTAGTGCAAAATACGCAATAGAGTTTGTTCGCTATCTGTGACCATACTGGATAATGACTGGGTGTATTTAGCTGATACTTCTTCTGGTGAATATTTCTCAACCCAAGCCAGCAATTCAGATGCTAATGCCGTGGTATCCCGATAATAATCTACGACTTCTTGTTTCAATGCTTCAGGGCAACGGCCCCAAGGGTAGAAGTGAAAATACTCTTTAATATCTTTCTTTTTAAAACCCTTAGCCGTTTCAGATATCTCAGTGGAAAAAAATCCATCGTGGGTGTCTTTATTATAGGTAAATTGATGCTTTTCTTCACTGTTAAAAAACGCCTGCCAGCGCTGATAAATATTGCTGACTCGGTCTTGGCTAATAGGGTGATTTTTTAATACGCCAAACCCCGTCTTATGCAATGACTCTACAAAAAGTTGGTCAGCATTGGGGGCTGTGTAATCTACGGCGACTAATTTCATTGTTATGTTCTCTCTACTATTTTGGTCTATTTAAAGGCTAAGGTAAAACCCAGCCAAAGCGGCGCTCATTAAGTTAGCCAGAGTCGCTGCTAGTACTGTTTTCAAACCCAATTGGGCAATTTCTTTACGTCTGGTTGGTGCCATTGCACCTATACCACCCATTAATATGGCAATAGATGAAAAATTAGCAAAACCACATAGCGCAAAAATAACGATAGCTTGAGTAATGGGAGAAAGGGAGGCCTGATGTTGCAGAAAATCTAGGTAAGCAACAAACTCATTCACCACCATTTTTTGACCAATAAAACTACCAGCAATATTGGCTTCTTCCCATGGTACCCCTAGTGTCCAAGCAATAGGTTGAAAAACATAACCCAAGATCACCTGAAAACTTAAATCCTCTGCACCAAATAGCGCGCCGCTCCAACCAATAAGGCCGTTTAATAAGGCAATTAATCCGATAAACGCGAGTAACATCGCTCCTACGTTTAAGGCTAAATGTAAACCACTGGCTGCGCCACTGGCCGCGGCATCAAAAATATTGGCGTATTGGTTGTCTTGCTCTGCTTGATCAGAAAGCTCATTCTTAGCTTCTTGAGTTTCAGGTATAATAATTTTCGCCATCAATAAACCACCTGGAGCAGCCATAAAACTGGCAGCCAATAGGTATTCTATCTCAACGCCCATGCTGGCGTAACCCGCCATAACGGAGCCGGCAATAGAGGCTAAACCGCCAACCATAACGGCAAACAGTTCGGAGCGTGTAAGGTTAGGAATATAAGGCCTGATAACGAGAGGCGCCTCGGTCTGCCCCACAAAAATATTGGCTGCAGCTGACATAGATTCAGGTCGGCTGGTTTTCAAGAACATTTGTAAAAAACCGCCAATCACGCGAATTATCACGTTCATAATCTTAAGGTGATATAAAACCGTAATTAAAGATGAGAAAAATATAATCACCGGTAATACATTAAAAGCAAAGATAAAACCGATAGATTTGTTACCCAAAGGGCCAAATATAAAGCTAATACCATCTTGGCTATAGCTAATAATATTTTCTACATAGCTGGTGAGCGATAAAAGAAATTGCTTACCCGGAGGAAAATATAATACTAAGGCCCCCACCGAGGCCTGAATGGCAAATGCACCGCCTACAGTGCGCCAATTGATGGCCCGCTTGTGAGACGAAAAAGCAAACGCGATAAGCAACATTAGTGCTACGCCGATAAGACTAACCATGTGATTTCCTTTTTTATTTTTATTAGTAATCAGTAATTTATTTGTAAATTAAAGCAGGCTCTGCTGGATATGAGATTTAATCACATCGAGTGCAATGCGGTTTTTACCACCCTGAGTGACAATTACATCTGCGGTGAAGCGACTAGGGGAAATAAACTGATGATACATAGGTTTAACAGTTGACTCATACTGATTCGCAACCGACTCTAAAGTACGCCCTCTTTCAGCTATATCCCGTTTCATACGGCGTAGTAAACAAATATCCAGCGGTGTATCCACAAAAATCTTAATATCAAACATAGGTTGTAACGCATCGTTGGCTAACAACATAATACCTTCAATGATAATAACGGGGGCTGAAATCAAGGTTTCAGTTTTTTCAAGACGGGTGTGAGTTTTATAACAATAATGTGGGTACTCAATAGACTGCCAATTTTTCAACGCACTTAAATGTTCAACCAACAACTCATGTTCAAAGGCTTTTGGGTGGTCATAGTTGTTTTTTTCTCTTTCCGCCATGGGCAAATGATCCTGAGAGCGATAATAGTGATCTTCTCGTAAAATTTGAACTGTCTTGCCTTCTTCAGAAAATTCTTTTAATAAATTCTCAGTAAACAAAGACTTACCTGAACCGGATGCGCCTGAAATGGCAATAACTAAAGGGGTAGACATAGCGTACCGTTACATAAAGAAATAAATTGGTACGAAAGATACCAGCGAACTTGCTAAAAGTCAGTTCACAATGTAGATTTTCTACTTGACTTCTTGGTCAGCTTTGTAAGTTTTTTGTTAAAACATGTTGCTAAATTGTATAAATGACCTAAGAAGTGCAACAGTTTTATGAATTTACACCAACACTGTTACCGCGGTAATAAAAGTGTCATAATTAGTCTGTTAAACTAACGGTTATAGAAATGAGAAGTCGATATTGAGTCGATCAACCAAGACAGCCAAGGTTGTCAACATGGCATTTATAAATAAACTGTAGTTCGAATTATAGGTTCAGAACACACAAAACTTAGGATACACATCATGTTTAAAAAATCAAAATTCAATCGCATCGCGATTGCTGTAGCTATGGCAGTAGGTATGTCTACTACGGCAGTGGCACAAGAAACATCTTCTGGAATTTCTGGTAAAATTGTAGGTCCTCAAGGTAATGCAGCCGCTGGAACTGTGGTCACTATTACTCATATACCTTCAGGCTCTGTCAAAACAACAGTAGTCAATGAGTCTGGTCAGTATACTGCTAAAGGTCTTCGCGTTGGTGGTCCTTATAGTGTGAAAGTTGATTCTAATCAATTTGAAGATACGCTAGTAAATGAAGTGTTTTTGACCTTAGGTGAGTCTTATAATCTAAGTCTTGCACTAGAATCTGAGCAAGATATTGAAAGTATAGTAGTAACAGCTTCTGCCGTTAGTACCTCTGTTTTTGGTGGAACCGGTCCAACAGCTAACTTTAACCTTGCAGATTTAGAAGGTGCACCAGCAATCAACCGTGATATCAATGACGTTATACGTGCTGATCCTCGCATTTATGTAAACGAAGCATCCAATAATGCGGTTCAGTGTGGTGGCGCTAGCCCTCGTTATAATAGTCTCACACTTGATGGTGTGCGCATGAACGATAACTTCGGTTTGAATAGCAATGGTTACCCCACTGAGCGTATGCCTTTCTCTTTTGATGCTATCGATCAGGTGGCCGTTGAGTTGGCTCCATTTGATGTGCAATACGGTGGTTTTACTGCTTGTAATATTAATGCAGTAACAAAATCTGGTACTAATGAATTCCATGGAAGTGTATTTTTTGACTATAACAATGATTCCCTAATTGGCGACAGCATTGAAGGCGATGATATTGACAATGGCAATTTCACCGACAAACGTTATGGCGTTAATCTAGGCTTCCCACTAATCAAAGATACTTTGTTTTTCTTTGGTTCTTACGAAAAAGTAGAAGGTGTTGAATTATTCAGTTATGACGCACTAGGCAGCCGGGTGACTCAAGATGACGTGGATCGAATCACAAGTATCGCGCAAAGTGTTTATGGGTATGATGCAGGTGGCATGCCTGGTTCAATGCCAGTTGAAGATGAAAAGTTATTAGTTAAATTAGACTGGAACATTAACGAAGATCATCGTGCAGCTTTTGTTTATAACTACAATGATGGTTTTAGCCTTAGTCAATCTGATGGTGGTTCTAGCCGTTTGCCTTTAGAAAATCATTTCTATGAGCGTGGTGCAGAGCTTAAGTCTATGGTGTTGTCGGTTTATTCTGATTGGAATGCTGATTTTTCTACCGAGTTTCGTTTGGGTAAAACAGAGTTAGACAATCGTCAAACTTCATTAGATGCAGCTTCAGGATTTGCCGAAGCACAAATCAGAACTGATGGTGGTGGTACGGTTTATATTGGTCCAGATGATTCTCGTCAATCAAATGACCTTGACTGGGAGAACTTTACTGCCAAATTGGCTGCTACTTATTACCTAAACGATCACAAAATTACTGCGGGAATCGAATACGAAGAAATTGACGTATTTAATATGTTCCTACAGCATTCAGTGGGTGAATACCGCTTTAATAGCATAGATGATTTTGAATCTGGTGATGTAGATCGTATTTATTATGGTAATGCCGCCGGAACTAACGTGCCAGCCGATGCCGGTGCAACTTTCGCAAATGAATTGTTCACACTTTATGTGCAAGATGATTTTGACTTGACCGACGACATTCAATTGATGGTTGGTTTACGTTACGACAAATACAGCACAGACGATACACCAACAGAAAACGTTAACTTTATGAACCGCTATGGTTTTAGTAACACTGGTAATGTGGATGGTATTTCGTTGATACAACCTCGTGTTGGCTTTAACTGGGCTGTAGATGATAACTTAGAAGTGCGTGGTGGTGTTGGCTTGTACTCAGGTGGTAATCCAAATGTTTGGATTTCAAACGCCTACTCAAATGATGGTGTAACTAATATTCAGGTTCGTGAACGTGAAATAGCCAACTTCGATAACTTGTTCAACACTGAATTGTCAGGTGCTGGTCGTCCAATATACGACATTCCACAAGCTATGTTTGATGCAGTAGCCAATACTTCTATTACAGATGGTGATGGTGGTGTGAATGCAACTGATCCTGATTTTGATATTCCTTCAGAGTGGAAATACTCTCTAGGTCTAACTTATGTTAGCGACAGTGATTATGTGGTTACTGTTGATTTAATGCATACAGAGAAGCAAGATTCGCCAATAGTTAAGTCATTGAGTTCAGTTGTGGTAGATGCTGCACCAGATGGGCGCCCTATTTATGACAGATTAGATGGACGCTTTGTCAATAATGACTTAATCTTGACTAACGTTAAGGGAATTAATGGTTCTTCAACTATTCTTTCATCTTCAATTGACAAGAGCTATGACAATGGAATCGACGCGACTCTAGGTTATGCCTATGTACGTGCTACTGATGTTAGCCCAATGACAAGTTCAACAGCTGGCTCTAACTTCGGTAATGTTGCGGTGGTTGATTTCAACCGTCCTAAGTTATCCACTTCAGATTATGAAACACGTCATCGTTTCACTTTGAACTTAGGCTACAATACTGAATTGATTGATGGTTATAACACCCGTTTCAGTTTATTTGGTACCGCAAACGAAGGTCGTCCTTATTCATACGTGTACTCAGATGCTAGGATGTTTGAAGATTCAAATAGTTTCCGTAGCTTGATTTATGTGCCTACTGAGAGTGACTCTAAAGTTGTTTACGGCCCTGACTTCGACCTAGAAGCCTTTAATGCCTTAATTGAAGCAGAAGATTTAACTCGTGGTGAAATTGCTGGTCGTAACTCTAGAGCTTCCGATTGGTGGGTTAAGTTTGATGCTCGAGTTGAGCAAGAACTTCCAGGATTTATGGAAGGACATAAAGCCAGTGCTTTCTTAGTTATTAAGAACCTAGGCAATATGTTAAATGATGACTGGGGTGTCTTGAAGCAAGGTTCATTTGTTGGTGATGATATTATCGAAGCGTCTATTAATGACCAAGGTCAATATTCTTACAATGAATTCCTTCCTTTTGAACAATCCGTTGTCCGCTCTCCTTCTTTATGGGAAGTACGCGTAGGGGTTAAATACAAGTTCTAATTCTTAAAATTAGATACTTTGAAAGCCGACTATTTATAGTCGGCTTTTTTGTTTACAGCCAAAAGTAATGAAACAATGTATAAAATATTCCTGTTCTTTTCTGTGGTATTCAGTATGCCGGTAAATAGCCAAAGTATTAGGGTGGCGACATTCAACGTCAGTATGGAAGCCACTAATTATATGGAGCCTAGCCAAGCTGCCACGGCAGATGTGCTGAGCAAGCATTTGTTGTCGAGTCGGTCTCAACAAATCAGTCATATTGCCGAGGTTATTCAGCGGGTTCAACCGGATATCATTTTGCTCAATGAGTTTGATTATTCTGAGCAATCCAATAAGGCTGTTATGGCTTTTCGCCGCAACTATTTAAATAGCGCCAAAAATGGTGCACCTTCAATCGATTATCCATATTTTTACTCAGCGCCTGTGAATACTGGAATTGATTCAGGTTTAGATCTCGACAGGGACGGTATAGCATCTGGCACTAAAGGCGATGCCTTTGGTTTTGGGCTGTTTCCGGGTCATTATGGCATGGTGGTGTTAAGCAAATATCCAATCCAATTTGACAATATACGCAGCTTTCAACATTTCCTCTGGAAAGATATGCCAAACAATTTAATGGCATCGATCAAGGATGAAAACGGGCGATCGTATTACACTCAGCAAGCGCAGCAGATATTACGATTATCTTCTAAGTCTCATTGGGATATTCCTATCAAAATTGGTAATCACACTATTCATATACTGGCCAGTCATCCAACGCCACCTGTATTCGACGGGCCTGAAAATCGTAATGGTAAACGCAATCACGATGAAATCCGTTTTTGGACCGATTACCTGTCCACTAGTGAAAAATCAGCCTACATCTACGACGATACGGGCAAACGAGGCGGATTTAATGGAAAACACTTCGTTATAGCAGGTGATTTAAACGCTTCACCTGATGAAGGTGATGGCATAAAAAACGGCATAAAAGGGTTACTTGCTCACCCGTTGGTGAATGCTCTCGTTGTGCCAAAAAGTGCAGGAGGACAGAGACATACGCCAGACAATCAATACGCCGCCACACATACTGCCGATTGGGCAATGCGCGCAGATTATGTATTACCTTCAAAAACACTGAATGTCACTACAAGTGGCATATTTTGGCCTAAGTCAGATGAACCCTTATTTGGTTTAATCAAAGATCGTAAAAGCTCTTCAGATCATCGCTTAGTGTGGGTGGACATTGAAATGGCGGATTAAAAGCAAAGCTGTTGAACCACAGAGGTCACAGAGCGCACAGAGAAAAGCAAAATAATCACATGTTGTGTGATTCCTTAATTGTGTCTTGTTCCTTTCTTCTTTTTCTCTGTGCAGCGAAGCGCTCTGTGTCCTCTGTGGTTTAAATTCTTTTTTTTGACCAACAGACAAAGGGGCGCAAGCCCCTTTGTCTGTTTAGATTGTGCTTTTAGTTTTAAACGCCTAGGTAATCGAGAATCCCTTCAGCGGCGCAGCGGCCTTCGTCAATGGCGGTAACGACTAAATCTGAGCCTCTTACCATATCGCCACCTGAGAAAATCTTGGGGTTAGAGGTCTGGAAAGCATATTTGCCATGTTTAGGGGCGCGCACTCGGCCTTTCTCGTCCAAAATTATTCCAAAGTCACCAAACCAGCTAGCAGGGCTAGGTTGAAAACCAAAAGCAATGATCACCGCATCGGCTTCAAGTACGTGCTCTGAGCCTTCTATTACAACTGGGCGGCGGCGACCTTCGGCATCGGGCTGACCCATCTCGGTCTTGACCATTCGTACACCTATGGCTTTGCCATCGCTGTCTACAGCAATATCTAGCGGCATAAGATTAAAGTTGAAATTCACTCCTTCTTCACGCGCATTGACCACTTCTCGGCGCGAGCCAGGCATGCTGGCTTCATCGCGGCGATAGGCACAAGTCACATCGGTTGCACCTTGACGAATAGCGGTTCGAACACAATCCATGGTGGTATCGCCACCACCGAGTACCACTACTTTTTTGCCCTGCATATCAACAAAATCAGAGGCTGATTGTTCTAAACCTAGCTCGCGATTGACGTTGGCAATAAGGTAAGGCAGTGCTTCATACACACCCGGTGCTTTTTCGTTCTCAAAGCCACCTTGCATAGGTTGATAGGTCCCCATTCCTAAGAAAACGGCATCGTATCCGTCTAATAAGTCTTGGAATGGTTTGTCTTTGCCGATTTCGGTATTCAGTACAAACTCTATGCCCATTTCAGTGAAAATGTCATGGCGCAGCGCAATCACGTCTTTTTCTAATTTGAATGATGGAATACCAAATGTGAGTAAACCACCAATTTTTTCATATTTATCAAACACAACCGGTTGTACACCATTGCGCACTAAGATATCGGCGCAACCTAATCCGGCAGGTCCAGCGCCAATAATGGCGACCTTTTTAGTGGTTTTAACCACCTTAGACATATCCGGCCTCCAGCCTTGTTTAAAGGCAGTGTCGGTAATGTATTTTTCGATACTGCCAATAGTAACGGCACCAAAGTCATCATTCAGGGTGCAGGCGCCTTCACACAATCTGTCTTGTGGGCATACTCTGCCGCAAACCTCGGGTAAGGTATTGGTTTGGCTGGATAATTCTGCCGCTTCAAAAATACGTCCCTCGTTTGCTAGTTTTAGCCATTGTGGAATGTAGTTATGCACTGGGCATTTCCATTCACAGTAGGGGTTACCACAATCGAGGCAGCGATCGGCTTGACCTGCTACTTGAGTGTCACTCATGGGCTGATAGATTTCAGCAAATTCTTCACGCCTAAGCATAGAGGGCTTTTTAGGTGGATCGATGCGCTCTACATCAACAAATTGGTATATATTCTTAGCCATGCTCCCCCCTTATTGTACTTGTACACGAAGTTCGGCTGTAGACCGACTAATGTGACCAAGTAGATTGTTAACGTCACTGGTTTTTGGCTTAACCAATCTGAATTTAGGCAAGTATGAGGCAAAATTGCTTAAGATATCGTGAGCATGCTCACTGCCTGTTTCTTCATAATGTTGGTTGATAAGGCCACGTAAGTGTTCCATCAAAATGGCTTTGTCTTCGATAGACATAAGCTCAACCAATTCTCCATTTACGCGCTGTTGGATATCATCTTGTTCATCAAGAATATACGCAAAACCACCTGTCATACCGGCCCCAAAGTTGACGCCTGTACGCCCAAGCACGGCAACAATACCGCCTGTCATATATTCACAACCGTTGTCGCCTATGCCTTCCACTACGGCTATGGCTCCAGAGTTACGAACGGCAAATCGCTCACCTGCTAGACCTGCCGCAAATAATTTGCCACCCGTTGCGCCATACAGGCAGGTATTACCGGCAATCACACTTTCATTGGATTTAAAGCTTGCGTTTCTAGGTGGATGAATAACTAACTTGCCGTCTGTCATGCCTTTACCGACATAATCATTAGCGTCACCAGATAAGGTCATCTCAAGGCCGCCAGCATTCCACACTCCGAAGCTTTGTCCAGCAGTCCCTCTGAAATTTAACTTAATAGGATTTTCGCTCATGCCTTTGTTGCCATGATGTTTGGCAATTAATCCTGAAACAATAGCGCCAACCGAACGGTCAGTATTGCGAATAGGGTAATTGAATACCCCACCACTTTTAGTGGTCACGGCCGTTGCTACATCATTGAGTAGTCGTTGGTTTAAGTCACCTCTATCTGCAGGTGCATTGGCTTCCTCGCTGCAAAATAACTTAGTGTGATCCCCAGCTTCTGGCTTAGCCAATATTGGGCTGAGATCCAATCTATTTTGCTTGGCAGTGACACCATTTAAAACCTTAAGTAAATCGGTGCGGCCTACTAAGTCTTCCAGCCTACGAACCCCCATGGTTGCCATGATTTCACGTACTTCTTGAGCGATAAACTTAAAGTAGTTCATAACCATTTCGGGTAAACCTATGAAGTAACTCTCTCGTAGGTTTTCGTCTTGGGTGGCGATGCCTGTAGCACAGTTGTTTAAATGGCAAATACGCAAATATTTACACCCTAACGCAACCATTGGGCCAGTGCCGAAACCAAAGCTTTCAGCACCTAATATGGCACCTTTTATTACGTCTAAGCCAGTTTTTAGGCCACCATCTGTTTGTACTCTGACCTTGTGTCGTAAGCCATTGCTGACTAAAGCTTGTTGGGTTTCAGCCAGACCCAGCTCCCACGGACTTCCCGCGTATTTTACCGAGGTTAATGGACTGGCACCTGTACCACCATCATATCCAGAGATGGTAATTAAGTCGGCATAGGCTTTCGCCACGCCACAGGCAATAGTGCCCACGCCAGGTTCCGACACCAATTTTACCGAAATCAAGGCTTCAGGATTGACTTGTTTTAGATCAAAAATTAACTGAGCTAAATCTTCAATTGAGTAAATATCGTGATGCGGCGGTGGAGAAATTAAGGTAACACCTGGCACCGAATGTCGTAACTCAGCAATATACTGATTCACCTTGTCACCTGGCAGCTGTCCCCCTTCACCGGGCTTGGCCCCTTGCGCAACTTTAATTTGCAGGATCTTAGCATTCACTAAGTAGTGAGGTGTTACGCCAAAACGACCGGATGCAATTTGTTTGATATTAGAATTACGCTCGTTACCAAATCGCGCCGGATCTTCACCGCCTTCACCTGAGTTAGAATTGCCTCCTAAACGATTCATGGCAATAGCTAGGGCTTCGTGAGCTTCTGGACTTAAAGCGCCAATTGACATGGCCGCCGTGTCAAACCGTGGAAATAGGTTTTCGGCGGGTTCGACTTCATCGATTGAAATGGCTTCTGCATTAGGCGCTAAGGCCAACAAATCTCGAAGACAGGCGATTGGACGATCATTTACCAACTCACTGAATTTTTGATAGTCCTGATAGTTACCACTTACTACCGCTTTTTGTAGTGTAGTAACTACATCTGGATTGTAAGAGTGGTATTCACCGCCATGCACATATTTTAATAAGCCACCGTGATCGATTTTTTTGCGTTTAAGCCATGCCACACGATTTAGATTCACTAAGTCTTGTTGAAAATCATCAAAACCAGCACCTTGAATACGGCTAGGTACGCCCTTAAAACAGGTTTCCATAACGGTATTATTAATACCAATAGCTTCAAATAATTTTGAGCTACGGTAACTGGCAATAGTGGAAATGCCCATCTTAGACATAATCTTATACAAGCCCTTATTAATCCCTTTGCGGTAATTAACTATGGCTTGCATTGGTGGCATGTCGAGTTGCCCCGTTTCACACATTTGCTCAATGACTTCATAAGCTAAAAATGGATAAATAGCGGTAGCGCCTAAACCTAGTAGCACCGCATATTGATGAGAGTCTCGCACCGATGCGGTTTCTACTACTATATTGGCATCGCAGCGTAAGCCTTTTTCTACTAAACGTTTTTGCACCGCGCCCACCGCCATAGCTGCTGGTATTGGAATACGTGATGACTTAATGGCGCGATCAGACAAAATAACGAAAGCGGCGCGTTTATGGGAAACTATGTGCTCAACCTCATTACACACCCGATTAATTGCTTTTTTTAGCCCTTCTTCAGGTGGGAAATTTAGATCAACAAATTCGGCATAATAATGTTCAGGATCGTAATTGCGTAGCTGTTTTAGATCGGTGTACATCATTATGGGTGAGTCGAATAATACTCGATCTGCATATCCAGATGTTTCTGTGAACACCGATTTTTCACGGCCGATACAAGTTGCTAAAGACATCACATGGTTTTCACGCAAGGGATCAATAGGAGGGTTGGTGACTTGAGCAAATTGCTGGCGAAAATAATCGTAAATAGTTCGATTCTTGCCAGAAAGCACAGCCATTGGGGTATCGTCACCCATAGAGCCAGTGGCTTCTTGGCCATCTTTTGCCAACACTTTTACAACTTGATCGAGTTCTTCGTAGCTGAAATTAAATTGCTTGAAGTAGGTATTCATCATGTCGTCGTCAAACATACGTTTGCCGATTTCCGGGGCTTCACATTCTTCAATAGGTACTAAACGGCGGATGCTTTTTTCAAGCCATTCCTTATAGGGATGGCGGCTTTTTAAATCATCGTCTATTTCATTTGAGCGCCATAACTTACCTGTTTCGGTATCTATGGCTAACATCTCGCCTGGTGCCACTCGGCCTTTCTCAACAACATCTTCTGGTTTGTAGTCCCAAATGCCCACTTCTGAGGCCAAGGTAATTAAGCCATCTTTAGTAATAACATAGCGAGCTGGGCGCAAACCGTTTCGGTCAAGATTACAAGCCGCATGGCGACCGTTAGTTAATACGATACCCGCAGGTCCATCCCAGGGCTCCATATGCATGGAGTTAAACTCGTAGAAGGCTTTCAGGTCTTCGTCCATAGTATTGTTATTTTGATAGGCAGGTGGCACAAGCAAGCGCATCGCCCTAAACAAGTCCATACCACCTGCTAAAAATAGCTCAAGCATATTATCTAAAGATGAAGAGTCAGAGCCTATTTCGTTTACAAACGGGGCCGCATCGGCTAAGTCGGGTAATAAAGGCGTTTTGAATTTACCGCTACGAGCTTGGGCCCAATCACGGTTGCCGCGTATGGTATTAATCTCACCATTGTGGGCTAAAAACCTGAAGGGTTGAGCTAATGGCCAGCGCGGCAAGGTATTGGTAGAAAAGCGTTGATGGAATACGCAAATAGCAGATTGCATATTTTCATCAGCTAAATCTAGGTAAAACTTGGGTAAGTCACCAGCCATTACTAGGCCTTTATAGACTGTTACTAAGCTAGATAGACTGGCAATGTAAAACTCAGGATCGTCAGATAAGCGTTTTTCAGCACGTCTGCGAGCCATAAATAAACGCCGCTCTAAATCTGCTGAGCGCCAACCAGAAGGGCCATTTACAAACACTTGTTCAATTTGAGGTACGCAGGATGCGGCTAAATCACCTAATACCGAATTGTCGGTGGGCACTACTCTCCAGCCAACGACCCCTAAGGTCTCTTTTTCCAATTCTTCGATGATAATCTGTTTAGCAGCCTTGGCTAAGTTTTGGTCTTGATTAAGAAATATCACGCCAACGCCGTACTTCTTACCTAGCTTCCAGTTTTTTTGCTCTGCTATTCCTCGAAAGAACGCATCAGGTTTTTGCAAAAGCAAACCACAACCATCGCCGGTTTTCCCGTCTGCGGCAATACCACCACGGTGTTGCATGCGGTCGAGTCCTTCAATAGCGGTACTAACC
Source organism: uncultured Paraglaciecola sp. (assembly GCF_937123705.1). Lineage (GTDB taxonomy): Bacteria > Pseudomonadota > Gammaproteobacteria > Enterobacterales > Alteromonadaceae > Paraglaciecola. The sequence goes on along the minus strand of NZ_CAKZKO010000138.1, from coordinate 161,089 downwards.
AAGTGATGACTGGGTTCGCCAGCAGTGTGAGCGATTAGGCCAAAACCACAGTTATCCTTTGAATCGTTAGGATGAAATAAACTCATTAATGCAAACTCCTTCAACCCTCGACTGGGCAGGGTGTTATTTAGTGTTACTGCCAATTTAGACATCTCAGACACGTTTGAAAAACGTGCCTGCGCCTCATGGCTTGATGCTCATGTTCTGATCGTAATTATTACTGAAGATACCAGTCGAGTATCGAATATTTATACTAAGCAGGTCTTACAAAATACCGAGGATTATTTTAGAAATCAATTCTCTTATTTAAGGGATTTTTTGTTTTTCACCATTTTAGGTTTAATTGGGACTGAAACTACTTTAATATCAATTGGATAGAGTGATGTTGTAGCTTGGTTATATGCTAGATAAAAAAGCTAAAAAGCAGGGGGTATTGTTATCAAAAAGTTAATAAAAGCCTATTGATTAAGCTAGTGAAGCCAGATCCAATATTATCTAAATATCTTAAAAAAGTGCATAACTAGTATTTTTAGATAGGACGAAGCATTTTTATGCAAGTCTAAGTTTTGATCCTTGGAGTATTCTTGTTAGCATGTCGCGCATTGGTGGCAACCACTGAAATTTGAGAGCAACATATTTATGACACAAAAGACTCTAGTTGATCCTTGGGCGATGCGGATCGCACAGTTTATTAGTCGTTTGGGTACCTTAAAAGCGAGTGTTTTATTTGTCATCTTGACCTTGATGTTTACCTTTACGGGTACTTATGTTTTCCGGGGGATTGTGAGTGATCATGCCCATTTTGAAGATTTTTTAAGTGCCACCATTTTGACCTTGCTTAGCGCGCCTTGGATGATGTGGATTTTTAGCGAGTTAGTGCAACAGCTGGAACGCTCAAGAGAGAGCCTTAAGGATGCCGTCACTCAGTTGGAGCGATTAAGAGAAGAGGATGATGTGCTTAATCGCACGCTACAAACCAGTATTCAACAACTAAGTCATGAAATAGAGCAACGAAAAAACGCCCAACTAGAGCGAGAAACTGTATTTACCGAACTCGAACGTGAAATAACAGACAAATCTGAGAAAGAGCAGCAAGCTTTGCGGTTATCTACACTGCTAAGGTCGATAATTGATGCGTCGCCGGATCTTATTTATTACCGCAACGAGGAAGGACAGTTTGCCGGTTGCAACCGTGTTGCTGAACAAATGACCGGTAAAACTGAACAGGAACTCATTGGGCTCACCCCACATCAAGTTTACGATGAAGAGCTGGCCCGCCAAGTAGTGGCAAGTGATCAAGATGTACTTGAAAACAACGTCAGTATTACTGAAGAATTATGGCTACGTTTTGCTGATGGACGCCGCCGCTATTTTGAAATGCGTAAGGTACCATTTTATAGCGCGGATAATACTCGCCTTGGTCTACTTGCCTTCGGCCGTGATATCACTGAGCGAAAACAAGCAGAGATTGCAGTGACAAAAGCCAGCAAAGACAAAACAGCGTTTATTGCAACTATTAGCCATGAGTTACGCACACCCCTTAATGGCATTGTTGGCTTAAGTAGAATGTTGCGCGATACCGAGCTTACCAGCGAACAGTTTGCATGGGTGAGCACGATTTACGCCAGTGGTATTACCTTAGGTAACATATTTAATGACATTATTGATTTAGATAGGTTAGATAGGGACAGGCTTGAGTTATCACTAAAAACAGTGTCGATAAAAGAATTTACGCAAGAACTTAGCAGCATTATTGAGTTATTGGCCAAAGATAAAGAATTGATGTTTACCGCAGATGTGGAAGATCCACTACCAGCTTTGGTTGAGGTAGATGGTACCCGTTTACGGCAAATATTATGGAATTTGTTGTTTAATGCGGTCAAGTTCACGCAAAAAGGCGGCGTATCATTGGCTGTCAAAGCTAAAGCAATTGATGCTGAAACCAGTATGGTCACTTTTCAGGTGCGTGACACAGGAGTAGGAATACCTCAGCAAGACTTAGAGAAAATTTTTGCTATGTATTACCAAGTAGACCTACCTGAACATCAAAGTGCCACTGGTACAGGTATTGGCTTAGCTATATGTCAACAAATGGTGTCATTGATGAATGGGACTATTAGTGTAAGCAGTGTTATGGGCGAAGGCACCTGCTTTACAGTTGACTTACCCCTAGCAATTAGCCAAAAACCTCTGCAAGTAGAAACGCTGAAAGTGACGGGTTTGCAGATATTACTAGTAGAAGATATTGAGCTTAATGTCATGGTGGCCAAGGCCTTGTTGGAAAAACTTGGGCAAGTTGTTGATGTCGCCATGACAGGCAACGAAGCGATTACCATGGCCCGCGATAAGCAATATGATTTAGTTCTACTTGATATACAGCTGCCAGATATGAATGGTTTTGAAGTGGCTAATGTTCTTCATGAAGAATCATTAGTAGAACAAACCAGTATCGTTGCCTTAACGGCCAATGTGGTTAAAACTCGCCAAGAGTATCTTGATAATGGCATGGACGATGTTATTGCTAAACCTGTTAAGAAGAGTCGTATTATTGAAGTCGTTAATAATTTGTTTTATGAGCAGCCTATATTACCTCACGAACCCACTACAGAGCCTAAGAAAGATCAACTTAATGCAATCCTCGATCTAGAATTGTTGCAGATGTTGGTGGACACTATTGGCCATGAAATGGTGAGAACAAGTGTTAAGGTCTTTCAAGAAAAAATGCCCGAGTACTTAGAGATCTTGCAACTTAGCTTAAGTGCAGATGAGAAAGACGAAGTGTGTTCTCAAGCTCATAAAATTAAAGGTGCCGCGGGCTCTGTCGGCTTAGCTAGGGTGCAAAAAATAGCCAACGAAATTCAACAAGGCGATCATCCAGCTTGGTGGCAAAATGTACATGATTGGGTTGAACAACTTAATCAGGCTGCGAGCCAAGATATGCAAAAATTAGTTAACTGGCTGGGACAGCAGGATATAGATGACTAAGCCAAGTCACTTAGCAAAGCGATAGTTGATATATCAGTGACTGCTGCATAAGTCTTAATTCGAAGAAATAGGTTATAAAAATATGTCTACATTTGATCCTGTTGATCACTCTCATCGTCGCCGTAACCCCTTAACGGGCGATTGGGTTTTGGTATCCCCTCATAGAGCTAAGCGCCCTTGGCAAGGACAAGTTGAAAAGCCTCAAGTAGCTGATTCTGTAGCCCACGATCCGCAATGTTATTTATGTTCTGGTAATACCCGTATTAATGGGGAAATCAATCCTGAGTATGATGGCACATTTGTATTCACCAATGATTTTGCTGCCTTGATGCAGGACACGCCAGCATCTGGGCAATCCAATGACGATCTATTTACTTTGCAAGCAGCCAGAGGCACCAGCCGGGTTATTTGTTTTTCTCCTGAGCATAATAAAACCTTACCGGAATTGTCTCTATCCGCCTTAGAAGCTGTGGTCAATACTTGGCAAGAGCAAGTGGCAGACTTATCCAAAGATTACGTTTGGGTACAGGTTTTTGAAAATAAAGGAGCAGCTATGGGGTGCTCTAATCCTCATCCCCACGGACAAGTATGGGCCAACGATTTTATTCCCAACGAAGTGGCAAAAGCCGAAGCTAGTCAGAAAGCCTATTTTGATAAGCATGGTAGTTCGCTGTTATTAGATTATGCTCAAAAAGAATCGGCAGACGGTTCGCGCACTGTAGTAGAAACCGAATATTGGATTGCCGTTGTGCCTTATTGGGCGGCCTGGCCATTTGAAACCTTGCTTATGCCTAAGTTTAGCTGCGCCCGACTAACCAGCCTGAATGAAACACAAAAAGCAGACTTGGCCATTGCCATTAAAAAGCTGACCAGTCGCTATGATAATTTATTTCAATGTTCTTTTCCTTATTCTATGGGCTGGCACGGTGCGCCGAATAATCTTGAGACGCTAGATCATTGGCAAGTTCATGCCCATTTCTATCCGCCATTGTTACGCTCAGCCACTGTGCGTAAATTTATGGTGGGTTATGAAATGATGGCAGAGCCGCAACGAGATTTAACCCCAGAACAGGCCGCAGAGCGTTTACAGGGCCTCAGCGATGTTCACTACAATGAAGCGACCGGAGCATAATTGATGTCTGTTATCTCGGCAACCATGTTAAGCCAGCTCGATAGGGTCTTTACCGAAACGTTTAAGGCCAAGCCAAGTCGACATTTTCAAGCACCGGGCAGGGTGAACCTTATTGGGGAACATACCGATTACAATGACGGCTTTGTATTGCCTTGTGCCATTAACTATCAAACCTTAGTTGCGGTCACGCCTAGAGACGATATGACAGTAAAGGTTGTGGCGGTTGATTATCATAACCAACAAGATGAGTTTGCCCTTGATGGCGAAATCGAAACCCACCCAAGCCAAATGTGGAGCAATTATGTGCGCGGCGTGATTAAACATCTACAACTAAGTGGGCATGTGTTTAAAGGAGCCAACTTGGCCATTACCGGTAATGTACCTCAAGGGGCTGGGCTAAGTTCATCTGCCTCTTTAGAAGTAGCGATTGGCGAAACCTTTCGTGGTTTATACAGCTTAGCTCTCACAAAACCTGAAGTGGCGTTAAATGGTCAAGCAGCTGAAAATCAATTTGTGGGATGTCAGTGCGGGATCATGGATCAAATGGTCAGCGCTTGCGGCTCGAAGCAAAACGCTTTGTTACTGGATTGCCGCTCGCTAGAGACAGAACTGATCTCTATGCCAGAAGGCTTAGCCGTGATGATTATCAACTCCAACGTAAAGCGAGGCTTAGTCGACAGCGAATACAATACCCGTCGCTTGCAATGTGAAGAAGCCGCTCAAATTTTAGGAATAAAAGCACTGCGTGATATCAGTTTACTCGAGTTGCAAAACCATAAAGATAAACTCAGCGAATTGGTATACAAGCGAGCTCACCATGTGGTTTCTGATAGTGAGCGCACTGTTTTGGCCTCAGATGCATTAAAAGCAAACAATGTAGCCCTGCTGTCAAAATTAATGGCAGAGTCACATATTTCCATGCGCGATGATTTTGAAATAACCGTACCCCCAATTGACTTTGCGGTGCAACTGCTCAGTGAATATTTGGGTGAAAAAGGTGGTGTACGTATGACAGGCGGTGGTTTTGGCGGTTGTATGGTTGCCCTTATGCCACATGATATGGTGCAAGGCGCCGAGCAATTGTTGGCCGAGCGTTATGAAGCTGCAACTGGCTACCAAGAGACAACCTATATCTGTAGCGCCAGCGATGGAGCCGGGGAATTTTAATTTAGTCTCACTATTTCGGGTTTTGTTTCGCCAAGATCACTAATAAAATCCCGCTTAATATCACACTAGCAGATAATGCAAGGTGCGGGTCTATTGGCTCTGCTGCCAATGCTAAGCCGCCTAACGCCGCCCAAATTGGAACCGATAGCTGACTTACGGCAGCTATACTAGGTTTTAAGTGTGGTAACACAAAGTACCACACCCCATAGCCTATTCCCGAAGCTAGGGCTCCTGAGGCAATAGTATAAAGCCAACCTAGTAGGCTAATTTGAAATCCAGTGGCGAAATATATCCAAACCATACCAATCAAAACCACCGGCAGCAGCCGCAAAAAATTACTGGTTGTATCTAATAGCGCTTGGCTGCTCTTGGCGCCATTTAGGCTATACAAGCCCCAAGCTATTCCAGCTAAGCTCATCAGAATACAGCCAATCAAACTCGGTTGATTAAGTTCAGGATAGACAAAATACCCAAAGCCTAACAGCGACAAGCTAATGCCTAGCGTCTCTTGTTTTGACATTTCAACGCCTGTTAGCCAACCTTTGAGCAACATAGTGAACTGCACACAGGCAAATAAAATGAGGGCGCCTGTTGCTGTGCCTAAGGTGACATAGGCGTAAGAAAATCCAGCGGCATAAATGAACAAATAAGTCGCGCCCGTATAACTTCCAAATTGATTGATGCTAATAAGATGTTTCTTATTTTTGATGGCAATAATGAGCGTTAAAGTAAGGGCTGCCGATAATAATCGGAGCGTAGTAAAGGTAAGGGGATCGACCTGTTCACTACTCAGCGCTAACCGACAAAGTACTGAGTTAGCCGCAAAAGCAAAAAGTGATAGTAGCGTCAATAGAGAGGCAGGTAGTGTATTCACTGAAACTTAAATCAGTAACCAAGTTGCTGTACCTAGAAAGGCAAAGATACCCACCACATCGGTAATAGTGGTTAGAATAACGCTACCGGCTAGTGCAGGGTCAATTTTAAGTCTTTTCATTATGATAGGTAAGCTTGCCCCTGCAAGACCGGCGGCAACCATATTGATCATCATGGCAAACGCAATAACCGCACCTAGCATTAAATCTTGTTTCCAAATGGCAATAACCGAGGCAATTAACACCGACCAAATCACCCCGTTTAGAAAACCTATAGCGAGTTCTTTACTGATTAACCATCTGGCGTTGGCAGAGTTAACATGATCCAGTGCCATACCCCTAATAACTAAAGTGAGGGTTTGGTTACCCGCCACTCCGCCCATGCTAGGCACTATAGTATTCAGGATAGCTAATACTGCCAACTGGCTTAGGGTCGCTTCAAATAGGTCACTTACTGCCGCAGCCAATAAAGCAGTCACTAAGTTTACACCTAACCAAATTGAACGTCTTTGGGTACTTTTGACAACAGGTGCGAAGGTGTCTTCTTCATCATCCAAACCGGCCATACTCATCATTGAGTGCTCGGCATCCTCACGGATGATATCTACCACGTCATCTATAGTGATGCGACCCAACAACTTATTATTTTCGTCTACAACTGGCGCTGACAACCAATTGTATCGCTCAAAGAGGCTAGCTACTTCGTTATCCATCATGGTAGCTGGGATAGCTTCTGAACTTTTAATGAGTGATTCTACTGGGGTATCAGCTGCAGCCGTAATGAGCCTAGTGAGTGCTACACCACCCATTAATTTATCATCACTATCTACTACATATAAGGTATCGGCGTACTCTGGCATATTTCCTTTAAGGCGCAAATATCTAAGGATCACATCAACGTTAATACCTGGGCGCAGGCTAATCGTATCTGTGTTCATGATAAATCCCGCGGTTTCCTCACCGTAAGATAAACCAAGCTCGGCACGTAGCCGGTCTTGTTCATCCATAGCCGCTAGTAGGTCTTGTGCAACTTCTTGAGGAAGGGCGCGTAAGGTATCGACTAGATCATCGGTGTCCATTTCTTCAAGGGCATCGGCGACCTTCTCAGGAAGCATGGTTTTTATAATGCCATTGCGCACATCATCGGATAGCTCTTCGAGCACATCACTGTATAGTTCATGTGGGATAAGTTGCCATATATCTAGACGATTACGGCTGCGGCTGGATTCCAAAAGCAACGCAAGATCACCAGGTTGCAGTTGTTGCAACATGTCCTTGGCTAGATCAGAGTGTCCCTCACCTAAGGCTCCATTGATGGCATGAAGTTGGCTGTTAACGCTTTTGGATTCGATGGAATTTGGCATGGATCAGGTATATTTACTCAGTTGAGCAACAAGGCAGCATGCCCTTGAAGCTATAACCTTGATCTTACGTCACTCATTTAATAATTGCACGTTGTGCAATGGCTTATTCATCTTCATTAAACTTTGTGACAACTAAGGTTTCTACTGCGTCCATTGCTGCTCGCGCATCCTTACCTTCACACACCACTCTAACTGTTTCACCTTGATGGCTTTCGAGCATCATTAATCCCAGTACACTGTTGGCTGAAGCTTGCTTATCTCCTTGGTGTAAGGTGATGTCAGCTGCAAACTTATTGGTTAGCTGCACTAATTGAGTGGCTGCTCGGGCGTGCAGTCCCAATTTATTAACGATAATCAGTGTTTTTTCTAAGCGCGTCATCAGTTACAAGTTCTGTTCACGGTGGCGAATTTGTACATCAGGGTGAGAATTACTAAAAGCTTTGGCTAGGGTTTCGGCCACATAAACGGATCTATGTTGACCGCCAGTACAACCAATGGCAACAGTGACATAACTGCGATTATTACGCTCCAAGTGAGGTAACCAAGTTGAAATCAAGTTTTGAATTTGCCAGATAAATTTAGTTACTATGGGTTGCGAGCCTAAAAAAATCTGAACCGGTGCGTCTAACCCTGTAAGGTGTTTAAGATCAGGCTCCCAATGGGGGTTAGGTAAGAAACGACCGTCAAACACGTAATCGGCGTCTTTTGGGATACCATGCTTAAACCCAAATGATTCAAACACCAATACCAGTCTAGAGCTTTTCTTCCCAAGAATTCGTTCGCGTACCAATTCGGCAAGTTGATGCACAGATAATTTGTCTGTGTCTATATATAAGTCGGCGCGTTCGGCTATAGGTGCCAGTAATTGAGCTTCTGCTTTAATCGCAGCAGATAAGGATTTATTTTCTTTGGATAAGGGGTGCAGCCGCCTAGTTTCGCTAAAACGCTTAATTAATATGTCATCACTTGCATCAAGATAAAGTATGGTCATGGTCCACGTAGAGGGGAGGTAATCGAGGATTTCTACCAGTTCATTGGGATTTTTAGGTAAGTTACGTACATCAATGCTAACCGCTACTTGATCATATTCATCTACTACAGTGTGCGTAAGCGTGGGTAACAAATTAACGGGAATATTGTCTACGCAGTAATACCCCAAGTCCTCTAAGGAACGCAGTACTATTGATTTTCCTGAGCCTGAGCGTCCACTGATAATAATCAGGTTCATTTAGTTTAGTGCCTCAAATAACTCTCGATCCGTCTTGGCATGGCGCATTCGATTCAGGGTGTCTTTATTGTTTAGCGTCGAGGCGATAGCCGATAAGGTTCCTAAATGTTCGGATGCTTTATCTTCGGGTACCAAAATAGCAAAAAAGATGTCAACTGGGGTGTTATCTATGGCGTCATAGTCAATGGGTTTTTCACAGGTCACCACAATCGCCATCACTTTATCAAGATCTTGCAAGCGTCCATGGGGCAAGGCAATACCATTACCTATGCCTGTACTGCCCATTTTTTCTCTGCAAATTAGGCTAGACAAGATTGTCGCTTGATCAATGTCTAAAAGGTGTTGGTTTGCGATTTGGCTTATGAGCTCCAGCACTCTTTTTTTACTATTCCCCTGAACTGCACATAAAGTACAGTCAGGGTGAAGAATATCTTTAATTTCCATTATGAATTCTAATTTTGGTTTATAGCTAACGTCATTAATGGCGCTTAATTTTTTCCTTGTGCTTAATCACTTGGCGGTCAAGTTTATCGATTAAAGCATCAATTGCTGCATACATGTCAGAGTGCTCAGAAGTGGCAAATACCTCTGTTCCACTAAGATGCATGGTGGCTTCGGCTTTTTGGTTGAGCTTTTCCACGTTTAAGATCACATGCACATTGTTGATATGATCAAAGTGTCTTTCAAGTTTGGTAAATTTCGTATCGACGTAGTCTTTTAAAGAATCTGTAACTTCTACATGATGACCGGTAAGGTTAATTTGCATATCGCCTATTCCTTCTTCAATTCGCCTAAAGCAGGCTCTTACGTTGGTTAGAGGGGGGGATCATAAGTGATTCCCGGTATTTTGCTATTGTTCGCCGTGCCACCATAATGCCTTGGTCGGCCAACAATTGTGCAATTTTACTGTCACTTAAAGGCTTGCTGGGTTTTTCTGCCGCGACTAATTTTTTAATCAATGCTCTGATAGCCGTTGATGAGCATTCTCCACCTGCATCTGTTGCAACGTGGCTAGAGAAGAAATACTTCAGTTCAAAAATACCTCTAGGTGTGTGCATATATTTTTGCGTAGTCACCCGCGAAATAGTGGACTCGTGCATATCGACCATTTCTGCTACATCGTTGAGCACCATTGGCCTCATCATTTCAGGGCCATGCTCAAAAAAGCCCATTTGCTGTTGTACAATACAGTTAGACACTTTAAGTAGGGTTTCGTTGCGGCTTTCGACACTTTTAATAAACCACTTGGCTTCTTGCAAATTAGAGCGAATAAACTGGCTGTCTGAGGAGTTCTGAACACTTTTACTCATAGCCGCATATTGTTGGTTGATATTAAGTTTTGGCAAATTGTCGGGATTAAGTTCAACTGTCCAGCGGCCGTTCTTCTTGGCTACAGATACATCGGGTATCACATATTCTGACTCACCTGTCACTATAGCTGTGCCCGGCCTAGGATTGAGGGTTTGCAACAAACGCATGGATTCTCGCAACTCATCTTCTTTTAGGCGGGTTTTACGCATTAGGGTGCGATAATCTTTACTGCCAATAAGATCGCAATAGTCAGTTATGAGCATTTTGGCTTGTTCTAGCCAAGGTGTCTCTGGGGCGAACTGTTTTAGTTGCACCAATAAACATTCTTGTGCACTACGAGCACCTGATCCTACGGGGTCAAACATTTGAATACGTTTTAGCACCACTTCAACTTCGTCGAGTTCTATCTCTTCGTCATCCATACTGGCTAGAACATCTTCGGTGCTGATAGTTAGATAACCCGCTTCATCGATAGAATCTATTATTGCCATGGCAATAACAATATCGGTATCGCTAAAATGGGTTAAACGCATTTGCCACAGCAAATGATCTTGAATGTTGTCGGTGGTTTCGCCCTGAAAAATTTGGTCGTCATCTCCTGCTGATCCCGCACTACTCATTGGTGCAGGAGCTGATGATGCGCTTAGGTACTCGTCCCAGGTGCTGTCTAAAGGTAAATCTTCTGGTATGTCGTTGTTTTGCAGGGCATCGCCGCTATCGACACTATCAACATTGACTTCAATCTGTTCGTTGGCGTTATCTTTACCATCGGCACTATGGTTTGTTTCCAGAGATTTGTCGCCGCTATCACTAACTTGTTCATCAATTTCTAATAAAGGATTTGAATCTAAAGCTTCTTGGATCTCTGCTTGTAAGTCCAGCGTAGACAGTTGCAAAAGCTTAATCGCTTGTTGCAATTGCGGTGTCATTGTAAGTTGTTGGCTAAATTTTAGCTGTAAAGAGGGTTTCATCTACTTCTTATGTTTAATTTATTGTTATCAGCCGAGCTAATCTTAGGTTTAACTATAGCCTGAATTGTTCACCTAGGTATACATCTCTTACGCGTTGATCACCTAAAACTTCTTCTGCGGTGCCAGAAGCGATCAACTCGCCATGACTCACAATGTAGGCTTTCTCGCAGACATCTAAGGTTTCTCGTACGTTGTGATCCGTTATCAATACACCTAAACCTCTATCTCGTAAATGTTGAATTATTTTTTTTATGTCGTTTACCGAGATTGGATCAACGCCAGCAAAGGGCTCATCTAACAAAATAAACTCGGGGTCGGCAGCCAAAGCCCTTGCTATTTCTACTCTTCTGCGTTCGCCTCCAGATAAGCTCATCCCTAAACTGTTGCGAATATGATTGATACTAAACTCGTCTAACAGTGAGTCGGCTTGTTGCTCTCGTTGTTCATTTGATAATTCTTTACGGGTTTGCAAAATCGCCATCAAATTCTGATAAACAGTTAGCTTTCTGAATATCGATGCTTCTTGGGGTAAGTAGCCAATGCCTTGCCTCGCGCGGACATGCATGGGTTGCAAGGTCAGTTGTTGTTGGTCAATGTAGATGTCGCCTTTATCTAAAGGCACTAAGCCAACAATCATATAAAATGTGGTGGTTTTACCGGCGCCATTTGGGCCAAGCAAACCGACTATTTGCCCTGTCGAAACTTCTAGGCTGACATCTCGCACAACTTGTCTGGATTTATAAGACTTGGCTAAATGGGAAGCTTTTAGTACGGCCATTAAGGTTGTTTATCCTGTTGTTCTGACTCAGGCTTTTTCGGTTTTGAAACGGGTTGGAAAGTAGTTATAACACGTCCACTTTCTTGATCGCTACCTTGGGCGACAATTTGTTCAAGTTCCATATTAAATTTGATCGACTTCCCTTGCACACTGCTGGAGTTTTGCTTTATTTGCGCATTTCCCTCTAAAGATAGTGAGCGAGTTTGGCGATGATACTCAATCTTGTCGGCACTGGCGGTGACTATGCTGCCATCTTCTTGCTGTTGTGAATAAGTAGCGGGTTTACCAGTGGCGATAAATATCTCATTTCCTTCGCCTTGACTGGCATCAATTTCCAATTCATCTGCGCTCACAGTCAGAGTACCTTGCTGGATCACAACATTGCCTTGGTAGGTGGCCCTTTTTGCAATGCCATCGGCATTTTGGTACAACGAAGCCAATTCAATTTTTTGGGTGAAATCATCTTTCCCGGCGTGACTCGTGGCCGAGAATAATAATATGGCTAAAAAACTACTCTTGAATAGAGGGGTGGTAAACGGTTTTAACATGGTCTAATAACTCGTATCTTTGGGTTTCTAAGCTAGCGGTAAAGCCGTTGCTGCTAATGACATAATTAGGGCCGACAATTTCCACCGCTTGGTCAGAATAAATGGTTTTGTCTGTTAGGTTTACTTCTACAAAATGGGTGCGAATAACTTGTATGTAGCCCTTGGTATCTAGGCTAGTAATTTCAACATTGTTCTCAAATTGAATGCGTTGATCATCGTATAAGGTACCCTCTTGGGCGTCGACTTTCCATGGATGTAGCGATTGCGCAAACAATAAATAGTTGGGCTGTTTAAATAAGGTAAACCCAAGTAAATCAAAACTCTCCATTTGCTGAGCAAACACTTGATGATTGATTTGACCAAATTTGTCATACAGGGTGCTACGCATTTTAGTGGCTTGATAATTTGGGATCCACGCATCTTCTGTAGGTGACTCAAGGTTGACTTCTTCTTCGGCCAGCCAACCTGGCAGACTCAAGGCCAAGGCTAAAATAAATAAAATGGTAATACATAGTGTCACGCGATTCATATGCTGGCGCCGTGAATGAAATTTAGCTGTCCATGTGCCAGAAGAATTAAGTCGCACAACTCTCGTACCGCGCCAAATCCACCTTTAGTACGGGTTCTATAGTGTGCTTGTGAGGCGATAAGCGGATGGCCATCTTGTACACACACGTTGCATTGAGATGCTTGAAACATGCCTAGATCTGGCATGTCATCTCCTATGGCCGCTGTTTCATTCTTGGTTATTGATATTTTTTTCTGAATAGCGAGTAGGGCGGGTTGTTTATCTTCACATCCTTGGTATATGTGCTGCACACCTAAAGCTGTCATTCGCTTTTCGACCATATTTGATTGGCGTCCGGTAATGACGGCTATTTGAATGCCAATTTTTTGCAAGGCTTTAACGCCATAGCCATCTCGAGTGTGAAACGCTTTGAGTTCTTCGCCATCTTGTCCCATATATATTCGACCGTCAGAGAACACGCCATCAACATCGCAGGCCAATAGCTTGACCTGTTGTAGTTGTGTTAGTAGCTTGTCATGAATTGGCCCGTAGGGCGTATCTACCATAGGCATTAAATGATCCCCGCTTGGAGTAATAGCTGCATATTAATTGCTCCAGTTGGTTTACCTGTTGTATCTGTTACAAACAGAGAACTTATTTTATGCTTCTGCATTAGCGATAGTACCTCCGCTGCTAACATTTCTGGTCTAGCGGTTATGCTATTAACTGTCATTATATCTTGAATTCGGGTGCGGTGAATATCGATACTATTGTCCAGTACCCGACGTAAATCTCCATCGGTAAAAATCCCCAGTAATTTTCCTTGGCTATCTATCACGCCTGCCATGCCTAAGGCTTTTTGCGAAATAACGAGTAATACTTCCCTCAAGGTTTGTTGCTCAGTCACTAAGGGGAGCGATTGCTCTTTTACCATTATGTCTTCGAGTTTAAGTAACAATTTTCTGCCTAACGATCCGCCGGGGTGAGACATTGCAAAGTCTTCAGAAGTAAAACCGCGAGCATCGAGTAATGCAACAGCCAATGCATCACCCATGACTAAGGTGGCAGTAGTACTGGATGTAGGGGCTAAGCCTAATGAGCAGGCCTCTTGTTGTACTTTGATGCAAAGATGAATATCGGAATACCCGCCAAGCGTACTCTGCGGGTTGGACGTCATAGCAATGATGGGCACATTCATACGTTTAACTACAGGGATTAACGCTAAGAGTTCACTTGTTTCGCCAGAGTTTGAGATGGTCAACAAAATGTCTTGCTCGGTAAGCATTCCCAGATCGCCGTGGTTTGCTTCCCCTGGATGCATAAAAAATGCAGGTGTACCTGTGCTTGCAAGGGTCGCAGATATTTTATGCCCAATATGCCCAGATTTGCCCATGCCACAAACAATGACTTTTCCTTTACAAGCTAAAATTAATTGGCAAGCTTGAACAAATGCATCATCAATATATTGGGCTAACTGCGCGATAGCCTGTTGTTCGATTTCCAAAACTCTTAAGGCAGATTTTTTGATCATAGTATGATTCTAAGGGTTGTTATATTAACTAAATAACATAAATTGATATGCACAGAAGCAAGTAATTAAGCACAAACCTTCAATTCGGTTGATATGTCTGCTTCCAATAAAATTAAAGCTAAATATTATCAATAGTCCTGTTAAACCTAACATCACGTAACTATCTCGAGTAGCGGCATTTTCATCTATCAAACCGGGTTCAATAAGACCAGGCATGGCTAACACAGCTAACAAATTGAAGATATTGGAGCCGATAATATTACCCAAAGCTAAATCATCTTCATTTTTTAATACGCCGGCAATACAAGCTGCCAACTCAGGCAAACTGGTACCTATTGCAATAATGGTTAAACCAATTACTAATTCACTTAAACCAAAGTAGCGGGCGATTGTTTCAGCCGAATCTACCATAAAATGAGCGCTAAGCGGCAGCAATATTATGCCTAAAATCAGCCACATTACGGCATTGATTGTGGGAACATTAGATGGAATTTCATTTTCGGTTTCAGTTTGTATCGGGTCGTCTTTTTCCATGTTAAAAGCTACCCATGTGAGCCCACCTATGACGACAAAAAATAACGCAATTAATACAATGCCTTCTATCTTAAGCAATAAAAAATCAGATAAAAAATAAACCGCGAGCAAGTTTACTAATAGTAAGACGGGCATTTCTTTTTTAAGTACGCTTGATGCTATTGAAAGTGGTTTAAGAAGTGCAGTTAAGCCCAACACTAATGCTATATTGGTAATATTTGAACCCAATGCATTACCCACAGCGGTATTAGTATTGCCGTTGAAGGAAGCCGTGGCGGCGACCATTATTTCAGGCGCTGACGAGCCCATAGCAACAATAGTAAGGCCAATGATCATGGGTGACACGCCTAAGTTTTTCGCAAAGGCCGAAGCACCAAAGACAAATCTATCTGCGCCCCAACTTAAAACGATTAACCAAACTAGGAAATAACATACTTCTAAAATCACAAAATTCACTTCTACTTTTGATAGGAATTAAAAACCAAAAGTAATTGTCGCAAAAAGCGAGGGCTTTGCATATGCGTGTTAAAATAAATAAGCCCTTATTATTCATTTTGAAATATTTTTGCTGCTATGAGTGGCAAGGCACAACATATATTCAGACTATGCAATTTTAGGTATGTATAATGCGCCAAATAGTAGTGGGTTTATGATTAAACTCAGCATAGATAGCAATGTGGTTTTTGAATGCTATTAAGCTCATATTCAGCAAAAATTTTATTAAATCGTATATACCTTGTTACTTTTTGTTTTTGTTATTTCATGGCTAAAACTAATATAATGACCCTCTTTATACTTGGCTTGATAAACCAATTTGGAATGTTTCTGTCGTAATGGAAAACTTGATTGAAATTAATAATCTAACCTTTAGTCGTGGTGGTCGTATGATATACGACAATATTTCACTGCAGATTAAGAAAGGTAAGACTACCGCTATAATGGGACCTAGTGGCATTGGAAAAACCACTATGTTGCGATTGATGGGGGGCCAGTTGATACCCGATAAAGGTGATGTGAAATTTAAGGATGAATCTATACCAGGTATGAGTCGAACGCGGCTTTTTGAAGTACGCCGGCAAATGAGTATGTTGTTTCAAAGTGGGGCGTTATTTACCGATATGTCGGTGTTTGACAATATCGCATTCCCGTTACGAGAACATACAATGTTATCCGAGTCCATCATACACACTCTGGTTATGCTGAAATTGCAAGCTGTTGGATTGCGAGGTGCAGCAGATTTAATGCCTGCGGAGTTATCTGGTGGTATGGCGCGCCGCGCCGCACTAGCTAGAGCTATTGCCTTAGATCCTGAGCTGATAATGTACGATGAGCCATTTGCAGGGCAAGATCCTATTTCAATGGGTGTATTAGTAAAACTTATCAAAGCTTTAAATGATGCCCTACAGCTCACTAGTGTGGTTGTGACCCATGACGTCACAGAAGTGTTAACTATTGCTGACTATATTTACATATTGGCCGAGAAAAAAGTTATTGGAAGTGGTACACCAGATCAAATCAAAAATAGTGACTCGCCTTTAGTGCAGCAGTTTCTACAAGGCCATGCTGATGGTCCGGTGCCTTTTCATTTTCCTGCCAGTAGCCCCGCACAAGCATTTTTAGGAAGCGCAGTATGAATTGGTTAATTAGTTTAGGGGCAGGGGCCCTGAATCGTTTAGAGATGTTTGGGCGGGCTAGCTTTATGTTGTTTGGTGCAGTTATTGCCAAACCACAACCACTAAAGTTGATCCCTTTAACCGTTAAGCAAGTATATGTAGTGGGTGTACAGTCTCTGCTAATTATCGTGGTTTCGGGGTTGTTTATTGGTATGGTCATGGCATTTCAAGGCTACACCATATTGGTTGGTTATGGCGCTGAAGGCAGCCTTGGTCCTATGGTGTCACTTTCTTTATTGAGAGAATTGGGGCCAGTGGTTACGGCATTATTGTTTGCAGGGCGTGCTGGTTCAGCACTGACTGCTGAAATAGGATTAATGAAAGCAACCGAGCAACTTAGTAGTTTAGAAATGATGGCTGTCGATCCACTACGAAGGGTTATTGCTCCGCGGCTGTGGGCTGGCATTATTGCTATGCCTATGTTGGCCCTTATTTTTAGCGCTGTAGGTATTATAGGTGGCCACTTAGTGGGAGTGGACTGGTTAGGTGTAGATTCAGGCAGTTATTGGTCTATTATGCAGTCAACTGTAGATTGGAATAAAGATGTGGTGAATGGCATCATTAAAAGCATAGTGTTTGCGTTTGTAATCACGTGGATCGCCACCTTTAAAGGATATGATTCTGTACCCACCTCAGAAGGTATCAGTAAAGCAACCACAGAAACAGTGGTGTTTTCATCGTTAGCTGTACTAGGGTTAGATTTTATCTTAACCGCATTAATGTTCGGAATTGAGTAAAGGAAATGGGAATGAAATCTAAAAAAGCGGAATTATTAGTGGGTGTCTTTGTTGCCTTAACAATAGCTGCCGGACTTATGTTAGCGCTGAAAGTGGCTAATCAAAGCATGTCCAGTAGCGATGATACTTATATTTTATATGCCAAATTTGACAATATTGGTGGGTTACAAGTACGTTCAGCAGTAAAGGTGGGCGGGGTAACTATAGGAAGAGTCGACAATATTACGCTTAGCAATAGTGACTTCACTCCTGTTGTAACTATGAGTATCTCTTCTGAATTTGATCAATTTCCTGAAACCAGTTCGGTATCCATACTGACTTCAGGATTGTTAGGTGAACAATATATTGGCTTTCAACCAGGCTTTGCTATAGATGGTATTGAAAATTTAGCTCAAGGTGACTACATAGAAGACACCAAATCAGCCTTAGTTTTGGAAGACCTTATAGGTCAATTTTTATTTAGTAGCAACGACTGATAATCCTTGTCGATGATGGGAGAAAATTACGTGATGAAGAAATGGACACTATTTCTAATAAGTGGAATATTAATGTTTTGCTCAGCAGTAACACAAGCGCAGGAAATCAATCCTTACGTTTTGTTAGAAGAAGTGGGCACAAAAACCTTTAATAGAATAAAGCAAGAACGGCAGTTGATAGATGATAATCCTGAGCTCTTAAGAAAGGTAATGGAAGAGGAGTTGCTGCCATACATAGATTACAAATTTTCAGCATTGAAGGTACTCGGAAAATACTATAAAAGTGTTCCGCGTGACAAGATTCCTGAATACATCAGTATATTTCGCTCGTATTTGATAACAACCTATGCGTTAGGTATGGCATATTACAATGGGCAAGATGTTGAATTTCAGCCTGTTCGTGAAGTAACAGATGAAACTATGGTAACGGTAAGAGCCGTGGTTAAAGAGTCGGGCCGACCCGATATCAATTTGGCATTCAAATTACGTAAAAATAAAAATACCAATGAGTGGAAAGCATACGATATGGTGGCAGAGGGTATCAGCCTTTTATCTAGTAAACAGAGTGAGTTTGAGTCTATTTTGAGAAAAGATGGGTTACAGAAAGTTATCGACTTAATGAATAATACAATCAGCAAGCCTATCAATATTGACGCTGAAAAGAAGGGCAGTTAAGTGGAAGCATTGGCCGTGACTGAGGCAGCTGCAGGGTGTTTTAATTTGCGAGGCGACTTTAATCGCCATACAATCCCTAAATCTGCGGCGTTAGACAGCCTTAAAAAGGGCTGTCAACAGATCACGGCTGATGCCGTATTAACCCTTGATTTAGGCGGCGTGGATCATGCAGACACTGCAGCGCTAGCTTGGGTAATGAATTTCTTGAAACATGCCCAGCGCCGACCTATACAGATTGAACTTAAAAATATTCCAGAAAGCTTACTAAAGCTTGCAAAAATAAGCGACGTAGACAGTTTTTTGTCGGTACAATAGTCACCTTCAATACACATCTGGATCTGTCATGGATAATCAACAAATTTCAACACTTTTGATCGAAACCTTAAACTTAGCTGAGGCACATGTAACAGGTGATGGATCTCACTTTCAAGTTATAGCGGTGAGTGATCAGTTTACCGATATGAGCCGAGTGAAGAAGCAACAGTTTGTGTACGCACCTTTAGCCGAAAAAATAGCCGAAGGCAGTATGCATGCAGTGTCTATCAAGACTTTCACTGAAGCGCAATGGAAGCGTGAAAAAATGTTTAACCTTCCTCAGTAGAACCACAAAAAACACATCACCCCAAGTAATTTTGAATAGAGTGTCGTCATGGACAAATTAATTATAGAGGCTTGCCCACCTTTAAATGGCACGGTGGCTATTTCTGGCGCCAAAAATGCGGCGTTACCCATTTTAATGTCAAGTATATTGGCAGATTCCACCTGTTATTTTGATAATGTGCCCGAGCTTAGAGATATTCACACAAGCTTATCTTTACTGAGTGAATTAGGCGCCAAAGCCTATCGTCAAGATGGACAGTCAGTCGTGATTGACCCAAGTTCAATTCATCATTTCGATGCCTCCTACGAATTGGTCAAAACCATGCGTGCATCTATTCTGGTGTTGGGTCCACTTTTAGCCAAGTTTGGTAAGGCGAATGTGTCTTTGCCTGGTGGATGTGCTATTGGCGCTCGGCCGGTGAATTTGCATTTGCAAGGGCTACAACAGATGGGCGCTAAAATTGATGTAGACAGTGGATATATCAGAGCTTCAGTTGCAGGAAAGTTGCAAGGTGCACGTATATTTATGGATGTGGTGAGCGTGGGAGCTACAGAGAATCTTATGATGGCTGCGTGTTTGGCGCAAGGTACAACCATTTTAGAGAACGCTGCAAGAGAGCCCGAAATTGTTGACCTTGCAGATTGCTTAAACGCAATGGGCGCTAAAGTGACAAACGCTGGAAGTGATAAAATTACCATTGAAGGTGTCGAATCTCTATCAGGATGCCGTTATCGAGTATTGCCAGATAGAATTGAAACCGGTACTTTTTTAATCGCGGCTGCAGTAACAGGTGGCAAAATTCGCTGCGTTCAGGCGGCTCCAAAAACCCTAGAGGCAGTGCTAGATAAGCTCTCCAAAGCCGGAGCAAAACTTACTATTGGTGACGACTGGATTGAGTTAGATATGACTAACAGGGAGCTTAAAAGTATTGATATTAAAACGGCTCCTCACCCAGGATTTCCTACAGATATGCAAGCGCAATTTGTTGCTCTGAACTGTTTGGCTGAAGGCACAGGGGTAGTGACTGAAAATATTTTTGAAAATAGATTTATGCACGTACCCGAGTTGCAGCGAATGGGGGCGGACATATCCTTGCAGGGAAATAGCGCTGTGTGCAATGGCAAGTCAAGCTTAAAAGGCGCTCAAGTTATGGCCACGGACTTAAGAGCATCGGCTAGCCTTGTGATTGCTGGATTAGTCGCTCAAGGACAAACCACAGTGGATCGCATTTATCATCTCGATCGTGGTTATGAGCATATTGAACAAAAGCTAAACGGTGTGGGTGCTAACATTAAACGGGTTAATGATTAACCCCAAGTCTGGGTAACAGGGAAACCATATAAGCCTCTAGCAATAAATGACTTGTTAAGGCAGAAGGCTATTGCAATTCTGCCACAACCATTTGTAACTCTATAATTTTACCATTTCTGTTCACTTTAAAGGTGACGGTTTGGCCGGGTGTGGTATTTGAAATGTAGTCTAAAGTATCACGGATACTGGTGGTTTGAAGCTTGTCCACAGATAATATCAGGTCTCTAATTTGCAGGCCTCCCGCTTCTGCTGGGCTCCCTTGTGAAACTGCAGTCACTATTATTCCCGTGCTATTGGGTCTCTCTTGAGCACCTACAAAGCCTAATGCCCCACGTGTTACTTTACCGGTAGCGATGATTTCATCCATGACTTTTTTAGCTAAGTTGTAAGGCACCGCAAAAGACACGCCGTCAACAGATTCAACGCGGCTGCGGCTAATGCGAGTTTGAAAATTGGCATTATTAATACCCACTAAATAGCCTTCGCTGTCGACGAGCGCACCACCAGAGTTACCTTCATTTAACACCGCATCTGTTTGTATGTAGTCGAAGAAATTATTCAAACCATTGTTATTTATCCGGCTAACAATGCCTTGGGTAACGGTTTGTCCTAAGTTGTAAGGATTACCTAAGGCCAAAACTAAGTCCCCCACCAAGGTTTTAGGATCATCAAGTTGTGGTATTGCGTGTAGGTTTTCTACTGAAACGTTGAGTACTGCAAGATCTGTTATTGGGTCGTAGCCTACAATTTGGGCCTCTTCACGTCGCCCATCTTGAAACGCCACTAAAATGAGCTTGGCATTAGCAATAACATGATAACAGGTCAAGATATAGCCGTTGGATGTCATGATCACGCCAGATCCTAAGCTCGTTCTTTCTATAGGCTGACGACGATTGTAAGCACTTCGTTCAATACTTTGACTATAGATATTAACCACTGCTGGGCCTGCTGCGTTAACCGCAGAGTTATAGCTGATCTTCTTTGAACTCTCTGGTTGAGTAAATAGTGTGAGTGGAAGGCCACTACCTTGACGTAAGTCTGGGACGAGAGCCAAAATGACAGAAGAAATGATTATGCCAATAAGAATAGATTTTAGTAAAAAAAGTAATGTTTTTAGCACAAGCAGTATTAATTATTATAACAGCGGGATTGATGAATAATAACATTGAAATCAGAGAGTTGATAGCACCACTGGGAAGCAGCGGTACTATCAATGGGGCATTTTAACGGATCACTAAATACAAAGAGGAGATACCGCGTTTAACATTTAGGGCGATAACACCTTTAGCATCTGCTAATTCGCTTCGTAATTGCACCACTGTATCAATCTTTTTGCGATTAATGCCAATAATCACGTCACCGTCTTGCAATCCAATGCGCGCCGCAGGAGAGCGTGGAGCAAGTTCCGAAATCATCACCCCATCGTCACCTTGCTGGGTTTTACCGTTGCTTAAGGTTGCGCCTTCTAAGGCAGGGTGTATTTCTTTGGCCACTACGACATTTTGGGTCGCATCGCCTAGTACTACTTGTATTGTTATACGTTTTCCTTTGCGAAGTACGGTTAACTCAAGCTTAGCCCCCGCTCCTTTGCTAGCCACTTTCGCTCTTAACTCTAGAAAGCTGGCTACAGCTCTGTTATTAATTTCAATAATGATGTCACCGGCCTGAATACCACCTTTATCTGCCGCAGAATCGGGTGACACTTCACTAACAAATGCTCCTTGATTGACATCTAAATTCATGGCTTCAGCTAAGCCTGAATCGATGTCTTGCCCGATAATACCAAGTAAGCCACGACGAACTTCACCAAACTCAATAATTTGGTCGACTAAGCTTTTCATCATGTTGCTAGGGATGGCAAAGCCAATGCCAACATTGCCACCATTTGGTCCGAAAATCGCGGTGTTAATGCCAACCAATTCACCTCTTAGGCTGACCAGTGCACCACCTGAGTTTCCTCTATTGATTGCCGCATCTGTTTGGATAAAGTTCTCATATCCACCAATATTTAAACCAGATCGTCCAAGGGCACTTACAATTCCCGAGGTGACCGTTTGATTAAGGCCAAATGGATTACCAATAGCCACCACAAAATCACCCACGCGCAATTCATCTGAATTAGCTAGCGGCAGAGCGGTTAACGCATCAGGCTCTATTTTTAGTAGTGCAATATCACTTTGTTTATCAGCGCCTAGTTTCTTTGCTTTAAATTCACGTCCATCAGTTAACTTGACGGTAATTTCATCGGCATTGTCTACTACATGATTATTGGTTACTACATAACCCGCTTTGGCATCAATAATGACGCCCGAACCTAGGCCTTTAAAGGGTCTTTCTTGAACCTGCTCATCTGGGCCGCCAAAAAAATGTTTAAACATTTCGGGAACACGTTGCCGAGAAACTTGAGTGCCTTCAACTGAAATACTGACTATGGCAGGGGTCGCTTTATCCAGCATGGGTGCAAGGCTAGGTACTTGATTTTTGTCATTTGAAAAGAAAGGTAAAGCAGCATGGGATACTAAATTCACAGACATAGTCGCAGCCACAATACAACAGGTCACTAAAAAACGATTGCCTACTTTGTTCATCGATTGTTATCTCCAATTTCAAGATTTAAAAATACTAAACAGACTGTATAGAACACACAAAATGTCTAGAACACACAGACTGCTTAATAAATGAAAAAGTTCACTATTTGCTTTCTTTTATCGGCGCTTCATCGTTACCAGAGAATAAGCCTGAGCTTTGAGAAGAGAAGTCTAGTGGTTGTACATCTGAGCTAGACTTTTCACGAACCGCCGCGGTATTTTTGTTACGTAGATAAGCGGTGGTGTGTTCGCCAAAAAAACTCAATGCGCTGTCTTCATCGCCATGTTGTTGACTTATTAAAAGTTGCTCGTAATCCTCTAATTGCCGTTTCAATGTAGACGATTGCGCCATAAGTACTTCTGCAATTTGTTTGCTTTGTTGTACATGAGCCACAGCTTGTTGTTTCATTAACTCTTGAATTGTTTGCTCGCTTTCTGATTTATCCGATAAAGTTTGTTTTTCTTGACCAAAAATTTTGCCTATAAAAAATCCAGCGGCTGCACCGATAACTAGCAACAATAACCCCATCAACCAATCCATAACTTCTCCTATTTCTTTTAGGTATATTTGTTCATTCACTTCACTACTATGGCATTATTTATCGCCTAATGACCATGAGCAAGCTTGTAATATTTGTTATTATACGTCGAGCATTTTTAATGCGGACATTTTATTTGTATTCAAGTGTTAATAAACACTCATTAGTTATAGGAAAATCCAAAAGGATGGTTGAGCACACACCTTGGCAGAAGTATCAAGTCGATCTACAAGCCCCTGAATTTCTATATGATGCAGCACAAGAAAACGCGGTCAAAGAATTACAACGCTTGTTTGATGAATTAACCCATCCAGAGCAAAAACGCACTTGGCGAGTTAAGTTGCAGAGTGCATTTGGAAAGGGAATGAAAAAGCCATGTATTCAGGGGTTATATTTTTGGGGCGGGGTTGGCCGAGGTAAAACCTACTTAGTTGATACTTTTTACGAATGTTTGCCTTTTAATCAAAAGCTGCGTATTCATTTTCATCGCTTTATGCACAGAGTACACCAGGAGCTTAAAACCTTAGGTGGTCAAGCCGATCCCTTGAAACTCATTGCTAAAACCTTGGCCAATGAAGCGAAAGTAATATGTTTCGATGAATTTTTTGTTTCCGATATAACAGATGCCATGATTTTAGGCACTTTGATGGAGGAACTCTTTAGCCAAGGTATAGTGCTAGTGGCCACCTCAAATATAGTACCAGACGACTTGTACAAAAATGGCTTACAGCGAGCTAGGTTTTTACCTGCAATTGAACTCATCAACCAAAATACTCGCATAGTCAATGTTGACAGTGGCGTAGATTATCGTTTACGTACACTGGAGCAAGCAGAAATTTATCATTACCCCCTAGATACTCAAGCTACCCAAAATTTGCATACCTATTTTGCGCAACTGGCCCCTGAACTAGGCTGCAAAAACCAAGATATAGAAGTAGAAGGGCGGAATATTTCAACCTTACATTATGCCGATGGCGTGGTAATGTTTGAATTTCGTGCCATCTGTGATGGTCCTCGTAGCCAGACCGACTACATGGAGATAAGTCGTTTATATCACACTGTGCTCATAGCTAACGTAGAGCAGATGGGGCAAGCCACAGACGATATTGCTAGGCGTTTTATTGCTATGGTGGATGAGTTTTATGAGCGTAATCTGAAGTTAATTATGTCGGCAGAGGTATCGATGGAAACCCTTTACACTGAAGGTCAATTAAGTTTTGAGTTTAAACGATGCTTAAGCCGCCTGAAAGAAATGCAGTCTCACGACTACCTTGCCTCAGAGCATATTCCTTAACATAAATTGTTTTACGGATTAATGGTATTAGGTGCAATGGGTTTTGTTATCTGCCTTGAATATCGGTAAAATCAAACCTATACGCTAAAGTTTTTCGACATTATTAGAAGAGAATTATTAAATGGGAAGAAAGTTTGAAGTACGCAAAGTCTCAATGGCAAAAACTGCTGGAGCCAAAACTAAAGTCTACTCAAAATACGGTAAAGAAATATACGTTGTTGCCAAAAACGGCGGGGTAGATCCTCAAGCAAACTTGGCACTGCGTAGATTGGTCGAAAAAGCCAAAAAAGACCAAGTACCTAGCCATGTTATTGAAAAAGCGATTGATAAAGCAGCAGGTGGTGCAGGAGAGGATTACGTACCAGCTCGATATGAAGGATTTGGCCCTGGTGGCTGCATGGTGATTGTGGATTGTTTAACTGACAACAATAACCGCACCATTACTGATGTACGTAATTGCTTTACTAAAACCAGTTCGAAATTGGGCGTTGAAGGTACAGTAGGGCATATGTTTGATCATCAGGCAGTTTTTGCTTTTAAAGGTGATGATGAAGATGCCGTATTAGAAATCTTAATGGAAGCAGATGTAGATGTGACCGAAGTTGAGTGTGAAGATAGCGTGGTGACTGTATATGCGCCTCATACCGAATTTAATAATACTCGAACCGCACTAACCGATAGCAATCCCGATATTGAATTTGATGCCGAAGAAATTACCTTTATCCCGCAAACAGAATCTGTTGTAAGTGGCGAAGACGTGGCCACGTTTGACAAATTTATGGATATGTTAGAAGACTGCGATGATGTGCAACATGTTTACCACAATGCTGTGGTTGAGCGTTAGTTGTTTACAGTAAATAAGATGTTTAAGTGTCATAAAAAAGCTGAGTTGATGCTCAGCGTTTTTATGGCCAGTGTTAACTGACAGGTAGCATCAAACCCTAACGGACAAAGGTTGTAATACCAGAGTTTTATTTACCAATTAATCGCAAAAACTCATTGCGGGTGGCATCCGATGTGCGCATTGAACCTAACATCACTGAAGTGATCATAGAGGAGTTTTGTTTTTGCACTCCGCGCATCATCATACACATGTGTTTACCTTCCATCACTACGCCTACACCCGAAGCACCAGTAACTTGCTGCACGGCATCGGCAATTTGCTTGGTTAAGCCTTCTTGAATTTGTAGGCGTCTTGCATACATGTCCACAATGCGAGCAAACTTTGATAGCCCTAAAACTTTACCTTTTGGAAGGTAGGAGATATGGCAGCGGCCTATAAAGGGCAAAATGTGGTGTTCACACAAAGAGTAGAATTCGATATCTTGTACAATCACCATTTCATCTGTGTCTGCTTCGAAAACGGCGCCATTTACCACATCATTTAAATCTTTCTCATAGCCGTCGGTTAAAAACTGCATGGCTTTTGCCGCGCGCTTAGGCGTATCTATTAGTCCATCACGGCTGACGTCTTCTCCCAAAATGGAAAGAATATCGGTGTAATGACTGGCTAATTTATCTGACATGTAATTTGGCTCTTCAATGAATGGTATGAATTGAGACTATGTGGGTGATACTGGCGTCATCCACAATTAGATTTTGCCATGATAACATTTTCTATGAAAAGGACTAATACCAATCTACATAAATACCGACCTGATATTCGCAATATTGCAACTAAGCGGCTTAGGAATTTTTCCCTTTTTGATCCATTGACTGGCGAATTTCTGACATGTAATGATCGACTGCCGTTTTGGCTTCTTCGTATGCTTGCGCATAATCTTCTGATTCTGGGTGTTGTTTATATTGTTCAAATGCAGAATCAATCTGATCGAGTAATGATTTGAGGCGTTTTTGGTTGACATCCATATCTAAGCTCCCTGAGTTTGTCTTTAGTATAACCTATTCACGACATTTTATAGATTCTTTACAACAGCCAAAATAATAATAGCTAAAACAAGCAAAACGGGCGCTTCATTTAGAAAACGGTAGAAGCGTGGAGAATGAGTGTTTTCGTCTCTGGAAAACTTTCGTACTAATGAAAAGAGATAAAAGTGGTAGGCGTAGATGAACAGCACTAAGGTCAGTTTTATATGCAGCCACCTGGCAGCCTTAAACCACTCGTTACCATATAAACTGATTAGCCATACACCAAACACTAGGGTTAAAAAGGCAAAAGGCGTCACAAAAAACCATAGTCGTCTTTCCATTACCTTGAACTGATCTTTAACTGCTTGAATATCTGTTTGTGCGTGATAGACCATCAGCCTTGGTAAGTAAAATATGCCTGACATCCATGCCACCATAAAAAAAAGATGCAGCGCTTTGACCCAAAATATTGTCATAAAAAATTGTGTTTCCTAATAGCTAGCTTGATGTAAATAAAGGCTTAAGGTTTCCCAAGTAATGATGCCAATTATATCATCAGCACTGTCAGAATAAATGCAAACAGCACCGGCTCTTTGAGGAGACAAAATGGCATATACCTCTGCCAATGTGGCTTGGTATTTAACGGCTTGCATGGGTGTGAATGTTAGCTCTGTCGCATCGCAGTGTTCGTTTTTATTATGACTTACCTGAGCGTATTCGACTTGGTCATTTACCATTGATTTATACACTAAGGTGCCACTATCAGCATCAGTAATCTCAGAATTCAGATGTTCTTTACCTTGTTTGGCAAGCTTAAATTTTGTGTCCATGACCGCTATCACCCCGGTTTTTTGTAAAAAAGACATGACCGAGGAAAGGGTATAAGGCAACTTTTGATAGTCGAGCTGGCGAATAAACACCGAACGATTACCCAAAAACTGTGTCGCAGTAACATAAGCTGGCACAATGACCAGAATCGCTGGAAGTATAACTTCTGGGCTATAAGCTAGCTCCATCACTGCAGATAATGCCGCCAGCGGAGCATGTAATACTGCAGCCATCAGTCCAGCCATACCCAATAAAGAAAAGCTCTCGTGAAGTGCTGTGGGATCAGATACAAAAAAGCCCAAAGGGCTGGCCAAAAGCACTCCACTTAACATGCCAATCACAAAAACTGGGCCCATAATACCGCCCGGCACACCCAGCCCTAAGGCGATAATAGTTAATAGAAATTTAGCACTTACCACCCATAACAAAAATTGCACATCAAAATGTTGCGCAAATAAATTATGGGTTGAGTGAAAGTGGGCACCTAGTGCTTCGGGTAAAATGAAACCTACTATGCCTGTAACTGCTCCGGCAATGAGCAAACGGCGAACCATATCAAAACGGTGAAAACCACGGATGACTGTCATCAGGCTATTATTAAAAAATGTGGCCAATGCACCTAGCACTATGCCAACCACCACCAAATACAGATATATCCAGTAATTAAAATTCGCGAAGTGAATGAATGCTAATTCTTGAGCTTCTCCAAATACCGCCCTTGTCATAACACTTCCACAGGCAGCAGCAAGCATGATAGGAATAAAAATATGAATTTTGTATTCCCGCAATACTACTTCCATCACAAAAATAACAGCAGCAAAAGGAGTGTTGAAGGAAGCAGATATCGCGGCAGCGATACCACAACCAGACAAGATACGAATGCTGTTATCGGGTAACTTGAGCCACTGGCCAATAAAACTACTACCAAATGCCCCAAGATGAACAGATGGCCCTTCTCGGCCCACAGAAAAACCTGTTGCTAGCGCAAGGGTTCCTCCTAAAAACTGATTTATCGCAGTGCGAACAGGAATATGGCCAAAATAATTTTTAACCCTATGGATGACAAATGGAATGCCCATACGATAGTGTTTAAAGCCAGTTAAATAGGCGAACAGTATGATTAACAAGGCGCCCACTAAAGGTAAAAGTAACCGAGTGGTAGGTGTGATACCTGCGAAGTCATTCACCTCTGGCAAAAATAATAGCTGAACCCATTCGATAGATAACCGAAACAAGATGATTAAACTGGCAGCACTTACCCCGGCTACCACAGCGACTGCGCATAACTGAATAGAAGTGCGTGGCGTGGCAAGTTCTTTTCTGAAGGAATGAAGGTTCATAAATATAAGATTGTATTTATAGCCTAGATAGATACCAGCTTATCACAAGGTGTTGTATTTTATAGAGTTAATCTGTAAAGGGTGTCAAAAATGAATATTTGCTAAATCAGAGGTTCATTGTAAATGACTAAATGATAATATCTTGCTCAAATTAGAAGTATCGTTGCTTTAAAGGGCAAAAATTGACTATTTATAAACTAAAAAACAAGCTAGGGCCATTTCAGTTTTATCTGATTTTTATCGCCCTAACAGCTGCGATTTTATACCTAGGCTTTTTCTGGGGTAATAGTCACTATACCCAACAAAAGATGGCTGTAGCGACTCATGAAAGAAGTATTCGTAATCTAAAAGTAGAAAATGAACAGTTAATAAAAAAGCTCAATGTTTTAGGGGTAGAGCTTGAAGTCGCTAGGCTTGAAAAGCAGCAGCACTTTGCGGAAATTGATAAGAGAATCGATATAGAAAATGATTTGCGTACTCAATTAGCTTTCTATCAAAAAGTCATGGCGCCTGAATTGAACGAACAAGGATTTATAATAGATGGCTTTCATATTAAGTCTGCCTTAAGTGAAAGCTCGTATCGATTTGAGCTAGTGTTGATGCAGCAAAATAAAACAAAAAACACGCTCAAGGGAAATTTAAAAGTTACTTTAGTAGGTAGTGAAAACGGCAAAACCAAGCAGTATTCACTTGATTCATTGCTTCATAATCAGGAGCAAAAGAAGCTAGCTTTTAGTTTTAAATATTTTCAGGTAATAGAAGGTGAAGTGACATTGCCAAAAGGTTTTCAACCTGAGCAAGTTTTAGTGCATGCTGATATCTTTCAGTTTAAGCGTAAAAAAGGTGAGTTGACCACAGTTTTCGATTGGCTAGTAAACGATAGTCAAAATTAGCAGCGACGAATTACTTTAATTCGAACTAATTAGTCTAAGTGAATACTTGACCATAATAGTCGGGTATTAGATAATCCGCGGTATAAAGAGTAATCCGTTTTAATACCGAGACAAGTTATGACAGTGCAAGTTGCGTTACCCATAGAGTTTTCTGATGCCGCCGCGAGAAAAGTAAAATCTTTGGTTGAAGAAGAGGAAAATCCCAATCTAAAATTACGGGTATATGTAACGGGTGGCGGTTGTTCGGGATTTCAATATGGCTTTACCTTCGATGAAAAGGTCAATGAAGGCGACACCACTATTGACAAAAACGAGGTAACCTTAGTGGTTGACCCTATGAGCTTACAATATTTAGTGGGTGGCGAAGTAGATTACACCGAAGGATTAGAAGGTTCTCGCTTTTTAGTGACTAACCCTAATGCAACAACCACTTGTGGTTGTGGTTCCTCATTTACCGTTTAGTTTATGCCTACTAGTAAAAAGCCAGCTTCTTTTAGCTGGCTTTTTGCGTTTTAAGATACCGTAATATCAATACCTATAATTTTAGGTGTCGGTACTTTCAAATATCTTATCTGCCGAAGCCGCTACAAAGCCTTGGTATAAACCACCCGATGTCATGGGATAGCGCTGGGCAAATTCATAAAAACAACTTGGGACTAGCTTGTTGCCGTTGGCAAATTCTACTTTTATTTTGTCTGCCATTGTGGATGACTGTGCTAACAATACCTCTGGACCACCTTTGGTTTCACCGCCTGAGCTATTTAAAACAAAACCTGACTCTTTCAATACACTATTCATCTGTGCAAGTGAATCAAAGTGACCCATATGGTTAAGGCTAACGGTAAAGTGGTTGGCTCTAAAGCCCCAAGCAGACATCCAAGCGGCGTATTCAGAATGTGCTACTAGGGTCTCGTATTCATCAGTGCTCACTTGCCAATGGGTACCTGAATACAGAAAATCATCCTGTTGTGCCACGTCGTCAGCCATGCCATCGGTCATTTTAAAAATGATTTGTTGTACGTCATTAGGCATTTCTTCTACCAATAACTCACTAATAAAGACTTTAGGTTGGGTATCGTCTGCATGTTCAAAGTGCTTCGCACGAAGTTTCTTTTGTGCAAAGTCATATTGCCCTTGTTCGGTATAGCCTAGTGCGATGAAATGCGCCGCCAGCTTTTCCAAATTAATCTTATCGATATTAAAGGTACGTAACGCAATATGATCATTTACCAACTTGGTTATTTTTCCAGAATGCTCAAATTCATAGCCTTCTAACAAATCGTGTACTTTTTTTGCCGAAGGCGTAATGCTTATATAGTCTTGCCATAACTGGCTAAATAAGCTTTCTATTTTGTTATGCATAAAACTAAAACTCTTCCTCTAATCTTAAATACTTAAGCCTGGGCTTAAGGTGCCAGGTAATGTTGTCTTTTCCAATTCTACAGATGCCACTGGGAACGCGCAATAATCGGCAGCGTAGTACGCACTCGCTCTGTGGTTACCACTATCACCAATACCACCAAAAGGCGCTGCGCCACTGGCGCCGGTAATAGGTCTATTCCAGTTGACTATGCCAGCGCGAATACGCTGATAAAAATGTTGGTAGTTTGCGGCACTGTCAGCTAATAACCCTGCAGAAAGACCAAAACTGGTATTGTTGGCTTCATCTATAGCTTGGTCAAAATCACTATAGCGGATGACTTTCAGTAATGGCCCAAAGTGCTCTTCATCGGGCATATCAGTGAGAATGTCGGTCACGTCTAAAATACCTGGGCTAACAAACCCTGAGTCTGGATCGAGGTGCTTAAGCTCGACTAAAGGCTTAGCACCAAGGGTGAGCAACTGCTGCTGGGCAGCAACCATCAAGGACGCGGCCTGTTGCGAAACCATTGCTCCCATAAAAGGTTGTGACTCGGCATCATACATGCCTACTTGAATATTGTTGGTGGCTTCTAGCAACTTTTTAAGTACGGCATCACCCGCTTCGCCTTGTTGAATAAACAAACGGCGAGCACAAGTACAGCGTTGGCCAGAGGTAACAAAAGCTGATTGAATAATGTCGTGCACCACGGCATTTGTGTCAGCCGCATCTTTGACGATCAAGGGGTTATTTCCACCCATTTCTAAGGCCAATATTTTACCTGGGTGCCCAGCAAATTGTTCGTGCAGTAATTTACCAGTTCGAGAGCTTCCTGTAAAAAATAGGCCATCTAAGCCATTATGAGAGGCTAGGGCTTTGCCTGTTTCTACTTCACCTTGCACCATATTCAACACGCCAGCGGGTAAACCGGCTTGTTGCCAAAGTTCAATGGTTTTTTCTGCTACCACGGGGGTAAGATCGCTCGGTTTAAACACTATAGTATTACCTGCTAACAACGCCGGTACTATATGTCCATTGGGTAAGTGCCCAGGGAAGTTATAAGGACCAAATACTGCGACTACGCCATGAGGTTTGTGGCGAATAAAGGCTTTGCCTAAAGGCATAGCATTTTCAACTGTGCCGGTACGCTCGTGATAGGCTTTTTCAGATAGGCCGATTTTACCAATCATGGCACCTACTTCTGTAGCGGTTTCCCATAAGGGTTTGCCCGTTTCTTGAGCAATATTTAAAGCCAATGCTTGTTTGTTTTCTCCGAGTAACTCAGCAAATTTTTTCACATAGCCAAGGCGTTCGTCAAAGGACAGGTTACTCCACTCGACAAAGGCGGAGCGAGCCGCGTTAACCGCTGAGTCAACTTGTTGTTGAGTGGCTGATTTTGCCTGCCAAATAATGTCTTTTTTGGCTGGATCTATAGATTGAATGTCATGACCGTCACCGGCAAGCCAGTTGCCAGCAATAAAATGTGTGTGTTTATTCATGGTTACGTCCTGAAATGGGTAGGAGCAAAGCGAATGTTATCGCCATCAGTTACACCGAGTGCCTCGGCTGCTTGTTGACCAATAATGGCATGTTCAGTATCGACAACGAGTTGAGTACATAGGCCACGAAAGTCTTGTACTTCAGTATTAATAACAAAAAAGTGATCTTGACTGGCGTCAATATTATCAACCACTTTGATAGGCATTTTTTTGCTAGTTTGTGCGGTGCGGATATGTTTTAAATTTGCTTCAACTGTGGGGCCAGCATCAAAAATATCGATATAACCTCGACAACTAAACCCTTCTTGTTCAAGGAGTTGTAATGCAGGCTTGGTTTTTTCATGCACTTGGCCAATAACCGATTGAGCTTGTTTACTTAACAGTTTTACATAGATGGGATATTTGGGCATAAGCTCAGCAATAAACTGTTTTTGTCCAATGCCTGTAAGATAGTCGGCTGTCGGGAAATCCAATGAAAAGAAATGTTCTTCCAACCATTGCCAAAAAGGTGATTCGCCGCTTTCATCACTGATACCGCGCATTTCCGCTATAATTGTTTCAGCAAAACGATTTCTGTGCTCCATCATAAATAGAAAACGAAATTTAGATAATAATCTTCCGTTCAATCCTTGGCGGGCGTTTTGTCTTAAAAATAAGGTACATATTTCAGAAACGCCGGTGTAATCGTTACACAAGGTTAAAATATCAACATTATTATAAATTTTTAATTCACGAGATGCATGTACCACTTTGCTTAAATGGTAATGATAGAATGCATCATCTAACCCCACACCGGCTACAATACCACTTGTGCCAACTACCTCTTTGGAATCTTGGTCTTGCATCACAAACAGGTAACTTTCATCTGCTGGCTGGCTAACGTCTTTTGCAAAGGCTTGATTTGATTGGTCAATTTTACTTTTTAGCAATACGTCATTGACAGGCAACGACGTAAAACCTACCCCTGATTCTTGGGCAATTGCATGTAATGACGCATAATCGTCATGTTGGATTGGGCGAATGACTTTCATTTTTCGCTTACTCGCTTATAGGTTGCTTAGCTATTAACTACTTTTGCTACTGCTCGCTCGAAACGTGCAAGACCTTCTTGAATATCTTCATCAGGGATAATTAAAGAGGGTGTAAAACGCACCACATTAGCACCAGCCACTAAACACATTAGTTTTTCCTCTGCTGAGGCAACCAAAAAGTCACGAGCACGCCCAGCAAAGTCTTCACTCAATACTGCACCTAATAGTAGGCCCTTCCCTCGGATTTCTGAAAAACAATGGTATTGCTGATTGATGGCTTCAATGCCTTTTCGGAAAAGCTGTTCTTTGTGTTTAACACCACTCAATACCTCTGGGGTATTAACGATATCTAATACGGTTTCGGCCACTGCACAAGCCAGTGGGTTTCCACCATAAGTACTGCCGTGAGTGCCAATTTTTAAATGCTGAGCAATCTCAGTAGTGGTCAACATTGCGCCAATTGGGAAGCCGCCACCTAACGCTTTAGCCGTTGTAATGATATCTGGTGTAACGCCCAGTCCCATGTAGGCATACAGGTCGCCTGTACGGCCTATACCTGATTGTACTTCATCAAAAATAAGTAAAGCGTTATGCTTATCACATAAGGCACGAACACCTTTTACAAAATCTGCAGAAGGGCTAATAATGCCACCTTCACCTTGTAAAGGTTCCATCATTACCGCACAAGTGTTGTCGGATATTAACGTTTCGAGGCTGGCCAGATCGTTATAATCTGCGTGTTCAATAGCGCCTGGCTTAGGGCCAAAGCCATCAGAATAGCTTGTTTGTCCACCAACAGTAACAGTGAAAAAAGTGCGGCCATGGAAGCCCTGCTTAAAAGCAATAATTTGGTTTTTTTGTTCACCAAATTGATCAAGAGCAAAACGTCGAGCTAGTTTTAGCGCTGCTTCATTGGCTTCGGCACCTGAATTAGCGAAATAGACTTTTTTAGCAAAAGTCGCATCGGTTAACTTTTTAGCTAAGCGAAGGGCAGGTTCATTGGTGAGAACGTTACTCAAATGCCATAGCGTTTCACCTTGGGACTTAAGGGCTGCAACAACATCAGGGTGACAATGTCCCAAAACATTGACCGCAATGCCACCGGCAAAGTCGATATATTCAGAACCAGCCTGATCCCACAGGCGAGAGCCTAATCCTTTTACCGGAATAATTGCCGCTGGATTATAGTTAGGAACCATTACTTCGTTAAATAAGTCGCGAGTTACATTCATACTATTGCCTTACTGGAGTCGTGTTTTGGATACAAAAAGAGCGACATTATGGCAGAAGGATTGACACTTGTCTTTACAGAACTTCAATGCAAAGCGGCATTTTTAAAGGGTTCACTTAGTTTTGCATGAATAGTGAATAACTATCTAATGAGTGTTGATACTTTTGGCTTGCGGATACTCATACTGTCTCAATACAGAGCACTATTATTGAGCCTTTTAGTGGTTCTGCCGTTGTTGCATGAATATGCTTAAAAAAATTAGTTGTTGTTGATGCTCAGATCAAGAGCGCGCAAGTTTGTTTTTCTCAGCAGTTCTAAAGCGCCTTTCGGCATCTTTAAAGTACGTATAAAGTCTTTCGACTGCTGAAGATCAATTAAGTTGTGCTCTTTTAACATACGGTATTGGGCATAAGCATTACCCTGCTTTAATACCAGTGCCAAAGGTGACAGGCTGGATATCTCATGATCATTTGCCGTTTCATGCATTGCTAGAGAGATAAATACCCTTCGCATTGACATATTATCAATGAGTTTGGCACTGATATCGAGTGCATATTGATCGATTAAATGATTCAGAAATGGGCCCGAAGGAGTCATTCTTGTCAAAGCGGTATGTTCATTATGTTTAAGCGCTTTTTGTGTTTCGGTAACGGCTTTGCGCTGTTCGCGTTCAAATAATCTGAAATACAATTTGGTCACAACCACTTTGCCCATCATATGAAACATGCCTAAGCAAAAAGCTTGGTATTGATTAACGCCAACGACAGAGGCGATTTGTTTACAAGAAATAGCGGTGGCCAAGGCCTCCTCCCATATTCTGTGTTTTATTTCTGGGTAAGGATCGGTGATTTGAGGTAACGACCGCTTGAAAGCCAGATAGGTAAGGACAAAAGTTAAGTTTTCTAATCCAAAGATATTTAAACCTACTCGCAAAGTTTCAACTAATACGGGTTTACCGGTTTGATCTGTGCGTCGGTTACTAGGTTTGTTAGCAAACTTCATTAAATCACTATAAAGCCAAGGCAGTTCGGTAGCCAGCGGTTCAATTTTTGAGATCGTAGCGGCTTTGGTACAGGCTAAGTCGAGTAACTTAGGCAAAGCATGGTCTATTCCCATTACTTTTGAATATAACAGCTCGGTGTCTTCAAGACTTTCCTTAAGGTGCTTTTCTACGGCGGCATTGACCTGATCCCCCATGGCGCTAAGTAGGTCTAGATTGGACTTTTCATTCAAGTCCTTCTTTTGAATTGCTTGCTTTTCTACGTGGAGAAGTGCTCTAGCTGTTTTACTTTGCTCAAGTTCAATGGCAGTAAGTTTAGGTTTATCGTCAATTACCAAGCTTCGTTTGGCCATTTTTATATCTAAAAATAAGCTTTCAAAACGATCCTTAACAAGCTCTTCTACATTTTTTGGTAAACTCATTGGTTACTATTGTCTTCTAAAATGATGTTGATGATTAATAATGTTTATCTAGTAACAAAACACTTAAGTTGGCATTAAATGTGTCATTGAAGTAGCTAAATCTCTATCACTACCATTTCTCTGTATCAGCGTTATTATAGCTGTTCAGAAAATTATTAAGTATGCAATGACCAAATTCAGTCAATAAAGATTCGGGATGAAATTGCACACCAAAAATTGGCAGAGTGTTATGCTCAATCGCCATAACTTGTTTTTGTTGTGGCTGTAAGCTTAAATCGTTGTTTTCAATGTTATCACTTTGATGACACCATGCCGTTATTCTAAAGTCCTTTGGAACACTATCTGTTTCTAATATCAAGGAATGATAACGGGTAGCGTTAAAGGGCAAAGCCACATCTGTAAATAAAGTTGAATGGGAATGGTATATTTGTGACGTTTTCCCATGTTTTATTTGCGGCGCTTTAATCACCTTTGCACCAAATACTTGGCCTATAGCTTGGTGTCCCAAACATACCCCTAAAATCGGAACTAGGCCTGCAAAGTGTTTTATCGCTTTAAGGGTTATTCCTGCGCTATCAGGGGTACAAGGGCCAGGTGACAAAACCAAATAGTTGGGGTGTAATTCCGCTATCTCAAGGCAGCTGATTTCATCGTTACGCACAACGACTACGTCTTGTCCCAACTCTTTAAAATAGCGCGCTAGATTGTGAGTAAATGAATCATAGTTGTCAATTAACAGCAGCATGGTCTGTTTTAACCAATTACTAAATTACGGTCGTCTGACAAAACCTACCGCTTCATAGGCCTTAGCCAAGGTTATAGCTGCTCGTTGACTGGCTTTTTCCGCACCTTCGCTCATGATCCGGTTCAATTCAGTTTGGTCAGCCCGTAGCAGTTGATATTTTTGCTGAATAGGTTCGAGTAATGCAACAATGGCATCGGCTACATCTGATTTTAAATGTCCATACATTTTGTCTTCGTAACTAGGGACCAATGCTTCAACTGAAGTGCCCGTTGCACATGACAACAAACTCAACAAATTGGAGACACCAGGTTTTTCTGCGGTGTCAAAATAAATACGTGCTTGGTCGTCAGAGTCTGTTACGGCTCGTTTAATTTTTTTGGTGATCTTTTTTGGATCTTCCAATAAACCTACAAAATTATTGACGTTGTCATCTGATTTAGACATCTTTTTGGTTGGATCTTGCAAGCTCATTACTCGCGCACCAAACTCCGGAATATAGGGATCAGGTATACTGAATGTTTCGCCGTATACATTGTTAAACCGCGTGGCTATATCCCTTGCGAGTTCCAGATGTTGTTTTTGGTCGTCGCCAACGGGTACTTGATTGGCCTGATACAACAAAATGTCTGCGGCCATTAAAACCGGATAAGAATACAAACCGGCATTGATATTTGACACATTCTTCGCTGACTTATCCTTAAACTGTGTCATGCGATTTAGTTCACCCATCTGCGTATAGCAATTCATCAACCAAGCTAATTGCGCATGTTCAGGGACATGAGATTGCATGAAAACTGTACTTTTGGCTGGATCGATGCCGCAAGCAATATATAGTGCTAAGCCATCTAAACAAGCTTGATGTAACGCTTTAGGATCTTGCCTTACGGTAATTGCGTGTAAATCAACCAGCATATACAAGCAGTCATAATCGTCTTGCATATTGACCCACTGACGTAGTGCTCCCATATAATTACCAATGGAAAGTTGTCCTGAAGGCTGGCAGCCACTAAGTACAATAGGTTTAGTCATCTTGAGTTGTTCTACTTATATTTTATGTTGAAAAAAATAGCTGGTTATCCAAACCTAAGGCTAATTCACTAAAGCAAGTTCAGTGCGCATTTGTTCTATTACTTTTTGATAATTTGCTTCACCAAAAATAGCAGAGCCAGCTACAAACATATCGGCACCTGCTGCTGCAATGGCGCGAATATTATCGATTTTTACGCCGCCGTCAATTTCTAATCGTATATCGAGTCCAGATTCATCAATTAAGGCACGAGTTTGTTTAAGCTTATCTAGACTGTGTGGGATAAAAGATTGACCACCAAAGCCTGGGTTGACTGACATCAGTAAAATATGATGTAACTTGTCCATGACATGATCGAGTAGCTGTAAGGGCGTCGCAGGATTGAAAACTAAACCAGGTTTGCAGCCAGAATCGATAATCAACTGTAAACTCCTATCCACATGCTGGGATGCTTCTGGGTGAAAGCTGATGTAACTGGCTCCAGCATCAGCAAACTGTTTTATCATATCATCAACAGGTTGCACCATTAAGTGGACGTCGATATCTGCCGTTACACCATGTTTGCGCAAAGCTTGGCAAACGAGCGGGCCAATAGTCAAATTGGGTACATAATGGTTGTCCATGACGTCGAAGTGCACCACATCAGCACCTGCTTCTAGTACTTTATCGACTTCTTCACCTAGCTTAGTAAAGTTGGCTGACAAGATTGAAGGTGCGATCAAATAAGGCTTCATTATTTTCCCCGCTAGTAAAAAGCGATATTTTACAGAAAAAAACGAATAGACAAAAGCGCACTGTCTGCACCATAAGTGATGATTTGTTCACTCATAGTGCATTGTATTGATTAAAAAAAGAAAAAAGCCATAAAATTCAAATGGATAATGATTAAATAATTATATTAAAAACAAATACTTAGTTTAAGTTTTGATTAAATATCTTGGTTTGTTACATCTAGGCATTGGATTTGCGTTAAGTGCTTCATCAAATATGAAAACAATCGGAGAAAACTTATGAAAACCTTAAACAGAACATTAATGTCTAGCGCTATTCTATTGACATATGGGGTGAGTCAACTGGCACTTGCTGAGGGCAGCTTGAGCGCAAAAGTCGGCTATGTTTCTGAATATCACTATCGAGGTATTCAGCAAACCGGCAGTGGTTCAGCCAATGTTGGTTTGGATTATGAAAATGGTGGTTTTAGCCTAGGAACTTGGGTTGCAGATGTAGCTGATGGCTTGGAAGTTGATCTTTACGGTGGCTATGGCTTTGAACTGGATAACGGCCTTTCATTAGGAGTTGGAGTTACGAGTTATCAATATACAGGTGACTTTGACTCTGCATACAATGAAATCAATTTAAATGCCGGCTTTGGGATGTTTAGTGTTAGTTATAATCAAGGCAAATGGGACGGGCTAGTAGGTGACAAGGCAGCAACAGAAGGAGATTATTCATTCACTACTGTTTCCCTTGAGAAGAATGGCTTTACCGCTACTGTTGGTATCTATGGGCAAGACTTCGCAGGAGAATACTTAGAAGTGGCCTATGGGACAGAAGTTGGCGGTTTTGATTTAGGTGTAGGAGTTATCTTCAGTGGTTCTGATCTTGATGACGATGAGGCGATGTATTTTTCTCTAAGTAAATCATTTGATCTTTAAAGCGGTTTAAGGCGTATTACTAATCAGTATACGGTAAGGCGCACAGTAAATCAGTTGAAATGCGGTTGTTGCTGTTTGCATATGGTATAATGTAACAAATTAAGTCAACGGGATAAAACTATGAATACGAAGCCAAAATCGCTATTTACTCTTGCTGGGGTAACGTTAACGGCTCTCGCTTTTTTTAATATGTCCCAGACTTTGTTTGTTGATGTTAATAGTTATTGCAGCCACATTGAAAACCTAGAGCTTGCTCAAGGGCTGCCAGTCAGCCACCCTGCCAATAGATGTGCTTCCCAGCAGACCCAAGAAATAAGTTGGTCTGAATGGTTTGCTGGGGGGTCAAGTTCTTATCAATTTCATTTTATTGATTTACTTGAGCTGCTGTCTCGTACTGGAAATAATGAAGTCATTCATCCAGCCAATCCCGTTAATTCAAATTGAGTTTTGATAGAGCGCCAATAGTTCAGCAACTTTTAATCTAGCGTTGCCGTTTTGACTGATAAAACGGCTCACTTGTAGCTTGGTTATATCGGCGTGCTGATAAATATCTCGGGTAAACTCTGTGTCGTGATTGCTTACCAATACTGGAATTTCACGAGTGTAACCTGCATGCCGAGCCAATGATGCCAGTTTTATCTGGTTGTCTAGGGTAAAGCCACCTGTTGCATAACTATTAAACATAGCGGTTTTGCTAATAGGCGCATAAGGCGGATCACAATATATTACTGAGCCTTTTCGCGCTCTGGTAAACATTTTCTCAAAAGGCTCGCACGTAAAAGTGGCCAACCGTGCTTTCTCGGAAAAGTACTCAAGCTCTTTTTCTGGAAAATAAGGGGCCTTATATCTACCAAAAGGAACGTTGAATTTTCCGCTATTGTTATATCTGCACAAGCCATTGTAACCGTGGCGGTTTAAGTATAGAAAATACACCGCTCGCTCATAGATATCTTCACTTTCATTAAAGCTTTGCCTTATGTGGTAGTAGCGAAGTTCGTCGTTATAGTCTGGGGTAAACAGCTTTATGCTGTCTTTTATGTAAGCTGCACCTTGGTGCTTAACAATATTGTACAAATTGATAAGGTCGGGGTTAATATCATTAAGTAAATATTTAGAATACTGGGTGTTAAGAAATACCGAACCGGCACCAACGAAAGGTTCAATGAGTTTCTTAGCCTTTGGAAGTCTTGCGTTAATGTCTTCCATTAGGCTGTATTTGCCCCCGGCCCATTTTAAAAAGGCTCTGTTTTTCTTATCTTTTGTTACTGCCAATGTTTCAACCAAGTCGGAGCTGCAAATTTGTCAGGCCGAATTGTAACGGCACCGAGTACAAACAACAAATAGCTTAGGACTTTGTGATACTTATTTCTTGTTTGACTTGCCGTAGACTTTTAACAAAAGGCGCATTTAGCCGCAAGGAAGCATGCAATTGAGTAATGGCTACTCTGGCTTCTTCCATAGAAGCAAAGTCTTGGTTCTTCACTAGAACAAACCAATCTGCACCGTAGCGTTGGGTTTTATACAACCATAGTTGATGGCTTAATTGTTCAATAGCGACAAAGTCTTGCAATGCTTGGAGATTAGCCATAGCGGCTATTTGGATAACAAAATGCTCTGTAGGCAGCGCCAACAGTAAACTAGGCTCAGTCTGTAGCGAATTTCTCTCTTGAGTTATATTTGCTTTCTCTAAAAGGGCTGGTTGGTGCTTGGTTATTGCAGCCATCCTACTTTCAGTTCCATCACCTTGGATACTTCTTGTTTGTCGTTGTAAGTTAGGGTTTAGGTTAGGAGATTGCAGTGCTTGTTCTTGGGATGGCTGTGCCTGAATATCTTTTGGATGTTCGATTATATTGGATGCTAACTGTGCATGGTTAGGCTGTCTTACGAGTTTTGCACTGGCGCTGCTCCAATCTGTAATTAAAATATCTTTAGTGCTGGTTAAAGGAGCAGTGCTAACTACTTGTGGCTCGACTTCTTGGCCCGTGTTAGTGACTGGTTTCTTTGATATTGTATCTTTTGAGGCGTTGCTCAATGGCTTAGGCGTTACAATTTTGGTGGCAAAATAGGACTGCATATCTTTAATTTTTAGAGGATATTGCCAGTTCACTATAACCGCAAAAAGCCCTAAAAAAATTAGACCAAAAGTAAGCTTGATCCACAATTTATTTAAGCGTGGCTTAGGTTTTGACTCGCTCAGTTGTACCTGGCGTTCTTGTACACGTTGCGCAAATTGTTGACGTGTATTTTGAAGGAAGGATTCAAGGTCAGAAAATTCATGGGTTTCAGGATATTGAAACTCAATTTGAGTGTTTAACACTATGGGTTGGTCTTTTGTGTTACAGCCCAAACTTAGCTTAGTAGATTCCGCCCACTCTGAATCACCGATAAGAAGTACATTGAGAAGGTGTTTGTTTTTAGCAAAGCGGCTTTGTAACACCAGATCCCATAATTCCTTTACAAGCTTGTTTGGTAACTTATCAGCTTGATAAATATTGATTAAGATTGCGCCAGTTTGATTGTTAAGTGGTGCCAATAATTGATTTAAAGGTCGACTAAAGTCTGCGGTTAGGTTTGGACTAATAAGTTGACGAAACAGTTTTTCTCGATAGCTGACCAGAGGTGTCAATTCATGTGCTGTAAGTAATGCTAAGTCAGCTTGCTCACTTTGCTGGGTTAAGAAACTTTCAATGAGCTGAGATTTTTGCGCAATTTTTTCGCTGCAAACAAATACAAGTTGCGATGAGTAACTAATTAAATAGTCTAACCGGTTGTTCAGTTCTGACGCTGCCATTTTAATAC
Source organism: uncultured Paraglaciecola sp. (assembly GCF_937123705.1). Lineage (GTDB taxonomy): Bacteria > Pseudomonadota > Gammaproteobacteria > Enterobacterales > Alteromonadaceae > Paraglaciecola. The sequence continues at coordinate 118,567 of NZ_CAKZKO010000138.1, read as the reverse complement.
CTAGGTAGTGAAGCGTGCTAGGTCGATGCAACAACACCGACATCACAAGCCAAAAATAATCCTAAGAAAGAATGGCCAGTAAAATCTCGTCAGATACTTGATCCGTTACAACCGCTTCACCAATCTTCTTTGGAATGACAAAAAACAGTTGGCCAGCTTGCACTTTTTTATCGTGACGCATATGTCGTACAAAATCGTCATATGCCATGTTAGACGGTGCAACTGTAGGTAAATCAAATGCTTGTAAAAGAGATTCGATACGACTAAATTCTGACGTTTCGAGCCAATTTTTCTTAGTTGCTACTGCAGAAGCAAGAACAATGCCTGTTGCTACGGCTTCACCATGTAACCAGTTTCCATAACCTTGTTCTGCTTCGATGGCATGACCAAATGTATGGCCTAGATTGAGGATTGCTCGTAAACCTGACTCTCTTTCGTCAATAGCAACAATTTCAGCTTTTATTTCACAACATCTAGAAATCATGTATTGCAAAGCGGTGAGATCTTGCTGTTTGATGGCCTGTAGATTTTCCTCTAACCACCGAAAAAAATCACAGTCGTAGATCACGCCATACTTAATGACCTCAGCCATACCTGCTGCAAACTCTCGTTTCGGTAAACTGGCTAAACTATTGGTATCTATCAGTACGGCCTTAGGTTGGTAAAATGCTCCAATCATATTTTTTCCGAGTGGGTGATTTACGGCTGTTTTTCCACCTACTGATGAATCTACTTGAGATAATAGGGTGGTGGGAATTTGAATAAAAGGCATACCCCGTTGAAAACTAGCTGCTACAAAACCGGTTAAGTCTCCGACTACACCGCCACCCAGCGCAATTAAAGTGGTGTCTCGAGCAGCAGACATCTCTAACAGTCTGGAGATAATCATTTCAAAACTTTGCAAATTTTTGTGTTGCTCACCGTCTGGTATAACAATTTTGCTAACGTCATAGCCTGATAAGGCCTGATTGACTAATTCGAAATAAAGAGGGGCCACAACTTCATTGGTCACTATGATGACTTTTGGGGTGACTAAGTGAGTGGTTAAAACATCAGGAAGGCTAAGTAGGTCTGCTTGAATATAAATAGGGTAGCTACGCTCTCCCAACTCAACTGTTAGTGTTGCCATAAGTAGCTAGCCCTATTAAATGTGATAAGTGTAAGAAGCGTTACAGTCCAATCTTCTGGATGATTTGATTTGCCACCGCACGAGCGCTTTGATCATCGGTATCAACAATATAATCGGCTGCGTCTTCGTATAATGGGTTGCGCTCTTCAGCTAGGTTTCGCAATACTGTTTCTGGATCATCGTTTTGCAACAAAGGGCGACGTTTGTCGCGTTGAGTTCTAGCGACCTGCTTATCAATTGTGGTTTGTAAATACACTACTATTCCACGAGCGGATAGTCTATTTCTGACATTTTTACTGACCACCGAGCCACCGCCCGTTGCCAAGACAATACCTTGCTTATCAGTTAAGTCGTTGATGATGTTTTCTTCACGTTGACGGAAGCCTTCTTCGCCTTCTAGATCAAATATCCAAGCGATATCTGCGCCAGATCGTCTCTCGATCTCTTGGTCGGAGTCAAAAAATTCTAAATGAAGTTCTTCTGCTAGATGCCTGCCAATTGTGCTTTTACCAGCACCCATGGGGCCTATAAGGAATATATTACGTTTTTCAGCCATTTTTGCTTATTTCACAACTATGTTTAAGGGGTAGAAAGTATTGTGCGGCTACCCTTTTATGGATTAACCAGACCTCGTCGAAAATTTCGATGAGGAGATTATCTCAGTTTTAAAGGGAATTTTGCAAGCTTTGTAAAGCGCATAAGACAGGAATAATAAAAAAAAGCAGCTTTAATTTGACATTAAGCTGCTTTTTTAATGCTGTTTACCTAGCCGTTGGGCTAAATTTTAGTTACTTCTTAGTTTGTTAGTTAAAATTTTAGGCGTTACAAATATAAGAAGTTCACGCTTTTCTAATACCTCAGTAGAGTTTTTGAACAGACTACCAACAAAAGGCAAGTCGCCTAAAAGTGGAATTTTTCGTTCGTCGTTTGAAGAGTTTTGCTGGAATATGCCACCTAGAACCACAGTTTCACCGTTTTCAACTAACACTTGAGTATTTATCTCTTGTGTATCAATAGCAACGGCGTCACCTGTAGAGGTTGAAACTGTATCACCGCGGGTGTCTTGGGTTACCACTAAATCCATAATGATGCGATTGTCTGGGGTAATATGTGGTGTAACTTTTAAACTTAGTACCGCTTTTTTGAATTCAACTGAAGTGGCACCACTAGAGGTGGCTTGTACATATGGAATTTCTGTACCTTGCTCAATATATGCTTCATGCTGGTTCGCCACAGTAATACGTGGGCTAGCAATAACTTCACCTTTGTTTTCAGTCTCTAAAGCTGACAGCTCCATATCAATAATAGTGCCATCTAATAAACGAGCGATTTGGATACCAATACTTCCCGCTGGACTGCTTACGGGTAGTGCCACATTAAGTCGGTCGGTAATTGAAGGTACCACGCCACTGGCGATAGAATCAGCCCCCTTTATAGAGCCTGAAATTGCACCGTCATTGATGGTATCGCTAAGCCCCCATTGCACGCCTAAAGATTCGCTAGCGTTGTCTCGCACAGTGACCATGCGTGATTCTATTAGAACTTGCTTGATTGGTATGTCTAAGGCATCAACTAAGGCTTTGGCTTCATCTATCGAAGCTTGAGTATCTCGCAGCAATAGGGTGTTAGTTCTTTCATCTACTGCCACACTGCCTCTGGTGGTTAAGATACTGTTTTCCGTGCCTTTAAGAATGATGGCTATATCTTGTGCTTTCGCATAATTGATTTGCACATTGGTAGAAACCAGTGGTGCAAGTTCTGCCACCTGCTGTTTAGATTGTAGTTGCTGCGTTTCACGAGCCGATAGTTCCTCAGTAGGCGCAATCAGTAAGATGTTGCCTTCTAGTCTTTTATCTAACCCTTTGATTTTCAAAATCATGTCTAAAGCTTGATCCCAAGGTACACCGGATAAGCTAATAGTTACATTACCAGACACTGTGTCAGTGGTGACGAGGTTGAAATTATTGACTTGTGCAATAATTTGCAATACTTGGCGTACTGGTACGTCTTGGAAATCAAGAGAAATAGGTTCGCCTTCAAAGTTATTCTTTGGATCTTCTACTGGCGTATCTTTTGTGCGCTTCTCAATTTCTATACTTAGACTATTAGAGTTTTTTTGATGACGAAAAGAGATCCGGTCCTGCAATGAAAACTCAACTCTGGATTGCTCTTCATCTTGGAAAGTTTCAATGGTATTGACCGGTGTCGCAAAATCTACCACGTCAAGCTTAAACAATTGCTCATTGGCTAGTTTGGTTTTTGGTAAAACTAAACGTAAATTTTTGCCCCTTTCGCTCAACTGCAGCTGAAAATCGCTATTACTAAACATTAATAATGCTTTAGCGCCACCACTTGGTAAGCGAGAAAATTGTACATCTAGCAATTCTGAGTGAAAAGCACTGTTCATTTCCGGCTCGGGATCGACTAGTACCGCAGCTTCTTCTTGACTTAATGACTCAAATGCCAAGAGGCTAGCAGCGATTGCAAGTAACCAATACCAGGCCGGATTAGTTCGATTAAGTTTCTTGTTAAAGATAAAACGCTCAGACATTATTTTCTCCTGCCTTCGATTGCATGGTGAGTGTGGCGGGCTTTTTTTGCCAGCAGCCAGCACCATCGGGCAGCATTTCAGTAAAAGAAACTGTGCCATTTTGAATAGAATCGATTTTCCCAAAAAACAATCCAAGGTAATCGCCAATTGTTGCTTTAAATAAACTACCAGTATTTGACTGGATAAGTGCCCATTGCTTACCATTTGATTGAAAAACGCCATTTATTGCTAAGGCATCTATCCCAAATTTTTCCAATGGTTGTTTAGTACGGTTAAAGTCTGGTTGCGCACAATTTGGTTGAGACGCAACTTTAACTTCGACACCTGCACCGGTATTCCTGGGCTGTTGAAAAGGGCTGCGCAGGGTATCGGCAGAGTAAATAAAAGTAGGTTTACTTTCAAATTCTGGATAGGGCTCTACGCTAACCACAGTATTTTGTTTTACTTCTGCAATAAATGCTTGCAAGTCGTCGACTTTGGCTTCGCAGCCACTTAAAATAGCGGCGGCTAAAACAAGTTTAATATGCTTCATTGTGCTTGCTCCGCTGTTGTTTCTTGTTCAGTCGATGTCCTGTAGGTCTTGGCTTGCACTTTGAGTTTAAGTGTATTGGCTTCTTGAGTCACTTCAAAATCATGCACGGTAACAATTCGTGGCAACCCAGCTATTTCCGAAGCAAATTGCCCAAAATTGTGATATCCGCCTGATACTTCCATTTCAATTGGAAGCTCTGAGTAAAATTCTTTTGGAATTTCTCTTTGCCAATTTAATACTCTAAAGGTAAGTCCAGCTGATGTGCCAACTAATGTAATGTCATCTAATAGACCAGGCGTTTCATTACTTGTAGGGAGTGATTTTAACATAGAAGAAAAATCACTTTGTAATCTGGCAAGTTGCTCTTCGTATGCTTCTAAGTTTACGGCGATACGATATTTGCCCTGATAGGTTTGTTTTAGTTTTAGCTCTTTATCCTGTGCGGCATCTAGTACTGGCAGCTTAGACTTTACCAATAAATAATATCCACCAACTAAACCAATAATTACCACAAATGCGGCGACTAAAGATTTGACTTCGAAGGGCCAAGTGGCAACTTGCTCGAAATCTAAATCATTGACTTCTTTTAACTTATTAACGTCAAATTTCATTTGCCTGACTCCTCGTTAATGATTGAGAAATCCGGGGCAACGCTAGGATTTATTGTAAAAGTAAGTTTGAAATCACTGACAGCCTCCAACGCAGAGGTATCGGCTTTAATCGAAGATAATTCACCACTACTAAAAACAGTTGAATCTTGCAGCATGCGCATGAAGTCAGCCAACCTATTATTGGATTCACTCACACCTTGTATCTCAATGAGGTTTCCTTGACGAGAAAAGCTTCGAAAAGATAAACCATGAGGTAATAATCTTACTAGCTCGTCCAATACAATGGGAACGGCGTTTCTGCTCGATTCTAGTTGCTCAATCAAAGCCATTCTTTGTTCGATTGCGGCCTTGTCTTTCTTGATGTTTTTAATTTTTTCAATCTGTTGATCTAATAAAGCTGTTTCCTGCTCGATAAAACTATTTCGATAAAGTTGGTTGTCTGTCATTTGATCCAACACATTTCCAACCATAAACATCAGTCCAATGGCACCGAGAGCAAGAGCTGCAAGTAATGTAAGATAACTCTTTTTTTGTTCAGCCCTGCTACTTTCGCGCCAAGGCAATAAATTTATATGTGCCATGGTTGAAAACTCCTACTGGCTAAACCTGCTGCAATAATAAGCTGCCCTGATACCTGCTCTAATTCTCCTTGATTGACGGACTCAGCTTTTGCCATGTCAGCAAACGGATTGAAAAAAGTCACGTCTATACCTAAGTCTGCGGTGAGGTCTTCAGGTAAAGATGTTAAGTGCCCAGCGCCTCCACAAATAAGTAATGAGCTTGGGCGTGCCTCTTTAGAGGCGCTAATATATAGCTGGATTGCCCGATTAATATTTTGTTGCAGATTTGCCAAAAACATTGGGTAAGCATCTTGCTTCCATGCCTCTGGTAATGTGCCATCTGTTAACTGCTGTTCGATTTGTGAGCGTTCTTGGCTATATAGTACGCTTAGGTCTTGGATTAACGCATCCATTCCAAAATTATGATCTTTGGTGTAAATGACTTGGCCATTTTTAACGGCGCACATTTGTAAGTGACTGGCACCAACATTGATACAGCAGACAGTTTCGTCAGTTTCATAAGGATAGAAAGAAGAAATAGCAGCACCTAGAGCATAGCTTTCTATGTCGACAATTTTGGCTTCGTAACCCACTTCACCCAGCAAGGTAATCCTACGATCAACCAATTCTTTATGTACGGCACTTAACAATACTTCAACTTTATTGTTGGAAGTTAAGCTGTCGTTAATTTCTTCAAAGTCAATGTAGACTTCGCTGAGCGGATAGGGAATTAAGCTATCAGCTTCTAATTCAATCTGGCTCTCAAGTTCGTGATCGGTTTGACCTGGATCCATATATACGACTTTATTCAGTACCGTTGAGCCAGATACGGCAATGGCAACTAACTTGTTTTTGTTTTTTAAAGCAAGCTTCATTTTTTTCAATGCATGGCTAACTGCTTCGAAATCCTTAATTTCACGCTCTGCAAAAGCATTGCCCAAAATGGGCTCGCAGGCGAACGCTTGCAAGTTAAATTGTTCACCTGATTTTTCGAGTACAACGGCTTTAATAAACCGAGTACCTATATCAAGGCCAATCATTTTTTGTACTTTAGGGCCAAATAAATTTTTCAATTGTTAGACATCCGATTGAATGGGGACAAATTTCACACCATCATTATTACGTAATTTTTTACATTTTATGGTTCTAATAACTGTACATAGGTATAAAATGTAGATCATTTATTAGAAATTGCCTTGGTATTATCTTTCCGTGAAGTTACTTAAACCCGCATTAATAGCCATTTTTACCACATTTTTGGTTGGTACCATTATCTTATTAGGTACTTATTTTTATATCAAAGCAGATCTTCCAAGTGTTGATGTGCTTAAAGATGTGCGCTTACAAACGCCTATGCGTATATACACTCAAGATGGCAAACTAATTTCCCAATATGGTGTGAAACGCCGTATTCCTCTGACTCTTGAGCAAATTCCACTGCAATTACAACAAGCGGTTATTGCCACTGAAGATAGTCGCTTCTATGAGCACCCTGGTATTGATCCTATCGGCATGATGCGCGCTTTAATTAATTTAGTTGTCACTGGCGAGAAAGGGCAAGGGGGGAGTACCCTGACAATGCAAATGGCCCGCGACTTTTTTCTTACCCGTGAAAAAAAATATATACGTAAGATACGGGAAATAATCCTAGCATGGCATATGGAGCAGCTGTTAAGCAAACAAGAAATATTAGAGTTGTACTTAAATAAAGTAGAACTGGGGCACCGAGCCTTCGGTTTTGGAGCGGCCGCTCAAGTGTACTATGGTAAGCCGCTTAGTGAGCTTTCCTTGGCTCAGTTCGCAACCATAGCAGGTTTGCCTCAAGCTCCTTCAACTCTTAATCCGATTAGTCGCCCCGAGCGTTCACTTGCTAGAAGGCGTATCGTACTACTGCGTATGTTAGATGAAGAATATATTTCGCGAGCGCAATTTGAAAAAGCATTGAGTGAACCTGTCACCGCTAAAAAATATGGCGCAGAAATAGATTTAGATGCCCCGTACTTAGCGGATATTATTTACAACGAGATGATTGATCTATACGGAAAAAATGAAGCTGAAACTGGGGGATATCAAGTTTACGCTACGGCTTCATCTACTTTACAAGCTGCGGCGCAACGTGCGGTACGTAGAAATTTACATGATTATGATGAACGTCATGGGTATAGGGGGCCGGAGAAACAGCTTTGGTCATCCGCCGTTAATGAGCTACTTACCGCTCAAGAAGCACATCACGCAACTGATTCAAAACCGTGGCAAGAAGATCAAATGTTAAGTTATTTGCAAGAGGTTAAAACCTTTGAGCCCTTGCTTCCTGCCATTGTGGTCAAAGTAAATGAGACAGATATTATTATTTATAACAAACAAGGAAAATACAGCATTATTGATTGGGATGGTCTTGATTGGGCCAGGCCATTCATTAATGATTCGAAACAAGGTCCTGCACCCCAAAAAGCTAGCGATATATTACAAGAAGGGGCCTTGATATTAATTCGTCAACGAGAACATGATTTGCATTGGCAGCTAGCACAATATCCTCAGGCCAGTAGTGCCTTTGTTGCTTTAGATCCAAAAAATGGTGCAGCGCAAGCGGTCATCGGTGGTTATAGTTTTTATCAAAGTCAGTTTAACCGAGCGACTCAAGCAGAAAGGCAAGTTGGCTCGAATATCAAACCTTTTATTTATTCAGCCGCATTGGAAAATGGTTACACTTTGGCAAGTGTGATAAACGATGCGCCAATTACTCAATGGCAAGCGGGTTCAGGCAATGCTTGGCGGCCCGAAAATTCACCCCCTGAGTATGATGGACCTATTCGTATGCGAGTGGCGCTAAGTAAGTCTAAAAATGTGGTGTCGGTGCGGTTATTGAGGGCGGTTGGGTTAGAAAATATCGCAGAGTATCTTACTCGCTTTGGGTTTGATAAGGATGATATCCCGTTAGATGAAACACTTTCTTTAGGCTCTGGTTCACACACGCCATTAGAGGTTGCCACCGCGATGGCGGTGATTGCCAATGGTGGGTTTTTAATCCACCCCCATTTTATTCAGCGTATCGAAAACGAAATGGGAGAAGTGCTATGGAAAGCCAACCCTGTTAATGCTTGCTCCCCTTGTGAAGTAGCTGAGCAACTTACAACAGAACAGCCCGCAGATACTGAAGACATTGAGGCCCTGTTAGCCGCTGAGTTTGGTGTTGCCCCTAAGATAGAGGAGCCCGTTAAGAGTTTACTATCAGCGCCAAGAGTCATTAGTGCTGAAAATGCATTTTTAGTTGCAGAAATGATGCGCTCAGCGGTACAAATTAACGGTAGTTGGGACAATCGTGGTACTGGTTGGCGCGCCGCATTATTAATGAAACGTAGCGATCTTGCCGGAAAAACCGGAACCACTAACGATGTCCGAGATACATGGTTTAGTGGCTTTACACCAGATCTAGTGGCCACAACTTGGGTTGGATTTGACGATAACAATAGACGCTTGGGTCGTACTACGCGAAATCAAAATTTGGTCAATAAGAACCCCCAAAAGTTCAACTATATTGGCAACGCATTAATAGGTAGTGAATCGGGTGGTCATGCGGCTCAACCTGCTTGGATTAGATTTATGCAATATGCGCTAGCTGATAAACCTGAACATTTAATGCCCATGCCAACAGACTTACTGACTGTGCGTATTGACAAAGGCACAGGAAAATTAACGACTAGAACAGATAAAACATCTATGTTTGAATACTTTGCCCAAGGCACCCAACCGCAAACATTTGTGGCCGACGCACAAATTGTTGAGCCCGCTGAACAAGGTGAGCAAAGTAAGAAACAGATTGAAGATATATTTTAAAATAACTCCATAACTATACTGGCCTAAATGGCCAGAGATAACTGAAACAATAATACAAAATTACAGGACAAAACGTTAATGGCAAATTCAGCTACTAAGAGCGCGCTTTATATTCCTCATTCTGGCCCTTCATTGTTAGAAACGCCGCTGCTTAACAAAGGTAGCGCCTTTAGTGCAGATGAACGCAAAACTTTTAACTTAACAGGCTTGATCCCGCCCCGCTATGAAACGATAGAAGAGCAAGTCGACCGTGCTTACATGCAGTATTCCAGTTTTGATCAGCCGATTAACAAGCATATATACTTACGGGCTATTCAAGATAATAACGAAACTCTGTATTACCGCTTAGTTAAAGAGCACATAGATGAAATGATGCCCATTATCTATACGCCTACTGTGGGTGATGCGTGTGAACAGTTTTCAGATATCTACCGTAGTTCTCGTGGTTTATTTATTTCCTATTCTGAACGTCATCAAATGGATGATATTTTACGTAATGCCACTAAACGCAAAGTAAAAGTTATAGTAGTTACCGACGGTGAGCGGATCTTAGGATTAGGCGACCAAGGTATAGGGGGGATGGGGATCCCTATCGGTAAGTTATCATTGTACACCGCCTGTGGGGGCATTAGCCCAGCCTATACTTTGCCTGTGATGTTAGATGTAGGCACTAACAACGAAAAACTATTGGCCGACCCTATGTATATGGGGGCACGTCACAAACGTATTGGTCAGGCTGAGTACGACGAGTTTGTCGATATGTTTATCAAAGCCATTCACCGGCGCTGGCCAGAAGTGATGCTACAATTCGAAGATTTTGCCCAGCCTAATGCTATGCCTTTACTTGAGCGTTATAGGCATAAAATTTGCTGTTTTAATGATGATGTTCAAGGCACAGCTGCAGTGGCAGTCGGCACTATTTTAGCTGCGTGCAAAAGTAAGAACACTAAGTTGTCTGAACAAAAAGTGGTGTTTGTTGGTGCTGGCTCAGCGGGGTGCGGCATTGCCGAGCAAATCATTCAGCAAATGTGTTTAGAAGGCATTTCTGATGCACAAGCACGTAGCCAAGTATTTATGATCGACCGCTTTGGATTACTAACGGAAGGAATGCAGGGGTTGCGAGATTTCCAGCAACGCCTTGTGCAGCCCGAGGATTCAATTAGTGAGTGGTCATTTAGCGGTGAGTTTGCGTCATTATTAGATGTGGTAAATTGTGCCCAGCCAGGTATCTTAATTGGTGTGTCTGGCCAAGCTGGTTTATTTACAGAGCAGGTTATCCGCAGTATGAAAAAGCACTGTGAGTTACCCATTATTTTTCCTTTGAGTAATCCTTCTCGCCAAGTTGAAGCAACGCCCGAGCAAGTGATCGAATGGACCGAAGGAGAAGTCATTGTTGCCACCGGCAGCCCATTCAAGCAGGTTGAATATAACGGCAAAACTTTTGCCATTGCCCAATGTAATAATAGCTATATCTTCCCAGGTATTGGCTTAGGTGTAATTGCTGCAAAGGCCAGTTTGATCAGTGATGAGATGTTAATGGCAACCAGCGTCGCCTTGGCTGATGCCTCACCCCTTGCTGCAACGGGAAAAGGCGATTTACTTCCTGCCTTAGGCGAAATAGCACAATTGAGTAAAAAAATTGCCTTTGACGTGGCAAAAATAGCGATGCAACAAAACTTGGCTTTACAGGTGTCAGATGACATTTTGAAAGAGCGCATCGAACGTAACTTTTGGATGCCTGAGTATCGTCCTTATAAAAGAGTCAGCATTTAAATGTAAAATTGTATCTAACTTGAACTCTGGGTTATTTAGAGGTTGATTGCTATTTTTACGGACAATCGACCTCTAAAGCCATAATCTACCTTTCGTTTTCTTTGTCAAAAAAGCTAACAATACCCACCAATGCTACAAAAGAGATAGCCCCCACAGGCCATACAATCCATGTGACTCCCCATTGCATTGTCCACAAGCTCCAACCTAGGTAAATGGCTATAATTAATGGCCAGTAAACAGCGGCTAGTTTTTCAGCCAATATAGTTGTTCTGGTTTTTCCTGCGTTAAGGTCGCCTTCTTTTAATAGAAAATGGTAGGCGTCATGTTTAGTTGAGGCAGGCATTAATATATAAATCCCTATTGCTATCATAAATAGAAGAACAATTAACATTAAGAGAGTGAGTTCAGAACTTCTAGTCAAAATACTCGTTACGATGAGTGGCACCGAGCAGAAAATAAATAAGGAGATACTGATCATTAATCTTTGATTATAGGTGCTCATAAACTTCTGTAGTTTTTCCGTAAACACGCCATGCACCCCATAAGCTAACTCAAAGCGTTGGTTATCTATGGGAGCCAATTCATTGTCATATTGATTGATTTTTATAAAATAACTGATCCCAAAAACAATCATAACCATGATAGATACGATACCAATGGCTATCGCAGCATGGTTGGATATAGGTAATTTATTTGCCGTATTTAGCATCATTAGAAAAAATAAAGGGATCACTGAACAAACACAAAACATGACACCTTTAGCAATTAAATCTGATACCTTCACTTTGTTCTCAACATAAAGTAGTGCTTGCTCTAAATTGATTTGGTTGACACCTGGCTCTGAATCTTCACTTACAGGTTCCTCGGCTTCTATATCGTCCTTTAGTAAATAGTCAGTTGACACCCCAAAAATACCTGCGAGCACGATGATTTTGTTGAGATCTGGAATACTATTAGTGCTTTCCCATTTAGACACCGATTGCCGAGACACACTCATCTTTTCGGCCAGTTCTTCCTGCGACCAACCAAGCTGTTTTCTTAATTTGATAATCTTATCTGCTAATATCATTAGGTTTACCTTTTCATTTGTTTGGAGCAGCAAGCTTAGGAAATACGCTGGTTGCAGACTAGCAAGTGCGGTTGTTAATTTGACAACCAGCAGTTGCAATGAGCAAATAAAGTCCATTTATTTGCCAAATCCACTAAATCAATGGGGTCAGAGCATTTGATTTTACACAACACAATTACAAACCGATAAATTTTCAAATGGTTATCCCGCACAGTAATCTCGGCGACGAATATAAAAGGTCCTTGATTATCTGTACTTCCCAAATATAACCAATGGAATAAAAGCAACTTGCAACGATATATCAATACGTCAAGCCAGATGATTTAATGTAAATTCCTGATTTTATTATCTTGATTAAATAGTTTAACGAGCCGTTAGATGAATAACCACAGAAATCAAATGCTCTGACCCCATTGATATTTACAGTGCGCAGGTTAATATGTCGCCAATTTTTTTGTTGATGATTTACTATGCCCACATTAGCGACCTTAGCGGTATTTATTCCCACCATATTTTTTATCTCAATCACACCTGGCATGTGTATGACATTAGCCATGACCTTAGGGCTAAAGGTTGGATTACGTCGTACATTATGGATGATGCTAGGTGAAGTCAGTGGTGTGGCTTTGGTGGCTGTTTCTGCGGTACTAGGCATGGCCGCTATTATGCTAAATTATCCCACTTTATTTATTTGGTTTAAATGGATTGGCGGGCTGTACCTAATGTATTTAGGATGCAAAATGTATTGGTCTGGCAAGCATTTAACCCTAAGTTCAGGCGTTGAAACCACTGTTAGCCGAACATCGCTAGTCTCTCAAGGTTTTATTACCGCCATTGCTAACCCCAAAGGTTGGGCATTTATGTTGTCTATTTTGCCTCCCTTTATTGATGCCTCTAAGGCAATTACATTTCAACTATTGGCATTGGTGAGCATTATTATGCTCAGCGAGTTTATCTGTATGATGATTTACGCAACAGGTGGCAGAAGTTTAAAGTCGCTGCTTAACAAAGGTAATAACATCAGGTGGATGAACGCTATTTCTGGCACATTATTGTTTGCCGTAGGTGTGTGGTTGGCTTTGAGCTAAGTTTGTTTTTCACTCCGCTTTATTTGATGAGTCGAATTGCTAAAGGAACTCTGAAATGACTTCTTTTAGACGTAGCAATGGCGCCTAAAATACAAAAAATCGCTAGTATGGCGTTGGTTTTTTTGTCGATGATATTGCGGTTACTCTTTACCGCCTTATTACTCAAAACACCATTGAAGAAAAAATTGTGGCGCTACACCAAGATAAACACGACTTAGCCGACAAATTACTCTCGGGTAACCAAGCAGCGACGAAACTGTCTCTCGAAGATATGCTGAATCTGCTTAAAGAGACATTTTAAGGTTCGAATTACACAGTAAGTAGTCGATTGGTATTTTAAAAGTATTCATAACGTCAGGAGAAAACATGACAACCATTGGAATTGGTACCCAAACATCTGAGCAAGCCTTAGACTCCTTAAGTGATATGACAGAAGCGCTTAGCCCAATTCACCCAGAAGAACATCTAGCCCGCATTGCCAAAGCCCAAGCCTATATGCAAGCCAATAATATTGCTGCAATTTACCTCAATGCTGGCACTAATCTTACTTATTTTACCGGTATGCAATGGTATGCCAGTGAGCGTATGGTAGGTGCGATATTACCTGCTGTTGGAGAAGTGCAGTACATTGCACCCTATTTTGAAATAGGCAGCTTAAATGATTTTAAGGTGATAGACGGGCCAATACATGGCTGGCAAGAACACCAAAGTCCTTATTGCTTGTTTGTTGAGGTATTAAAGCAATTAAATATCAAAGACATCGCCACCATAGGCATAGATGAAAGTGCACAATTTTTTATATTCGATGGTATCAATAAAGCTCAAAATGGCTTAAACCTGATCAACGCAAAAGAAGTTACCGCCCATTGCAGAATGCACAAATCTGCTAACGAAATAGCCTTAATGCAAGCTGCAATGAATATGACACTAGCGGTACATCAAGCCACCGCAAGTATGCTGTATGCAGGCATAAGCACCACCGAAGTAGAAGCCTTTATTAAACAAGCACACCAAAAAGTCGGCGCTCCCGGTAACTATTTTTGTATTGTACTTTTTGGTGTGGCCACATCTTTCCCTCATGGGGTGAAAGATCCGCAAATATTAAAACAAGGCGATATGGTATTAATCGATACCGGCTGTAAAGTGCACAACTATTTATCGGACATTACCCGCACTTATGTGTTTGGAGAGCCAACAAGTTGGCAACGAAAATTTTGGGATATTGAAAAATCCGCACAACTAGCCGCTTTTAACGCTGCCCAAATTGGCACACCTTGCGAAGCCGTTGATGAAGCTGCTCGTGGTTATTTGGCCTCACACGGTTTAGGCCCAGAATATCAAACACCCGGTTGTCCCCACCGCACTGGCCATGGTATTGGTTTAGACATTCACGAATGGCCTTATTTAGTGGGCGGCAACAAAACCCCGCTCGCCACTGGCATGTGTTTTAGTAACGAACCTATGCTGGTGGTTCCCGATGAATTTGGTATTCGTTTAGAAGACCATTTTTATATGACTGACCAAGGCCCTCGTTGGTTTACTGAGCCAAGTGCCAGCATCGATAACCCGTTTGGTTTGCAAAATTAATGGTATAAAAACAAAAAAGCCCGAATAGCGATATTCGGGCTTTTCAAGAAGTTTGGCCTTCTATGTAATAATCATTTCTGACTTACATCATGCCGCCCATTCCACCCATGCCGCCGCCCATGCCGCCCATGTCAGGCATAGCTGGTGCTGCGTCTTGTGGTGCGTCTGCAATCATGGCTTCGGTGGTGATCATCAAGCTTGCGATTGATGCGGCAAACTGAAGTGCTGAACGGGTCACTTTAGTTGGGTCAAGGATACCCATTTCGATCATGTCGCCGTAGGTGTCGTTACCCGCGTTGTAACCGTAGTTAGCTTCGCCGTTTTTCACTTCGTTAGTGACAACAGATGCTTCTGCACCGGCGTTAGCGGCGATTTGGCGCATTGGCGCTTCCATAGCACGTAGCGCTAATTTAATGCCGTGAGTTTGGTCTTCGTTGTCGCCAGTTAAATCAACTACTTTAGAAGCGGCACGTACTAGTGCAACACCACCACCGGCTACTACGCCTTCTTCGACTGCTGCACGTGTAGCATGAAGTGCATCTTCAACGCGAGCTTTCTTCTCTTTCATTTCAACTTCAGTGGCTGCGCCTACTTTGATAACGGCAACACCGCCAGCTAATTTAGCTAGACGTTCTTGTAGTTTTTCTTTGTCGTAGTCAGAAGATGAGTCTTCGATTTGTCCGCGAATTTGTGCAACACGACCTTTGATCATGTCTTCTTCGCCAGCACCATCAACAACAGTAGTGTTGTCTTTGTTGATAACAACACGCTTAGAGGTACCTAGGTCTTCTAGAGTCACTTTTTCAAGATCTAGACCAATTTCTTCAGAAATCACTGTACCGCCAGTAAGAGTAGCGATGTCTTGCAACATAGCTTTACGACGGTCGCCAAAACCTGGTGCTTTAACGGCGGCTACTTTAACAATGCCGCGCATGTTGTTTACTACTAGTGTGGCTAAGGCTTCGCCTTCAACGTCTTCAGCAATGATAAGCAAAGGTTTAGAGGCTTTTGCTACTGCTTCAAGAGTCGGTAGTAATTCACGGATGTTAGAGATTTTTTTGTCAACCAAAAGGATGAACGGGCTTTCTAGCTCAACTGTGCCATTTTCTTGGTTGTTCATGAAATAAGGAGACAAATAACCGCGGTCGAATTGCATACCTTCAACTACGTCTAATTCGTTTTGAAGGGCTTGGCCTTCTTCAACAGTTATTACGCCTTCTTTGCCTACTTTGTCCATGGCTTCAGCGATTAGGTCGCCTACTTCTGCATCAGAGTTAGCAGAGATTGTGCCTACTTGAGCAATGGCTTTGCTGTCTGCACATGGTACCGATAAGGCTTTTAATTCTTCAACCGCTACTTTAACGGCTTTGTCGATACCGCGCTTAAGATCCATTGGGTTCATGCCAGCTGCTACTGATTTTAAACCTTCAGTTACGATGGCTTGAGCCAAAACGGTAGCAGTAGTGGTACCGTCACCGGCTTCGTCATTGGCTTTAGACGCCACTTCTTTCACCATTTGTGCGCCCATGTTTTCGAATTTATCTTCTAATTCGATTTCTTTGGCTACTGATACACCGTCTTTAGTGATAGTTGGAGCACCAAATGATTTGTCTAAAACCACGTTACGGCCTTTAGGGCCTAGTGTTACTTTTACTGCATTAGCTAGGATGTTAACACCCGCTAACATTTTTACGCGTGCGTCATCAGAAAAAAGAACTTCTTTAGCTGCCATGATATTTATTCCTCTAAAAAATTGTTATTGGGTGGGTTTATTCGACTACTGCTAAGATGTCGCTTTCGCTAAGGATAAGCACTTCTTCGCTGTCTAACTTTTCAGTTTTAACCCCATAACCTTCGCTGAAAATTACAATGTCACCGATTTTAACGTCGACCGCTTTTACGTCGCCGTTGTCTAAAACGCGGCCATTACCTACAGCTATTACTTCGCCGCGAGTCGATTTTTCTGCTGCTGAGCCAGTTAATACAATGCCACCTGCAGACTTGGTTTCTTGCTCGTGACGCTTAACGATTACGCGATCGTTTAAAGGACGAATTGCCATTTTCAAATCTCCTGAAAATTCCAGTGTTTATAATATTTTGTGCCTTTATTTGAAGGCAGTGATTAAGCAGTCGATAGTTCAGCTGCTTAGAATTCTTTTAAATAGAACTGTGTTCTGCGAGCAGAGATGGGGTTGACAGATATGATCTCAAGGTTTTTTTTGAAAAAAGTGAAATAAAAGCGATGTTTTCCTGAATAAAGTAATAGTTATTCTATTGCGAGTTCGAGCAACGCAGAGTAAGCCCTTTTAAAACTTGCTAGTGTTATCTGAGTGGTCACTTCTTTATGCGGAATGGTATAACATAGGCTTTTTGATTAATGTTTTGCAGGTATTTAGGTCGTCAGGTTTAGTGTGGTTGAGCGTAGTCATTGTAAGCTAAAGTAGATTTTGGTTCGAGGTGTAGTTTTGATAGTAGTGATGAATCGGTATTTTCGAGTAAGGTGTTTGGTATCTGTAATCTTGTTTGCGACTAGTTTTTATAATTACGCCCAACAGGAAATTGCTTTAGAAGATGATCTTCGGCCAGTTTGGGAAGCTGGGATATTTGCAGCTGCATTTAATTCGCCTGAATACCCAGCTGCCGATCAAAGTCACACTAACGTTATTCCAAGTCCTTTTTTTATCTATCGAGGCGAGACATTACGTATTGGTGATGGCTCAATTGCAAGGGCGGTGGCAATAGATAAAAGTTGGTATGAACTCGATTTATCATTAGCGGCTGCGTTTGGTTCTAACTCTGATGATAATGAGGCACGAGAAGGCATGCCTGATTTGGATCTTACATTTGAATTAGGGCCGCAATTAAAAGTACAAATCTCAAAATTTGAATTTGAAGACCATGGCAAAGCTGAATTTTCGATGCATTTACAAACAAGGGCGGTTTTTTCTACTGACTTCTCAGGGGTCGATCATCAAGGCTATGTATTTGAACCAGAGCTTCGCTATGTACAACGGGGTTGGTTAAGCGAAAAAACGGCGCTGTCCATCAGTATCTCTCCCACTTGGGGCAGCGAAAAGCTCCATGATTACTTCTACCAAGTTGACCAAGAATTTGTAACCGAGCAACGCCCAGCGTTTGATGCAACAGGTGGTTACTTAGGCACTACTATAGCTGTGAGTGTGTCATTTAATGCCACTGATAATATCCGCGTGTTTTTAGGTGGCAACGTCTCTGTGCATGATGAAGCCGCTAACGAAAACAGTCCTTTGTTTTTAGAAGAGATCACCTATTCATTCGGTGCAGGTATGGTGTGGCGAGTTTGGCAGAGTGAAGAAAGAGTAGCGGGCAGATAAGTGTTCTTATGTAGTATAATGCAGGCCCGCAATATTGCTCTTTACACATTTACCCACGAAGCGCTTTTAGTACATAAATTGTTTTGGGCGACTCCACACTCCAAGTTAATTTGGGGACTCCCTTTTCTACGCGGCAGGCTAAGTAACAACGTATACCTTGTTCAGATTGATTAAAATGCCCGTATTGAAGCAGCGCTTGCTGGCGATTTTTCTCATAAAGGTAAGAAAAAGCAAGCAACTCCTGAGAGTGAGCTAAAGCCGTATAATTTGGACACAACCAATTAAAAGCACCTGTTAACCAGTTATCCGCATTTATTTGTTCGGTAAGTTGCGTTTTTTCAGCAAATACTCCCGTTACTTGCAAAACGTGGTTAGACATTGAAGGTTTTAGCTCGATGTTAAATTGAGTGGTGTCAGATAACGCTAGGTTGAAACACAAAGCATGCACTCGATTTAGTATCTGTTTGGTTTCTTGTAACATATATGCATCGATTTTTGTAAGTTCTTGCTGTTGTCTCACCTCGTCACTGTGCCAAATAGATAATTCTGGCAAAAGATAATCGAGTACCGGGCTGCTAGCTAAAACACTTCTCTTTGATTGCTGCAAAACTGGCACATGCAAAGAGTTAACAAGTATTTGTGTAGAGTTTAATAGAGACACGGCTAACACCACTTAATGTGAATTCTGATTTACCTGCCTTGAGCACGGTTTATGCCAATATAAAATATTCATTTAAAATCAAGTGGATACGAAGTTTTTTGATGAGGCATCCCTAAATGTCAACTTTTTGACTTCAAGCCAGATGATTTCAATGTCCCTAAGTCGGTATATGTAAACAACTCGTGTCGTTCCCGAATGCTGTCATCGGGAACTTAGTGCCTTTATGCTTGGGTTAAATAAAGGGCACCTAACAGTACTTTCTTGTGAATTTTCAGCAATGTTACCTTTGATTTATTAAAAGTTCTGGAACAACGCCAAAGTTGTGCTAGTATCCTCCGCGCTAACTACACAGCATAGCGCCCATAGCTCAGCTGGATAGAGTAACTGGCTTCGAACCAGTTGGTCGGGAGTTCGAATCTCTCTGGGCGCGCCACTTCTATTTTTTAAAAAGCCTTTTCTTCGACTTGTATTTTTTGAATTACAAGCATGCTCTGCCGCTTACTGACGTCCATGCCAGTTTTTGACTCGAATCCCTTCGAGCCAGTTACTCTTTTTTCTACAGCAAAAATAGAGTAACCAGAAAAACGCCGCTCGAGGGCAATGCTCTTCATCCGGTTATTGACTCAATTTGGCAGGACGCGCTGAGCCATTCCAGACGGCGCATCGCTTAATCGCCTATCCCTGGCGATTACCCTCCCAAATTGAACCAATAACCGGCGAGCCTTGAATCGAGGGTAAATCAAAAGCATCGGCTTCGCCGACAGAGAGTTTGGAATGCTTTTCCATTTAATAATTATCAAGAGTGTCTTCGTAAATATCTCACTAAAAAATTATCAAAGGGGTCTTTGTTATTTCTTGATTATTTGCCTAAAACTAGTCTATTGCATATTCAGTAATTACAATGCTTCCAACTTTATTCAGACCACAAAAATATCCTCGGCGCTCAGGTGAATCAAGAACAATAGGTTTGTAATTGTTAGTAAAATTATCCACATAGCTATTTATATTAATTGATTCGGGGTGTGCCTTAGGAAGATGACGCGAAATTATTCCAATAACTTCCATTTTTTCTTTGCAAAGGATATAGGGAAATTTAAGTTGTGTTCCCACACTTTGACCAGGCCACTCTTCATCAATGCCCCCGTAGTTCCATCTCATGACCGAAATTTCAACCAATCCGCCCTCAACTGGCCTATCTATCCAATGTTCTGGAACGCTTGTTCTTTCAGGATTACTAGCTGGTCTTAAACTGCTGTCTGGAATAATAATATGTAACCCAACAGCATAATTGCCCTTTGGTATGTCATTTTTATGTGTCTTTATTAAAGGGCCTTTTAAAGTGGGGCTATACTCCTTCAAGCTTTTCAAATGCCAACGGCCACTTTTATGCAAACTAACTTTCCACAGTTTTTTACATTTTGCAGTGGTTACATAGACGTCATAACCACTTATAGAAACAATCCAATTGGACGAACGTGGACCGTATTTCGAACCTACTGCAAAACTAATATTGTTTTTTGTACCCATAATTTATTCTAATGAGATTAAGCTGAATAAAACATCGATTGTAAAAATACCTATTCACAACACAAATAACAAACTCATTACGCTAAAAATTTGATGTATAAATTAATCGGGTTCGTAGTCAAATTAACCGTTTAGTCACTTCTTGCTTACCAATTATTCGAACTATCAATATACCTTCATCTGTAATGCGGTAATAGTTAGAGTCTGAACCATGAACGCGCGGCGATATTGTTCATCAATGCCCGTTGCTAAAGGTGCAACATAAGGATTGTTAGCTAGAAAATTTAAACGTTTTTCAAGCTGATTATGATAATTGTCAGCTTGGCTTTCACCGAACTGATATAGGCCAAAATCATAGCTGTTTATCACGTCTTCTTTGGTCGCTTCAGTTAATTTAAAACTTGCCATTACTTTTTGTTCTGTTTTTAGTCGCTTGCAAAATATCGCTCAACGACATCTCAGAAATGCCACTTTTCTCGCCCGCTAACAAAGCTGCCCTGATAGCATCCGTTTCGGCTTGCCGCTGCTGCTTTTCTCTCAATGCCGCGCGTATTAATTCACTTTCATTCCCATAATGACCTGTATCAAGTTGAGCCTTTATCCACTCATTTTGACCACCTGTAACGGTAATGCTTTTTTTAACCATCGCCATAATATTGACCTCTTTTAAAAGTAGTATATTGTACTACCAAAAGTTTGAGTATGCCTATTTATCAACAAAGCTATTTCTCTGCCGGCAAAGCCGATGCTCTTGATCTACCCTCGAATGAATGCTCGCCACCAATTTACTCATTTTTGTAGGTCAATCGCATGGATAGGCGATTGAGTAAAAGCTCGTGGGGAACGATTTTGTACGACCTGCAAAAATGAGTAAATTGGTGGATGAAGAGCATTGTGTCGAGCGGCGTCTTTTTGGTTACTTTTTCTTTGCTGTAGAAGAACAAGTAACTGGCTCGAAGGGATTCGAGTCAAAAACCGCATGGAGGCGGGTAAGCGCAGCGCATGCTTTGATTTTTTTCAATACACGAATTCCTCTATGATAAACCCACCAAATTCCGGCTCAAAAGACTACCGGAATGACGCCTTAACAATCTTATACATTCTGTTTAAACTTGTGTTTTTACCCAGTAATTTTGCAAATGACTGCTAAATATCTAAAAAACATAGCTATTACCGTCTGAAAGCCAAATAACCCTTGTACAAAAAGCACAAGTTATATACAATCCGCGCCGCTTAAATCAGTCACTAATTTTAGTTCCTTGTCTCAATATAGTTTGACTGTGCTATCGAGACTACAACCGTGAGGAGCAATATGATGCGTCATTACGAAATCGTATTCATGGTTCACCCTGACCAGAGTGAACAAGTTCCAGGTATGATCGAGCGTTATACTGGAATACTTACCCAAGAAGGCGGCGCTATTCACCGCTTAGAAGATTGGGGCCGTCGTCAATTGGCTTACCCAATCGATAAACTTCATAAAGCACACTATGTTTTGATCAACGCTGAAGCCACTGCTGAAGCAGTTGAAGAGCTAGAAACTGCTTTCCGTTTTAATGATGTTGTTTTGCGTAACCTTGTTATGCGTACTAAAGCTGCAGTGACTGAACAGTCGCCAATGGCTAAAGAAGAACGTCGTGAAAAGCGTGAAGAAAAAACTTTTGATAAGCCTGCTGCTGCCGTTGAAGAAACTGCCGCTCCAGCTCCTGCAGAAGAAGGGGATAAATAATGGCTCGTTTTTTTAGACGTCGTAAGTTTTGTCGTTTTTCAGCGGAAGGTGTTGCTGAGATAGATTATAAAGACATCGCTATGTTGAAAAATTATATCACTGAGAGTGGTAAAATTGTACCTAGCCGTATCACTGGAACTAGCGCGAAATATCAGCGTCAGTTGTCAACTGCTATTAAGCGTGCGCGCTTCTTGGCGTTGCTTCCATATACTGATTCTCACAAGTAATCATAGGTAGCAAAGATGGATATCATACTATTAGACAAGATCGCTAACCTAGGCGGCTTGGGTGACAAAGTCACTGTAAAATCAGGTTACGCGCGTAACTTCTTGTTCCCTCAGGGTAAAGCAGTTCCCGCTACTAAAGCTAACGTTGAAAAGTTTGAAGCCCGTCGTGCAGAGTTGGAAGCAAAAATTGCTGAACAACATGCAGCGGCTCAAGCTCGTGCAGATAAAATCGCGGCATTAGGTGAAGTGACTATCGCTTCTCCAGCTGGTGATGAAGGTAAATTGTTTGGTTCTGTCGGTACTCGCGACATTGCTGCTGCAATTACTGCTGCTGGCGTTGAAGTGGTTAAATCTGAAGTTAAATTACCTACTGGTACTTTACGTGAAACAGGCGAATTCGAAATCGATTTGCAGGTTCATTCAGACGTAACAACTTCTATCAAGTTGGTTATCATTCAAGAAGCATAATAGCTACTTGATTTGAACTTCTAAAAACACCGCTAAATTAGCGGTGTTTTTTTATGTGTAGAAATTGCGGTTATTCTATTGGGCCTCTGTATATGCTTCTTTAATCCATCCAAGTAACTCATCATCAATCTGTGTTAATTCAGTAATTTGCACTCTATGAGTACACATGCTGCCAAATGGCCCTGAGGTATCAAGCCTTCCAGAGTGGGGTTTGTCATTAAATTTAAGGCCTAAATCAATACGTTTTTTAGTGGAAGGTTGAATCAGCGCAAATTGTCTTTTAACTCGCAAACTGACTGAGGATTTTTTAGGTGCAATTTCAACTTCAGTGCCAAAACTGGAAATGGCATGTATGAGTTTGTCAAAGATGGGTTTTAGGTTTTCTTTACCTGTATATTGATTAACAATGAGGTCATCTGCATCGGCCGAGCCTGCATCGGCTTCTCTAAACTTTAAGGTAATAAAATTAGCAAAACCGTGGGTAATGCCATGCTCTTTTTTGAGAAACGTCATGTACTCGCCGTGTTTGCTGAAAGGCTGTTGTGACAATAATTGTTTCCATTGGTCTAGCGTTTTACCGGTTTTCTCTAATAAATTTTGTTCCATAATTTTCTCGCTTTTTAAGCCGTTGGATATTTGTTTTGTAGTCGAGTTTTCCATTCGGGGTCAAGGCCATTGGCGTTAATAGTCTGTTTGACTAGATGTGGACTAGCTTCACCATGAATAACCTTTAGCATAGTATCTACAGTGATTTCTGGGTTGGGTCTTTGCTGTAATTGAAATGTGTTGCCTAGTTTAATGTCACCCCCATGCAATACTCGGTAATACCAGCCGTTAAGTTTATGTTGACTGATAAATTTATGTAATGCCGGTTGGCTGAATTTAGCATCAATTTTCCAGCAGGGTATACGGGGCGCGCTCACTTGCAGTATGGCGGTGCCTAAGTTGTGGATATCACCAATACATACATTATGTTCATTCATATCTGTGGCGGATAGGTTTTCGCCAATCGCTCCTGGTTTAGCTTGTCTATGCAGCAATGGATATCGTTTTATGATTTTTTCGTAGCTACTTAGTGCGTATTGATGCAAGGCTTTCTGTGGACCTCCATGAAAACGTTTGTCAGCTTGAATATCGCCTTGAATGCCTAGTTCATCAACTGATACCTTTTCCACCGATTGTTTGTAAATACCGGTTGGACTGCGCTTTTCTCCAATATGATTGAGTTTTCCTGCATATAAACCAATGATTTTCATGAATGTGCTCACTCATTTTTATAAAAGTTATGAGATTAGGAAACCTACTGGTCCCCATTCTCAAGTTGGGAAAGTAGATCGGAAATAGAACTCAGCTCGCTTTCATCTAGGCCAAAGCTATTTTGTAGGTCATTCTCAACGTTAGTAGGCTGTGTGTGCGGCGCTTTAATGATATCCCTTAGGAAATTGTCAAATATTTGTGCGAGCCTCTGTATACTTGATTGAAGGTGGATATTGTCACTATAAAACCAATCAATAATAAGTATTTCGTTCTCTATTCTGGCATTTACTTCTATAAGGTAAGCTCTTAACCCGTTTGGACTTCTGGGCTGCCCAATATTTTGTTGCATTATTTGCAGTGTTTTTTCGCCACCTAGCACATCATTAGTTTGACCTAAATAATTAAAACAAATTTCAGCGTGAGGCTGCTGTTTTATTTTAGGATCTGCAATATATTCTTTTATGATCCCATGACCAATACCTTTATTGGGAATGTCTTTTATTGTTTGTTGTATGTTTGCTAATTGCTCAGCAATATTGGCTGAGGGAACAAGTTCAAACAACACAGGGAACACGCTGGTAAACCAGCCTACCGTTCTGCTGATGTCAACGTCTTCAAACAGTTGTTCTCGGCCATGGCCTTCCATATCAATCACAATACTTTGTGACTCTGCCCATTCATTAAGAGCACAAATTAGCGCGCAAATAAGACTATCCCTAACTTCAATCTTATGGGTTTTAGGCAGATCTTTTAATAAAGCGTTACTAGTTTGCAAATCGAATGACTGATTGAATATTTGCGTTGTTTTAGCTGTATTGGTCTGTGAATCGTTGACAATGTCCCGCGGAATTTTTGCACTTTGATTGGCATCTTGCATCTGCCAATAGTTTTGCTCAGCTAGCAATGGGTTACTGCTAGCATATTGTTGTAATTTTTCAGACCAAAGTTTAAAGGAGCTAGTTTTTTCAGGCAGGTCAATTGGTTGATTATTAGCAAAATTTAGCCAGCAATGTTGTAAGTCTTCTAAAACTACCCGCCACGATTCGTTATCTATGATCAAGTGATGCGCAATTAGGGCGAGTTTATTGTCAAAACCACTGTCGGTAATAAACAGAATAACGCTGAAAAGTTGCCCACTATCCAATTGCATTGATTGGTTTACTGTTTCGATATCGTGCAGTATTTGTTGATTTTGCTGTTCTTCTGTTTTAGCGGATATATTGGCTATTTGTAGCGGTAAGATGCTGTTTAGTGGCATAAATGCTTGTTGCCATTGCCCCTCTGAGTTTTTGCTAAATGTACTGCGCAAAGCATCATGTTGAGCCAATAATTTTTGCAGGGCTCTTTCCAGTGACAAAACATCTAAGTGTTCATTTGCACTGAGTAATAGAGTTTGATTCCACTGTTGAGGATCAATTTTGATCCTCTCAAACAACCAACTTTGAATGGGGATCAGTGAAAAAGCACCTGTTGTACTACCTTTATCGTAACTATTTTTGTTAGCTGATGTGATCACTTTTGCTTGTTCAGCAATGGTGGGAAATTCAAAAAAATCCTCAGTGGCAATACGTAACCCTGCTTTGTTGATCCGTGCCAAAATACGGATGCTTAGTAACGAATCACCGCCCACTTCCAAAAAGTTATCGTTTACGCTGATCTCACCACAGCCTAACACTTCGCTCCAAATATTGGCTAAGGTTTGTTCAATGTCGTTTGACGGTGCGACAAAGTTGTCAATAAAGGGTTCTTCTTGAGATTGTTTGTGGGTTGCCACTTCTTGCCACACATATGTCGGCAGAGTTTGTCGATCAATTTTGCCACTTGTTGTGCGTGGCATATCCTCAACTATTTTAATTACTTGAGGAATACACTGTTCAGGCAAATTGGATTGGGCAAAGGTTTTGATTTGTTCGGTGCAAAGTGCGCTGTTTAATTGTTTCTTAATGCACAGCGTCAGTAGCGATTTATTGTCTTGATGCAAAGATAATAGTTGAGAGGCTAGCAGCTGCTTTTGGTTCTCAGTTAACTCTTGAACTTGTTCTAAATAGGTTTGTTTCATGACTATTTAGTGGCCTTAACAATGACCATAGAATCTGCCCACCATTGATCTTTGACTTGTTGCGGTAAATTCAAATTTGACACCATACTTAGCTCAATTGAATCGAAATGTTTGAATAATATACGCTGGTGATCACGGCTGAGCGAGTCGATTTCATTACTCAAATAGGTAAATATACCTCCTTTGTGAAGGTGATTTGCTGCGTGTTCAAAAAAATGTTCTGCAAAAGTTGTACTATTGGCAATCTGTTCGACATAGTCTGATTCTTTAAGTGGATAGGTATGAAAGAAAATGCCATTAAATTCCGCTAAATTAGGTAATACGTCTTGCCACAATCCGTGTTTGATTGAAATGTCTCGATCAGGGTATTGTTTGCGCCATTCTTCAAACCTACCAACGATTGAGTCATTGCACTCAATGATAGTGTGGGAGTCAACCCCACATTGTTGGATGAGATTTGATCCTACACCACGGCCAAAACCTATTTCTAATATGTTGCCACGTTTTGCGGTAACAACCTCGGCCATGGCTTGCATGATAGGAATTTGCCAATCTTCCATTATTTCAAAATCAGTCAATTCTGCCTGAGTTCTATCATCCATGCCCTGTACATCAGAACCTTGCACAAACTTGCTCGCTACGTCATGCATGGCATAAACGTCTCGGGCAAATTCATTCATACTACGATTCAGTAACCAATTCTTTTGATAGTCTCTGGGAGTGTTAATAAATGCTGGATCTTTTATTTGCAACGAAAGGTCAAATTCTGCCAGTCTTTTAATTCTTCGGGTCATGTTAGCTCAGTCCTTGTTTGCTTTCGCTGTGGTTGGAAATTTGGTTCAGAAGAGCTTGCGCTTGTTCTGGCTCTAACAAAGCTAATTGTCCTGCTAATGATTCTGCATCAAGCTTAATTGAGGAACTCAAAAAAACCGCGGCCTCATCAATTTCTGGATGTGAGCTCATGATATTTTCTATTTCTTCTGGCTCAATTCTAAATCCTCGGACCTTTATTTGATTATCAGCTCGACCGACAAATTCGAGATTGCCATCTGCCAAATATCGAACCAGATCTCCGGTTTTATATAAACGGATTGATTCTGATGGTCCATTTGGCATATCTATTTGCAGATTGATAAAAACCTTAGCGGATAGGTCAGGTTGTTGAAGATAACCTCTTGCTAAACATTTTCCTGCTATATATAACTCACCAGTATGGCCAATCGATACAGGTACCTTGTTTTTATCTAGGACATAAATTTGTATGTTGGCAATAGGTTTGCCAATGGGCACAGGTTGATTACTAGAGTGTTGTGTGAGGCGAGCCACTGTGGTCCACACTGCGGCTTCTGACGGCCCATATTCATTGTAAAGTTCTGCGGTGTATTCTAGACCTTGTTTAGAATCCTGCATCATTTGCTGATGTTTTCGTACCACAGAACCACGACAGCTCTCACCGGCAACTATAATCGTTTCCAAGCTAGTTAAGTTCTTTGATTCACAATGTTCAAGAATAAGTTGATATAAACTGGGAATACATAATATGTGTGTCACAGACTGGCGAGCTATTAACTGCTGTAAAGCAAACATATCCTGTTCTGCGTGTTTATTGGCGATAACCAAATTATTGCCTGTGGTTAATGTCCAGTAAATTCCGGCAATAGAGCTGTCGGTGGCAAAGGATGACAACATTAGAAATACGTTTGGCTGAGACTGATAATAAAGTGTTCTAGCAAAAGTAGAGTGGCTCAAGGCGTTGTGCTCAATCATCACTCCTTTGGGTTGTCCTGTTGAACCTGAAGTGAATATGACATAAGCCAAATCTGAAAGAACAACTGGAAGGTCAAGGTTGTGTATAGGTTGCTGTTCGATAAGTCCGATATCTTCATCGATTAATATATTATATTCAGAGCCTTCAGGGATTTTAGTCAACAATGTTTGGCAGGTGACAACATAATAATCTTGTTCAGCAACACTATCTAGAACCGATTTTATCCGCTGCGGGGGGTTATCGCTGTCTAATGGAATATATGCGGCGCCTGTTTTTAATGCTGCTAAAAAGGCGACGATAGATTCGATACTAGGTTCCAATAAAATAACAACTAAGCTTTCTCTGGATATTCCTCTAGCAACTAAATACCTAGCGAGCTGATTGGCTTTGTGATTGAGCTGCTGGTAGGTCAAATTTGTTAATGAATCTTGCTGCATATTCGAAAAAGAAACTGCTACTTTTTGTGGGGTGACTTTTGCCCATTTTTCGATTGACTGATGAACGCATTGAATAGCTGGAATGTCGACTTGTGTTTGATTCCAATCTACTAAAGTTAGTTGTTGCTCACTATTGGAAATTGCTTTATATTTCCACACATCTTCTGTCAAAGAAAGACTCATTTCACATAATAAACTGTGCAGTTGTGCTAATAGTCTATTGACTTTTTCAGTACAAATTTTGTCACTTTGATAAACAGCGATCAAGTTCAAACCATCACTTGGGTCTACTAAAATTGCCAATGGATAATGGCTAAATTCAGTGTACTCCATCTCGCTTATGTGTAATGCACCTTGAGCAGAGTTTTGGCCTTGGCTTGGTAGGTTTTCAAACACTACTATGCAATCAAATAAGGCTTTACCTGATCTATTGCCAGCCCATTTTTGAATGTCAGATAAAGCCGTTTGTTCGAACTGTCGGCAATTTGCCTGATTGGCTTGCAATTGTTTTAACCATTCATGCATAGCTAAATTAGCTGATACATTGACGCGTAAAGGCAAGGTATTGATAAGCAAACCTGCGATCTTATCTGACTCTGGAAGATTTGCAGGTCTTCCTGCCACAGTGGTGCCAAATACTACGTCATCTGTCTGACATTCATTGCCAAGTACTTTTGCCCAAGCACCAAGCACAAGAGTATTAAGTGTGACCCTGTGTTGTTTTGCGTTTTCTACTAAAGAACTAAGATTAGCGCCTGCTAATCTTAGTTCTGCAACCTGTTTGTTTTGAGTGTTTGTTGGTTTTTTATTGTGCTCTTGGGACGCGATATAAGTAGGATTTTGTAGATCCTTTAGTTGTGCAGACCAAAACTGTTTTGCTTGTTCACTATCTTGAGCGAATACCCAATCGATAAAGTTGGCATAAGGTGGTGCGTTGGTTTGCAAGTTAGCGTCTAGATTGCCTTGTTGATATAGAGTTATTGCCTCGTCGAGAAGCAGCCTTTGCGACCAACCATCGAGTAAAATATGGTGAAAACTAAATAAAAATAGAGCTTGGCCTTGGCCAATTTCAGCCACAGTAAATCGTACTAAAGGAGCCTTACTCAGTTCAAAACCTAAATCCCTGTCCCTTTGTAATACCGACTGCCATTTTGTGACTTGTTGGGTTTTGTCTAGACTACTCCAATCATACTGTTGCCAAGCTAAGGTTACTCTTTCTCTGACAATTTGTAGGGGATGCTCCCTTTTATCCCAAGTGAATAACGTCCTTAATGCGGTGTGTCTAAGGGTGATATTTTCCCAGCATTGTTGCCAAAGTTCGATACTAAATAAACCGTCAATTTTGCAGCTGAATTGTTGAAAATATACATCTGAATTGGGGCTTTCTAAACCATGATAAAGAATGCCTTCTTGCAGCGGCGATAGTTTGTAGATTGCTTCAATATTTTTTTTAATCATGTGTGCAATGTCGCATTAGTCACTGTGTATTACTCTTCGCCAAATTCAGACAAAATGTCATCAAGGTCGTCTTGTTGGATATCTGCGGCTTTAAAATCCGCTGGTGTTAAGCCCGCTTGTTCACCTGACAGGCAATAGTCAATCAAGTTTTGTAACTGCTGAATAAAATGTTCTTCAATTAATTTGATTTGAATATCTGTAATACGATTCTCATCATAGGTCCAACTGACTTGTAATTGATCTTCAAAAATCATCGCATTAAGCTCTAAAGCATAATCACCTAGGCGTTTTTCAGCATGATTTGCTGCTATAGGTTTAACAAACTTGAACTGAGAATCTCCCGCTAGAGTGCGTTCCCACTGACCCATATAATTAAAGAGTACGTTCGCCTTTGGGGTTTGACTGACGTTATCTCGTATTTGTTCGGAGGCAGATAAATATCGCAACATACCATATTCAACGCCATTTTTAGGAATGCGTCGTAAGTGTTCTTTGGTTGATTTTAGAATATCACCTAGGCTTTGTTGTGACGGAATGTCCAACAGCGCCGGATAAACACTAGTAAACCAACTAACAGTGCGGATCACATCGTAGCCTTGCATGAGCGCTTCCCGGCCGTGTCCTTCAATGTCTATTAGTATTTTTTGTTGAGGAGCAGAAGGCGCTTGTAAAAACGTCATTGTTTTTAAAAATGCAGTCATTAACACTTCAGGTAATTGAATACTGAAAACACTAGGCACTTGGTGCATTAATTTATCGGTAGAGGTTTTATCAAGGTATAAAGTGTTTTCTTTTATTACAGCCTGTGAGTCATTCTTGCTAACCTTAAAGTCAAATAATTGGCTGGCAAATATTTGCTTATTAAATGTCGTCCAATAAGACAAACTATGGTCAATATCCTTGCTATTAACATGTTCAATAAGCGCTTTCGACCACTGTTGTACAGAACAGCTTTTCGCGCTAAGTTTTGGATTGTCACCTAGTAAAATTTGTTTACAGCAGCTTTCTAAATCGTTCAACAATACCCACCATGAGACGCCATCAACAACCAAGTGATGAATGGCGATAAGCAGAATATGACGTTGGCTCTTGGCAAAGATAAGGTTTTTCGCTACAACTAGTTTGCCTTGCTGGATATCAATTTGTTGGTTGAGTAATTTTTGTTGTTTATTGATTTCTGCTGTTTCACTTTCACCCATGGCGTAAGTTTGTTCGGTAACTAAAGTCGCATTTTTATCTAGGAGCTGAATACTCTGTTTCCAGCCATTTATTGATGGGCTGAATTGGGTGCGAAGGCCGTCATGATGGGTTATTAACACTCGTAACGCTTGGTTTAATGTATGGGTATTAAATTTGCCATCATACTGCAAACAAACTGATTGATTAAAGGCATTAATTTGCACAGGATTTTGCTCAAAAAATCGATGCTGGCTAGGTAATAATGGCAGGTCACCTGTGACTAAAGATTGTTGTGCGGTAACGTGTGAAACTAGCCCCGCGACTGCCGATAATTCGCTAATGGTTGGGTAATCAAAAATTTGCTGTGGGGTAATATCAATGCCTTTTTCTCGCGCCGCAGCAACGATTTGAATGTTTACAATTGAGTCGCCACCTAGGTCAAAGAAGTTATCACTTGTACCCACTTCTTTTATGCCAAGCAGTTTGGACCATAGCGCCACCAATACTTCCTCCGTTTTAGAAACAGGGGGAATATAATCAGTAATCAATTCCCGTAAGTTATATTTGGGCTTGGGCAGAGCTTGGCGATCAACCTTGCCATTGGTATTGATCGGTAAGGCTTTCATCCATACATATTGCGGAGGCACATATTCTTTTGGAATATTGTCCAACAGATGTTTTTGTAAGGTGTTTTTCTGTATTTCTGCAGGCGCTACGTAATAGGCAATGAGGCGCTCTTCAGCACTTTTATGAGGTTTGATGTCTGCACTTTTGTAGCCTATTTCATCCAGAATTTTAGTGACTTTTGTTAAATCAATTTCGTCATCAAGCTCTGCCAACGCCGCCTTTTTTTCCTTGTGCCCTAAACGAACATCCCAACTATAAGGCAATGCATAGTTGTGATACCCCCGTTCTTTTTTGTGCACATAGATGCCAGCATCATTAATGAGGCAGTTGGTAGAACGCCCCGTATCTGAAGGTCTAATCCAAGGAGCAATATTGTTTAAATATTGGTACATTTCATCCAAAGTCACATTAGTGTAGCGGTAATAATCGAGGTATTGGATATCATTAAAAACATTGTCGTCTTCAAATATTTTTACATCTAATGTGGTGGCTATAATGTCTTCGGTGCGGTGATAGGCTTTACGGGCATCTGTTATACGTTGGTCAATTTTGTCTGCTTCAAAGCAGCCTTGCTGGAATAAATGCGCAACACGGGTTTCAAAAATTTGCCCGCGAGATAAGCCAGTACAAATTACTTTGATGCCTCGCTCTCTGGCAATGTTCATACTCATGGTGTAAATGGTTTTAAAGCAACCATTACAAACATTGCTAAAGCGAGTCAAGCTGTCGACGAAAATATCATTCATGGCAGGTGTTTCGCCAATCACTAGTTCTAGTCCTAAGCGGTCTACTAAGCGTTGTATATTGTCTTTGGCACCTTGTGAGATAAATCCGTTATCTAACGTAAACACTAATGGGGTGAGCCCCATGTCCACCAGTTTACATAAAGCGTAGGAGCTATCTTTGCCTCCACTGAGTAACATAATACTGTCTTGTTTACCTTTTGACTCAGCTTTGATTTTTCCTATCCAATTATTTAAATCGTCTAAGTTTCTGTAATACGCCTGAGCTTGTGTTTGTTCTTTTTGGTATTTTTGGCACAAACGGCAAATTTTATCTTGGTTTAAACGGGCACTAGGGTGGTTTGCTGCTAAACCACATTGCATGCAGTGCTCTACCTCGTCGCTTTCTTCGTTAAGGGATAAATGTTTAGCTAAATCAACTGTCGCATCGGTTATGCCAGGAAAAGTTAATAATGCGGCTTCAATCTCACTGGTTTCTATTCTGACCCCGTTTACCTTAACTTGTTGGTCGTTGCGTCCCACATATTCTAGCTGGCCTAGCGCATTAAAAAAGGCCAAATCACCGGTTTTGTAAAGCCTAAGTTGGGTGTTGTTTGGGTGAGATATAAACCTTTCTGCGCTAAGTTGTGGCTGATGTAAATATCCTCTGGCTAGGCCTACTCCAGATATAAACACTTCACCCACCACTCCTTGTGGTACTAGATTGAAATGTTTGTCGAAAACAAACACTGGGCAATGTTTGATTGCTTTGCCAATTGGTACGGAAGAATGTAGATCTTGTGTTAAAGAGTATTGATGTACGGTACAAGCAACTGTGGCTTCAGTGGGGCCATATTCATTATAAATTTGTATATTTGGACCTAAGTACTTTTGAATGCTTAGGGCTAATTCAGTTTTAAAATCATCACCTCCCACGATCAGTTTTTTAAGGCGTGATGTTGAAAAATCCATGACTTGAATAAGTGATAAATGCGCGGGAGTGAGTTTAATCACATCTACTCTGTTGTCTTCAATTACATTACGAATAGTGATATCGGACTGATTATTCGCCTCAGGATAAATGATTAATTTCCCACCACTGATGAGGGGCAGAAATAACGAGGTGATGGTTAGGTCAAACCCTAATGATGAAAACAACGCAAAATCTAATACCGCTGTTTGTAGATAATATTCTTTTGCCCAAGTCAGGTAATTACTAAAACCAAGATGGGTGATTTCAACCCCTTTAGGATAGCCGGTTGAGCCCGATGTATAAATGACGTAAGCCCGGTCACTTAGCTGGATCTTAGGTAAAACAATGGAGTGGCTGACATCAACAATCTTTGGCCAATCCTTGTCTATAAGCAAAGTTGGATAATGTTTAGATAACTGTTTTGGTTGGCTAGCTGACAGCCCAATTAGTAGATTGACTTTGGCATCGGCCAATATATGTTCAATACGTTTTGGCGGGTAAGTAAGATCAATGGGCAGAAAAGTGTAGCCCGCTTTTAGCGTACCCATAATCGCAATAATTGCCTCAATTGAGCGCGGTAACATAACAGCAATAATAGAGTCATCAGGCAATGATTGACTAAGTAGATATTGCGCTAATTGAGTGCTGCGTTGCTCAAGTTCGAAGTAACTTAATTGTTGGGTGTCAAATACTAGGGCTATTTCTTGCGAATGAGTTTTAAGTTGTTGGTTAAACAAGTCAATTAAGCTCAAGTCAGCGCCGCTAACTTCTTTTTTAGGAATACCGATATTTTGGCACTGCGTGCATAGAGCTGGTGCGCTAATCACCTGTTCGGTGTTATCTAAAAAGGCGTCTACCAACTGCAAAAAATGTTCACTTACCCAATTCGCTTCTGCGCCAACAAAGGTGTCTTGATTCAAGTCGAAAAATAAGGTGAATTCATCTTTCTGGTCAAAATTATGCACTTGTAACCGCAATAAGTGGTTTCTATCACCATATCCGCTATGCACCCATTCAGATTTCACCGGCAAACCATCAAAGTTACCAAAAGAAGATGGAATGTAATTAAGTAAAACATCAAATTCACGGTTCTGTGCAAAACTGTTTGCACCTGGAATAGCATTGATGAGAAGGTTTTGGTTAGCGTGAGCGACTTTTTCATACAAGCTTAAAAAGCTATCAGATTCTGAGATGGCTATTTTTAAGGGAAAAATGTTTATCAGTAATCCAGCTGTTTTTTTGTGTTCGGTCGTCGAGCGTGAATGACTTGGTGTGCCAATGGAAAGATAATCATTACCCGTCACTCGGTATAAATAGGCATACAATAAAGTGGCAAACAATTGCATGTGGGATAAATCAGCAGAAAATGACCTGAAGGTATCGTGTGTGGCAAGTTCTCGAAAGCGTTGTGAACGAAGAACGCCAAAATCGCATTGATGGCGCGATGTTTTAGCCGTTTTAGTATTTTGTGAGTTCCGATAAAAAGAAGAGGCGGTAAAAGGAATGCTTTGTTGTTCTTGCCAATATTTTTCTGCTCGTAGAAATGGTTTACTGCCTTGTCTTTGGGTTTCCCAGCTTAGGTAACTATTGTAAGAGGGTAATGGTTGAATTACATCAGTTTGCTGGTTCTTTATTAATCCATAACAGGATTGTAAATATTGGAAAATCACCCCAGTTGACCATGCGTCAGTGAGCAAGTGATGTTGATTGAAATACCAGCAGTATTTTTCTTCGGCGAGTTTGATTAATGCTGAATCAAAAGAGCATTGCTCTAAGTTAAATTTAATTTGTTTGTGATCGTCAATCCAACTTTGTAACTTTGCTGTTGAGTTATTGGTGTTGCTAAAATCAAGTAAAGGTAATGAGTAGACGAAGTTTTTCAAAACACTTTGATGCTGACTAGTTTTGTTTTCAGAGCGTGTAAATACCGTGCGTAAAGCGTCGCAGTTTTTAACCAGTAAATTAAAGGCATCATTAAAACAGTCAGTATCCAAATATCCTTCAATTTCAAACACTACTACCATGTTATAAAGCGGGTCGTTAGGTTGCAGTTGTTGTCCAGCCAAGATCAACTGTTGACTTTGGCTTAATGAGGATCGTGTTGTACCACTCATAGTTGTTTGTTAATCCCGTAAAATATTGTGGGTTAGATAACTTACAGTGTTAATACTTCTAAAATTCTCAATAGTAAAAAAAATGGGAGGAATTTTTATTTGGTATTCTGATTCGACAAAACCCACCAACCTCAACATACCTAATGAATCGATATCAAGCTCGGTAAGTAAATTGTCATCTAGGTCCAGTTCGATATCTTCTTGTAACACTTCTTCGCATAAAAATTTACAGATCGATTCTGAAATATTAGCTATTTCAATTGTTGTCATGTTCAGCCTCTTTACTTAATGCAGTGCGGTTAATTTTATCTGAAGTGGTACGTGGAAATGATTCTCTAACCTTTAATACCGAAGGAATTGCATAGCTGGGTAAGCGCTCTTTTAAATATTGATTGAGTTGTTTGGTATTGCAGTCAATGTCGCCCTTAATAGTATAAGCCCCATGAACTTGATTGCTGTGATCTTCAAGTTTGATACTAAATACAGCGGCCTCTTCAATGTCAGGAAAGGAAACCAGGGTAGATTCTATTTCGTCTAATTCAACTCTGTAACCACGCACTTTTATTTGGCGATCTTTACGGCCTAAAAACCATAAGGTTTGGTCTTGATCTAATTTGACAATATCGCCAGTTCGATAAAATTTTTGTCGTAATTCATTGACGCCATCTTGTTGAAAATAAAACACATTTTGGTTTAATTCGGGCCTACCCCAATATCCCTGCATCATGGTAGGTGTTCTCACTAACAACTCACCACTTTCTCCGTATGCTACTTGGTTATTATTTTCGTCTACGACTAATGCCTCTGCAATTTGGGATATTTTTCCAATCGGGATGTTTGTTGTTGATTGTTGCACATCAGTTATAGTGAAACGTGTACAACCATTGATTTCCGCTGGGCCATAAATGTTATCGAATGTTACCTGAGGTAATTGTTCGATTAACGTTATGAGATGTTTGATTGGGAAGGGTTCTCCACCGTACATAATGCGTCGAAGTTGTCGCAAATCTCTGTCAGCTAGTTCGCCACGAATAGACAATTGAATCAGAGCATAAGGCACAGTGAATAGCACCGTCATCTGACTGATTTCGATCAACTTCGCGTAACTGGCTGGCATCTTAGTGTATTCATCCGGAATCACAATAGTGCTGGCGCCCACAAAAGCAGTGGCAAACCAATCAAATGTAGAGATATCAAAATGTAATGGTGAATGATTGCCTATACGATCTATCGCTGTGAGTTTTACTTCATTTGCAGCCCATTTTGCATAAACTAACCCACTGGAATGAGTATGCATGATGCCTTTGGGTTTGCCCGTAGAGCCAGACGTATAAATAATGTAGGCAAGATCACTTTCAATAATTTTTACTCGTAAATTACAGGTGGAGAATTCGGCATGAATTTTTGCCCAACTGATGGAGCTGCAATTTTCAATCGACTGGCTACAGCCCATTAAAGTGAGAGGTTTACTGAGTTGCTCATTGACTTTAGTTAGACGTTTGATTTTATTATCAGCGCTGATTAGAACGTCAATCCTACAGTCTTGAATAATCTCTGCAATACGACTTGCTGGAGCGCTAGGATCTAATGGAACGTAAGCGGCACCTGCCTTGAATATAGCGTAGACTGCAATGGCCATTTCCAAGCTTTTATCCATGTAAATGCCAACACGATCTCCTTTTTTTACTGCATTTTTATTTAGACAGTGAGCAAGTTGGTTAGATTTTTTGTTTAACGACGCATAATTCAACGAGTCTTGTAAACAAAATACCGCATCAGCATCAGGAGTTTGATCTGCATAATGCTCTACCAAATGATGGAGTAAAAAAATCATAGCCCTAAAATTCCTGCAACGATGTTACGTTGAATATCTGAAGTACCAGCATACAAAGTCCCACCAACAGCATCTCGTAAGTCTCTTTCAATTTCATATTCAGTTAAATACCCGCGACCTCCGTGAATACGGATAGCATCAATGCTTGACTCCATAAAGGACTCACTAAGGTGCAATTTGAGTAAAGCAGATTCGAGCATAGCCGATTGACCTTGCCCCTTGAGCCATGCGACTTTGTAAAGTAATAGTCGGCTGGTTTCGAGCCGTAAACGCATCTCCACAACTCGGTTGGCTACGGATTGGAATTTGCCAATAGACTTACCAAATTGTTTACGTTTTCTAGCAAAGGCTAAACATTCATCAAGCTGACGTTCCATTGCACCCAACTGGCTAGCCAAGATGCAACAGCGCTCCCAGTCTAAAAAGCTTTGAGATACACCTACTCCTGAGCCAACAGTTCCCAATATATTTTGTTCGGATACAAAACAGTTTTTGAAAGTGAGTTCTCCAATGGGCACTGTCCTAAGTCCCATTTTGGTTTGCTGTGCACTTTGTTCAAGGCCTTGAGTGCCTTTCTCAATTAGAAACGCTGTTATCCCCCAATTGCCTAATGATAGGTCGGTTGAGGCATAGACTAATATCAAATCTGCAATAGGCGCCAAGCTAACTAAGCATTTTTTCCCATTTAGCAAATAACCACCATCGCACGGGGTTGCTGTGGTTTGCATCGAATAAGCATCTGAACCGGCTTCTGGCTCGGTCATTGCGTGGGCGCTGATGATTTCTCCCCGACACATTGCAGGTAGATACTTTTGTTTCTGTTGCTCGTTACCCACATGTAATATGGGTAATTGTACTGTCCACATTTGAGCATTGAGCGCAAAGGTCAATCCATTGTCTCTACAACCATAACCAAGAGCTTCCATGGCCAACATGGCGGTCATAAACTCAGTATCTTGTTTGCTGTGATTGTATTGGGACGCAACGGACATACTTAAAATGCCAAAGTCCGCACATTTTTTCCAAAGTTCAAATGGAAATTCGCAATTTAAATCTCTAGCTGCGGTGTCAACGTTGAGGTTTTTAGTCGCAAAATCCACTATATCTTGTTTAAAAGCTAACTGTTCAGATGACCATGAAAAATCCATGCTTTATCTCAAACCCAATAAATCAAGTACCCAATTCATCGCTGCACCGGCAGGTAAATCAATTTCAAAACCTCTTTCGATAAACCAATACATTGAGATAATAATTAGTACTGCTGCTGCGCTTTTAAGGAATAGTTTGGGATATACCCAACTATTGCGCAGCAAAAATAAAATGGGGAATAACACTGCCACTATTGCGACTTGTCCTGCTTCTACGCCAAGATTGAATGATAATAATGACAAGGTAAGGTAGCTTTCAGGGATGGCATAGTTACTTAATACGCTGGCAAATCCAAAGCCGTGAAATAGACCAAATACAAACACAACTAGCCAAATTCTGCCGCGAAAAATGGGATAAATAATATCTAAAGCAGCAATGGCAATGGATATGGCAATAATGGATTCAACTAATCTTGACGGCAAATTGACTAAACCCAATGTGGCGGCACTAAGAGTAATAGTATGCGCAAGAGTAAAAACGGTTACGATTTTGACCACGTAAATAAAGGAAGGGTAGAACTTTTCGGTGGGAACCCATTCCTTTTTGAGTCTATGTACAACTGCGGGTAGTAATAAGGCTAACAAGAATAAAATATGATCAATGCCTTCCCAAATATGATGAATGCCTAATTTGAACATTTCAAAATAGCCTTGCAGGACTGTAGATTCAGTCAGGTCTAACCGTCGTTTAGTATCGTCAGGAGTAAATATAAGCGCTATATTTCCTTCATCGTCAAAGGTACCACTGCGCCAATCATTTTCGATCACTACAAACCCGCGATGGTTCGGTTCGACATCAAACAATATGGAATATTCAAAATCAATAAATTCAGGGACACTGGTTAAGTTTTTAAACGAAAAGTTCAAGGCAAGATATTGCGCGCTGGGAATGGAATGTAAGAAAAAATCATTTAGAACAATGCCTTCACCAATATCTATGCTGACATGTTGCGAATAATACTGCTTAATCTCGGGCAGATAACGTTGAATATCCTCAGGCTTAACACTTTTATCAGTGGCTAAATTTAAAGATAGCGCGCGATTGAGGTCTGGAATATTGATTTCTAATCGGCCGTCTATGGATGTGTCGTTGATTGTTAGAAACACATAACTTTGTT
The DNA here is from genome assembly GCF_937123705.1 of uncultured Paraglaciecola sp. Lineage (GTDB taxonomy): Bacteria > Pseudomonadota > Gammaproteobacteria > Enterobacterales > Alteromonadaceae > Paraglaciecola. Next base: position 79,174 of record NZ_CAKZKO010000138.1, on the reverse strand, counting down.
CCAGTTCATGTGAACAAGCAAAGTTGCTAAATAACAGCATGGACGCCAAAGTAATTACTTGAAGGGCCTTAACAATCATATTTTTTACCTTTAGCATTTTTAAGTTCCATTTTTATTCATGAATTGTTATTCAGTCTTAGATTATACTTTTAAGTAAGCTTTTTCTTAATTTTTCGGCTATGTCCGCAACATAGGGGTAGCGCAAAACTTCTAAGTGGACTTTACCTTTTATGTCAATAATATCGATATTTTTTGCATGTTTAGTCCAACCTAAACACATCATAGACACTCGCCAGTACTGCTGTTTTTTACAACGAAATACTGTGATTTTTTGTGACATTTTTACAATGTCGGGTGTTAAATGTGCCCAGCCAACATCATCAATTATGGAATAGGGCACTTCTTGTGGAGTCACTTTGGGGGGACTTTGGTTATTAACTTGCTCAGTAGTGTCATCTTGAATTACTGGGTTTTTGGTGATACCCAGCTTTTTATTGATTAAACGCTTAGCCTCAACGACATTGAGTGTTTTTAGCTTGCCTATATAATATCTGCAACGATTTTCGATGAAGCTATATTTGTACAGTGCTGAAACGGTATAAAAAGCCCAAGTATTTATGATCCCTAAGAACTGGCAAGTTTCACCTAATTTCTCGATTTGTTTTCCCATTTCAAAAGCGATATGGGAACCAGTGCACATACCAATTAATTGATAGGGGCCGCGGGGTTGAATTTTTTTCATTTCTGTAACATAAATACTAGCCAACTTAGGAATTTCAGAAGCATTAATTTGCCTAACGGCATTGATATCTGGTGGATTTTGGATAACGTAAACGGGAAAATCATCACCTAATTGATTAGATAAATTAGCGTAGCCCAAAGTGTTTACATCAGGTGAAGCAATACAAAAAACTGGAGTATACTTGCCACTTTTATTTATGGCTGTGACAACATTAGGGTTAAGTGGCCAATTTTTTTCACTGATAGTTTTGGCCATATGCCTTATGGTAGGTCGTTGAAATAACGATAACATGGGTATTTTCTTACGTTCAGCCTTTTCGACGCTTGCCAGCAGCTGTGCAGCTTTAATGGATGTTCCACCTAGAGTAAAAAAATCATCATCCAAGCCGATATCTTGTACATCCAAAATGCGCATCCATTCGGATTTTAAATATTCTTCTAACCAGTCTATTCTGGTTTCTTCTCGGCCCGACGTATTTTTTGCACTTTGCACAGTCTCAATAGAGCCTTCCGAATCGACTAATGCATGTAGATTTTTTTCTTCTGTATGGTTTACATTTGTCTCTGTATCTTTGCAGACTAGGTTTGGCAATTCACTCAAAAGCGTCTGGTCATCGACCTTACATATCGTGATTATCCAATCTTTTAGCTGCAACAAAATATCAGCTAAAGGAGCGACACTTTGCGACTGATTATCCAGTTTCGCAAACAGATTCAATTCATTCCCAGTGTCTTCAATGGATAAAGTTAATGGGTAACTAGTGGACATGTTTGATGGTAAAGCTTCAATGCTTAATTGTTCTGTTTGGGTTATTTTTGCCGGGGCAAGCCACACTAGTATGGAATCAAAAAGGACATGTTGGATAGGGAGATCACTCCATGTTTGCAGTGTTGTTGCAGGAGTGTGCTCATAAGCGGTTTTTTTGTAGGCTTCTTTTTGCAGATTTTGCAGCCATGATATGACGGAGAATAACGGCGAGAACTTAACCCTAATAGGCAAGTTGTTAATAAATGAGCCAATAATTTCTTCAACTCCTTCTAGCTGCGGTGGCCTACCCGATACCACCACTCCAAAAATGACGTCTGAATTTTGATTATATTGGTTTAATACCATAGCCCAAGCACCTTGAATTACGCTAGCCATGGTAAGTTGATTTATTTTGCAGAACTTTTTGAGGTGCAACAATTCACTTGAATTAAACGTTAGACTGGCATTTTTAGACTGCCCAACCTGGGTAAGTGCTTTGTTAGTAATAAACGTTTGTTGCGTAAAACCGCTGAGTTGTTTGAGCCAATACAATTTGTTTTGTTTTGTATCGATTTTTTTAAGCCAAGTTATGTAGTGCTTGAATGATGGGGCGATTTGATAAGTGGCTTTGGCTTCATCTAAGAGTTGTTGATATAGCCTTAATAACTCATCGAAAATAACAGGAATACACCATCTGTCTATTACAAGATGGTGACTACTCCAAATTAATTGGTGGGAGCTGGGTGAACAAGCGATCAATATCACGCGCATAAGTGGCGCATTGATAGGATTAAATCCCAATTGCCGGTCTTTTTGGCAAATATCAAGCAGCTGAGTATCTTGTTCTTTAGAAGATAGGTGACTTAAATCAATAAATTCAAAAGGCACTTTTAGTTGTGCTCGAACTACTTGCTGCGGTGATTTTAACCCTTCCCACACAAAAGCGGTACGCAGTGCAGCATGGCGTTCAATGATGGCTTGCCAAGCCTGTTTGAACTGGGATTGTTTAAGCTCTCCATTCAATATAAAACGAGTTTGATTAAATAAGACATCCTGCTTATTAAGGTTTGAATGGCTATCACTAGACGATGACAAGCTACAAGCATAAAAAAGCATGGTTTCTTGCATAGGAGAGAGAGGATAAATATCTTCAACGTTTTTTAACTGCAAGTCTCTACTACCTATAATCTGTCAAATTAATGAATCACTCATCATGTGTTTATATCATAAACATATAGCTTTGATTTTAACCAGCGTAATTCATTTTTTGGTAAGAAGTGTTATAAAACAGCATTAATAATGCTCAGTTAATAATATATGAGTACTTAAGGGGAACTGTGGAAAAGAAATTGAAAAACAATGAAGTACACATATGGCTTATTAAGTATGACAGCAAAAAAGTATTTACGGTTTGTTCGGCGTCGACTCTCTCGAACGAGGAAGTAATAAAGTCTAATCGTTTTAAGAGAACCCAAGATGGTACAGTTTGGGCGTTTTTTCATACGGCAGTTCGAGAGATATTAAGTCGATATGTAGGTTTTTCTGCTGCAGACATTCAGTTTGCTCTAGATCAAAAGCAAAAACCGTATCTCAAAAATAAGGTTGAACTACCTCTATATTTTAATCTCAGCCATTCAGGGCATATAGCATTGTTGGCAGTAACTAATTTGGCTCCAATAGGCGTGGATATTGAAATCGCTAAAGAGATCCAAGATGCTAGAAATGTGGCATCGAAGTTCTTTTCTAAACAAGAAAATTTGGGATTGTTAAAGGTTAATAGGGACGAATTCATACAACACTTTTATCAAATATGGACAGCTAAAGAGGCGGTTATTAAAGCCAATGGATGGGGGATGTCTTCACCATTAGATTCCTTTGATGTTAAGGTTGAGCACTACGCCCATTGGTTTTCTCCTATTTTACGTCCGCCAATTGCAAGTACTGGCGTATATTGGATCAAACACTTATTGCTTGAATTAAATTGTTGTTCTGCGGTATGTCTCAATATTATCGATGAAAAATCAATACAATATTTTGACATCAACCGAGTGATAGTGAAGGAAATGATTTTTGAAAACAACTATTTATAGCTCTCAGGATATAGTGAAAATAGTCAATTATGTTGGTTTAGATGTATTTATGGATGAAGCCATTGCAGCATTGACCCATACCTTTACTGACTTTGATAATGCAGCATATGAGATCCCTATACGAGATGGTATTGAATATCACCATCCGACTCTTGGGCTAGTAGAATGGATGCCGACTATGAAAGTCAATAGTCATATTGTGTAACTGACCGTAGTTAAACCAATCTAGTTGTAGTTTGGCAACAGCAGGTAACCAGTAGGCACTCGCCACCACAGGGAGATGAAAAAAATAACTAATAGAATACGATCGAAGTAGTAGCCCTGATTAAAATAGAAACTATATCCCAGAGTCGCTTATGGCCAAACGATGAGAAATCCTAAAAATATTACAAAGAAACGAATCATCTCACCTTGCTGGAAGACTTACCATTCGCTCTTTAATGACCCTTTTTTCCAGAGGAACAGTAACAATGCGCTCAATAGTAATAGGTTAATTACACCAATATTACTGAGTACTGCAAGTGTTAACTGTGGTTCAAAGTAAGATTCATGAGGTAAATTGGCGAGTCGATTAATTAATCGTCCAGTCACCAAGTAAACACTAAGTGTGGTTAAAACAGGGATTAAAACCTGGCTAATAGGTTTATTCAACCAAGGCGCCGTTTTCGAAATTGGTAGAAGTGCAATCAATCGGGAAAATAAGGGATTAAAAGTTGAAGAGTTATTCACTGACACTTGAGCCCTTTTATTGTTTATGACTACATGCTAAATATTTATCGTCTCTTTCACTTAATCATTGTTGTTCATGGTTATTCTTACTATTTCAAATTTTTATTTTGGTGCTTTAAACCTTTGTGATCTACCCTGCGACTAATCTTTTAACACAACAACAATAAGACATTAGATTGACTACCCAAGGAAATGTTGTCGCTGCCCAACATAAGTTTGCCACAAAAAGTGAGTGGGACTTAATAAAAGCTGTGCAGGACGGAAACAAGCAAGCCTATAACCGCTTGTACCAGCAATACATTGGCCAAGTATATGGGTTGTGTTTTCGGCTGACAGGCGAAAAGACCATGGCTGAAGATGCCGCACAAGAAGTGTTTATTCAACTATGGAGAAAAATTGGTAATTTTAAGGGTGATAGTAAGTTTTCGACTTGGCTGCATACGGTAACGTCGAACATCACCATTTCTTATATCCGAAAGCAAAAGGGTTGGTTGCAGAAAATGTTTAATATCGAAGACTCTGTGGCCATGAATGCCGAAGCAGATGAGTCTAGCAGTCAGATAGATCTACAAAGTTATGTCGCAAAGCTGCCCGAGAGAGCAAGAATTGTATTTGTATTACACGCCATTGAAGGCTACCGCCACGAGGAGATTGCCACTATGACCAATATGGCAGTGGGCTCCAGTAAAGCGCAATTCCACCGCGCTAAACAGTTATTGAAGGAGTGGATGGGCTATGAATAAATCAAATTTTGAAGAGGTATTAGCCGAGCAGCTAACCAAAGTGGATAAAGAGCAACAACCCGAGCGAGATCTGTGGCCGGGCATTGAATTAGCTTTGTCGAGTGATACACAAGATACATCCCCTAGTGTTGTGGGCGGCAAAATGTATTTGATCGCAGCAACCACTGCCATATTTGGCTTGATCGGCTGGTTGTCGGTTGGCCAACAGCCTGTTTCATTGACAGGAGATGGTTTGGTAGCGTCATTAAGTGCACAGCACTTACAACAAAAAAATGCGTTATTAGTCAAATTCGAAGATCAGCCTGCATTGACGCAGAACTGGCAAAGCCAATTGACTGAGCTGGATGCCGCCGCTGAGGCCATAAAAGCAGCTTTAAAAAATGAACCCAATAATATGGCGTTATTAAAGATGTTGCAGAGTGTACATCAACAGCAAATTAATTTAATTGAACGGGTGCATTCACCCAAGTGGTCACATATTTAATGTGTAAAGTTTCTAGGAGTGTAAGTATGAAAAAGATATTAACGTTTGCAGGGTTTTGGTGCCTTAGCTTAGGTGTATTAGCTACTGAAAAGGTGGATAAGTCACTTGCTGTTTCAGAAAGCCCCTATGTACAAATTGAGCACATCAACGGCTCAGCTAAGGTGATGGCTTGGGATAAATCAGAGGTAAGGGTAGTAGGCACATTAGGCGAAAGAACTAAAAAGTTCATTTTTGAGCAAGATGGCAACGAAGTGCTTATCAAGGTAAAAATTAAGAACAACAGAGGTTGGGGGAATTGGGGATCGGATGATGGAGATGATTTAGAAATATTCGTGCCGCGACAAAGCAACCTATATTACAGCGCGGTAAATGCTAGCGTTAGGGTTAAACAGGTGCGAGGTGGCGCAACAGTTGAAACAGTGAACGGTTCGATAAAAGTCGAAGAATTAGCAGGGCGTATTCGCTTAGAATCAGTAAATGGCGATATATCTGCCAATGCTTTAGAAGGTGATGTCAAAATTGAGACGGTTAATGGTGAGATTGAATCTCGTAGTGCCAAAGGAAGCGAGGATTCTTACGGTTCGGTCAATGGTGATATTCACGTAACGAGTGAAAGCCGTGATATTTCTGTTGAAACGGTAAATGGCGATATTAAGTTAATGCTGGGTAATGTTAGCCAGCTAATGATGGAAACCGTCAATGGTGCAATAAATGCACAATTAGAACTGGATGATAACGGTGAAATTGAGGCGTCTTCTGTAGGAGGATCTATTCGTTTAGCGTTACAAGAGGATGTATCGGCACGATTTGATATTGAAGGACATGCGGGCGGTAGAATTATCAACAACCTGTCTGACGATCAAATGCAGAAGGCTAAATACGGGCCTAGTCGCTGGTTAAAGTTCGCTTTAAATGGTGGCAGTGCCAAGGTGGAAGTGTCGAGTGTCAGCGGCAGAGTAAAGCTGGATAAAAAATAATAATGGGCGGGTACGTGACAAAAACTATGCCGCCCTTTCAACCGCAATTTTCGCCAGCCCAATAAGAGCCTCTTTATATTCAGAGCTGGCGATTGGAGCGAGCGCTTCGATAGCTTGCTCCGAAGCTTCTAAGGCCAGCTTTTTGGTGTAATCAAGAGAACCAGTTTGCTGCATTGTGGCCATGATTTCATCAAAGTGTTGCATGCCGTTACCACTTTCTATGGCTTCTTTTATCTGCTGACTTTGGGTTTTGTTGCCATGCCACATGGCATATAAAAGCGGTAAAGTAGGTTTTCCCTCAGCCAAATCATCACCCACATTTTTACCCATAGTGTCGGGGTCAGCAGCGTAGTCAAGAATGTCATCAACCAACTGAAAAGCCGTACCTAAATATTTTCCATATTCTTGCATGGCGAATTCGATTTCTTTATTTTGCTCAGTTAGGACGGCGGCAAGCAAAGTGGCCGCTTCGAATAAACGCGCAGTTTTACTGTAAATTACTTGCATATAACTAGCTTCGCTGGTGTCGGGATCATTGCAGTTCATTAATTGCAATACTTCGCCTTCAGCAATCACATTTGTGGCGTCTGATAAAATCTCCATCACCTCCATGCGTCTTAAACTCACCATCATTTGAAATGACCGGGTGTACAAAAAATCACCAACCAAAACGCTGGCCTGATTGCCAAATACGGCGTTAGCCGTCTCTTTGCCACGGCGCATAGTAGATTCGTCGACTACATCATCGTGAAGTAAGGTGGCTGTGTGAATAAACTCAATGATGGTGGCGAGTGTATGATGTTGATTGTTTTGTATCTTTAATGCTTTGGCTGCAAGTACAGTTAGCAACGGGCGTAGGCGTTTTCCACCACTATTGACAATATAAAAACCTAACTGATTAATCAGCGACACTTCAGAATCAACTTGTTGTTGGATGAGCTTGTTTACTGCCAACATATCTTGATGTGCGAGTTGATTAATCGTTTCTAATTTCATACTGATATTTTACCCATATTGAATGAAGTTCAATTATGAACTGCCGATCTGCTGGTGGATTTTACAGAAATTTATTAGGGTATCCAGTGGCACTTTGGCCTGAATCAGTAAAAATGTATTAGCAAGTTTAAAGCGTTTGATAATTAACCAAATTAATTAAGAAATAGGCTTGCTAGGTGGTATCTGTTCACGTACAATCCGCCGCCTGTTTTATGAATATACGTGTCAAGAGACACAGTGCGGAGTTTAATTATGTACGCGGTTTTCCAAAGTGGTGGCAAACAACACCGTGTGGCTGAAGGTCAAACCCTTCGCCTAGAAAAAATCGAAGTGGCTCCAGGTGAGTCAATAGAATTTGATGAAGTCTTAATGGTAAGTAATGGTGACGATATTAAAATCGGCACTCCTTTTGTAACTGGTGGCAAAGTGACAGCTGAAGTTGTTACTCATGGTCGCGGTGAAAAAGTTAAAATCGTTAAGTTCCGTCGTCGTAAACATTCACGTACCCAAATGGGTCACCGTCAGTGGTTCACAGAAGTGAAAATCACTGGTGTTAGCGCTTAAGTAGGAGTAGTTACAAATGGCACATAAAAAAGCTGGTGGTAGTACCAACAACGGCCGTGATTCAGAAAGTAAACGCCTAGGTGTTAAGCGTTACGGTGGTGAGTCTGTTTTAGCTGGTAACATTATTGTTCGTCAACGTGGTACTAAATTCCACGCGGGTAACAATATGGGTATCGGTAAAGATCATACTTTATTTGCTTTATCAGATGGTAAAGTTCAGTTTGAAGTAAAAGGTCCTAAAAATCGTAAATTTGTGAGCATCGTTGCTTAATTAGCAATTGTTCGTAGATTTTTAAAAAAGCCTCGCTTTATGCGGGGCTTTTTGTTGAAGTCATAAAAATGGTCTGCATAGTAATTATTAGTATGATCAGACTATACTGGACTCAATTGAGTCATATTCAAGGTGTTAGTAAGTCATGAAATTTGTAGATGAAGCTGATATCCGTGTTGAAGCGGGTAATGGTGGTAATGGTGTCGTCGGTTTTCGCCGCGAAAAATACGTGCCTGATGGTGGCCCAGATGGTGGTGATGGTGGCGACGGCGGAAGTGTCTATTTAGTTGCAGACGAAAACTTAAATACCTTGATTGATTATCGTTTTGAACGCTTCCATCGCGCCGAACATGGTAAAAAAGGCCAAAGTGCTAATTGTACCGGTAGAGGTGGAGTTGATTTAGAAGTTAAAGTGCCAGTGGGAACACGCGCTACCGATAGTGATACAGGCGAAGTGTTGGGTGACTTAACCAAGCACACCCAACGCATGAAAGTGGCACAGGGGGGCTATCATGGTTTAGGTAATGCCCGCTTTAAGACCAGTACCAATCGTGCCCCAAGACAAAAGACTGACGGTACACCGGGTGAAGTGAGAAACCTTAAGCTAGAGCTCATGTTGTTAGCCGATGTAGGTATGCTGGGTATGCCAAATGCTGGTAAGTCGACATTTATTCGCAGTGTGTCAGCGGCCAAGCCTAAAGTCGCCGATTACCCTTTTACCACTTTAGTGCCTAACTTAGGGGTAGTGCGTTTAGACTCTATGCGCAGTTTTGTGATTGCCGATATTCCCGGTTTGATTGAAGGTGCAGCCGAAGGTGCTGGTTTAGGTATACAGTTTTTAAAACACCTAGAGCGATGCCGAGTATTGTTACACTTAGTTGATTTAATGCCTTCAGACGGCTCGGATCCAGTGGAAAATGCTAAAGCGATTATCTCGGAACTTGAAAAATATAGCCCTAAACTTGCCGCTAAACCCCGTTGGTTAGTCTTTAATAAAGTCGATTTGATGCTCGAGGATGAAGCCAACGAATTGTGCAAAGACATTGCCGCAGCGCTAGAGTGGCAGGGTGAGTATTTCCAAATATCAGCCTTCCAGAAAATAGGTACTCAAGAATTGTGTATGAAGTCTATGGACTTTATCGAATCGTTACCAGAAGAACAGTTGCCTGAAATTAAAGATGAAGACACAGGCTTCAAATGGGATACCTACCACAAAGATACCATTGAAGATGCTTTCGAAGATGACGACTTTGATGACGATGATGATGACTTTGATGGCGACGACGACTTCGAAGTGATTTATACCAAAGAATAGTCCCCACAAATAGCTAGCACGAAGTCAGAAACGTATTTCTGGCTTCGACTAATTCTTATATACTTAATTTACCTTCTTCACCTTTCTTAAAGTACTTTCTTAAAATGATGCAAATTTCAATGATAGCCGCGATGGCTAATAGTCGCGTTATTGGTGCTGATAATGCAATGCCTTGGCATTTGCCAGCCGATCTTAAACATTTTAAAAAAGTGACCTTAGGAAAGCCCATTATTATGGGGCGTAAAACCTATGCTTCTATTGGGAAAGCCTTACCTGGTCGTCTCAATATAGTTGTCAGCTCAGATAAGACTTTTACCCTGCAAGATGCAACTGTGGTGCATAGTTGTGAACAGGCTATCGTTGTGGCGACAGAGTATTTTAGCCAGCAGGATATAGATGAATCAGAAGTGATGATTATAGGCGGTGGTACTATTTACCAGCATTTCCTAGAATTTTGCCACAGATTATATTTAACCGAAATTGAATTAGATGTGACCGGAGATACTTATTTTCCAGATTATGAGTCACAGTATATCTGGCGAGAAATAGCCTGTGAAAAACATCTGGCAGATCCCTGCAATCCTTATGGTTATCGCTTTATCACCCTTGATAAACAGACCACTAAACATGGGTGAAGCAAAGGAAACCTACCTAGTTCATATTGAAACGATTAATCTTATTCTCTTTTAGGCTACAATAAACTCTACACTCACTCCCAAGGAATAACAGAATGGCGACAGTTACATTACAAGGCAACGCATTTAATACAGTAGGTGATTTACCACAAGTAGGAGCTCAGGCACCCAATTTTACTTTAGTTGAAACGGACTTGTCTGAGACAACACTGGCAGATTACGCCGGATCTAAACTGATTTTAAATATCTTTCCTTCAGTAGATACAGGCGTGTGTGCTACTTCAATTCGCTCCTTTAACCAAAAAGCCAGCGATCTAGATAACACTAAAGTGCTATGTGTGTCGGCTGATCTACCTTTTGCTGCGGCTAGGTTTTGTGGTGCTGAAGGCATCGAAAATGTCGCAACCGGCTCTAGCTTTAGAGGCAGTTTTGGTGTTGATTACGGGGTGAGTTTTAGCGATGGTCCTTTGGCTGGTTTATTATCTCGCAGCGTAGTGGTAATCGATGAGCAAGGCAAAGTAGTACATGCTGAACAGGTTGCTGAAACAACTGATGAACCAAACTATGGGGCGGCTATCGCTGCACTATAGGATATTTTTGATTTACCCAAAACGTCCAACTTATAACTAAAAAAGCCTCAACGAGGCTTTTTTGTATTTTATCTCTTAGGCTTTAGGTAAGTTTGTTAAACAAAGCCTCTAAGTTTAAACCTTTATGGCCCAGCATATCTCTGAGTCGACGTAAGGCTTCTACCTGTATTTGACGGACTCTTTCCCGAGTCAAGCCAATCTCCGCACCTACATCTTCTAAAGTCGAAGGCTCATAACCTAATAGCCCAAAGCGTCTTGCTAATACTTCTCGTTGCTTAGGATTAAGGTCTTCTAACCATTTGATGATGTTGAGTTTAATATCTGAATCTTGTAGATCTTCTTCAGGCCCATGACCGTTGTCATCCGCAATAATATCGAGTAAAACCTTCTCGTTATCACCACCTATGGGCGTGTCTACCGAAGCAATCCTTTCGTTTAGGCGCAGCATTTTGGAGACGTCACGAACTGGTTTGTGGAGCGTTTCAGCAATTTCTTCGGCCGTAGGTTCATGATCGAGTTTTTGGGAAAGCTCTCTAGCGGCTCTTAAGTAAACATTGAGCTCTTTCACTACATGAATGGGAAGGCGAATAGTACGAGTTTGGTTCATGATTGCTCGTTCAATAGTTTGCCTTATCCACCAAGTCGCATAAGTAGAGAACCTGAAGCCGCGTTCCGGATCAAACTTCTCGACAGCACGAATAAGGCCCAAGTTTCCTTCTTCTACTAAATCGAGCAAAGCCAATCCACGATTATTGTAACGTCTGGCTATTTTTACTACCAAGCGTAAATTGCTCACAATCATGCGTTTACGTGACGCCTCATCGCCTTTTAAAGCGCGGCGTGAAAAATAGACTTCTTCTTCGGCTGATAGTAAGGGGGAAAATCCAATTTCGCCTAAATACAACTGGGTGGCGTCGAGGTTTTTGGATTTGTCTTCTTTACTGGCTAATATATCTTCTAACTGTTCTTCGGCCTTTTTTTCGGCCTTGGCAAGTTCTCGCTCTACGGCATTTTCAATATCACTGAAAGCATCAACTTCCACTACAACTGTTTTTTCTTGACCCATGATGGTATCTCCTTAACGGTAGTGACTCTTCAACTTCTCCTCAGGTACATTTATTTTTTATTGTTATTATCTGCGGGGTAAATAGCGCAAAGGATCAATGGATTTTCCCTCGTACCTTACTTCAAAATGAAGCTTCACCGTATCGGTTCCACTTTTACCCATAGTGGCAATTTTTTGGCCTGCCGAAACCCACTGCTTTTCTTTCACTAAGATGCTGTCATTATGAGCATAGGCGGTTAGATAAGCGTCGGAGTGCTTAATAATGACTAGTTTTCCAAATCCACGTAATGCATCGCCCGTGTATACAACTTTTCCATCGGCCGATGCCAAAATTGGCATTCCAAGTTTTCCTGAAAAATCTAAGCCTTTGTTGCCTTGTTCTTTGACTGAAAAACCCCGTGAAACGGTTGCTTTTGTAGGCCAATGCCAACGTTTAACTCGATCAGGAAATTGACCGGTAGCAGACTCAATTGAGTCTTTGTTTAATTTTCGTTCACTTTTACCATACGCCTGCTTTTTAGAAGGGTCAACAGCTTGATTTATAATTGTTTTCGAAGTCTGACCAGTGGCTTTATGCAACTTTGGTCGTATTGACTTAGGGGGATTATTTAGGGTGAGAACTTGGCCGGGTTGTATTTGATATGGAGCAGCTATCTTATTGATGCGGGCTATATCTCGATAGTCTTTTCCGGAATACCAAGCAATAGAGTATAAGGTATCGCCGGCTTTAACTTGGTATGTCGTTGCTGAATAGGCTTGTTGTTCAAAATCTCTAAATGTTTTACCTTGATAGAGTTCAGTGACAGGGGCAGGTTGATTGCGGTTTGAACAACTAAGGGTTAAGACTCCGCAAGCAAAAATAGTTGAATAAGCAAGATGCTTAGGAAACCAGAGAAATTTTTGAAGCCGTATTTTCATTCATTGTCCGCTGGTTTTTGCCCTAGCCTTTCTAACGCAATCACCATACCCATTCCTAGTAACATTAAGGCAATAGCAAAGCCTAGATAGGCGGGTTGACTGTGTAGCGTTTCAAAGGTGTGAGGTAAAATGTTGTGCTGAACTATTGGTATTTCTTTTCCATGGCGATCAATGACAGTTTCTATTGTTTGTTTCCAAGGCCAGACTTTGTTTAATGACCCCAGCATAAAACCCCCTAACAAGGCTAAAGTCATGGTTTTGAAGTGATTAAACATCCAACTTAATACATGAGAAAAGCTTAATAGGCCTGCTACGCAACCACTTGCAAAGACACACAAAGTGACAAGCTGTAATTCCTTTACTGCAGTTAGCATAGGGGCGTACAAGCCTAATATCAGTAAAATAAAGCTACCAGAGATACCGGGTAAAATCATCGCGCAGATAGCAATCATGCCTGACAAAAACACCACCAAAGGGGATGTTTCAATAGTTGTTGGGCTGATAGTTGTAATGAGAAAAGCACTCACTGCGCCGCCTAAAAAAGTTGCAATTATGCCCATACTCCACTTTTCAACATGGCGTAAAACAGACCAAACAGCCGCCAATATGAGTCCGAAAAAGAACGACCATAATAAAATGGGGTGCTTGTCTAGCAGAAATAACACGACTCTTGTGAGCGTTAAAATGCTAAGGATAATGCCAGTAAATAAAGCCAACAAAAAACTACCGTTGATATGTTGCCATGCGGCTTTTAAACCATCCTGAAACAGCATGCGTAAGGCACTGATACTGCATTGTTTCAGAGAAAATATCAGCTCCTCATATATGCCTGTCATAAATGCGATAGTACCACCAGAAACTCCCGGTACAGCGTCTGCGGCACCCATTAGTATGCCTCTAGCTGTGATACCTAGATAACCACTTTTTGTTCTTGCTGGTTTCAAATAATGTCTCCCGCTACTAAAGGCACAAATCTAACCGCTTCAACAACAGTCGATTCAAATTCTGTATCTCGCCTGATTACACAGTGTAATTGCTGATTTTCTTCACCAACCGGAATGATTAAACGACCACCGTCATTCAGTTGCTGGTATAACTGTTTCGGCATTTCGCTGGCGGCAGCAGTGACTATGATTGCATCATAGGGGCCTTTGCTAGACCAGCCTTGCCAGCCGTCGCCGTGTTTCATTTTTACGTTATGCAAGTCCAACTGATTCATGCGTCGTTTGGCTTGAAATTGCAAAGATTTAATTCTCTCGACTGAATACACATTCTTGAACAATTGCGCCAATACAGCTGTTTGATAGCCAGAACCTGTGCCTATCTCCAACACTTTTTGTACCTGATTGTCGGATGCCAATAACAATTCCGTCATTCGAGCAACAATATAGGGCTGAGAGATGGTTTGTCCCTGACCAATAGGTAAGGCGGTATTTTGATAGGCCTTATGTTTTAAAGCATCGGGTAAGAATAACTCCCTCGGAATTCTGGCAATAGCGTTCAGTACTTTAGTGTTACTGATCCCTTCTTTATGCAAAAGTTGCGAAAGGTTTTCTCCTTTGCGTGATGTTGCTCTCATGTCATGCCTATTTTTATTATTGTGTGTAACGTCATTTAAGTCAGGGTTCAAGACTCGGAATGGCTGTCATCTTGTAAATCCAGTAGCTCTCGTAAAACCGAGGTAGCAAAAGTGCCAGTCGGAAGTGAAAAACTAAGGTTCAGTACATTCTGTTGCAAACTCCACTTAAGATCTTTTGGAAACAGGTTAGTGGCTCTTCTTTCTTGCTTCAAACCTAATTCTTCTAAGGTTTTGGTAACGGCTGGGTGCAGTTGAGCCAGACCTTGTTCGAACTGTAATGCCTCAGATTGACTGGCTAGTTGACCACAGCCCCACAACGGTGCCGTTAGGTATATGTCTTGCTGTTGAATACGTGAAAGCGTTGCTTCATCAAGCTGTTCGGCACAGAAAAAGCTATGGCTGCCAGCTAGTTGCATAACATCACCTGGCAAGGCTTTGTTCAAACAGCCATTTTTCAGTCGGCTATGTAACATTTCATTGAAAAGCCACGAACGCAGTGCGGAGATTGCCATAGAGCGCTTATTACGGTTACGGATGGTCTCGCCATTTATCATTTTTTCGGCTAATACTAAATTGCCACCACGGGGATCATGTAGTGTACTGCCAAAGCGTTGAGGGCCGTAATAATTGGGTACACCCTGTTGTTTAATTTGTTGTAATCGTGCATCAATACCAGTGGTTGATGTGAGTTGCCTAAGGGTAATGTTGAATTGATTGCCTTTTAATACGCCCGTTCTTAGTTTTTTATTATGCCTTATGGATTTAAGTATCTCAGCACCTGGTTGGTTGAATTGAGTCCAGTCAAATTCACCTTTGCCAGGCAGATGGACACTAAACCACTGTTCGGTTTGTGCATGTTTATCCTTACGGCCAGCGTAAGTCACGGCTCTTAAAGGTAATTGAGTAAATTTGGCAATTTGCTCAGCCAAGTAAGCTGTATTCAATCCTTTTTTTCTAACCCAAAGGTAGATATGTTCACCCTCACCAATAGGATTATAGCCAAGCTGTTCAGTCACTTGAAAGTCTTCAACTTTGCTTTTAAATTGCCCTGAAATAGTTAACTTAGGGTACAGGTATAACCAATGGTTTAGTTGCATTAGCTACCCTGTACAGATGTTTGTATTAGCACAACAGCATGGGCAGCAATGCCCTCTTTTCGACCTGCAAACCCTAACTTTTCTGTGGTGGTGGCCTTTACGTTGATTTGGCTTATATCACTTTGCAGGTCTTTGGCGATATTCTGCCTCATTAACTCAATATGAGGTGCCATTTTTGGAGTTTGCGCCACTATAGTTAAATCAACATTGCCTAGTTGGTATTGTTTATCCACTATCAGTTTATATACATGGCGCAGTAACTCGCGGCTATCTATTCCGGCAAATTTAGCGTCAGTATCTGGAAAATGTTTGCCAATATCCCCTAGTGCCAAGGCACCCAAAAGGGCATCGCATAGTGCATGTAATACTACGTCGCCATCAGAATGGGCTATCAAACCTTTGTTATGTTCGATTTTGACGCCGGCAATAACGATTGGGCCAATGCCACCAAATTTGTGAACGTCATAACCATGACCTATACGGATGCTCATTTTTGGGTTAAATCTCCATTCGCCATTTAGTTAGTTTTTTGATTCAAGTAAAACTCTGCCAACATTAGATCTTCTGGCTCGGTGATTTTTATATTTGCAGGAGACGATTTTATTAATGCAATTTTTTCTCCTAACAACTCCATTGCAGATGCTTCATCCGTGATAGTAACTTGTTGCGCATTAGCTAAATCTAATGCCTTTTTTAGTAATTCCAGTTTAAAAAACTGAGGCGTTAAAGCGTGCCACAAATTCTCTCTAGATTCGGTTTGTTTAACGAACATATGGTTGTCGGCGGTAATATTGACCGCACGTTTCATTGTATCTCGAACGGGAGTGGCCAGTAAGCCGCCACAAATATTATGATTAACCAGTTGCAGCAAGGCAGTTAAATCTGTTGCCTTAAAACAAGGTCGGGCTGCATCATGTACCAACACCCATGCTTCATTACTCGGCAAATAATTGAGTCCTGCTAACACTGAATCGCTACGCTCTTGTCCACCAATTACAGTGTCAACACGGGGATCACTAGCAACGGGCAAATGCGCAAATAAGGTGTCACTTGGGTTAAGTGCCACAATCACGCGTTTTATTTGGTTGTGTGCCAGTAAATTGTTTAGGGTGTGCTCAATAACTGTTTTACCAGCAATGTGTAAATATTGTTTAGGATTATCTGCTTTCATGCGCTTACCAACGCCAGCAGCTGGGACGACCACAGAATATTGAGCAGATAAAGGCATAGAGTTTATTCTTGAGAGGGTAAAATGCGATAAAAGGTTTCGCCTTGCTTAATAAGACCCAGCTCATTTCTGGCACGTTCTTCAGCAGCATCTAAGCCAATTTTCAAATCATGAATATCTGCTTTCAATAAATTGTTGCGCTGCCTTAGATTGGCATTGTGGGTAACTTGCAGTGCAACTTCATTTTTTAAAATCATAAAATCAGGTATGCTATTTTTTCCAAACCACAAACGATATTGAAGCAAACCAAATAGTGTGAATAAAATTGTCATCACCCATTTCATCAATTTTGCCTCACGTTTATCGCTTTTATTCTATTATGCAGAGGTTTTGAGACAAGCGCCAGCGGTATCAAAAAGCGGGGGGCACCCTCAGTTTGAAATTCCTAGAAAGCTACATCCAATTATCATTTCTACGTTTTTTCTTCGGTAAATAAGTCAGAATAATCCCTAGAAGCAAGCTAATAATGGCCACAATACCACCTCGAATAAACCATTGCATTTGCGCAGTTTGATCATAACTTGCCAAGGTTTGAGATTTTTCTAGATTTTCCTTTTCAGCGGACCTTAGCTTTTTCTGCAAATTGGTATTTTGTGAAGTCAGGTCGGCTATTTGCTGATTCAACAAGTCAATATTTTGCTGTTGTTGCAGCATGGTTTTTTTGTTCTCGTCAACTTGCTGTTGTAACCCTGGTACGAGTTCCCTAACACTTCTACTGACACTGATAAATTCTGCATCAACCCAGCCAGTGCGTTGTTTCTCATCAATAATTTCGACGAACTTATTTTCAGCATCTTCTTGCAACAAAGTAACCCGTGTCCCCGCAACCACAGATCCTAGTATTCTGAAATTTCGGCCAGGACCTGCGTGAAGATAGGTAAATAAATCATCAGAAATATAGCGAACTTCACCATCACTATCATTCGGTTCTTGAGCTAATGATTGCACACTGAAAACACTGCTTGCGAGGCATAAAAAAAGTAAAACGACTTGCTTGGGGATAATCAAAAAACTTACTCCTAAAAAGTGACCGTAAATGGTATTGCTTGGGTCAAAGAAAGGCAAGGAACTATTTGTTTTTAAGCCAATCAAATTATCCCTAATAATTGAATATAAGCGCGTTGTTTAGACAACAAATCAAATTGCTCGACTTAAAAGCCTTAGGGGCCCAGTCAATAGATAATTGTGAATCCGCATGAGTGGCACAATTAAGACGTTTTTTTGCGACAGTTCTGTGTTGAAGAGTGGAATTTGAAAGGCTAAGGTATGGCGAATTATTCAAAAATTAATATTTCTTATTAAAAGGTTTTATGGAATACGAAATCGAACTTAAATTACTTACCAATGAGCAAGCTGGCGAGCTAATTAATACTAAGTTGCTGCCACAAATAAATGCGAAAGTAACACAAGAATTATTAGTATTAACTAATCATTATTTTGATACGCCAGATAGAGTATTAAGAAAACACGATATTGGTTTAAGAATTCGCGGCAACGACCAAAAGTTTGAACAGACCTTAAAAACGGCTGGAAAGTCAATTGGCGGATTACATCAGCGTCCTGAATATAATGTTCAGCTCAATGAAATAAACAAACAAACTATTGTCGTACCGGAGCTTAAGTTGTTTCCAGTGTCAGCTTGGCCTAATAACCTAGATGTTGACTTGCTACAAACCAAAATAGAAACACTATTTACGACCCATTTCACTCGTCAGGTGTTTTTGTTTGAACTGGCGAATCACGACACAGTTGAGCTGGTTTGGGATCATGGAGAGATAATTGCAAATAACAGACGCACGCCTATTTGCGAAGTTGAGTTAGAGCTTAAAAAAGGTAAGGTCGCGTCACTTTTTGACCTCGCTAGGCAAATAGTAAAAATATTGCCCACGACTATCGGAAAAGACAGTAAAGCTGCTCGTGGATATCATTTGCTTGATGAAACGCCTTTTAAGGAACCCATTTCATATCAGGCTGTAATGCCTAACAATAGTCAATTATCCTCGAATATATTAGTGTCGATGTTAGACAAAGCGCTGCAGGATTACCAAATCTATTCAATGGCAATTAAGAACCAATATTTACCAAATGTGGCTCATGATGTTTTGCTCATTATTACAGATTTAAGTGAAATAGTGGCTAAGTTACACCGTATTTATAACGAACATTTGTTGGGGATTAGCTATAGCAGTCTGTTAGATTTTGCCCATGAATATTCGCAACTTGAAAAGTATAATGATAGAAAAGCGCTGTGTGATTTATTAGCTCACCCGAAAATAACAGAGTGGCAATTGAATTTAGTGCAGTACCTAGCCGAGCAAGTTTGACCTTGTTTAACATCAACCCAAGTCATATTCAGGAACCTATATGTTAGCAAATGCTTATCCTTACTATCTGGCCAATGAGGCCGTATTTGCCAATCAAAACTTGGCTGTTACCAACAAATATACCAACGAAGCGGCCACTTATGTAGCATTAGCCGACGCTAAGGTTATTGATCAGGCAATAGCAGCAGCACAAGCCAGCCAACCTAAACTAAACAAAATGGCACCTTATGAACGTCAGAGTATTCTTAATCATTGTGTAAAGCGTTTTGAGGAAAGATTTGAAGAGCTCGCCTATGCATTATGTATAGAAGCTGGCAAACCTATTAAAGATTCTCGCGGCGAGGTAACACGTTTAATTGATACCTTTAGAATTGCAGCAGAAGAATCTGTACGCATCCATGGTGAAGTACTAAATCTTGAAGTTACCCCGCGTGCAAAAGGTTATACCGGCATGTATAAACGTGTGCCAATTGGCCCTTGCTCCTTTATTTCGCCATTTAATTTTCCTCTTAATTTAGCCGCACATAAGATAGCGCCCGCTATCGCTACTGGCTGTGCATTTGTTCTTAAACCTGCCAGTCGAACACCTCTTGGTGCGCTGATTATCGGAGAGATCCTTGCCGAAACCGAGCTACCTAAAGGATCCTTTTCAATCTTACCCTGTAGCCGAGAGGGTGCGGATTTATTTACCACAGATGAACGATTTAAATTGCTTAGCTTTACTGGCTCACCTCAAGTAGGTTGGGCGCTTAAAGCCAAGGCCGGTAAAAAGCCGGTGATTCTAGAACTAGGTGGTAATGCGGCCTGCGTGGTAGATGCAGATACAGATTTAGATGATGCAGTTGAGCGCATTGTATTTGGTGCTTATTATCAATCAGGCCAGAGTTGCATTAGCGTACAAAGAGTCATAGTGCATGAGTCAATCTACACAGAGTTTAAACAGCGATACACCGATAAAGTGGCGAATTTAGTCCATGGTGACCCTTTGCTTGAAGACACTTTTATCGGTCCGATGATTTCTGAGTCTGAAGCCTCGAGGCTGGACGATTGGATACAACAAGCAGTAGCCGCTGGTGCCAGTTTATTATGTGGTGGTAAGCGTACCGGGAATATGTTGCAAGCCACTTTGCTTGAAAATGTTCCTAATGATGCGGCCATTAATGCCGAGGAAGCCTTTGGGCCAGTTTCTATTATTAGCGCATTCAGTGATTTTGACCAAGCCCTAGAAGAAGTCAACAACAGCCAATTTGGTCTACAAGCTGGCATATTCACCCGTGATATTTATAAAGCTCAACAAGCATGGGACCAGTTAGATGTGGGTGGGGTAATAATTGGTGACGTGCCTAGTTGGCGAGTAGATAACATGCCCTACGGAGGTGTTAAAGAATCGGGCTTAGGCCGTGAAGGCCTAACCTTTGCGATGGAAGATATGACCGAAATTAGATTGATGGTGCTACGTACCCCGAGTTAGGATCAAATTATCCACCCCATGCATATATTTTGAATGGGGTTAAGCCATCACCCCATTCACTATAGGTTCAAAGGCCGTTAGTCTGTCCATCAGAGCTGCATTGCCTAACCCGTTTTGAGGAAATAAGCTGGCAAAATTGCCTTGTTCGCCGTGTAGTGCCATGTAATTTAAAATCACGGTTTCTACTAACAAATTGACATTATTGGCGGCGGGCGTGGCCGCGGTTTCAACCGAAGCATCCCTGCGCATATAGCCAATTTGTTGATGCTGTGCTTGTGCATCAGGATTCGCACCAATTAATTGTGGTGTACCACCTGGGTTGTACACTAAAAAGAATGAAGCTGCGGTAGATGAGTTATCGCCTGTCCATACGCCTTTTCCGCGCCCATCCATTGAATCGTCTATCATACCGTTACTGGCCACCGAGCCGTCACTGCACACATACATCATCAAAGGTACGCCCACTCTTGCTGCATATTCAAGGCAAGCCCCCATACAACGTCCAGCTCGCAAATCTCGCACTTCGCCTGTGGACCTGTCGCCAGTATGATAGTCAAAGCCACCCATAGTGATAGTGCCAGCACCGGCAAATCCGTTGATCACCAGTTTCATGGTGGAAGCGGTTTTTCTAAATTCACGATCAGCGTCGAATTCTGCTTGCGTAAATATGCCATTTTCGCCCACTATGTTGCTATCAAGCTGTGGATTTAAGGATGACGGATCGCCAAACCTGTCAGCGATATCGGCACTTTTTACGTATCCACAGTTAACCAGATCTTTTAACACATCATCGCTGGTAATTTGGGTATTCACCTTGCCTAACTTCATGGCGCTGATTCGTTGGATAGATTCCATTACCGCCACTGCATCTTGTTGGCTGAGTAATCCCACCAAATCACCGGTATCCACTAGGCCGGTTACGTCAGATGGCCGGTCAATCTTAGTGGGGCGTTTGGACGCATCTAACATCGCGGCCGGTGCCATTGAGTTGCCCCCCGATTCTGAGTTACGGGAGCCAATTAACGTCAATAACGAACCATCCGAACCGGATTTATTAATGCCATACATAGGGTTGTGTGGATTGTTGCCCGTATCGTTTTCGGAGCGGGCAGGGATCACTGCACCATTCACATTGGCGCGGTTAGTAACATTTAACTTGTCTTGAATACCTCGCAAAAAGGCGCTGTCAGAATGAAACGCTAAACCAAGCTCGGTATTGATAAAATCACTTAAACCCGTATCTGGATTGGCGATTGAGGGCACAGTATCCCCAGGTAAGCCAAGCTTGCTGTAGCCGGCTGTGCTCAGAAAATCTAATTGACCACCGCGGCCACCCACCAATACATTGGAGCCTGAAATATTCGCGCCACCTGCTAAATCAAACACAATAAAAGGAATTTTTCCCGCCCCTTGGGTGGCAATACCGCAGTTACTTTTAAGGGCTTCTAAATCAGATGATAAGGTTGCGTGGGCAGAGCCAGGGTTGGCAAATAAGCTGAGCACAGAGCCGCTCATTGCGGTGCCCATTCCAGCCATAAAACCCTGAGCGATAAAATCGCGGCGCGTAACCGGCTTAGCATGGCAAGCATGGTAAAGGGGGGCATCTACGCCTATGGTGTGTTTATTTTTCATCATTCTTACCTTTATTGCATTGTGATGGCAGCGCTGCCTAAAGCACCAGCACACGCGGCCTTGACCACGGTTTTGGTATAATTAGCGTCACATACTTTGCCGCCACTACAATCCGTTAAGCGGGTGATTAAATTGTCTAGTTCTGCCGTTACGTCGGTGTTATTGGGTTGGTCATTTAAGCCGACACCTAAAATTTTGCTGGTGAGAGGCGTTAACACTAAGTCTCTGTTTGGGCCGCTAAAAGCCGAACTCGCACTTTGATTGAAGTTAAAACCAGAAAAATAGCTGTTTCTCAGGTTTTGGGTTTCAACCAGTTGATCACAATATTTAATAGCCATTTGGGTTACCGCCATTTGATTGGATGCTAAAAAACTATCCATATTGGTAACGGAGGGCAGTTGTTGTTTGAGTTTTTCAAATGTCTGTTTGATGGCAGTGTTATTCATAGGTACGCCGGTAACTGTGGACATACTGGCGTTAATTTCGGCAAAATTACGCATCCCAATTTCGGCTTGCGCTTTGACATCAACGCTGGCTGCTGGCGCAGCAGGATCGGCTTCAATTACAACATTGCTTTGATCGGCCAGTACCTCAAAGGTTAAGAAAAATTCATCCAATTCAGCCCCTTTCTCCACAGGAATGATGGTGCCTAAATCTGACAATGGTTGCCCTTGGCCAGATACATAGTTTGCTTGACTAATAGCGATATCGAGGTTTTGGTAAACTTGCCCAACATTTGCTTCACGGCCATTAATGCCAAGGCGCATTCCTTGTAGTGGAATATTGGCAATAGTGGCGTTGTTATCTAAGGAAATAAAGAAGGGTTTGGTAAACAAGTAGCTGTAACTATCGAATTGACTGCCTTCTAACACCACATAGCTTTGCGAAATATCAGTGATATCGCTAACGTCAAACAATAAGAAAAACTTCTGACCTATGCCCGCATCAAAGTTTTGTGCCACTTGGGTCGCACTCAACACCCGGTTGTGGATAGCGGTCATCCTGATTGTGCCAGCCCAAGGAATATCACCTGACACTTCATTACCTAACACCAAAGCATAGGTGTCGTTCCAATCTGCAAAGTTACCTGCTTGGGTGTTATCGCCATCGCCGGTAAACTCACCATTCACAAATATTTGCCTGCCATTCACCGGATCATAGTTAACCACAACATGTTGTAAACTAGCTTGTAATACTTCTGCTGCATCGGCAGTTGATAAGGCAGGTTGACCATTAAGGTCGGTTTGATCGGTGCGTAATAAAAAGTCATAGTTATATAAGGTTTGCCCTAAGGTAAAGTTGCGGGTGTCGGCGCCACCGGAGTAGCTTACTATTCTTGCCGGGCCTTCTTGGGTCACATTGGCTGGAACCACCCAAGCTTCAATCGCAAATTCACCGGTTTCGGTGATTAAATTATGTAATTTTTTACTGCTAGTGGTAGAGCCCTGTGCTTTACCATTGGTTAACTGAATCCCCCAACCGCCTACCCAGTTGACGTCGCCGTTAAGTGTGAGGTTAATCGCGGGCTCTACGCCACTGGTATCAAATACAGTGGTACCCGAACCGGTTTTAAATTCCCATTTGGCTATCAGGCTGTTTTCAAAGCGGCCACCTCCTGTCGCTAGCGTGCCATCAAAAAGAGATAGGGCTTTACTATTAACTAAGCGAGGATCTAACTCTGTCACATCAATGTCATCGGCCATTTCTTGAATAGCAGCACGTAGACTATTGGCATTGCTGTTGCAATCACTCCAACAATTATGAAATTCATCGCGAATTCTGCCCACAAAACGCGAACTAGCAGGATTGTCTAGATTGATTCTGGCCTTAGATGCTTGATAGGCTTCGTCAATATCATTTGAGGCAAAATATGGCGAAATAGGAATGGTGGCAGAGTTGGTGTGACAATTTGCACAATAAGTTTCTAACAAGGGATACAGGCCGTTGGCAAAAATTTGAGTGTCAGCGGGAAAATTTTTATTGGCGCCTGGGGTTTTGACTAGTGGTGCCTCTAATTGAATGTCCTCAACGGCTGCTTCTGTGGCGGCCCATTTAGTGATCCAAGTCGTCATAATATCACCACAAGCGGCATCACTGGTTAACCAGCAGTTGTGTCCTCCAGTTACTTTTGATACTAAAGTCGAGTCTTCAGGTGAAGCTAAATCCACTAATTGCACTGCTGCATCGTAAGCTAAGTTAATATCATCATTGCGGGCGAAAGACGGCGTTTGGTTGTCTTGTATGTGACAGGCACCACAACGTTCTACAGAGCTGATATTGTCCCACAGCTCTAACTTAAATTGGGTCACATCTGTTGTAGCAGCAACAGGGCCAGAATATGTAACAGGGGTATTACCCCCAGGTGCTGGTGCAGGTGTTTGCGTGACTTCAACCGAATTACCACCGCAGGCAGTTAGCACTGTAATCATCAACATTAAAATCAGTGTTTTCAGTGTTTGGTTTAGGTTAACGCTAGGCAAAGAGGTGCTATAGCTCATTTTTATTCCCCTTTACAATAGTCAGCCGAATCGGCAAACACTTGTTTGATGTTATAACCCGTGCTGGTAAATGTGTTGGTCATATGGGTGATTTGGGTTCTATCTGCGGCATTTTGAGGCGAGCGTAGGCAGATGTTTTCAAATACTTTCGTGACTTGGCATGTGGCAAATTGTTGGCTATTGGCGAGCTCTTGTCCCATAGATTTAGCACCGCTGCCAGTCGCGGGTAATGATTCATCCCAGCCGAGGTTTTTATTTAAACCTTGGCGCCAATAATTGCTCCAATTATCGTTATTGGTGCTAAAACCATAGGGAAAGTTATTGCTATTGATTTGATATTTTTTCTGTACTCGCGAACCCGTAGCGGCATCTATGTCACCCGCTTGATTGTATTGCAAGGAGCCTTGTTCGCCGTCAGGATCGCCATTTAGATTATATTCGTAATTATAGTAAGCGAAGGCTTGTGCCAGTGGATCCATTCCTGAGTGACAGCCCACGCAAGAATTATTAAATATGCGGCTATCGCCACCTGGGCTACGACTCACATCTTGACGCACCCGATCTGGACTACGACTGGTATCTTTTAAACCCTCTAAATCAGTACATAAGTGATTAATTAGAGTAAATCGAAACATGGCGCGATTGGTACCATCCTTAAAATAGGACTTAGCAGCAGCCCGTGTGGTCATCACACCAGCGGTAGCGTCGGCCGGAATAGCGGTTAACGCTGATTGAGTGGTGGCTTGTAGCACCTCTTTTAGATTGGCGCTCTGGTCTTCTAAGGCTTGGTAGTGGGCATTGCTATTGATGGAGTAAGCTGGCACAGCTGCACTTGCATTGGCGATATAGAGCAGATCGCCACTGAGTATTTGTCTAAAATCGATGTCGTCCCGGACTATGCCGATAACAGTAGCGGTATAATCATTTAATGGCGCAAATACATCTGAGTCCTCGTTAGTCCAAGGGGTGATCCAGTTTTTTAAGGTCACCGAATAAAACGCCGGATTACTCATTGCCAAATCTGCTGCTTCACGGGCTTTACCATCAGTCATTAGGTTTTCCATTTGCTCAAGCACAATAGAACTAGGCGGCACCCCTGCCAAGCGGTCATGGATTCGCTTAGCTTGTTCTCTGGTACCTGAATATGCGGAAGGAATGGTGAATAATGTGGCAGCAATAAAGGCCCAACAGAGAATGTTTTTACTTCCGCCAATTTGCTTCGCTAAATATTTCAAATTGGAGCTCCTCTAGTTGCCAAAAAAATAGTGTCTGGCTTAGTATGGGTTTTAGTCAACAAAAGTGTTTATAACAACATTACTGATTCAAGTTAGGTTTGAATATTTATACCTAAAAATCATATTTGGGGTAAAAAAGCGCACACTACAACAAAAAGTGCTCTTGAATTGTGTGAGAGAGTTTTTCCGTCAGTTTTTAGGTGTCAGCACAAATTACGCCACTTGTATCAATGCTTTGAATTGCGTGGCGTTTAGGAAGAGTGAAGCAAATTTAACTAACCGTAAATAGCTCAAAGTGTTGCTAATCTCCGACTTATTTATGGAGTAGAGCGACATTGACTAGCTCAAAAAGCCTGAGGAAAATGAGCATTATCTATATTAATCAATAGCTAAGATGGTTTGTGCTAGCGCCTTTGTGATGTCTTTAAAATCATACAGCCTCTAGGTGGCGGAACTTTTCCTGAATTAATTAAAATAAAGGCTAGACTCAAATAGCATTATTTCCGTACTGTATAGGATTAGGTATTTAATAACATTCCTAATAATAAAAGCATAAATTGTTCATCAAAGCCGTTAATGCAAGTATCTACCGTCTATTTAAAGGTAAAAGGTAGCAGCTAATAGACAGTTTTTGATTTTAGCGTTTGCTGATAGCCTACTTACCCTAAAAATTTGTTTTTAACCTGAGTGAAGCGCCTTGATGTATTGGTCATTATTAACATCTCCCCATTTTAGCCAAATAAGAGTCAGCATATTGTTGCTAGGGCTTGCTCTTGTTGGCTGTGGAGGTGACCAAATTTTGTCAACTGAGCAAGAACCCGACCCTGTGGTGGTTGATGTGCCAATAGCTTATATCAAACGTCCAGCACCAATAGACCAAGACTTAGTTTTATTATCCCAAGACTTGCGGGCCCCTAATGACTTTTTCCCAGGCGCGCAGTTATTCGTAAAACCTAGGGCTTCAGTTAGCGCCGTTGCCCAAAATATTAGTGATCGCGCGTTTTATTCTGAGGAACAAATTTTAGCCGCCACTGAAGATTTACCATTGGCAGGTTACGATGTAAAAGATTTAACGGTTTCCTATGATGGCCAGCGATTATTATTTGCGATGCGTGCCCCAGAAATTGAAGATGCCAATGATGACGAGCAGCCTAGCTGGAATATTTGGGAATATGATCTAGAGGCTGATAATTTAAACCGTATTATTGGTTCAGATCTAGACGCCGAAGTTGGCCAAGATACCTCACCAACTTATCTACCTGATGGGCGCATTGTGTTTAGTTCCACTCGGCAGCAAGCCAATCAAGCACTGTTGCTCGACGAAGGTAAGCCACAATACCAAGGCTTAGATGAAAGTCGCCGTCAAATTGCCTCGGTACTGCATGTGATGGGTGCAGATGGCCGTGATATACAACAAATATCCTTTAACCAAAGTCACGACCTTGATCCTATGGTGCTCAGTTCAGGAAAAATCCTGTTTAGTCGCTGGGATAATATGGGTAACAACAACAGCATCAACATTTATCAAATAAATGCAGACGGTAGCGGCTTAGAAATCGTTTACGGGCGGCACAGCCATAATAGTGAATTCAGTAATAATGCCATGCAGTTCACTGAACTGGCAGAGCAGCCTAACGGCCTGTTAATGGCGGCCTTAAGGTCTTTTGATAGTAATAGCTGGGGGGGACAATATGTCAATATTGATATCGCTAATTATATTGACAATACCATGCCAATTGCATCGCAGATAGGGCTTAGTGGACCGGCACAGCAGCCGGCCTTGTTCGACAGTGTTTTAATCGATGGCAGTATTTCACCCGGCGGGGTATTTTTGGCTGCATACCCTCTTTGGGATGGTAGCCAAAGAGTGTTGTTTAGTTGGAGTCAATGCCGCATATATGATTTTGAACAGGTTGTTACAGAGGGTGATGTGCGCACCATTTTACCCTGCGATGAAGCAAGTCTCGCCAATCCATTGACGGAGCCAGCACCTTTACTCTTTGGGTTATGGATGTATGACCCAATCGAAAATACACAATTGGTGATCAATGCGCCTGAAGAAGGACAATTCTATACGGATGTAGTGGCCATGCAGCCCCGTGCTTATCCAGCTGATACACAACAAGCTGATGAGTTTGAGCAAGATTTAGCCAATAAAGGGTTGGGCCGAGTGCACATTAAAAGTGTCTATGACTTTTCTGGCATTGATGCCACTGAGCAAGGTATAGCAGTCATGGCTAACCCGACTCAAACTCCTGTTGATGAAAGGCCCGCGCGATTTTTGCGGATAGTGAAAGCTGTGTCCATTCCATCTGAAGAAGTGCGTGATTTCGACAGCTCCGCCTATGGCCGCAGTCGCAACCAATTAATGCGTGAAATCATTGGATATGTACCTATTCAGCCTGATGGTTCGGTGTTGTTTGACGCCCCTGCTAATGTGCCTTTGGCATTTAGTGTACTGGATGTAAACGGTCGACGAGTTGGAGCAAGGCATCAAAATTGGTTGCAGTTGGCTGCCGGTGAAGTGCGTACCTGTAATGGCTGCCATAATCAAAATAATGAAGCCCCTCATGGCCGGGCTGATGCCGAAGCTGACAGTATTAACTTAGGCGCAACTGCGACCGGGAGTCCGTTTCCCAGTGCTAATCCAGCCTTATTTGCCGATCTTGGCGATACCATGGCGCAAACTTCCGGCAGAATTAACGGTGTAAACTATCCAACAGCCGATATCTTGTTTACCGATATATGGACAAACCCATCTATTCAAAACCCAGCGCCAGACTTAGGTTATCGCTATGCTAATTTACAAACGCCTTTACCCACTACTGCCAGTTGCGCCTTGAATTGGAGCAGTTTGTGCCGTATTCAAATTCATTTTCCCGAGCATATTCAGCCTATTTTTGAGCTAGACAGAAAAGTGTTTGCTGCAAACGGCGAGACCTTGTTACAAGACCGCAGTTGTTTAAGTTGCCATATCCCAGAAGGAGCAGACGGCCTCACTCAAATTCCTGCGGCTCAGTTAGATTTACGCGCCACTGCATCTACCGATGATCCTGATTTTTTGACCAGTTACCAAGAGTTGATGTTTGGCGACAATGAACAAGAACTACTTGAAGGGGCCTTAGTCGACCGTTTAATAATAGTCACCGATGAAAACGGCGACATTGTGTTTGAAGTGGATGAGGACGGGGAGCTAATTTTAGATGCAGAAGACAACCCCATTGCCGTTACTCGAACAGTAGGTGTGGCCAATAGTATGGCAACCAATGGCGCAGCTTCGAGTAATAGATTTTTTACGCCATTTAATCCGGGAGGCAGTCATGCAGGATGGCTCACTCCAAGTGAGTTAAAGTTAATATCTGAATGGCTAGATATTGGTGGTCAATATTACAACAATCCCTTTGTGGCTCCCTTAAACTGATGTTATTGATCCTAAAGTCGTTCATTTTCTATTTAAAAAGTGCACTCAAGTTTGGATTTGGGATAAGCCTAGCGTTATCAATAGTCATGTCTTACGCATTGGCCGATGACAATGTGCAGGTACAAGTTAAAGAGCCTTATATTGAGCTACATTCGGGCCCAGCTGGCGGTTTTCCTGTTATTTATGTAGCGGCAAGAAATGAATGGATCACGGTTTTAAAAAGGCGTACTAACTGGTTTAAAGTTGCCACCCATAAAGGTGTGCAAGGTTGGGTAAAACAACAGGCGTTGCATTTAACCCAAAGCAGTTCAGGACAGCCGGTAAAGTTGTTTGATGGTTCCTTCGAGTCCTTTTCCAAGCGAAAAGTAGAGTTTGGCGCTTTAGGTGGGTCATTTGAGGGTGTGGCCTCTATGACAGTATTTGCCGATTGGATCGCAACCGAAAACTTAACGGCTGGCGTAAGCGTGACGCAAGCCCTAGGTGACTTATCTGAGAATCAGTTTTTTTTAGTGCGCCTGCAACACAGCACTTTTCCAGAATGGCGCTTATCGCCTTATGTCACATTAAGTGCAGGGCAAATTCGTACTAAACCTAGAGCAAATTTAGTACAAAGTGGAGATGAAACCCGAACCAGTGATTTATTGGCTGCGGGTGTCGGTCTGCGTTATTACATGGCGCAAAATTTTATGTTGAAGCTTGAATATCAACATCTTCAAGCATTAACCAACAGAGACGAAAATGAGGACTTAGAACAATGGCAATTGGGATTCGCAGTTTTTTTCTAGCACTGCTTTGCACCGCGATAAGTTGTTCTTTGGCGGCACAACAAAACTCGCAACAGAAAAGTGAGCAAAGTGTAATTGAGCCTGGGGTTGAACGCCGCGATATTAATGAAGCGAATATCGACACTGAAAATTTTGAGTTTGGCCTGCTAGTGGGGGTGATAAGTGTTGAAGATTTTTCATCGAGCATGGTAGTGGGGGCGCGAGCGGCCTATCACGTAAATGAAAATTTTTTTGTTGAAGCCACATATGGTCAAGCCGAAGCAGGTGAAACCAGTTTTGAGGTACTCAGTGGTGGCGCACCATTTTTAACCGAAGCAGAGCGAGACTATCGCTATTATAACCTGTCATTAGGTTACAACCTCAACGGCGAAACCTTTTACACCGACCGTTGGGTTTTTAACTCGGCCACGTATTTCACCTTGGGTGCGGGCAGTACGGAATTTGGTGGAGATGAAAGGTTTACGCTAACTATTGGCGCGGGTTATCGATTGTTACTGACAGACTATTTTGCGTTGCATGTAAATTTGAAAGATCACTTGTTTAACTCTGAGTTGATTGGTGAAGAAAAAACCACACACAACATTGAATATGGCCTAGGGGCCACTTTCTTTTTTTAAGTTGTTTACCTATTGAGAGACTGTTTTATGTCAAAATTTAATCACAATCCTAGCCAAAGAAGACGTGTTGGAAATCGCAATGTTTTGGGTTTAGCCATATTAATCATTGGTACTTTGTTCAATGGAGTGAATGCCTATGCAGCAGCTAGTAATGGGCCCGCACCTGATTTTACCTTAGCGAGTAAAAATAGCGGCAATGTGCGTTTGCAAGAGCAATTAGGCAATGTAGTGTTAATCAACTTTTGGGCTTCTTGGTGCGGACCGTGCCGCGAAGAATTACCTCATTTAGAAGCGCTGCAACAAGAATATGCCGATTTAGGCTTCACTATTTTGGCCGTCAATGTAGATGAAAACTCTGCAAAAGCAGATATTTTACTGAATGATATTAGTGTTTCATTTCCGGTGCTATTTGATGTCAATGACGATGTGAGCAAGTTATACGATGTACAAGCTATGCCAACCACAGTTTTAGTGGATCGTGATGGTAATCAACGTTTATTGCACAAAGGCTATAAAAGTGGTGATGAAATAAAATATAAACAAGCTGTTAAAGCATTACTTCGGGAGTAAACAGTGAAGCAAGTCCATTCAATTCTGTTACGCTCGCTGTTGGCAGTCATGGCTTTGGGTTTAGCCAGTGGCTGTAGCAGCACGTTTGAGCCTTGGGTTAAACCCTACGAGCGTGACAACTTGGCCGATACCATCATGAGTATGAACCGCAATCCTGTATCTATGGCATACACTCACCATGCTTATCAAGCTCGTGAAGGGGCTAGAGGTGCAGAAGGTGGCGCTGGAGGTGGTTGTGGCTGTAATTAGTAAAAGCGCGCCACGGCCAAATGGCACAATGCGAAAACTACTGTTGCGATTGATTATTGCCTGCATAATCATTGGGTTGGCAACGTGGCAGGCGTATGCCGCAGTGTTACCACAGGACCGTTCTGACGCTATGTACCACTCTTACCAAGGTGGTGGCATGTCTATCGATGGCCCTTCTATTTTATTACGCAAAAAAATTGGTAATCATGTATCAATATCTGCCAATTATTATGTTGATACTATATCTGGTGCTTCAATAGACGTGTTAGCCACGGCCAGTCCTTATGCGGAGGAGCGCACCGAAAATGCCATAGGCATTGATTACCTTCACAACAAAACTTTGATGAGCCTGAACTACACTACTAGCTCAGAAAATGACTTTGAAGCCGAATCGTTCCATGTAGGTGTAAGCCAAGACTTTTTTGGTGATCTTACCACCCTCACATTAGGGTATTCCAAAGGCAATGATGAAGTGGGTAAAACCGGCGACAGCAGTTTTTTGAAACTGGCAGAACGCCAAAATTATCGCCTAGGGATCACCCAAATTGTCACAAAAAATATGATCCTTGGGTTAAGTCTAGAAAATATCTCAGATCAAGGTTATCTGAACAACCCCTATCGTTCGGTGCGTTTTCTCGATGCGGGTAGCGATCTGGGCTACCGTTTTGAGACCGAAGTTTACCCCAACACCCGCAGGAGTAACGCAGCGGCAATCACAGCGAATTATTATTTACCCCATCGCGCGTCTGTGTATGGTGAAGCCAAGTTGTTTTCTGATTCATGGGGCATAGATGCCAATACCTTTAAGCTCGGTTATATCCATACTTTTGGTGATGACTGGATAGTCGAATTACGCGCCAGACATTACCAGCAAGACAAAGCAGATTTCTATCAAGATTTATATAGCCGCAGCGCCGAATTTAACTTCCGCGCCCGCGATAAAGAAATGAGTACCTTTAATAATTTGTCTCTAGGTGCCAGTGTGACCTACGAATTCCAATTTTCAGCGGCTAATTTTTTCAAGAAAAGCACCATCAATCTCGACTTTGATCATGTGACCTATGACTATGATGATTTTAGAGATGTGCTGGCGTTAGATGCGTCTGTAGGGGCTGAACCCTTTTATCAGTTTTCAGCAAATATCGCACGTTTCTACGTGTCCATATTTTACTAGAGCCTTTTGTTTATCATGACCATAGGAATTCTCATGGGTTTTGACCTTAAAAAAATGTTTACCTTTATTCGCGTTCAATACAGGGTGTTACTAATTGGCTTGGTATTGAGTGCTAGCATGCAGGTCAATGCACAGCAAAATGAGCAAGCCTCACAAAAAACCGTTACCGAGCAATTGCAACAATTAAGAAAGGAAGTGATTGCCTTAAATCGCGATTTGTTTGTGTTAGAAGAAGATTTGTTGTTTCCATCTAGCACCCAAGTAGTGGTGTATCTTTCTATGGATATTGGCACTTATTTTAATTTGGATGCGGTTGAACTGAGAATTGATGACAAAGTAGTGACCTACCATTTGTATACCGAAAAACAAGTTCAAGCCTTGTTTAAAGGGGGCGTTCAAAAATTACATATTGATAATCTGGCCCAAGGTGAGCATGAAATCAGTGCCTTTTTTATTGGTAATGGGCCTCAGAATAGAGAATACAAAAGAGCCACCAGTACCACTTTTACAAAGACCGCAGACGCCAAAGCCCTAGAATTGAGCATTGTTGACTCAAGCGTAAAACAACAGCCTATTTTTGAGGCAGTAGAGCTTTAATATGTGGAAGTGGCTATGTGGGCTAGGCTGTTGTGTAGCATTTATATGTCATGCTCAACAGGTAAGGCAAACACATTCTGTTGAGCTTGAAAAAACGTATCAGCAAGTGTTGTATGAGTATTACCAAGGCAATTTTTCTTTAGCCTTAACTTATTTGGCTATTTTGCAACAAAAATACCCTGATGGCTTGGATCATATTCCAGAGTACTTAAGTGGTTACCAAGTCGAGCCCGAGCTACTAAAAGGGGGGATTAGTTTGGCTTATGGTTTGGATGATCAGGCCGCTGAAATATTCTTACGCTTACTAAAAAGCAATCCCGCAGCAGATGTCACCGCTTATTCTTGGTTACTGCTTGGAAAAACCTATTACAAAAAACGTCTGTATCCAGAAGCAGCCCAAGCATTTCAGAAAATTAGTCAACAAGATGCCAATCAATATTTTGATATTTCGACTCGCGACAACTGGTTATACATGCAATCGCAACTGTATGGATTTTTATTGTCTGAAGATCAAGGTGGTAAAAACATTCAATGGTTACAACAATTATCAGATGCGTCGATTTATCGCGATTACGTTCAATATAATCAAGCCCTTGCCTTATTGCACAAGGGAGATAGTCAACTAGCAATAGCGGGTTTATCTAATTTAGCCAACAATCAATCCAGCACTTCTCAAAGTTGGCTGGGTTGGGCGGCCCCCATTTTTACTGAAAATAGTGAGACGAATATTACAGCGGAGCGTGATGCCATTCGTGATCGCGCTAATCTCACCTTGGGTTATACCTTGCTTCAAAACAACCAACCCCACAAAGCGTTTCGAGCATTTAAAAATATTCGCAGCGATGGATTAGACGCGCAGGCCGCATTATTAGGTTATGGCTGGGCCGCTTCTAAAAGGGGTGAGTTACAAACCGCATTGGCCATATGGCAGCGACTGATCCACACCCCACATAATAGTGAATATACCTTAGAAGCCTATTTAGCCAGCGCCTATGCCTATGAAAAAGCCTTTGCTCCCACACAATCTATGCAGTTGCTTAAACTAGGACTAGAGCGTTTTAAACAGGCTTTAACAGGTTTAAATCAAGCAGAGCAGCAAGTTAAACAGCCGCAATTTATTTTGGATTTATTGCCAAATACTAAGGGCCAACCACATGATGATTATGATGTAAGTCTATCCCTTAAAGACAAAGGGCAACAGTTTAATGCGGCCGAGTTATTCAATACAGTGTCTGTTAGTAGTGAGTTTAGGGCGGTTTTGTCGGCTTTATCTGAAAATCGAGATATGCATGTTCAGCTACAAAATTGGCAACAACAAATGCAGCATTATCATTTGATGTTAGACGAACGAAAAATCGAACGATCCAAGCGCGCCGAACACATTTTACAGGACCAAAATTTGGCACAATTACCGGCACTACAAGCACAGCGAAATACCCTTGCGGCGATTTTAGCTAGCGCCGAGGAGCAGCAAGACGGCCAAGTCTTAATGAGTCAACAGAGTCAACAATGGTTAAGCCGCGTGGCGCGTTCAAAAATTCGGTTAGCAAGGATTAAGGCTCTTAAAAAACAGCACAACCAAGCACCTTTAAAAAACAGCTACGCAGAGCGCATTGAACGTGTTGCAGGACGTTTGATTTGGCAAGCAAGTGAAGCGTTTCCAGCAAATAAATGGCAAGCGAAAAAAGCCTTGCAGCAACTCGATAATGACATCATTCAAACCCAGCAACGTCAGCAACAATTGCTTAAACAACTCGCCGCTACACCAGATTTTGCCGCGCAGCGCCATAGAGTCAGTGCTTTGGCTCAGCGTATTGATGATGAAATTGTTAGCAGTGAGCTGATACAAGAGGCGCTGATTGCACAGTTATCTGATACCTTTAATCAGTTTATCCAAGCGCACAAGCAGAAAGTCAGACACTATATTTTACAGGCGCAATTGGCCGTGGTGCGTTTGAATGATCAAGCACTGCAAAAACACAGTGACAAGCTTATCCCAGAACCTAGGGTGCCAGAAAACAAGGATGTGCAACTATGAAGTTGCGTTATGGTGTGCTGCTTAACTTTGGATTGATGTTGCCGTTAATTGGATGTGGCACAGCGCCTAGTGGCAGTTCCCACTCCCAATCCACATCCTCTGCAGCTAATCAAACCTTAGGCGACGTGTATTTTGAACCTCTTCCATTAGATCACACGCCTCTTGAGCAACCCAAAACTGAAACCATGCGTGATTCATATAAAGCACTGCTCGATTTGGTGCGCTCACCCCAAACTAAACAAATAGTGCAATATCGACTGGCCGATTTAGAAGTGTCTTTAGCTGAGCAGATGTATGAAGAAGGCGAGCCAACAGATTCGGACGCCTTAAATAAGAGCTTGGCCCCTCAGCCGCTATTTGCTGTCGCTATCAGTCAATATAAGCAATTGCTGGTGGATCATCCCCACAATCCAGAAAATGTTGATGTGTTATATCAACTTGCCAAGGCATACGAGCAGCAAGGGCAAATGCAACAGAGTTTTGCAACCTTACAAACCTTATTACAGACATTTCCAGATAACCAGTACCTAAGTGAAATTCATTTTAGGATGGGAGAAGTGGAGTTTAATCGTGCAGCCTATACAAAGGCTATTGGAGCCTATCGCAAGGTTTTAGTGCAAGGTGAACACAGCCCGTATTACGGCACTGCCGCTTATATGTTGGGATGGAGTTATTTTAAGAACGAACAGCAAAGTGAGGCATTAAAGGCGTTTACAAATTTGCTTGATCATAAATTACCCAATGAAATTGTTGCTGAATCTATGTTGTCTCAGGTAGACAGTCAGGCTCAAATCGAGCTTTTACCTTTGGGTGAAAAACGCTTAGTAAATGACACTATTCGCATTATGAGTTTGTTGTTCTCTTATCTCGACAATCAGTATTCAAGCCCCGCGGCTAGCGTAGCGGCGCATTTTCAGCAAGTCGACAATAGGCACTATGAATATGTATTGTATAACGCTTTGGCACAGCACTATCTAAATAAAGACAGATATAGCGACAGTGCCAAAGCCTTTCAAGCCTTTACCGAAGTGCACAGCGAACATTTTCAAGCCCCTATTTTTGCAGTCAAACAAATAGATGCCTACATTTTAGGGAAGTTTCCTACTTTAGTGTTGCCCGCCAAGCAGCGCTTTGTCACGCGTTATGGCATTGGAGGCGAGTATTGGCTGAATTGGCCGATTGTATTGCAAGAACAAGTGGCTCCCCATTTAAATGACTATTTACAGGAGCTGGCGCAATACGAGCATAGTCGTGGGCAGATGCTAGCGGTGGCTAGTGTAGAAAACAAAGATAGTGATAAAGTTGGGGCTACAACTCAAGCTTTAAAACAGCAATCTACAGCGGCGCTATTGTTAGCCGCTAAGTGGTACCAGCAGTTTATTGCTACTTTTCCAGATGATAAGCAAACCCCCGAACTCACTTACCGTTTAGGTGAAGCATTATTTGAAGCCCAGCATTATAGTGAGTCAATTAACGCGTTCGAGCGTTATGCCTATGAGCACACCCAAGGGCAGTCCACGTTAACTAAGGCCCATCCTAAAGCTGCAGAAGCAGGGTATGCTGCTATTTTGGCCTATCAAAAAATTCAGACGCTTTCGAAACAGCCTGTGCTTGAAGATGACAATAAGCAGGCCCTTAGCTGGTTAGATAGGCAACTCAATTCTCAAGAAGATTTTGTTAAGTACTTTGCCGATGATCCACGGGCTAGAGATATTTTGTATAACAGCATGCAGCAGTTATTTACCTTAACCCGTTATGAGCTTGCCATCGCGGCGGCGCAACAACTGCTGAATTGGCCAACAGACATACCCACCAAACAACGCTTGGCGAGTCATTTGGTGGTGGGTCATAGTCAATTTGCATTGCAACGCTTCGCCCCAGCCGAAAGTACTTACGAAACTATCATGCAGTTGTTGCCGGCCAATGATAAGCGTTACTTGGATCTAAGGGAGCGACTCGCCGCAAGTATTTACAAACAAGGTGAGCAAAATGTGGCCAAGAACTACTTGCCCTTGGCGGTGAATGACTTTTTGCGGGTCATAGCAAAAGCACCTCAATCGGCGATCCGCATTAATGCCCAGTATGATGCCGCTAACTACTTGTTAGAGATGGGAGAATGGCAGCAGGGGATTGATTTATTTGAAGACTTTAGAAAGCGATTTCCTAACAACAAGCTGACTGCCAACATTCAAGGAAAATTAATTGAAGCCTATCAACAAAATGAAAACTGGCAACAAGCCGCCGATGAATTGTTAGCCTTGCATCAGGTCAATCCTCAAACCGAACAAGGCAGACAAGCCTTGTACGTGGCCGCCCAATATTTGCATAAGATTGATAACAGGCAACAAGCGTTAGATGCATACCGCACATACGCCCACAGTTACCCTAAGCCTTTTGCAGAAGCCAACCAAGCCCGGTTTATTATGAGTGAGTTTTACCTTGCCAGTAATGAAGCCAGTAAAAGACGTTTTTGGCTGAATAAATTAATTCAAGCAGACCAACAGGCGCAACAGTCAGCAGATATGCAGCGCAGTGATCGAAGTCGTTATTTAGCGGCTATGGCAGCCAATGTGTTCGCCTCCGATAAGTTATATGCCTATAAAAAAATCAAACTAACCCTGCCACTTAACGCCAGCTTAGCCAAGAAAAAATCAGCTTTAAATAGTGCCTTAAACGCTTACAATAAAACCTTAGAATACAAAGTTGAGGAATTCACCACAGCCGCCAACTTTGGCATCGCCGATATTTATCACCAACTTGCCAAAGATTTAATGGCTTCAAGTAAGCCTAAAAACTTGAATGCTTTAGAGCTAGAACAATACGACTTATTACTCGAAGAGCAAGCCTATCCCTTTGAAGAGCAAGCCATCGACATTCATGAAACCAACGTTAAACGTAGTTGGCAAGGTAGTTATGATAAATGGGTGAAGAAAAGTTTTAGCGCCTTACAAACCCTGTTACCGGGTAGGTATAACAAACAAGAAATCGGTGTTGAGGTAACAGATGAAATTTACTAAGGGTTGGGCTGTTTTTTGTTTGCTGAGTATCACTGCTCTTAACAGTTGTTCAAACTTGCCTAGCGTTTTTGAAGCTGAAAAAACTACAACTCAAGTGCCATCGGCGTCTTTAACGCCTCTGCAAATTAAAGTGCTGGCCTTACAAGCTAAGCCAAACCTATACAAAATTCAGGCCGGTAAACATAAGTTTAGCGCCGCTGCTTTAAGTCAATTTAAAGGAGCCTTGTTGCTCAAGCAGCAAGGTGAACTTAGTCAGGCTAGAGAAGCGTTTTTGCGATTGTCAGAACAACAACCCAATCTTTCAGGTGTGTGGTTGCAGCTGGCGCTAGTGACAAAAATGCTCAACAGAGATGCCAGTGAACAACAGCTTCAAGATATTGAAGGTTATCTTGAAAACGCCCTAGAGGCTAACCCGCTAAATTATCTTGCTCACAATGAGATGGCACAATTGCAACGTCAGCAAGGGCAGTTTCAAGAATCCTTGGCCCATTATCAATTAGCCATTAAAAGCTGGCCAGGGTTTGCGGCTGCTTATCTTAATCGCGGCATATTATATGATTTATACCTAGGTGAAAAAATCCAAGCCTTAGCTGACTATAAACTGTACCAAGGGTTATCTAATGACGATTCTCGGCAATTAAAAGGCTGGATAATCGATTTACAAAGACAAATAAAAGCTGCTGAGCAAAACCCACAACAAGGAACCAGACAATGAACAGTCGAATTGTTTACTTAGCGGGGTTCTATCTTGTTTTTCAGCTAGGTTTAGGTAATGCCCAACAGCCTGCGGTCATCAAGCTAGAAGAAACTATTCGGGCCAGTCAAGAGCAACCCAAAGTGTTAACTATAGTGCCTTGGCAACCACCTAAAACCAAACAAAGCCTACCTAGCCCCATAGTAGAGCGCATAAATAAAAAATTTGTGCCCTTGCAAAGGGATGAACTCAGGTTACAAATTCAAATGTTAGATAGTCCTAACTCTAGATAACAGAAACATACCCCGGCCTTAAGGCTAATACCCAACAACCTAAGGTTGAGAGTAGAATGAACAGATTAAAAAGTAGGAGTCAGTGATGGATTTTTTTGAAGTGGTAGTACGGTTTTTCCAAGAGGGCGGTACCTTTATGTTTCCTATTGCCGTTGTTTTGGCAATTGGTCTGGCTATTGTGATCGAACGTTATTTATTTTTAAGCTTTTCTAAAAGTGTGAATAAAAAAGCCTTTAAACAAATGGAGCCGCTACTCGATAAACATGATTACAAAGGGGTATTAGGTTTTGCGAGTACCGATAAAGCGCCCATTAGCCGTATTATCGGCGCAGGTTTGGCGCGATTGGATCACAGTCAAAGGCGTGAAGACATCGAGTACGCTATGGAAGAAGGGTTAATGGAAACCACCCCTAGACTTGAAAAACGCACGGCCTATTTAGCGACCTTGGCCAATATTTCTACGCTATTAGGTTTGTTAGGAACCATTATTGGTTTGATTGCGGCGTTTTCTGCCGTTGCCACCGCTGATCCTTCAGAAAAAGCCAGCTTGTTGTCGCAAAGTATTTCGGTGGCCATGAACACCACAGCTTTTGGATTGATTTCGGCCATTCCTCTATTGGTATTTCACTCGGTGTTACAAACCAAAACCACTGAAATCATTGACAGTATGGAAATGGCGGGAGTGAAATGTCTAAACGGCCTGATTGCCCGCAATGATCTGAATACAAATTCTCGTGCCACCGATAACGCTTAGTAGTTTGCACATTTCGATTATCAAAGCATAGGAATACAGCATGGCACGCAGCGCTAGAATCGGTCGAAAAGGCCGTCATATAAAAAAAGAAGCAGACCTAGACATCACCTCGTTTATGAACTTGATGATAGTGCTAGTGCCTGTGCTGTTGATGATGATGGTGTTCTCGCGAATTACCGTTTTGGAATTGGCGTTGCCGCAACTTAGCGATGCCAGCGAGATAAATATCGATGAAAAAGACCAACGTTTAGAGCTGGTGGTGCGCGCCGAAAAAATCTCGGTGTATTACCCTCAGGGGTATTTGGTAGAAGAATTGCCCGTAACTGAACAGGGTTACGATTATCCCGCTTTGCAGATGGTACTGAGGCAAATTAAACAAACGTTAACCAACAAAAGTATTGATAAAAAAGCCGCCACTCTACTCTTAGAAGAAGACATTCCTTATCAAGTGATTGTGGCCTTGATGGACACCACCCGCTCTTATCAAGATGTGCTGATTGCCTCTGTAGTAGACGCCGAACTTTTCCCAGAAATCTCTTTAGGTGATGCACCGGTTATTGATAAAACCACCCAAGGAAACGCTAAAAACAGCGCCGCTGGGAGTCAACCATGAAAAAATCAGCCAGAGCCATGCGCATGGAGCGCCATCACAAACGTATGGCCAAAGACTCCAAACTTAGCTTAGTGTCGTTAATGGATATTTTTACCATTTTGGTGTTTTTTCTGATGGTTAATGCCTCAGATGTGCAAGTACTGCAAAACAGTAAAAGTGTTGAATTACCCAAGTCCACTGCCCAGCAAGCCGCCAAAGAAACCCTGATCTTAATGGTCAACAACAACGACCTTATTCTGCAAGGGCAAAAATTGGCAGATGTAGCCACTATCTTGAATCAAACAGAGGATCACATTCCCGCCCTTGCCACTGAACTGGAATATCAAATTAATCGCAAAGGAAGCATGGGCGAAAAAGGCGCAGACGGCAATGATATCGAAAGAGCCATCACCATTATGGGTGACAAAAATATTCCTTATACCTTGCTTAAACGTATTATGCAGACTTGTGCTCAAGCTGGGTTTACCAATATTTCGTTAGCGGTAGAAGGGCAACAACCAGAATCAACAGCAAAGGCTAATCAACAAACGCTAGTACCAGAGGCAGAGCTATGACAACTGCCAGTGTGAATATGCCAGCTAATGCGTTTGTGACAGTTTTACCATGGTCATCTAGTGAGCCTGAAAATAAACGCTTTAAAATGATTGTTATGGCGGTGTTGTGCATCACTTTAGTGATGGCGGGCATAGTGAAATGGCAAGAATTACCTGAGCGGGCCCGTGCCGAAAAAGAAAAAGTACCGGCGCAGCTAACACGCTTGATGACCCCGAAAAAAGTACAGCCTCCTAAACCGATCCCTAAACCCGAACCCCAACCAGTAGAGCCTAAACCTAAGCCTCCAGAGCCCAAAATTGAGAAACCAAAACCGCTAGAGCCTAAAAAAGTTTCGACTAAAGTTGTAAGGAAAGCTCCTCCTAAGCCCACTAAGATTAAGGTGCCTACTCAAGAGGAAATCACCGAACTAGCCAAGCAAAAAGCTAAAAAATCAGGGTTGTTGGCTTTTCAAGATGATTTAGCCAGTTTGCGAGACAGCGCCAGTCTCAAAAATTTAGCCGATACCAACACTATAAAAGGTGCTGGAGCCAGCAATAAAACCCAACGCAAATTTATTGGTAAAAAAGTATCAGGAGGTAGTGGCGGCGTGAATACCAGCACACTTACTACAGATATTGGCTCAAAAGGTGAATTAGCAGGTCGTAAGAATACCGAGTATGTCGCCCCTAC
Organism: uncultured Paraglaciecola sp.; assembly: GCF_937123705.1. GTDB lineage: Bacteria > Pseudomonadota > Gammaproteobacteria > Enterobacterales > Alteromonadaceae > Paraglaciecola. Next base: position 37,197 of record NZ_CAKZKO010000138.1, on the reverse strand, counting down.
TGAAGGGCTGGCATCAATTGCCGCAAAGCAACTTGAAACTGAAGATACTGTAGTGGGCAGTCGCGATACCGAGTCTATTCGTAAAGTGTTAGATGCCAACAAAGGAGCTATTTACGCTATATACCGCAAGGCTTTACGAACTGATCCTAGTTTACAAGGCAAGCTAACCGTAAGCTTGCAAATAGAGGCCAATGGCTCGGTATCCAAGATAGAGTTAGTGTTGAGTGAGTTAGCCTCACCCAATGTTGAGAAAAAATTACTGAGTCGCATCCGACTCATTAATTTTGGTGAACAACAGGTAACGCAAACCCTGTTGGATTATTCGTTTAATTTTTTACCCTTTTGAGGTTGGTTTGAGTATGTTCAAGGAACACGGTGATTTTACTGTTACCCGACAAGGCAATGTGTTGATTGCCTATGTGTCTGGTGCTTGGAATGCCGAAACGGAGAAGGCTTATGGTGCCATTATCCATGATAGTATCAAACCTTTTAATGGTGGGCCATGGGTGCTTATCAGTAATGTTGAAGAGTGGGAGCTTTGCACCCCAGATTGTCAAAAACTCATGATGCAATTGGCTGTAGAATGCAGATCTAAAGGGCTGAAAAGAGAGGCGATAGTTAACAGTAATATCGACAGTGTTAAATTAGATTTGTTTGATAAATCAGCAAGACAGGATGTCCCTAAACCCTCTACAGATAGTTTTCAGCGGCACTTTGTAGCAACGGATCAAGACGCAGTCCGGTGGCTCAAGGGTGAGGGCTACAAACTCGAGTAACAGGATAGTGATTGTATCTACGTCATAACCTGCGTAAAATCCGCCACCGGAGTTGGCCAGGCAATCGCCGTTTTGTTTTCACTTGTGAATTTCAAAAGGGAGGAAAGTCCGGGCTCCGTAGGGCAGGGTGCCAGGTAACGCCTGGGCGGCGCGAGTCGACGACAAGTGCAGCAGAGAGTAGACCGCCTGTTTGTTATTCGTAACAAATCGGTAAGGGTGAAAGGGTGCGGTAAGAGCGCACCGCGTTGCTGGCAACAGTATACGGCAAGGTAAACTCCACCCGGAGCAAGACCAAATAGGATCTCGTATGGCGTGGCCCACGTTGAGATCGGGTGTGTTGCTAGAGCCAGTGAGCGATTGCTGGCCTAGATGAATGATTGTCCACGACAGAACCCGGCTTATCGGCCAACTCCAACTCATTGTTTTTAAAATGCTTATCTCTATTCTTGAGATTAAGTGCTACAAAAATTGCTACAGTGAAATAAATTTGCTGTTGCCAATTTTTCGTATCAGTATGGTTGTCATCAATATCGCTATTTGTTCAGAAATTAGGATAAATAGATCGAAATCCAATCGTTCCCAAAAAATAGAAGGTGGTTATGTATAAAATTCTCACGTTTTTATCATTATCTTTAATTTTTCTTTGTGGCTGTGATCGAAGTGAATCTGTGGCGCAAAAACCACTAGCAGCGGATTCAAAAATACGCGCAGAGGCAAATTTAGTCACTTCTAATACCATTATCCAAGCAGATGATTCTGGCTGGTTATCTCATGGGCGTACTTATTCAGAGCAGCGGCATTCGCCACTACAAGCCATTAATACCAAAAATGTGGCCGACTTGGGCTTGCTGTGGTCTTATGATTTGGGTACCAGTCGCGGCATTGAAGCTACGCCAATAGTACATAACGGTATGATGTACGTCACATCCACGTGGAATATTGTGCATGCCCTTGATGCTAGAACGGGTAAGCAAATTTGGCAATTTGATCCCGTAGTGGATAAAGAGCAAGCCGGAAAAGCATGTTGTGATGCCGTTAATCGCGGCGTAGCTATTTGGGGAGATGCGGTGTTTACCGCCACTATTGATGGCCGTTTGATTTCTCTCGATGCAAAAACAGGGGCTAAAAACTGGGATATCAATACCATTGATAAAACTTACCCTTACACTATTACTGGTGCTCCGCGCATTGTAAAAGGCAAGGTGTTGATTGGTAATGGCGGTGCTGAGTTGGGTGTGCGGGGATATATCTCCGCATATGATGTAGAAAACGGCAATCAGTTATGGCGTTTTTATACTGTTCCTGGCAATCCGGCCGATGGTTTTGAAAATGCCACTATGGAAATGGCGGCTAAAACTTGGACCGGTAAATATTGGGCCGCGGGTGGCGGAGGCACCGCTTGGGACTCGATGGCTTATGATCCGAAGTTGGATTTGTTATACGTTGGAGTAGGTAACGGCACACCTTGGAATCATGCTATTCGTAGCCCTGATGGCGGTGATAACTTGTTTTTGTCCTCTATTGTTGCGCTGCGGCCTGATACCGGTGAATACGTGTGGCACTACCAAACCACACCGGCGGAAAGTTGGGATTACACCGCTACCCAGCATATGATTTTAGCAGACTTAAAGATTGATGGTGTGATGCGAAACGTCATTATGCAAGCCCCTAAAAATGGTTTCTTTTATGTGCTTGATCGCGCAACGGGCGAGTTTATTTCGGCCAAAAATTTTGTACCTGTTACATGGGCTACGCATATTGATGAAACTACGGGTCGTCCAGTAGAAACCCCAGAAGCGCGTTTTGTAGGTAAAGCACCCAATATGCAACTACCTGGCCCTCTAGGTGCACATAATTGGCATCCTATGTCGTACAGCCCTGATACGGGGTTAGTGTATATCCCAGCGCAAGAAGCGCCTCACGCATTTGTGCATCAAGAAGACTACAAAAATACCAATGGCTTTTGGAATACCGGCACAGAGTTTGGCGATTTACCCAACGATAAAGCCACCATTAAGGCATTAAAGTCCATGCTAAAAGGGCGTTTATTGGCTTGGGATCCTATTGCGCAAAAAGCCGCTTGGACTGTCGAACACCAAGGCCCTTGGAATGGCGGGGTATTATCAACCTCTGGAGGTTTAGTTTTTCAAGGTACAGCCGATGCACATTTTGGGGCTTATGATGCGCTGACCGGCGAGCAAAAATGGCGCTTCTATACTCAAACAGGTGTGGTCGCTGCCCCTATTACTTATGAGTTAGATGGTGAACAATTTGTGGCCATTGCATCGGGTTGGGGTGGCTCCTATGTATTGAGTTCTGCTGGGGTGTTCCCAACGGGCAGTCAAGCAAATGTGGGTAGAGTGCTGGTATTTAAACTCGGCGCAAAGAATGCCTTACCCCCATTGCTAGTCGATAACTTTGAAACCCCCGAACCTCCAAAAATGTTAGAGGTATCTGATGAGACTCTTGCAAAAGGAGCACGGGCTTTCGCCAATAATTGCTTAGTGTGTCATGGCGCACTAGCTTATTCTTCGGGGTTGATCCCAAACCTTAGATACTCTGCCATAACCAGTAGTAAACAAGCGTGGAAAGCGGTGGTAATAGAAGGCGCTTTAGCTCAGCAAGGCATGCCTAATTTCAGCAAAAGATTTGATGCAGAAACAGCAGAGGCGATTAGAGCTTATGTGATTTCTGTGGCGAATAGTGAGTGAAAACGAGGGGTTACACCTGACACGGCTTGGTTGTTATCTAAGGCCTTGTCAACAACCCCAGAATTTTGGCTTAACTTACAGTCTATTTATGACTTATCGGCTAACCGTCCAAACGTAGATATTGAGCCAATTGTCGCTTTCGGCTCTTAAGTATTTAAAGCGACAGCCCTTAAACTTTTGCTTATTTTATTATCCCCGAATCCATAACAATTTGCGCCATCTCTTTGACTTTAGGGCTGTTGAGTAAACCCATTACGTCATTTTTTCTTACCATGCGATTGAGTTCTGGATCGTTGCTCAGTTGTTTAAATCTAGGGTTATGCTTAACCATTTCAACACGGGCCAATGTAGTCATCACTTCTTGTGTCATGCGCATTTTGACCGCAGTTTTGTCGGTTACATCCACATCGCCTAACACATTGGTGCCTTCTAAAATGCGCTGTACGGTTTTGTCATCAAGCACTGCATTGATTTCGCTGGCGGTCATTAAGCCTAATACGTCTTTTTTAGCTACCATACGGCTGATTTTTTTGCTGTTTACTAAACGCTGCACATCGGAGTCATTGGCTAGATAAATACCATCTTTTACACTTTGAGCTGGATTTTTGAGGGCGTAAGACGCCACACCAACCAATTGTGGGGTTTTGGGGAATTGTTGTGACAGAACAGAATCTATCGAACCAGCCATTAATTTTTGCGACCAGTTATTCACAATGTTATCAGCAGGTAATTCAGCATCGGTGATGGCTGTATTGGCCATATTGGCAACCCAAACCACGGCTAAACCCACATAAACCCCAATTACACCGTTAGCCAGTGCACCAGGAATGGGTAACTTGGATTTACCTTCGGTGGCTTTACTAACTATATGAATGATGATTCTAAGAACAATCGAAATAACAATAGCGCTCACAATGAATATCGCAAAGCCAGCAATAAAAAATGCGGCAAGGCCCTCTATACCAGTTTGTTTGGTCAATAGTGTTGCACCTTCAGGCGCGTAAGTGACAGCAATAAAATACGCCCCAATTAGGCTGGCAAGCCTTGCTAACACTAAGCCAAGGCCTAATCGATAGCCCCGGTAAATGAAGTAAAGTAAGATTATTGAAAATAAAATAATACCAATCATGGATGCCCTTTTCCTAAGTGTGGATGTTTTCTATGAAGATGTTAAACACTATAACCTTTACATACAAAGGCTAAATTTGAATATCTCACCATAGCAGCCATTTAGTTCGAGATGTGCTAACAATGTTTTAGGGCAGGTAAATTTTACACTATCAATGTAAAAAATATTTAGTTTGCTAATTTCAAGACCTAATAAATAACTTAATTGCCAGTGATGTTCTTTAACATATTGAAGAATAGGTAAAAATTTAATTCTATCTGTCCATTAGATTGGAATGGTTTGTGCACCTAAAGTAATGAAACTTATTAATATGGTCGAGGATTAAAAATGAAAAAGACAATTATTGCACTAGCCTTATCTACTTTTATATTTTCTGGATGTGCCTCTAATGCCAGCAATACTCAGAAAGGGGCTGGTATAGGTGCTGTACTTGGTGCATTAGCTGGGAAAGGTACGGGTGATAATGATAAAAAACGTTATGTGTGGGGCGCTGCACTTGGTGCATTGGCTGGTAGCGCAATCGGTAGTTATATGGACAAACAGGAACAAGAGTTTCGCGATGAACTCGCAGATAGTGGGGTTGAAGTGTATCGAGAAGGAGACAATATCCGATTATCTATTCCTGGAAATATAACCTTTCCTAACGACAGTGCAGTATTAGTAACCGGATTTTATCCAGTCTTAGAAGATGTGGCAAAAGTGTTAAATCGTTACGATAAAACCAAGCTAAGTATTGAAGGTCACACTGATTCAGTGGGGGATGCTAGTTATAACTCGCAATTATCTATGCAACGAGCTAATAGCGTAGCTAACTATTTACAAGGGACAAATGTAAATGCAAACCGGCTTCAAACCCTAGGATTGGGTGAAACTCAACCTATCGCAAATAATGGTAATGCTCAAGGTCGCCAACAAAATAGAAGGGTCGAACTTCGCATCATTCCCTTACAAAGCTAAATAACTAAAATTTAGTTAAGGCAATGGGTTGTAGACCAGCCCATTGCTTCAGTTTTATTGGTATCACTTTAATTTAATGCTAAAAGCTTGTTTAAAGTCTTCAACTGGTAATCTGTTCTTGTCTTGTTGACGAATTCGCCAGGCTTGCACCGACATACCCACACTCTTAGCATTTTTGTGAAAACTGACCGTCATAAAATGCTCACGGGTTCTTTCTCTCCAATAAGCAGATAACGGAAATCCCTTTTTAGTAAGAACGTTAAAATTTTTGTCATATTGCACAGTTTGAGGTTCAATGTTGGGTATTTTAATTTCGTTGGGATCAGGAAACTGTTTAGGCGTTTTTTTGGCTTTGTCTGAGGCTAAGCTATTTAACCCAGTTAAATTCGACATGGGTGAGGACACGACTTCAATCAACTGACCGCCATTTTCTCCCATTTTCACTTGGGCGATTCGGCCAAAATGCACATCACCCGACATCACCACTATATCGTGACCCGTGCTGGCCATAGCTGTAATTAGCTGTGAATATTGTTTTTTGAAGCTCAGTAAATTGCGTTCCAATTTGTTTTTTTCAGCAAGCAACACTTGAGGAATAACCAACACACCCGGCTTGGTGAGCTCTTCGGCCCAAGTTATCATTTGTTCAAAGCCCTGATTATCAATAAACTGGGTTTTGCTGCGATAGGAGCGTAAATCGGCTACACAGAATGACAAGTCGCTACCAATCTCAAAAATATCTACCTTGCTACTTTGCTGCACATTCAAAACACCGTCTCGCGAAGCGCCTTTCCAAGCATTGCGAATTTTGCGTATTTTCAACATAAACAAGGTTGGTAACAGGCCATCATAAAACGGATAGTCATTCCAAAACTCATGATCATCAGGCAACATCCAAGCGCCACCACGTGCCAACATACTGCCTAATGCTTGCCAATGTTTAGCGTAATCCTCTGCCACTCGTTGGCGCACTTCGTTGGTAAGCGGTGACAGAGAGTCCAATCCAATATCCAAATACACTTGGTCGCCCACCATAAATTTAATATCTGGTTTAACTGATTCAGCACCGCGTTCGTATAAGGCCTTAAAGGCACGAGCAGCCTGCCCTGAATCTCGATGCTCATAAAAACAACTACTTAGTGCCACCGTAAAGGCATGATTTTTATTGCTAGATAAGGCGATTGGCAATGTTGAAAATGTTCCACTTCGTAACAATTGCCACTGATCTAAACCTTGATGTTCTTCTCCTTCTAATCGTTGGTAAAAATCGACTTTATAACCCAGACCTGCTTGTAACCCAGTGACTAATCTTGAATCATAAAAACGTTGACTCATTCTATTAAATGGCCGTTGCCATTGCTTAAGGGAGATATCTTCGCGATGCACTTCTTTGTCATTTAAGCTCACTACTAACCTCGCAAGTTTGGGCTTTCGTAAGGTGCCAAATAGAGTTCCTGCCCACAGCTCAACCGAGGTTGCGGTGACTTTATGAAACACTAGGCTCCACTGGGAAGTATTAGTGGGTAATTCGATGGTGTGCATTTTGAGATCCTTGTTTGAAAGCAGCGAATTAAGCATAGAAGGGAATAAAGTTAATGTTAGGATGAATTACAATAAATAGGCCAAAACAGCTTAAAAGGTAAGGCATATGAATCGACTAATTTTTTTATTGTGTTTAATAGCTTGCAGTCACTCAAAGGTATTTGCTCACCAGGCAAGTGCTACCTATGTTGCGAACGAAGCGGTACTCATTGTAAATGGCAATCAGAAAGTGCTGTTCGATCCCTTTTTTCATAGAGATTTTGGCACTTATCAGTTGGTGCCAAAAGAAACCAGACAAGCCATTTTTGATGCTCGGCCGCCCTTTGATAACTTAGATGCCATTGTGATCAGTCATGCCCATGACGACCATTTTTCTGCCGAAGATGTACTGAAGTATTTGTTAAAACATTCGAAAACTAAGTTAGTTGCGCCGCAACAGGCGGTGAATGCAATCAGACTATTAAATGGAGCTAAGGCAATAGAGTCACAACTAGTCAGTGTTAACTTGGTTTTTGATCAGCCACCTCAAACTTTAAAAGTAGCGGACTTATTGATCGAAGCGGTGCGTATTCCTCATGCCGGTTGGCCAGCTCGTGCAGAGGTGGAAAATATAGTGTTTAGAGTGACCCTTAAAGAGCAAGACAATCAAGTCACTGTCATGCATTTAGGAGATGCTGATCCTGACGATGAGCACTACATTAAATACAAAGATCACTGGCATAAGCGTATAAGTAATACCGCATTTCCCCCATATTGGTTTTACTTATCGGCAGAGGGTAATGATATTTTGTCCGACATCTTGAATGTTAAACAAAGTGTAGGCATTCATGTTCCGACTCAAGTACCAAATAGTTTAAAATCCAGTGGCAAAGATTACTTTTCTAGACCGGGTGAAAAACGCATAATTAAAAACTCTCACGAGCATTAATACATTATGAAACAACTTATTCCTTACATAAATTTTAATGGTCAGTGCCAAGCAGCACTAGATTTTTACCAAAGCTGTTTTCGGGATGCTGAAGTGGCCATACAAACCTTTGCAAGTGCAAGTATTGACGGCATTCCACCAGAAATAAAAGATAATGTTATGCATGCCGAATTTAAATCCCAAGGAGTCATTTTTATGGCCACAGATGGTCAAGGTGAAGATGGGGTCAACCTAGGCAATAACATTCATTTAAATCTGCAAATGGACTCAACTGAGGAACAAATTGAATTATTCGACAAGTTAGCTGTGGGTGGTTCAATAGTTATGCCGTTACAGCAAACTTTTTGGAATGCCCGGTTTGGAATGCTGACGGATAAATTTGGTGTGCAGTGGATGCTCAATGTTTTGATAAATCCAGAAAGCAGCCCTTAAATTATAATTATCCCGAGTTCGGGTTAATTAAGTATTTAGATATAAAAGAAGTCACAGACTGAAGTTTAATGGCGGTGATTCGATTAGAATGTCTAAAAAGTATAACAATCTAATGGATTTTTAAATTAATGAATGTTGCAGCAGCAAACGTTACACGACTTTCAAGCACAATTTATCGACTGCTTATCCTAAGCTTTTTATTCATGACTTCTTTAGGGTGTGGTTCAACAGAACAACATACAAAAAGCTCAGGGCCATTTACCGGAGAAATATCTGCAAAACACCTTATCGAGCAATATTCTCACTTTCGTTCTGGTTATAACAATTATCAACCTAGCCCAGCAGAGATTGCCGCGGTTGCTGAATTGTCTGGAAAAAAGTTAGTGGTTTTATTTGGAACATGGTGTCACGACAGTGAACGCGAAGTACCTAGATTATTAAAATTGTTAGATTTGTCGGGCGTCGAGTTGCAGGAGCTTTCGCTTTATGGCGTCAATTACAATAAAGAAGAACCTTCAAATTTGCATCAGAAATTCAATTTAGTCAGCTCGCCTACCATCATTTTGTTGCAAGACGATATCGAACTCGGGCGGATAATTGAAAAGCCAGTTAAAAGTTTAGGTGAAGATTTAGCCGAATTTGTGGCTGATTAAACTAACGAATATCCACTAACTTTTGGCTATTCGTTGACCTGTCCTTATTTATCATTAGGAAATGACCATCCAAACTCTCAATCCAAGTGAAAAAGATCTCTGGTTTCTACCTCTAGGCGGAACCGGTGAAATTGGCATGAACATGAATTTGTATGGTCATGCTGGGCAATGGTTGATGATGGACTGTGGCATTACTTTTAGTGCGCCACTTTGCACAGAAGCCGAAGCTAAAACCTTAAATTTACATCAACACGATGTGGTGGCGGCCGATCCATCTTTTATTAGTCAACGCAAAGAGCAGCTAGCTGGGATAGTCATTACCCATGCCCACGAAGATCACATCGGAGCCTTGCCTTACTTGTGGCGACGCTTTAAGTGCCCAGTGTATACCACCAAATATACCGCTGAAATATTACGTCGAAAACTCGCCAGAGATGGTTTTGGTGACAATATCCCCATTATCGAAGTCGCGACGGGTGAGCGCATCGATATTGGTGTGTTTAATGTACAGTGGCTGTTGATTACTCATTCATTGCCCGAACCTCATGCTTTTGTGATCAGAACACCCGCTGGCAATGTGTTTCATACCGCAGATTGGAAAATTGATTTAGCCCCAGTTACCGACAAACCTTTTGATGCCCACACCTTTAAACAGTTAGCCAAGCAAGATATTTTGGCCATGGTATGCGACTCAACCAACGCCACTCGTGAAGGGCATTCGGTATCCGAGCTGCAATGTTACCAAGGGCTGAAACAAGCCGTTGAAAATGCCGAAGGACGGGTGGTAGTAGGTTGTTTTAGCAGTAATATTGCCCGCTTGATAAGCCTTGCCAAAATAGCCAAGGAAACAGGGCGCTATTTTGCATTGTTTGGTCGCTCGCTACAAAACACAGTAGGCGCCGCCAAAGCTACAGGGCATTGGCCCGATGACTTGCCGGTTTTAGATGCTTTTAATTGCGGATACTTATTACCCAACGAAGTCTTAGCGGTAGCAACCGGCAGCCAAGGTGAGCCAAGAGCCGCGTTAAGTCAGTTAGCCAAAGATACCTATCGAAGTGTAGCGTTAGAAGCTGGCGACTTAGTGATATTTAGCTCGATAGTGATCCCCGGTAACGAAGAGTCTATCGAAAACCTCATCAAAGCCTACACCGCGCGCAACATTAAAACCTTGCAGGCAGACGATACAGATATGCCTATTCATGCGTCAGGTCATCCTTGTCAGGAAGAATTAAAGCAGATGTATAACTGGGTACAACCACAAATCGCCATTCCTACTCACGGTGAAATCGAACACTTACAAGCCAATGCACAGATGGCGAAGTTAAGTCATGTACCAAACAGATTAACCGGACTGAATGGCGACTTGTTTAAACTGGCACCCGAAATAAAACTGGTTAAACAAGCCGTGAAAACCGGCAGGATTGCGTTGCAACAAACATAGTTGCCTTGATATAACGACTGACAGATCCTGTGACTACACTGGGTAAGACTTCCATAATAGCTCGACATAATTTAATCTAATTTTTACTGATAAAATTTGGCTAAAAACATCATGCATTGCTTCAAAATTTTTATTATCACCTTGGCCGTATTGGCAATATTTTCGACTCGGGCAGAAGAGTCATTGCCTAAAAATCAAAATGGACAAAAACTTGCAAATTTTCCCAGCTGTACTCTTGAAAATGGCGCAACAATTAAGCCTTGTAAAATAGGTTACCGTACTTTTGGAAAGCTAAATGAAAATGCCGATAACGCTGTACTAATTCCCACTTGGTTTACCGGAAATTCTGCGGATCACAGTTATTTGGCAGCCAAGAACATTATTGATCCTAATCGGTATTTTGTGGTGATTGTTGATGCTTTGGGTAATGGTGTGTCTTCTTCTCCATCCAATAGCAAAACTCAAGCAGACGGTGATTTTCCACTTTTTAATATTGGCGATATGGTGGACTCACAATATCGTTTACTCACCGAAGTTTTGGGTGTGAAACAACTGCATGCTGTTGTGGGGCTGTCAATGGGAGGCATGCAGGCTTTCGAATGGGCAGTAAGATATCCAGATTTTATGACCAACACAGTGGCTGTTATTGGTACACCTAAGTTACCTAGCTTTGACATTGCCTTATGGGAAACGCGCAATCGTTTGATGGAATTATACCGCTTATGCGAATGTGAAGCAGCACTACAAGCCGTGGTTGGCGTGGGCATGCTAGGCGATATGCCAGGCACTTTAGCTGCTAATACTCAGCCGAAAGGCATAGCCCCCACTATGGAAAATAGAGCCAAAACCTACTTTGAGTCACCGCGCCAAAGTTGGGATCATCAAAGGCAAGCCCAAGCCATGATTAAACACAATATCGCCCGCAATTTGCAAAATGATATGCAACAAGCGGCAAAAGCGATTAAAAGCAAAGTGTTGATAATTGTCGGCAAAGACGACCGCGTGGTAACCCCAGCCCCAGCGCTTGCCTTCGCGAAAATGCTCAAGGCGCAAACACTAATTTTGGATAACGGTTGCGGCCACGGCGAACCTTGGTGCGAAGCAGATACCTTTGCTAAAACGGTGAGTGAGTTTTTGCAGGAGTAGAGAGATAAATTAGCTACAAGTTTAAACAAAAGTCACTGGATTTCCGCCTTCTAGGAAATGACGTAGTAGGACGTTATTGCTGAATTAATGCCTTGACCTTCTCGATTCAATTCACCGTAGTTCCCGAAGTGTTTTGATCGGGAACCCAGCGGCTTTGAGTGCTGTGGGAATCTTGTTACCTGTTCTCTGTTCAGTTAACTCAAGCCACGAATAACTTGATGTCGAAACCGCGCTTTTGCGATGTCTGGCTTGGTATGCAACACCAATAGAACAAAAATCAATTCACCTATTATTTCAAAAAGTACGCGGTAATTTTGATCTACGCGCTCTTGTATTTTAAGCACATAATCGAGTGCTTGGGTGCTAAATGGGTACATGTGTGGCTGTAATGCCAGCTTGTTGATATTGGTATCTATTAAGCGTTTTAGACACGCAGAGACCTGCATTGGGTCGTCGTTTATCAATCTAGAGAAAGGTAGATGACAAAGTAATCACTGCACCTAATGTTTACTCAAAATTATTTTAAGTATTGCGTCCAATTCTTATTCTGGATCGTTTAACAAATAACGACCGCTGTAAGTGTCGTTATTGACTATATTTAGGAGCTTAAAAATGAACAACATTAAATTAGCTAGTAAAGTAAGTGTCGGTTTCGCATTGTGTGCTCTAGCAGCGCCTTTTAATCTATTGGCTGGACATACTAATACGGTTTTAGAAGCCGAACTGAGAGGAAAGAATGAAGTCCCCAGTATGGCAGATGGACGAAAAAGTAAGCGCAATAAGCATGTAGGTGATAAAAATGGTAAAGGTGAAGGTTACGTATTTGGTATAGATGGTGATCCTGAAACCTTATGTTATTTACTTGAAGTTGAAAAAATTCAACTTGTTCCTGTTGGTGAAGGCATGGCCGCTCACATACATAGAGGTCCTGCCGGTGAAAATGGTCCTGTGGTAGCTGTATTGGCCGGGCCAGAAGATGGCAATGCCGCAGATTGTATCTCAGAACTTGAGGCGGGTAAGTTTCCAGACTTGTATCCTGGAATAGTGCAAGAAATTTTGAACCACCCAGAAGAGTTTTATATCAATGTGCACAACCCTGAGTTTCCATCAGGTGCTATTCGTGGTCAACTAGAGTATCAGTTAGAAGAAGATGATGATCATAGTCACGATTAAAGTTGTTTAAAATGGCCTATTAACGCTATGCACGGCCTTAGCCTTGATTAGCGTTTTGGCTAAGTTTTTGCAGTGAAAAATTCGTAAGAATTTTCATATTGAATGGCAGTGAGCCCAGAAGGTTGGCAAAACCTTCGGGTTTTTTTGTTACTCGTTTTACCTATACCTTCAGACTCGGGGTACCAATAACACTAAAGTTTTTCCAAGCTGACAAATTTTGGCGTATCCCCTAAGGCTTGGGATAGGTGTGATGAGTTACCCAATCAGTTCAAATACAAAGTGGGTGAGGTTTGATGTCACCACCACTAGGCCCATAAAATACGCAATGCTGGCTAAAGGCGCTGGTGTGATCAAATTAGTATTCTTACTCATAAGATCGGCAGGTTGACTTAAGTGGGCCTTGTCATTTTCTATTTTTGCAACAAACTCTCTTAAATCCTGAGTCATTTTATTGAGTACGATGTTAGGGATAGTCGGTTGTTGACTGCCAAACAGTTGACGAATTTCCTCAAGTGCTCGGGATCGCAATGCCGCTTGTAAATCACTAATCGCCAATCGACGAGTTCTTGCGGGCCAAAATAAACAGGCAATTTGCACTAGCTTAACTTTAAGGTTTTCAAACTGTTTAGCCTTCGCATACTCATAGGCTAAGAGTATTTTCACATCATCTATTTCAAGTGATTTTGTGATCACAGAGGATAGTATTAGTTTCGGTGAGAGCAGCCCTACATTTAATAATATAGGTTGAGGCACATTTATAATGGTCGCTTGCGATGAGTAGTTGTTTTCGGCACCTTGGCTATTCGAGAGCAAAAGTAAGCTATTTATGCGCTGTTCTAATTTTTTTTGATGACCTTTTATTAATATAAAGCAAAGCGTTACCATACCTATTGCAAAAAATGCAAAGAGTAAATTAAATAAAGTCGGGTCGATAACGGCAGGTATATGTGTTGCGCAATTGCTGCTGTGGCAATGCTCGAACACAAATGGCAGTCTGGGAGAGCGGGGCAACGACAGCCAAATTGTGACCACTATACTTGCAGACACTGCGCAAAGAGCGTGAAAAATAAGATATTGACTCTTTAAACGCTGGTTTATGGTTTTTACGTAGTTGCGATGTACAAAAAATGTACCGGCAGCTATCAACGAGCTGATTAAAAAAATGCAGCAGGCAATCACAAATAGCGAAGCCAGTTGCATCATTGCAGCGAGTAGTGCTTCACCGATCATTTGACTAAGCTAGACTGATTGATGGTTGATTCTTGCTCGAGGGCGCGTAAAACGTCCACCTGATTGTTGGTGTTTCTGGATTTTAAAAAGGTAAAAATACCCGACATAATCGCCGTATCGTCGCCCTCACCCAAAGCGTCGCTGATCTCTGCTATCAAGCTGCTCATTACTTCTTGCTTAGAATACACAGAGGTATATATGTAGGCCTTTCCTTGTTTACGACGGCTAAGCAGTCTCTTTTTCCAAAGTCTCTCAATGGTGCTTTGGATAGTATTAATACTGATCACATCTTCAGGATCTTTGGCTTGAAGCTTCAAAATGTTGAGTATGTCAGTTGCACTCAATGTCGACTCTTGGCTACGCCAAAATAAGCCTAAGGTTTCAATTTCCCGCTGACCAAGCACCGGAGCCGATAATGGCGGTTTAGCTGACGTTTTATTTTTAATGTTCATATTTTGCACCGAGCCCTTATCGGTTATCAATTTGCATGTTTAAATATACGCATGAAAGTGACTTATAGATGCAAGATTTGTTGAAAAAAGGCGAAAAATGAAGAAAAGCAATAAAGTTCCTTACAAACCGAGCAAAATATGGGTTGCTGTGTTGAGCTGTGTTTTACTGACGGCCGGATCATGCTCTGCTTTCGCCGCATCTGCTCCAGCTGCAACTTTAAGCGTTTCAACCTCACAGAATGAGCCAGCAGATGTTGCCGGAATAGAAAAAATTGAGATCCAAGGCAAAGCGGTGAGCCAAATAGGCGAGACTATTTCTGCATCAGAAGGAGTCATTGGTCAGCAAGAAATTTTAAATAGACCAATGTTACGCATTGGCGAAATTCTAGAATTAGTGCCCGGTATGGTGGTGACTCAGCATAGTGGCACAGGTAAAGCCAATCAGTATTTTTTACGAGGTTTTAATCTCGATCATGGCACCGACTTCGCGACTTTTATTGATGATATGCCGGTTAACATGCGCACTCATGGTCATGGACAAGGTTATACGGATTTAAATTTTATCATCCCAGAATCAGTCCAAACTATTACCTTTAAAAAGGGGGCCTATTATGGCCAAGTTGGTGATTTTAGTGGCGCCGGCAGTGCGGCATTTAATACCGTTAACACTCCTCAAACCACCCAATTATCTGCCACCATTGGAGAGGATGATTTCCAACGATATTTATTCGCCGGTGGCGTTGCGGTAGATGATGATCACATAAATTACGCCATTGAATACAATAGCTACGATGGGCCATGGACCGACATAGAAGAAGACCTCGACAAAACTAATGTATTGCTTAGCTACAACAGCAAACTCAAAAACGGCGAGTTAAAAGTGACCTTTATGGGCTATGACAATGCATGGAACAGTGCCGACCAAATTCCTGAGCGAGCCGTCACCGCCGGAATTATCGATGAATTAGGCTCGTTGGATACCAGTTTAGGCGGCAATAGTAGTCGATATAGCATTAATGCTCTTTGGAAAAATGAACACTTCAAGGCCTCGGGATACTTGATTGATTACGATCTGAACTTATGGTCCAACTTCACTTATTTCTTGGACAACCCCACAACCGGAGACCAGTTTGAACAAGTCGATAAACGCCAAATTTTCGGTGGTGAACTAAGCTATAGCGCATTTACAAGCTGGCAGGGGATGCCTGTTTCCAATGAGTTTGGCGTGCAGGTGAGAGTGGACGATATTGACGAAGTAGGGTTATTCCAGACTCAGCAAAGACAGCGTTTAGGCGCAATTAGAAATGATGCCGTGACGGAAAGTAGTGCTGGCATATATTGGCAGAATAATATTATTTTCAGCGATGCCATTAAAACCATCGTTAGCGCTCGTTATGATTATTTTGATTTCGATGTGAAAAGTAATATTGATAGCAATATTAATGGTATCGATTTAAGCACCAACAATGGCACTGAAGATGCCGGAAATCTGGCCCTAAAGGCCAGTGTCATTTATACCCTTAACGACAATTGGGAGGCCTATTTATCAGCGGGGCAAGGTTTCCATTCAAATGATGCACGGGGCACCATAGTGCAAGTCGACCCTAACTCCGGCGAATCCATAGCGCCAGTCGATCCTATAGTGGACTCATTCGGATACGAACTTGGGTTACGAGCAAACTTATTTGAAAGACTTAATGCATCCATGTCAATTTGGCAGCTTAATTTAGACAGCGAACTACTCTTTGTGGGTGACGCTGGTAATACTGAACCCAGTGATTCTTCGTCTCGTTACGGTGTTGAGTTAACCGGTTATTACAATATTAGCGACGCATTAACTCTCGACTTAGAATATGCCTATACCGATGCCGAGTTTGACCAACTCCCGAGTTACGCCAATCAAGTTCCTGGAGCGCTTGAGCATGTAGTACAAGCTGGCGTCAGTTATCAGCCGCAACAAGGCTGGTTTGCCAACGCCAGGCTGCGTTATTTCTCAGAACGCCCGTTAGTTGAAGATGGCAGTGTGACTTCGGATGACTCACAAATAGTGAACCTCAATATTGGCTACAAGTTTACCCAACTGACCATAAAATTGGATATTTTGAATGCTCTCGACAGCAACGACCATGACATTGACTATTATTACGCCAGCCGATTAGCCAGTGAACCCCTAGGAAGCGCAACCGAAGACTTGCATTATCATGTACTTGAACCCAGAACCCTGCGGTTGTCGGCGGTATATCGATTTTAGTGTACTACCTGTTACTCTGGATAGAGTCCTAAGATTTTAGTTTAGGTAAGCGCACCATTTGAATTCAACCTCATCAATGTGCCCCGTCCTAAACGAGTTAATGGTTAAGGACGGGGCAGTATGCTGAACTGTAAATACTTTATTTAAATGATCCCGGCCACTGGGCGGCAATGTAAGTAAAGACTGTCCAAGCGGCTAGATTTTGGCGCATATGGTCGGGATTGACCTTATCAAAAGTATCATCAGGGGTATGGTGCAAGTCGAAGTAGTCAGTGCCATCTTGCATCAAACCAAGTGCCGGAACACCCAACGCCGATAGCGGCATCATATCTGGCCCACCAGAAGTATCACCGCTGCGACGGCTAACGCCTAGTTCTCCCATAATGCCTGCCATAGTATCTACCACATGAATCGCCTTAGCCGATACGTTTTTAGAAGAGCGTAAACCATACACTGGCCCTGCTCCAAAGTCTGATTCTGAGCCAATCATATGTTTGTCGATAGTGCCGTCGGCTTCTCTGGCTTTGGCATATGCTCGTGCGCCAATAAGTCCTAACTCTTCTGCGCCCCATAAAATAACGCGAATGGTGCGGCGCGGATTAACGTCGGTGTTATTTTTAATAAAGGCAGCGGTTGCCATGGCAATAGCCACACCTGCGCCATCATCCACTGCGCCTGTGCCTAAATCCCAGCTGTCTAAATGGCCACCAATGACGACGACTTCATCAGGAAATTCGCTTCCGGTGATTTCGCCAATCACATTTTTGGTAACGATATCGCCTAAGTCTTTGGTTTGCACATTTAAACGCATTTTTGGGGTATGCCCATAACCCATTAAACGCACCAATTGGTCGGCATCTGGGTTTGAAAGCGCAACGGCGGGCACTTGGGTATAACCCATAGCGACACTAGTGGCGCCTGTGTGAGGATTACGATGATCGTCGGTGCCGATAGAGCGAATAAGTATAGCGGAAGCGCCTTTTTGCGCGGCTAATTCATGGCCTTTGGAACGGGCAATATTAGCAGGGCCATAACCCGCACCGTCTTTAAAGCGTTCCATACGGTTGCTGATAAAAGCAATTTTGCCTTGTAGGCTGCCATCTTTCGCTTTTTCTAGGTCAGCATAAGTTTCAAAGTGAGCGATGTCGGCTTCTAGGCCACCTTCTGGAGTTGATTTTGAACGACCTAGGGCGGTAATGATCATCTTTTGATACGAAGGCACTAACACTTCTGCGGTTTCAATGCCGCGCACCCAACCGTTCATTTTAACATCTTCGGTATATATCTTATCAAAACCTAAGGCTTTTAGTTTATTAACACCCCACTGGATACCGGCTTTCTCGCCAGGAGTACCAGGGTGGCGCGAGCCTACTTCTGTGGTGAGCGACCTTAATATTTCATAGGCGCTATCATCTTTGAAGGCTTTGTCGCGCAGGCTGGTTGCGGTTTCTTGGGTTTTTTCTGCCACAGGCACAAGATTGTTAGCGGCGTGAGTGGTTGCGGTAACAAGTAATGTTGCTACGGCCATCATGTTAATCAGTTTCAATGGGTGCTCCTTTTATTTTTTTAATATGATGACACGTTATGCTTTTTTAGTCAGTCGCGGGTTGTCACAAAATATTGTTAACCCGCTTAGGTTAATGCCCGTCTTCATCTATAAAAACGTCTTCAACCGTTAATTTAAATAGTCGGGCAATTTTAAACGCCAGAGGTAAGCTAGGATCGAATTTGCCTTTTTCGATGGCATTGGCGGTTTGTCTTGATACGTCCAGTGCACTGGCTAAGTCAGCTTGAGTCCAGTCTCGCTCGGCGCGCAACACTTTTAGACGATTTTTCATTGGTATTTCCTTTGGCCAATAAAAGTACTGATGATGTAGGTCAGCGACATCAGAATAATAAGGTGGTTAATTTCTGGTTCGAAACTAATCAATTTTATGTCTTCTAATTGTTCGTAAGCAATGCCAGCTATCATCGTTATACCTAGGGTAATCCCCATGGCATCCATAGTGATTTTACGTTGCAATTCGTCTTGTTTAGATAAATGTTTGACGTACACCATGATCATGGTTAAGCCCAGTGCTAAGTGTGTCATCAATACAATAACCGAATAAACTGGCTGATAATCCCATATATACTCAGCGCCAAATCTTAATAAAGCGGTGCTGACTAACCAAGCCAAGGTCCAAAAAGCTAAGGGAGCTAGATGATTGTTTTTCTGTGTTGTACAGATTGATTCGGAAGGTTCAATTTTAGTCATAAGTAAAACTCTCAAGTCATAAAGTAAAATAAGCTTTACTTTGTGTCGAGTATAAAACCCTTAAGCAGAATGTCAAGGTTGTTTTACAAAAAGAATGCATGACGTGACATTAAGAGAGTTTGTTTTTAAAGTCCTCATACTCAAACTTGCGTACCAGCTCAAAACTACCATCCTTGCGAATAATGCCAATTGAAGGATGTTCAACGCCATTAAAGAAGGTGGTTTTAACCATAGTGTAGTGGATCATATCTTCAAATATAATGCGTTCACCAACTTGTAATTCATGATCAAAGCTATACAAATCAATGGCATCGCCTGCTAAACAAGAGTTGCCGCCTAATCTGTAGGTAAAGGGCTTTTCGTCTGCTTTTGCTGCGCCGCGTACCTCGGGGCGATAGGGCATTTCTAGTACATCGGGCATATGGGCGGTGGCCGAAATATCTAAAATGGCAATTTTATCTTGGTTGTCGACTATATCCACCACTTCGGCTACTAAACTGCCGGTTTCCCAAGCCACTGCCGATCCGGGCTCTAGGATCACTGTTAAATGGGGGTGCCTTGCTTTAAAGGCCTTTAAAGTGTCGATGAGATGTTTAACGTTATAACCACTGCGGGTCATTAAATGCCCGCCGCCAAAGTTAATCCATTTTAGTTGCGGCAACCATTTACCAAACTTGTCTTCGAATGCTTTGATGGTGCGCTCGGTGGCAAAAGAGTCACATTCACATAAATTGTGAATATGAAAACCTTCAATGTCGCTTAGGTCGGCGCTGTGCAAGTCTTGGGCGCGAATACCTAAGCGTGAACCGGGCGCACTGGGGTCGTACAGCTCGGTTTCGGCTTCTTGATGTTCGGGGTTCACTCTCAGCCCAGCGGATACCTTTGAGGCTAAAATTTGCTGTTTGTATCTTTGCCATTGCCCCAAACTGTTAAAAGAAATATGGTCGACCAAGTTTACCAACTCATCAATATCGGCAGGTTTAAAAGCCGGTGAATAAGCATGTACTTGTTTGCCTATTTCTTCTTTACCTAACCTCGCTTCCCATACAGCGCTGGCCGTTGATCCTTGCAAGTATTGCTTAACAAGATTAAAAGTTGACCACATGGAAAACCCTTTTAGGGCCAGAATAATTTCTACACCTGTTTCGTTTTGCACTTGTTGCATCAACTGCAAATTGGCTTCTAATTTTGCCTCTTCACACACATAACAGGGCGAAGGAATGGTTGGGTTTAGCATTGGGTTTGGCATAGTATTTTTACTAACTTTGAAGGTTCATGACTTTGCACATCCTCACAAAGTCGAATTAATGTTTTAGCTTCGAGCGGCGAGTTTCGAGCTTTAGGCACAGAAAGTTTCTGTGGTTCAATTTCTTTTTTTGCTCCTAGCTAGTAACTCGCCACTGCTTTTATTTAAACGGACTCTCGTCACATTCAATCACATGCCAAGGCAAACCATGTTTGTTTAGCATGTCCATAAATGGGTCTGGGTCGAATTGTTCCATATTCCACACGCCGGCTTTTTTCCAAGTGCCATTTAGCATTAAAGATGCGCCAATCATGGCAGGTACACCAGTAGTGTACGACACCGCTTGAGCGCCCACTTCTTCATGGCATTTTGCATGTTCGCAATTGTTGTAAATAAAGATGGTTTTTTCTTGGCCGTCTTTGATGCCTGTGATGTAAGTGCCTATGCAGGTTTGGCCGGTGTAACCATCGGCGAGTGATCCGGGATCTGGCAGTACAGCTTTTAAAAACTCTAAAGGTACAATCTGCTGACCTTGGAAATTAATTGGCTCAATGCTAGTCATGCCAATGCCTTCAAGCACTTTTAAGTGAGTCAAATAAGCATCGCCAAAAGTCATCCAAAAACGGGCACGTTTAAGGGTAGGGAAGTGTTTTACCAAAGACTCTAATTCTTCATGGAACATTAGGTATGACGCTCTGACCCCAATGTTTTGATAATCCAAGTCTTCACGCACACTTAAAGGATCGGTTTCCTTCCACTGGCCGTTTTCATAAAAACGCCCGCGCTGGGTGATTTCACGAATATTGATTTCAGGATTAAAGTTAGTGGCAAAAGCTTGACCGTGGTCGCCGCCATTGCAATCCACTATGTCGAGGTAATGAATTTCATCAAAATAATGTTTAGCCGCGTAAGCGGTATACACATTGGTCACGCCAGGATCAAAGCCGCTTCCCAAAAGGGCCATCAAACCCGCTTTTTCGAACTTTTCTTGATAAGCCCACTGCCACGAATATTCAAATTTTGCTACATCTTTAGGCTCATAGTTGGCGGTATCCATGTAGTCCACACCCGTTTCTAAACAGGCATCCATAATGGCTAAATCTTGATAAGGCAATGCAAGATTGATAACTAAATCAGGTTTAACTTGGTTGATAACTGCCACTACTTCACTGGCATGATCGGCATCCACCGCAAACACACCTTTTACTCGGTCAATACCCACTTCTTTTTGTAATGCTTCACACTTAGACACGGTGCGGCTAGCTAAATAGATTTCGTCGAAAAGCTCTGGCAAACGAGCGCATTTTTTAATGGTCACTGCGGCCACACCGCCAGCGCCAATGATCAGAACACGAGACATAAAAGGTTCCTAATGAACGAGTTAAAATATAAAGGGAGAATGCTAGCAGTAATTGGTTTTGGTGCAAGTTGAATCTTGGAAGTATGAAGGTTGTTTCACAAATCAATGGGGTCAGAGCATTTGATTCGATAGAGCGTAATTGCAGACCTAACTCAACCCCAGCATTTGCAATCGTAATTTATATTTGCTGGTAGTTGGAAGACAAACCTGAGAGATCAAATGCTCTGACCCCATTGATCAGGGTGTTAAGCTCGTCTGTCTCGAGGAGGCGCCCCAAAAATGCACATTTTTTCTCATGATGCAGTTAAATCTTGTTTATTGTTTACTTGTAAATATTGATACCACTGCCATTGGCCGATGATGGCCATTACTAAGAAGCAGGCGTAAAGTGCGGATGTGGGGAATAAGCCTTTTTGCCAGTAAATAACTATGGCTACGACATCTACTACTATCCATACCGTCCAGTTAAATAACTTTTTGTGAGATAACAACCACTGTGCCACCAAGCTGGCACAGGTGGTAAAAGCATCGGGGTAAGGCAAGCTTGCGTCTGTGTTGTGATGCATAACACTACCAAGAATTAACGTACTAATAACAATGGCAACTATCCATAGGATATATTCTTTCGATGAACCTCGTTTAACGATGACATGACCAGATTGGTCTCTGGCGTTTTTCCAAAGTAGCCATCCGTAGATTTGAAAGCCTATATAAAACACCTGTAAAGCCATGTCGGAATACAGTTTTACATCGTAGAATATCCAAGTGTAAATGCTCACTTGCACAAAACCGAAGGCAAAACACCAAATATTACCTTTGATGAGTAAATAAACGCAGATAAAACCAGCAACTGTTGCGACCCATTCCAATGGTGATGCGCCAGCAAAGCCTTGTAACCATTCTTGCAAAGTTATTGCCTGTTTAAGAAAGAGTTAGTAAAGCGATATTTGTATCATTGTGACCTTGCCCCCTGCAAGCCTCCTGTGTGTATTGCCAAAATTTTACTATCAAGGGGAAAGTGGCGTTGCTCAACTAAGGTTTTTAAGGCGAAAAATAACTTTCCGCTGTAAACGGGTTCAATTGATATGTGAGTTTGCTCATGAAATTCGTCACAAAACTGCTTTAGTTGGGTATTCGATTTAGCGTAACCACCAAAATGATGTTGGTGGTTAATTTGCCAATTAGAGTAGGTCGCTTGGTCTTGGGGTAATAGCTCGGAGACTAATTGTTCCAAGTAGTCTGCTCCTTTAAGTACGGCTATGCCCATTACTTGTGCCTTTGTTTGCTGTGTTGCTGAAATGATTCCGGCTAGTGTGCCTCCACTGCCGACAGGCATTAAAATGTAGTCATATTCAGTTTGCAGTTCGCTGATGATTTCGGTTACGCCAGTCATCGCATGTTGCCAAGAGCCACCTTCGGGAATAACCATGGCGTTGGGATTTTGATGTTGCAAGTTTTGCAAATAATCAGCATTGCTGCGCTGTTGATAAGTGTTGCGATCAACGTATTGAATGTTGGTTTGCCAGTTAGCTAAATCTTGCAACATTGGGCTAGGATTTTTTGAGTAATCGCCGCGTACTATAGCGGTTAATCCAATATTAAGTCGCTCGCAGCAATAACCTAAAGCATGTAAGTGATTCGAAAAACCACCACCAAAACTGACGATATGTTGGGTTTGGGTATTCACCGCTTCTAAAAGTGCATATTTGAGTTTTCGCCATTTATTGCCGGAAATAATCGGATGAATTAAGTCGTCGCGTTTGATAGATATTTGCAGGTTTTCTATGCCTTGCCAGTTTGGCTGGATGCTGTGAGTCGGCGAGGGTGTTTGGATCCCAAGAAGTATCCCTAATTGTTGTGGAGTCACTTGTTTAATCCATGTTTGTCTAAGCGATATAAAAACGCTTTGTAACTCATATTTAAAAATTGTGCGGCTTTAGTGCGATTGCCTTGATGGCGTTCAAGGGCTTGTGCAAGGCATTGTTTTTCAAAGGCTTCCCAGTCCAAGCCAGATTCTGGTAGGGTAAAATTACTATTTTCATTGTTGGATGGTGTAGCGCTATTAGTGTCGTTTAACAGTTCTTGTTCGTCGTCTAACAATACAAAACGCTCGATGCGATTTGACAGCTCTCGCACATTGCCCGGCCATGGGTAATCAATCAATTGTTTAAGTGTGGATTTTTGCAATTCAGGTTGCGGTATTTGATATCGCTGGCTGCTTTTGGCTAAAAAGAAATTGATAAGGCGGGGAATGTCTTCTTGCCTTTCACGTAGAGGTGGCATAACCAAAGGCACAATGTTTAAGCGATAGAATAAGTCTTCACGGAAGCTTCCTTCAGATACCATCTGTGCTAGATCTCTGTGAGTGGCAGCTAGTACCCGCACATCTAATTGGATTTCCTGATGGCTACCTAAAGGCGTGATAGTGCCTTCTTGTAAAAATCGCAGCACTTTAGCTTGTAATGCTAAGGGTAATTCGCCGATCTCATCTAAAAATAGCGTTCCTTTATCAGCACTTTGTAGTTTACCTATTTTGTCTTGATTAGCGCCTGTGAATGCGCCTTTTAAGGCCCCAAACAGCTCTGCTTCTGCCAGTGATTCAGGAATGGCGCCGCAATTTACCGCAACAAAAGCTTGAGATTGGCGACTGGACAATTGATGTAAGGCACGAGCCGCTAGCTCTTTACCCGTGCCACTTTCACCAGTTATCAACACCATAGCATCGGTGTTAGAAACCCGCTTTATGCGATGGTAAACCTGTTGCATACAAGGCGCATTGCCCACTAAATCCACTAGTTGCTGTTGTTCTGATAACGCCTGTGTGAGCTGTTTGTTTTGGCTTCTGAGTTGCTTAGCTTTGACTATTTTGTCTATGCATAGCAATAACTCCTGACGCTGAAAAGGCTTGGCTAGATAATCGTCTGCGCCAGCATCAACGGCTTTAACCGCGTGGGCAATAGTGCCGTAAGCGGTGGCAATAGCAAATCCGAGTTCGGGTTGATTGCTGCGCACGTAGTTTAATAAGTCTAATCCACTAAGAGAGCCAAGTTTCCAGTCTGAAAATATACAATCAACCCCATGCTTTTTGACAGCAACGATTGCCTCTTCAACGCTGCTTGCGACACAGACTTGGTATGCTTCTGAATGTAAAATACCTTGTATGAGTTTGCGCTGCTGAGGGTCGTCTTCCACTACCAATATATTTATGCGGTCATTCATGGCTATGTTTCTCGGTTGTGGCACTTGAGAGTGTCAAAGTGGCAATGCAACCTTGGGGCGAGTTATCAGTGAGTGATATATCACCGTGATAATGCAAATTGCTGATGCGTTTAGCGATATATAATCCCATTCCAGCACCTTCGGGCTTATTGGTGATATGAGGTTTAAAGAGCTGAGATTTGATTTGTGGATCGATTCCTTTACCTTGGTCCAGCACACGAACTTGAATGCAATCATTTTGTTCACTAACAAATAGACTGACTGTTTGCTCAGAGCTGCTGGCTTCAACTGCGTTAACCACTAAGGTATGGATCATGGCCCG
This sequence comes from uncultured Paraglaciecola sp., assembly GCF_937123705.1. Lineage (GTDB taxonomy): Bacteria > Pseudomonadota > Gammaproteobacteria > Enterobacterales > Alteromonadaceae > Paraglaciecola. The sequence goes on along the minus strand of NZ_CAKZKO010000138.1, from coordinate 11,972 downwards.
TACTTCTACTTCCGCGCCTAACATCTTGATGGTTTGAACCGATGAAAACGCAATTTTTGTGGTGCTGGTCATGCTCATTTCCAGCAGTATGTCGTTAGTCAATTGTGTTAAGTCGATAAGTTGGTCGCGCTGAATATCTTGGGTGGTCAAACTCAGCAGACTTTTAATACTGTTATCAAGATGGTTTATCTTTTGACGAACCTGAGAGGCCAACTCAAGTCGTTCATCTTGCGGCATATCGGTTTGACTGATTTGTTCTATAGCTAAACCAATGGTATTAATTGGGTTACGTAAGGTGTGTGCCAAGCCTCTTGCCACTTCGCCTAATTCAGCCAATTGTTGTTGCTGGCCAAAGCGCTTTTCTACTTCCCCTAGTTCAACCAAGCGTCGACTCATTTGATTAAAGCGTTGTAAGGTATCGCGAATTTCTTTTATTCCGCTTAAGGATACTTGGCTACCAAGATGGCCTTCTTCTAGATTGTGAAAGCCTTTGGATAAAGCTTGCAAGGGTTGGCTAATATGACTCGCCAACCAATATGCAAGCATCAATCCTAATAGCGTTAAGCCAATAGTACCTGCGATCAACCAGTTAAAGTATTGATAAATAGCAGAATCCTGCTTTCCAAATTGCACTATATGCTTGTCGATTTGGTCATTATTTGTATTGCTAATGGCAAAGGCATAAGAGTTGTTAATGGGATTAAAATGCAGGGATTGTAATTGCCCGGCTAAGCGCTCACGAAAATCTACATTTGGCATTAAAGGCGCTGACAGTATTTTTACCGTTTGGGTTTTATCGCCCGCTATAAACTGATAACCCTCGCCAAGATCTATCTTCTTTTTGGGAGTGTTTTCGATGCGAATAACCACTGACTTGGGATCCATTGGCATTGCAATATGCGTTTTATTTTCAATTATGGCTGGTGAGGCATTTTGACGAGATTCTGCAATGTGGGCAGTATCGAGTAGCAATTTTAAGGTTTGTTTTGATAAGGCACGACTTTTGTTTTCTACTTCGCTACTCATTTGTTGTTGAATGTAGTTTATAAAAAATAACTGAGTAGCAGAGAGTATCAATACAAAAACGGCAATCAACAAAAACAAATAGCGTTTTAATGACATAGCACCAAGTAAACCTAGTATTTTATAGTTAGACATATATAAACAATAATTGCGCCAAGGTGTTCAAAAGTTAAGTGTATGATTAATAATGTTAAAATAAAAACTTTGGAAAATTCTCAGAGGAAATTTCCCCATATCAGGAAATCATATCCTTATATGCAGATAAATGTTAGCTAGAACTCTTCACATTAAATCAGCAAAAATCGTTAACGGTTTGATAAATAAAGTGAAAATAAAGTTGGTACAAGACTTGATAGTTGTATAGGCGAAACATGACTAAATTGATTACCACCAAGAGTTTGGAGAATAAAATGAAGACATTAGTTAAAAATTTAATTGCGGGTTCAATAGTTGGAAGTCTAGCCTTAGTAGGTGTAGTAACAGCCGATGAAGAAATTAAGCATAAAACCATTGAAATCAAAGCGATTAAAGGAAAAGACGTAAATGTGTGGGTGGAAAATGACGGCAATAGTCAAGCTGTTATGGTCACCGCCGCAGAACTAGCAGATAGTGATTTGTTAGCCGATAAACTAGCCGATCTCGACCCAGAAACCCGCGAAACCGTAATGCAAGCATTGCAAGGTGTGAAGATGTCCCACGACGGCGAAGCCCATGTTGAAGTGGAAAAGGTGTTTGTCATGAACAAAGGTGAGGGACAAAGGGTAGAATTTATTGGCGAAGATGCGGGAAATATTGATATAGAGCTTACAGAGGGAAATGGTCATCGAATCATTAAGCATGTCATTCACGGTGATGGCGATAATAGTGTGCTGAAAGGTCATAGTGGCGTCATCACAAATATGATTGAAAGAGGGGAATTTAGTCAGGACGATTTAGATAAAATACAGGCTGCCTTAGATGCAAAGCGCTAAATAATTCAGTAGCACAAGCAGCGATGTGGTTACCAAGATAACAGACAAACGCTCCTTTTAAAGGGGCGTTTTGATTTTATATCCCAATTAAAGGTGTAGGCATCTATTGCACTTGAATCATCTTTGTTAAGGTTATAAAGATAATAACAACGAAGAGAAATCCACATGAGTATATTGTTAATCTGTTTATTTATTGCAACTGTAATGCCTATTTTGGCCAAAGCCCCCCTTGCTATGGCCCAGAATAAACAACAAGGAGGTTATGATAACCGTAACCCAAGAGAGCAGCAGGCAGCGCTTTCAGGTTTTGGCGCGAGAGCAAAAGCCGCGCACGAAAACTGTTTCGAAGCGCTGGTCATGTTTGTACCGGGTTTAATGGCTGTTATCGCAACAGGTAACACTGGGCAAACTCCACAAACTTTAGCTATCACATTTGTGGTCGCTAGGCTTTTGTATTTAGGTGCCTATTATGTCGATCAACACGTCATTCGTACGCTTTTTTGGTTTGTAGGATTTGTGTCGTCATTAGCACTTATTTGGATAGCCATTCCTTAAAATAGTTAAGCTTTATCTATACTATAAAACCTCAAGTTCACTAGAGGTGAAGTGATAGTCAAAGTATTTGTTGCTCAACTTGTTGAAGGAAAATCCATTGGAAGACGCAAATTTGTCTGTCGGCTATGTAGCAAAACGTACAGGTGTAAAAGTATCAACCCTACATTTTTACGAACAAAAAGGACTCATTAGAAGTTGGCGCAATAATGGTAATCAAAGACGTTACAAGCGCGATGTATTGCGCAGGATTTCTGTTATCAAAGCCGCTCAAAAACTGGGTTTGAGCCTGCAAAGTATTCATCAAACATTTGTAGGCATGCCCAATGAGCGCACACCCGACAGAAAAGATTGGGCTGAATTATCTAAACGTTGGCAAAAACAGTTAGACAAACAAATTAATTCCTTAGTGAACTTACGAGATTCATTAGATGGCTGTATAGGTTGTGGGTGTTTATCCATGCAAAATTGCCCAATTTACAACCCCAATGACCAACTCGCATCCCAAGGGCCTGGGCCGGTTATTTTAGATCGGTGACGGGTTTGTAACGCTACGCGTTTGTGTCAAACAACTCGTCATAGTGATGTAGGAATATAAAATAACAAAACAAATTTACTTGCCAGTTGACATCTAGATGGCTATACGGCAAATTGCGTCTATGAACAAAATTATGACGACCACCACCAGTATGATGATTATCACCTTCAATAGGGTGGTCGCTGGCTAGTGCATAACGCATTCAACAAAAAAGCCCGCAACCAAAGCGGGCTTTTTTGTTATTAGGATACCGAAAAAGTAAATAAAAACAGCAAGTTGAATTAATTGAGGAAGCAGATAATGAAAGTATTGAAGTTTGGTGGATCGTCACTTGCCGATGCAGAACGTTACTTAAGAGTGAAAGACATCAGTATTACATGTCACACCGAAAGTGGTGCTGCGGTGGTACTGTCTGCTCCCAAAGGCGTGACCAATGCTTTATCGTTATTGTGTGATGAAGCGGCATCGGGTAAAGATTATGGTGAGCTATTTGCCAAATTAAATATGGTGTTATTTGGTATTCTCGATGACCTGCAAGAAAATGTACCCAATTTTTCTCAAGCTAAACTTAGTAGCTTTATCCAAGCAACATTAAATGATTTAAATCAACATCTTGAAGGTTTTGCTTTACTGCGCTGTGCTCCCGAGCAGGTCGTTGCAAAAGTGTTAAGTGTGGGTGAATACATAAGCGTTAATATTTTTAGTGAAATATTAACGGCTTTAGGGCAGAGCAATCAGATTATTGATCCCGTCAATTATATTATCGCTGAAGGTGACTATTTAGATAGCATTGCCGATGTTGCTGCAAGTAAAGCGCGTTTTAGTGATGTAGACAGTTCAGGTAAAAATTTACTCATTATGCCTGGTTTTGTTGCGGTGAACGAAGCCGGTGAAAAAGTCACCTTAGGGCGTAATGGCTCTGATTATTCGGCGGCTATTTTGGCTGCATGTATTGATGCCGAATGTTGCGAGATTTGGACAGATGTAGACGGTGTTTATAATGCCGATCCAAACCAAGTTGATGGCGCGGTATTACTGGATAAATTGACCTATCAAGAAGCGATGGAGTTGTCGTACTTTGGTGCCAAAGTGTTGCATCCAAAGACTATTGGCCCTATTGCCCAACATCATATTCCTTGTTTAATTCGCAATACCTTAAATCCTGCGGCACCTGGCACCCTAATTAGCAATGAAGCCAGTTCTAAATGGACCAGTGTAAAGGGGATTTCGCATTTAGATGATATGACTATGTTTAACGTGGCTGGCCCAGGCATGAAAGGCATGGTGGGCATGGCGAGTCGGGTGTTTGAAATTATGTCGAATGCCAACATATCAATCAGCTTGATTACGCAGTCGTCGTCTGAATACAGCATCAGTTTTTGTATTCATAGTAAAGATGCCAGTCGCGCTCAAGATTTACTAGAAGATGCCTTTGGATTAGAGCTTAGCAATCAGTTGCTTGATCCAATTGAAGTGCGACATGAGTTAGCGATAGTCACTTTAGTAGGCGACGGTATGCGTCACTCTAAAGGCTTGGCTGCCAAGTTCTTTAGTTCCTTGTCTCAAGCAAGAGTCAATAATGTGGCTATAGCACAGGGCTCCTCTGAACGTTCCATTTCAACAGTAATTGAAGCTAGCAAAGCCAAAAAAGCGGTGAAGGTCGTGCATCAGAATTTTTTCTCTAATCTACATGCTATTGATGCATTTTTAGTAGGCTGCGGCAGTGTTGGGCAAGAATTGCTGGCTCAAATTACTCGTCAGCAAGCTTCTTTACTGTCGCAAAATATCAGCCTAAAAGTGTACGGCATTGCCAATAGTAAGAAGTTATTAGTTAAAGCCAATGGCATTGATTTAAGTGCAACATGGCAAGAAGACATGCAGCAAAGCGAAAAACAATTTTCTATTGAAAATCTGGAGCGTTTTGTTCACGACAATAGTTTGGTTAATCCGGTGATCATCGATTGCACCAGTAGCGAAGTGATTGCACAGCAATATCCGCAAATGATGCGATCTGGGTTTCATGTGGTCACGCCAAATAAAAAAGCCAATACTGCCAGCACCGAATTTTATCAGTTACTAAGGCAAACTGCGCAACAAACTAATCGACAATTTTTATATGAAACTACAGTGGGTGCGGGCTTACCGGTAATCGATAACCTACAAAATTTGTTTTATGCCGGCGATGAACTTGTACGCTTCGAAGGGATTTTATCGGGCTCCTTGTCGTTTGTATTTGGTAAGTTAGACGAAGGTTTGAGCTTATCCGAAGCCACTGAAATTGCCAAAAAGAATGGTTTTACTGAACCCGATCCTCGTGATGATTTAAGTGGTATGGATGTGGCCAGAAAACTATTGATTATGGCCCGTGAATCAGGATTAACCTTAGAATTATCCGACATCACCATAGAGCCAGTGTTACCACCTTCATTTGACGCTAGTGGTAGTATTGAAGACTTTATGAACCGTTTGCCTGAGTTGGATAGCTATTATGGTGCTAAAGTTGACGCCGCTAAAACCGCAGGTAAAGTGTTGCGTTATGTTGGTTCAATCGAACATGGTAAATGTGTGGTCAGTATTGAAGCGGTGAATGAGTCCCATCCTTTGTATATGGTGAAAGAGGGTGAGAATGCCCTAGCCATTCACAGCCATTATTATCAACCCATTCCTTACGTTATTAGAGGTTATGGTGCAGGTGCAGAAGTGACAGCGGCAGGCGTTTTTGCTGATGTGATGCGTACTATGCCTTGGAAGTTATCAGTATAATGTCAAATATTAAAAGTTCAGTATTGCGGGCCTATGCGCCAGCGTCAATAGGTAACGTTAGCTTAGGTTTTGATTTGCTCGGTGCGGCTTTAAAACCCATAGACGGCAGTTTACTAGGGGATGAAGTAGATATAGAAATAGCTCAGCAATTTAGTTTAATTGTTAAAGGTCGTTTTGCAGACAAACTACCGCCCGATCCTGCCAGTAATATTGTCACCCGTTGTTATCAGCATTTTATCGCCGAACTTGTAAAACAAGGTCATAAAAAAGAGGCGATACCGACCCTAAAAATGACCTTACATAAACATTTGCCTATAGGCAGTGGATTAGGATCAAGCGCCAGCTCTATAGTGGCGGCACTGCATGGATTGAATCAGTTTTTTGCTGAGCACTTTGGGCAAGCCCCTTTTACCGATAACCAATTGTTGTTAGTGATGGGCGAACTCGAAGGGCAAATCAGCGGCAGTGTGCACTACGATAATGTGGCGCCTTGTTTTTTAGGGGGGCTAACCTTAATGGCCGAACACCAAGAGCAAGTGGCTCTGTCATTGCCTATGTTCGAAAATTGGTATTGGGTGTCGTGTTATTCAGGTATTAGCGTGTCTACGGCGGCTGCGCGAGATATCTTACCCAAGCAAGTCTCTATGCCAGATACTATTGCCTTTGGTCGTCAATTAGCGGTGTTTACCCATGCTTTGCATTGCAAAGACGAAAAACTGGCGGCAGCCATGATGCAAGATGTCATTGCCGAACCTTATCGCAAGTCATTGTTGCCAAAGTTTGATGATTCACGGGCTTTTTCCGAGCAAAATGGGGCCCTTGCTTTTGGTATTTCTGGTTCAGGACCCACAGTATTTGCAGTATGTGATAATCTGCAAAACGCTAAAGTTATTAATCAATGGCTAAGCGAACATTATATTCAAAATGACACAGGTTTTAGCCATATTTGTCAGTTAGATAGCGGTGGCGCATCAGTCAGCCACGTTTGAATGCAATAGTATTGATTGCAACGATTACAATTAAGAAGGGTGTAAAGTGGAACTCGTAAATTTAAAAGATGCCTCCGAGCAAGTAACTTTTGCTGCAGCGGTAAAACAAGGTTTAGGCAAAAATCAAGGTCTGTTTTTCCCCAAAGTACTGCCTAAGTTTGATGATATCGATACTATTTTGGCCATGCCATTTATCGAGCGCAGCATAGAAATTTTAACGGCGCTAATTGGTGATGAGCTACCCCGCGAAACTGTTGCTGGTATTGTTAAACGCGCTTTCGAATTTGAGGCTCCTTTAGTGAAAGTGACCGACAATGTGTATAGCCTTGAACTTTTCCATGGCCCAACCTTGGCGTTCAAGGATTTCGGTGGCCGATTTATGGCTCAGTGCCTAGTGGAAATTTCTGATGGTAAGCCAATCACAATTTTAACTGCGACATCGGGTGATACCGGAGCCGCAGTGGCTCATGCTTTTCATGGTATTGATAACATCAATGTGGTGATCTTGTATCCGAAAGGTAAAATCAGTTTATTGCAGGAGAAGATGTTCACCACTCTTGGCGACAATATTCACACAGTGGCGATTGAAGATGATTTTGATGCCTGTCAGCAATTGGTGAAAAGTGCATTTGACGATCCAGATGTACGTGAAGGTTTGCACTTGAATTCAGCAAACTCTATTAATATCAGTCGCTTAGCTGCACAAGTCTGTTATTACTTTGAAGCTGTGTCGCAGCTTTCAGAAGCAGAGCGCAATGACCTAGTGATCTCCGTTCCAAGCGGAAACTTTGGTAATTTGACCGCAGGCTTAATTGCTAAAGTGATGGGTTTGCCAGTGAAGCATTTTGTCGCAGGTACTAATTTAAACGATACCGTGCCGCGCTATTTAAAAACCGGAGAGTGGTCACCTAAAGATACCGTGGCCACTTTATCTAATGCAATGGATGTGAGCCAACCAAACAATTGGCCGCGCATCGAGGCGATGATTGAGCAAGGTCTAGTCGATAAATCGTTGATTTCTGGTGACACAGTTGATGAAGAATATACCCAAGTGGCTATGCGTCAACTTGCCCAGCTAGGATACGTGAGTGAACCTCATGCCGCCATTGCTTATAAAGCCTTGGTCAGAAAAATGGAGGAAGGCCAAACCGGTATTTTCTTAGGTACAGCGCACCCTGCTAAATTTCGTGAAACCGTCGAGAATGTCTTAGGACAACCTATCAGCCTGCCTAAACCCCTAGCAGATTGCGCGGGGAAAGAAGGGTTATCAGCTGAACTACCTAACGACTATCAAGCCTTAAAAGCCCACTTATTTAGTTTGTTAGGATAGATAAACATAAATGAAAACGTGGGAAGATATTTTAGGTACTGAAAAACAACAGCCTTATTTTCAACAAATACTGCAATATATTGAGCATGAAAGGGCTGTTGGCAAAACTATTTATCCGTCTCAACAATATGTGTTTAATGCCTTTACCCTAACAGACTTTAACAAGGTAAAGGTTGTGATTTTAGGCCAAGATCCTTACCACGGCCCTAATCAAGCCCACGGCTTGAGTTTTTCGGTGTTACCTGGTGTTAAAACCCCGCCATCGTTAGTCAATATTTATAAAGAGCTAGTCACTGATATTACTGGTTTTACGGTACCTCAACATGGCTGTTTGCAACATTGGGCAGCGCAAGGCGTGTTGCTACTTAATACCGTACTAACAGTTGAACAAGGCAAGGCGCACTCTCACGCTAAGATAGGTTGGGAGCGATTTACCGATGGGGTTATTCGGCAGCTAAGTTTGCACAGTGAAAATCTAGTGTTTTTACTGTGGGGTAGCCACGCTCACAAGAAAGGCGCCGCAATTGATACCAATAAACATCATGTTTTAAGCGGCCCCCATCCCTCGCCTTTATCGGCATATAGGGGCTTTTTTGGCTGTAAACATTTCTCCCAAACCAATCAAATTTTACAGCAACAAGGTCAAACCCCCATCGATTGGCAGGTGTGAAATTAGCATTAAGAACTTACTTTTTACTAGGGATAATTAAATCACTTAGGGCAAGTTTTTCGGGGCGGTAGTCATTTACCTGTTCATCTTCTTTGGGGTAGCCTAAGGCTAAACCACAGACTAATTTGTACCCTTTAGGAATATCAAAATGCGTCTCAAGTGGCGAACGCCACATGCCTAAAGCGCCTTGTGGACAGGTGCCTAAGCCAAGATTGGTAGCTGACAACATTAAAGACTGCATCATAATGCCCGAATCCACTAACGCGGTGAATTTCATGCCCGGATGCACAAATATAAACATCGCCACGGGCGCGTCAAAAAATGTAAAGTTACGGGCTAGTTGCTCATCGCGAGCATGTTTATCGCCGCGCTCAATACCCATAGTACGATACAAACCTCTACCTGTTGCCAATCGCCGCTCTTGAAAAATACCGGGGTATTTACCTAAAATGGGTTTGTAATCGCCATCGGGCATAGCTTTGCTGGTCATGGCTTTAAGCAATTTAATAGGCAAAGGTTGGCGCTGAATTTTGTTGATTTTGCGATAACGACTAAGTAACTCCTGTCCCAACTGCTTGCATGTTTCTCCCTGTGCCACCACAATTTTATAAGGTTGAGTATTAGAGCTAGATGGAGACTCAATGGCATCGGTTAAGATATGGTTGATAGTCTTTTGACTTACTGGTTTATCGGAAAATGCGCGAATGCTGCGACGAGATGTTAATACTGCTGAGAAATCCATAAGGTAATTATTGGCCACAAATAAAAAACAAATTCTTTCACATGCTGCCATAAGTGGTCAACGTGGTGGCAACAAATTTCTTGTATGTGCCTTACCTTAATTAGTAAAAGCCTTTTCATGAAAGTAACAGACTGTTATGTTGTTATGAGCTCCAAATCTTGGAGAGAGTTGCATATTCTGAGGCAATCTACGAAAGAGGATTTGAATGAGACACATCTTTGTCATTGTTAACATAGTTACTTGGATATTCGTGTTGCTATTAAGTTATAAATGGCCAAATAGCCTGTGGTTATTTTTGATTGTGGCGCCCTTCTCCTTAGTCGGTTTATACGACATGTATCAAACTAAACATGCACTGAGGCGAAACTTTCCTGTAATTGGTCGTGGTCGATGGATTTTGGAATTTTTTCGGCCGTTTTTGCGTCAATACTTTTTCGAGTCTGAAACCGACGGGGTGCCAATCAGTCGGATGTTCAGAACAGTCATTTATCAACGAGCCAAAGCTGCGGAAGATGCTGTTCCTTACGGAACTAAGTATGACACTCAAGCTGTTGGTTACGAATGGATTGGCCACTCGTTGGCAGCAATTCACCCTGATAAAGAGACGCCAAGTCAACGTGTGAAGGTGGGAGGAAAAGCGTGCTTACAACCCTATGATGCGAGTGTTTTTAATATCTCAGCTATGAGTTATGGTGCATTAAGTAGTAACGCAATAGAAGCACTGAATAAAGGGGCAAAAGAAGGCGGATTTTATCACAACACTGGTGAAGGCAGCGTTAGCCCTTCTCATCTAAAACACGGCGGCGATTTAGTGTGGCAAATAGGTACGGGGTACTTTGGTTGTCGAACCAAAGACGGGAAATTTGATCCTAGTCGTTTCGCTAAAACCGCATCGATAGATAATATTAAGATGATTGAAATTAAGTTGTCCCAAGGTGCAAAACCGGGGCACGGAGGAATTTTACCCGCCCATAAAAATACTATTGAAATTGCGAACATTAGATTAGTGGAACCTGGAACACAAGTTGATTCACCTCCGGTACATTCAGCATTTTCAACCCCAATAGAAATGATGCATTTTATTAAAGAACTCAGGGACTTGTCTGGAGGAAAACCAATAGGTTTCAAATTATGTATTGGTCGAAAAAGTGAGTTTATTGCACTTTGCAAAGCTATGATCGAAACTAAAGTCCAACCTGATTTTATTACGGTGGATGGTGGGGAAGGGGGAACAGGTGCAGCGCCACTAGAATATTCCAATTCTGTTGGCATGCCACTGCGTGAAGCCTTGGTTTTTGTGGTCGATATACTCATTGGTTTTGGTTTGAAAAAGGAAATCAAAGTGATTGCAAGTGGAAAGACTTTTACCGGCTTTCACTTAGTAAAAAGCTTAGCGTTAGGCGCTGATATCTGCAATAGCGCCCGAGGTATGATGGTGGCGTTAGGGTGTGTTCAGTCCTTGATTTGTCATACGAATGAATGCCCAACTGGTATAGCCACGCAAAATCCGTCCTTGGCATCTGGATTAGTTGTAGGCAATAAGGCAAAGCGTGTTGCTCGATTTCACAAAGGCACAGTGCACGCCACTTTTGACTTGATTTCTTCCGCTGGTTTATCCAATCCTAATCAACTCAATCGTTCACACATTTACAGAAGAGTGAGCCAAACTGAAATAAAACGATTTGATGAGATCTACCCTAATTTGACGGAAGCTTGTTTATTGCAAGAAAGCTGCAATCCAGAGCTCTTTGCCCAAGAAATGAAAGAGTCATCGGCAGATAGCTTTATGCCGAAGGAATATGTGGTTGAGAAGCGCTTATGTTAAAACAGACGAAGCAACTGGCACTAAACTCGAAGCAAAAAAAAGCCCTAAAAATATAGGGCTTTGAATTCGGTTTTTACAAAAACTCTAATGCGTCTTCTGGTGACATTCCCAGATCCCGCAGCTCTTGCCTAAGTTGATTTCGATCATGAATGGCTTCAATTTCTCGCCATTTTCGTTTGTTCGCTTTGCTCTTTGTTGATTTGGTATTTGAATCTAAGGTAGACAATACTTCGGACTTATCCATTTTGTACTCCTTTCTTATTTTTATAGCGCAGTAATAACAACAATTCCTTTAAGCTGAAGCGATTATCGAAATAAAACAACAGCTTAAAGACTATTTACCATAGTGAGTGTTAAATTAATATAAGTTTTTTAACTTTTTATTAACAGAGAGTGAATGTTTTGTGACAAGAGGGGATTTGAGTAGCGAGCTGAAAGTATGCCTTTTGAAGTGCTATCGATCTGCGAGTGCTTTTTATTTATGCCCTAGCGGGCACTGCCCTCCGTGGCAGGTTTCACATAGAATCCCTTCTATGCGACCTACTTTTTTGCTACAGCCAAAAAAAGTA
>NZ_CAKZKO010000137.1 GCF_937123705.1 uncultured Paraglaciecola sp. | reverse complement strand
GACAGGCTGGCAAGACGGATAAGAAAAATCAGAGCGCAAACATGGGGCTATGATTGGCCTGATAGATATAACTTGATGGAAGGTTCAATATGGTGGCCTAAACCAAAAGGGCTTCATGGTTCTAGGTTTGCCAAGGTAAGGGCTAAACTTTCAAGCCTAGAAAATGAGTATAACTATTTATCAGATCTTAAAATTAGAAAATTATGTGGGTATTAAACGCCTATAATCAGTAACGTTAACTAAAGCCCCATACCAGCATCAGTAAAATTAAGTGACGGAAACATTTAGGGGGTCTATTGGGGGGGCTCACCAATAAAACAATAACAATATACCTATATAAAACAAAAGCTTAAACAACAAAATCGAATGACGCCAGCTCCACCAACCACCCAAAAAAGGCTTATCGAAAGATAAGCCTTTTTTGTATCTGCTGCTCTGGCGGGACTCAAACCCGCGTCTACTGTATTAGTTCTATACCAAAACCATCAACAATTGAACGATTCGCACCTGCTTTGGGTAAAACAATAGTGATTCGACTGATTTATGAGAATTGCCGTTTAGTCAAGACTCAGGATAGTAAGCAATCTTTTTATTTAGATAACTCTTTAAGTAACACTGTAGCCGTTGTTATCAAATCAGTTTTTAAACTTTCTAAGCCCTCTAACCTCTCCAGAAGTGCCGCTGGTGGAAACAAACTCTCTGTCAATTAGTGTCAGTTGTTTTTACAAAACTGAATTTTCACTTCTTATCATTTCCTATAAGACATTGATTAAATTGTACAATAAATATACGGCTCAAAATATGCATCTATTTGTTTTATCTGTTTTTTTACAACCATAGTTTGCTAAAAATCAAGGATATAAAGATGAATAGAATAAAGAACAGCGTTAAATGTTTAAGCCCCCTAATATTACTTTTTAGCAGTTGGGCTCAGGCTGGGTTAGTTATTTCAAGTGTGGCACCGGGGCTTGATATTGAGGCCGGTATTGAGATGATCTCTGAGGCTGGGGATCTCGATGGGGCCACTCAAAATGCCAGTATGGAGTTGATGTCGAGCAATATACAGACAACGTCTGATATCACTGGCTTAGCTGTTACGGGTAGCAATCCGTTGCAAGGCTCGTTACTAAATCTCGACGATGGCATTGGGCTTGATGCATCGGTAGCGGGCGCGGATGCCGAGACTGACTTTTACTTTGATATTTTTGTTGACCTTATGAATAACTCAATAGATGACTATATCGTTGATTTTCAATTGGATTATAGCGCTATTTTATCAGGGACTGGGGCTGATGCCTTTGCCGAAATCGAGTTGAATATTGAAGATATGTTAGACGAAATATTCGGCACCACATTGCTGGTTGATACGGTCTTCGGTAATGAAATTGATGGCGATCCCACCGGAAATGATGGTGGTACGATGATCATCGATAATAGCGTAATGTTTAGTATTAACCTTGCAGCAGGCATGAGTGAAAGCCTCACTGGGTTGTGGGATCTTCGTGGTGGCGACTTTGATCAAGGTAGTTTTGCAGCCGAGTTGGATGTGTTTTTGTCTGTAGTCGATGTTCACGTAGAGCCAGGCACGCCTAATGAAGTACCAGAGCCAGGCTTTGGTTTATTTTTATTGGGGCTGGGAATAGCAGTACGGTTCCGTTTTGCACAACTAACAAAAGGTACAAAATGATGGATATTAATCGTACAAAAAAATTACTGTTATGTGGGGGCATGTTACTGGGTGCGACCTTGTTACCACAAAAAGTACTGGCCTGTGGTGCCGAGCCGATGCTTGGACAAATATGTCAAGTGGGGTTTAATTTTGCACCACGAGGCAGTGCACAGACAAATGGCCAACTATTACAAATAAGTCAATATTCAGCATTGTTCTCATTATTAGGTACCACCTTTGGTGGCGATGGTGAAACTACTTTTGCTTTACCAGACTTACGTGGCCGTGTGGCCATCCATCCTGGACAAGGCCCAGGCCTTTCAGCGGTATCTTGGGGCCAAAAAGGTGGAATTCAAAGTGTCACTTTGACTATAAGTAATATGCCGAGTCATAGTCATGGTGCCACGACAACTGTGGATACCTCTATCGATTCAACGGGTAGCATGGTGACATTGCGCGCATCGAGTAGTAATGCTAATAGCACCGATCCTGCTGCCATGGCATTAGCGGATGGTAGACGCAATAAGATGTATCAAAATGGCGCACCTGATGTGGATATGCACGCCGATGCAGCCTTGTTAACTTTGAATATTGGCGCTAATTCTACTGCCACGACCACAGTTCAGAGCAATGGTTTAGGTAATTCTTTTGAAAACCGCCAACCCTTTTTAGGGATCTACCATGTTATTGCCTTGCAGGGGATTTTTCCTTCGAGAAGTTAAGTTACAGGGGCATTACTTAATGATTGATAAGTTTATTCAAGCGCCAAGACTGTTGGCGCTTTTTTTATTTATTAGCCTTTTTACACTGCCTATTATGGCGCAGCAGCATAGTGATAAAAATACACTAGATAATGCACAGCAGGTACCAGGTTTGCAGGAGTTTATTCAGGCAAGAAATTATCTCTATACTGATAGCGCTGAACAAGATAACGCTAAAGCATGCGAATTGTTTTTACAAGCGGCCAAGTTAGGCATACCTGCGGCCATGCAACAAACAGGTCATTGTTACCGAGATGGCCACTTACAACCCATTGACAACGCAATTGATTGGTATCAACGGGCGATGGCGGCCGGGTTGGCGGGTGCGCAGTGTGACATTGGCGCGCTGTTTTTTATGGGTAAGGTTGTCGAGCAAGATAAAGCCAAAGGGATCAGGCTATGTACCTTAGCGGCGGAAGTGGGAGCTGTTTATGCCAAAGTGGCACTGGGCAAATGGTATAACCAAGACGAGGAAATCAAAGATATTCAACAGGCCCAACATTGGTTAGAGCAAGCCGCGCCTTATCATGCAGAATCGGCCTATTTGCTGGCTCAGCTAATCGAAAATTATTCAAGCCAACATGAGGTGGCATTATATTGGTATGAAACCAGTGCCAGCTTAGGGCATTTACCGGCTTATCAACTTGTCGCAGAGGCTTATTTATTGTCGATGGATAAAAACCAAGATAAGGCCGAGGCTTTTTTAGCCAAAGCCTATATTTGGTCACAGGCGTGGCAAGCTAGAGTGGCGCCGCAGTCAATCCCGTTATGGGTCGACAATATCGCTCAACAAACGCCCAGTTTATGGCATCAAAAGTTAAAAATGAAAGTGGCAGAGCATTTGAAAAAATTCTAACTTAGCTAACGACTAAGAGAGCCCAAGTCCCCCATTAATTTCGGGATAACCGAAATAGTAATACTGAGGTTTATCAGCTTTTGTCGGAGATACAAGCCGTGACCATTGACACTAATACACCATTTAGATCCCTTATATACCCACTGCAACAAATGAAAAGGCATCTACACAATATTATTACCCTGCTACTTGCATTCTATTTGCTCAACATCATCCTGCAATGTATTAGACCTATCACGCCTACCAGTCTACAAGAAGGGATGACACAATCTACAATGCCAATTGCTAAACCTTCCCAAATACGAGAACGGACTAACATTATTACTATTCAGCAGTTACATTTATTTGGACTGCCTGAAATAGACACTCACCAAGCAAATTATCAATTCAAAATCGCACCTGAGACAGCTCTCAACCTCACCTTAACGGGTGTAGTGGCCAGTAGTGAAAATAATAACGGGGCGGCAATTATTGAAAATAAAGGTCAACAAAAAACTTATGGCGTAAACGACAAAATTGATGGAACTCGGGCAGTAATCCAACAGGTCTTAGTTGACCGCATCGTCATTCGTAATGTAAATAAAACCGAAACTTTAATGTTTGATGGAGAAGGCGACTAGAGCGCCTTATCAACAACTCATCTATAACTATTATTGTTTCTCTTAAACGCTATGTTTCATCATGCGTTCTTTGTCGCGAGCCCAGTCACGATCTTTGACGGCGTCTCGTTTGTCATGTTCGTGTTTACCTTTCCCTAGGAACACTTCGATTTTTACCCAGTTTTTCTTCCAATACATGGCGGTGGCAATAATCGAATAACCTTGACGCTCTACCGAGCCAATGAGTTTGTCGAGCTCTCGCTGCTTTAGTAATAACTTACGTTTGCGGGTTGGATCGCATACAACATGGCTAGATGCTTGGTTAAGGGGTTGAATGGTTGAACCAATTAGGTAAGCCTCGCCTTTCTCTATAGTGACGTAGCTTTCTGAGATATTAACTTTACCAGAGCGAATGCTTTTCACTTCCCAGCCTTGCAATGACATACCGCATTCGAATTTGTCTTCAAGGTTGTACTGATGGCGAGCTTTTTTATTGAGCGCTATGGTGTTATCGGTGGATTTTGACTTCTTTTTATTCATGGCCGGTATTATAGAGATTGTAGGAGGTGGTACAACTAAAAATCTATTGTATTGAAAAACTATTGGATCAACACAGCCTAAATTACTTACTTAGAATAGTATTATGTTAATCTACTGCGCTTTAAACGGCTTGACCAACTTGGGAGTGTGAATGGCCAATATTTCTCGCAGCGCTTTGATTGCGTATAGTGCTGAGTCTATGTTTGATTTGATCAATGACGTGCAGCGCTACCCAGAATTTATCCCGGGCTGTGCCGACACTAAGATTTTGCATCAAGATAACAGCAGTATGCGAGCTTCGGTGCTTATTTCAAAGGCTGGCGTAAAACAATGGTTTACCACCCAGAATACCTTAAAGCGTGGCGAGGCTATCCAAATGGATTTAGTTGAGGGGCCTTTTTCTCGGTTAACCGGTGGCTGGACCATTACTTCCCTTGATGACACCGCTTGTAAGATAGAGTTAAACCTAGACTTTGCTTTTTCCAGTAAGCTAGTAGAAATGGCCTTTGGCCAGGTATTTAACGCGATTGCCGCCAATATGGTGATAGCATTCACCCAAAGAGCAAAACAGATTTATGGTTAGAGGAATGGCAGTACATGACTGATCAACAAATATCTCTGGAAGTGGTGTATGGCACCCCCCAACAGCAAGCATTACTAGAAGTAGTAGTGGAACAAGGTACCACAGTTGAACAAGCGATTTTGGCCTCGGGCATAGTTAAACACTTCCCTGAGATCAATCTTGAAGTGTTAAAAGTGGGTATTTGGAATCGCACCTGCAAATTAAGTGATTTACCTAAAAAAGGCGACCGCATTGAAGTGTACCGCCCTCTGATTGCCGATCCTAAAGAAGCCAGAAGACGCCGCGCCGAAAAAGCCAAAGAGGAAGGTCGCGCCAATAAAAAAACCGGTGGCAGAGCCTGATTCTTCCACCTGCGGTTTTAATACTTTTTACGTTGTAAGCCAGTTTGCGCTAAAATTTTGGCTGAAATTTCTTCTATTGAAAATTTTGTACTATTTAGAAATGAAATTTTCTCTTTTCGGTACAAGTTCTCAACTTCTCGCAATTCCATACGACACTGTTGCAACGAGGCATAGCGACTATTTGCTCGGCGCTCTGAACGAATTTGATGCAACCTATCGGCTTGAATGGTTAACCCAAATAACTTGTCTTTAAAACGCCTTAAGGATGGGGGTAAACGTAAAATGTCACCCATGTCATCTTCGGTAAAAGGGTAATTCGCCGCCTTAATGCCGTACTGCAATGCCAAATATAGGCTAGTTGGCGTTTTTCCCGAGCGCGACACCCCAACCAAAATAATATCAGCTTCGTGATAATCTTTGAGATTAGAACCATCGTCATTGGCCAGTGCATAGTTCACCGCTTCTATACGAATATCGTAGGTTTTTTCGTGAATACTATGGGTACGGTGCTTTTCAGGCTTTGAAGGCACCCCTAATACTTTTTCAAGTGGTGCCACAAATTGGTCAAGAAAATTGTAATTAATCCCCACCGACTTAGACACTATCTTGCGCACTTCGGTATTTACAATAGTGTAAAACACTAAAGGCCTTTGTCCGTCATCTTGAAAACTTTCAGATATTTTTTTCACCACGTCTTCGGCCTGTTCGGCGGTCTCTACGAAGGGCACAGTGATGTGTTTAAACTCAATCGTAAACAGGGAGAGCAATGCGTTGCCAAACACCTCTGCAGTAATGGCTGTTCCATCGGAAATATAGTAGGCAGATCTCAAAACAATTCCTTAACATTGTTGTAATTTAATTACGAAAAATAATTAAATTTTACTTTCAGGATAACAACATTCTAAAATCACCATTACAAATGTAAAGGCGTTATAAGGATGTGGGTTTTTATACTGTTTTTATCAGTTTGAACTAAGATGATTTGCCTAAACTAACACGATATTAAAATAACCATATAATCATTTGGAGAAAGTGAGCATGCAAGAACACGTTTTGTGGTACCAACAACTAGGAATGGGAGATGTGGGTGTAGTTGGCGGTAAAAACGCGTCGTTGGGTGAGATGATTTCAAATTTGGCCAATGCTGGGGTGCAAGTGCCAGGGGGATTTGCCACAACGGCTCATGCATTTAACTTATTTTTAGAACAAAGTGGCTTAGAAGCCCGCATTCATACTTTGTTAGATGATCTCGATGTGGAAGATATTGCCGCTTTAGGCGTAGCCGGTGAGACTATTCGCAACTGGATTATCGAGACGCCATTTTTACCCGAACTTGAAAGCGCCATTCGTACTGCATTTACCACATTACAAGGCGAAGCCGGTGATGAGGCCTCGTTTGCGGTTCGCTCTTCTGCCACAGCAGAAGACATGCCAGATGCGTCTTTTGCTGGACAACAAGAAACCTTTCTAAACGTTAAAGGTTATGATGCGGTGATGGTGGCAATTAAACACGTATTCGCTTCACTTTTTAACGACCGGGCTATTTCTTATCGTGTACACCAAGGTTACGACCACAAAGGCGTGGCATTATCGGCAGGTATTCAGCGCATGGTGCGCAGTGATTGCTCTGCCTCAGGCGTGATGTTTTCCATCGATACTGAGTCAGGTTTTGAAGATGTGGTTTTTATCACCTCATCTTATGGTTTAGGTGAAATGGTAGTACAAGGCGCCGTCAACCCTGACGAATTTTATGTACACAAGCCAACGTTGACAAAAGGCTTTCCTGCGGTCGTCCGTCGAAATCTGGGTAGTAAACTCACAAAAATGATTTATTCAGACGATCTAGAGCATGGCAAACAGGTTGAAATTGTGGATATCGATGCTGCTGATAGTCGTCAGTATTCTCTGAGTGATGATGAAGTCATGGAGCTGGCTAAACAGGCGGTCATCATCGAAAAACACTATCAGCGTCCTATGGATATTGAATGGGCCAAAGATGGCTTAGATGGCAAACTTTATATAGTACAAGCTCGTCCAGAAACAGTACGCAGCCGTGAAGACTCACAAGTGATTGAACGTTTTATGCTAAAAGGTAAAGCCAAAATCGTATGTGAAGGGCGCGCCATTGGCCATAAAATTGGGGCGGGTGTCGCCAAGGTTCTTAGCGGCGTAGAAGAAATGGATAAGATCCAACAAGGCGATGTATTGGTTACCGATATGACCGACCCAGATTGGGAGCCGATCATGAAAAAAGCCTCGGCCATTGTCACTAATCGCGGCGGTCGAACCTGTCATGCAGCCATTATTGCTCGTGAGTTAGGGATCCCTGCGGTTGTAGGCTGTGGTAATGCTACAGACTCGGTTGAAAATGGCGACAAGGTCACAGTATCTTGTGCAGAGGGCGATACTGGGTATATCTACACCGGCGAGCTTGATTTTGATGTTGTGACCTCTCGCGTAGACGCCATGCCAGACATTCCCCTTAAAGTGATGATGAATGTGGGTAACCCAGACCGAGCCTTTGATTTTGCCCGTTTACCCCATGCAGGGGTAGGTTTAGCCAGGCTTGAGTTTATTATTAACCGCATGATAGGCGTACATCCTAAAGCCCTACTGGATTTTGATAATCAACCACAAGAATTAAAAGAAGAAATCAGCGATATGATGGCTGGGTACGCCTCGCCTGTTGAGTTCTACATCGAAAAATTAGTGGAAGGCATTGCAACTATAGCCTCGGCGTTTTCTCCTGAAAAAGTCATAGTACGTATGTCTGACTTTAAGTCCAATGAGTACTTTAACTTAGTGGGTGGATATCAGTACGAGCCAGATGAAGAAAACCCTATGCTGGGCTTTCGTGGTGCCAGTCGTTATATATCAGAAGACTTTCGTGAGTGTTTTGCCTTGGAATGCGAGGCGATAAAGCGGGTTCGTAATAAAATGGGCTTAACCAATGTTGAGATCATGATCCCCTTTATCCGTACATTAGAGGAAGGCAAAAAAGTTCTAGAACTACTTGCAGAAGAAGGTTTAGTTCAAGGTGAAAATGGTCTACGGGTCATTATGATGTGTGAACTGCCTTCCAACGCACTGCTAGCAGACCAATTTCTAGACATGTTTGATGGTTTCTCTATTGGTTCAAACGATCTGACGCAGTTAACTTTAGGCTTAGATCGTGATTCAGGATTAATCGCTCACTTATTTGATGAACGAAACCCTGCGGTTAAAGCTTTATTGTCTATGGCGATCCAAGCTGCGAAAAAGCGCGGTAAATATGTGGGTATTTGTGGCCAAGGCCCCTCTGACCATGAAGATTTAGCCCAGTGGTTAGTCGAGCAAGGGATTGACAGCGTGTCACTGAACCCAGATACAGTAGTCGAAACTTGGTTATACTTAGGCGAAAATAGCGGCAAATAACCGTTAACTTGATCTAAAAAGCCGCTTTGGTGCACACCCAAGCGGCTTTTTTAATATCTGCTAAAGATTAACTTCGTAGTTTTCTATCGAGTAGGGCCTTATCTAATTTACGTGCCGAATGTGACATGGCGTTTTGGCAAATTCGTAGCCACTCTCTGGCTTTTGGCAAATCATAGCTAAGCATTATCAAACCCGCCAAAAGTACAAACATTGAACCGGGTAAAATAAAAAACACCACTCCAAATAAAGCGAATAGACTACCTAATGCGATCCGAAATTTTTTCTTCATGATTACCTCAATTACAAAACGTTAATCCATCTAAGGACACTTTTATGCCATTAAGTATACATTTTCACAGTTAAGATAAAAATTTCAGTTGTTACAAACTATTTAATATCCAACAAGTCTAGAGCAGTGCTTGGCATTCTGGGTATAATTGCATTCTGTTCATTATACTAAGCTTTGAAATACTCCTATGCTACCAGCGTTAGATCCTCAAGCGACCATTGCCTGCCATTATCAAGAATATTTAGGTGCATTGGCACAGTCTTCTTTTTCAGGTGACATTGAATTTGGTTATGCCAGTCGTTTAGCCGTTTCGACCGACAATTCAATTTACCAACAACTTCCGCAAGCGGTCGTTTTTCCAAGAAGTATTGAAGATTTATCCCTCATTGGTAAAACCGCTAGTACTTATCAAGAGGTTACCTTTTCAGCAAGAGGCGGCGGCACTGGTACCAATGGCCAGTCACTAACAAGTGGCATAATTGTGGATGTGTCTCGGTATATGAATCAGGTATTAGAGGTGAACACCGAACAAAACTGGGCGCGAGTACAGGCAGGTGTAATTAAAGACCAATTAAACGATGTGTTAAAACCCTTGGGGTTCTTTTTTGCACCTGACTTATCCACCAGTAACAGGGCCACGATTGGCGGTATGATAAGCACCGATGCCTCAGGGCAAGGATCTTTAGTTTACGGCAAAACCAGCGATCATATTTTAGCTCTTACTTCGGTGCTCGCAGACGGCAGTATTCTAGAAACGGCGCCCATGACCATGGAAGAAGCCACTTCGCTGAGTCAGACAGCAACACCATTAGCAAAAATCACTCAACAATTACTCGATACTTGTGTTAACAAACGCCAACAAATTTTAGACAAGTTTCCTCGCTTAAATCGTTTTTTAACCGGCTACGACTTAGAAAACACCCTAAATGCAGATTTATCCACATTAGATATTAGCCGAGTGATCACAGGCTCAGAAGGCTCATTGGTGTTTGTGGCCGATGCAAAGATAAACATTACTCCTATTGCCACATTCAAAGCCTTAGTCAATGTAAAATACGACTCCTTTGAATCGGCTCTAAGGCACGCCCCTAGTATGGTGGCGGCAAATGCCACTTCGGTAGAAACAGTTGACAGCAACGTTTTGAATCTCGCCAAACAGGATATTATCTGGCATTCAGTTGCCGACCTGATCACTGAAGTGCAAGGCAAAGATGTGCTTGGCCTTAATATGGTGGAATACAACAGCAACGATCAAGCCGATATCGAGCAAAAAATTGCCGCTTTAAGTGCTAACTTAGATACCGCCGAAAACCTTGGGGTGATTGGTTATCAAGTGACCTATGACAAGACCGAAATTCAAAAAATTTATGCCATGCGTAAAAAGTCCGTGGGATTATTGGGCAAAACCAAAGGCGATAAAAAACCTATAGCCTTTGTGGAAGACACCGCAGTACCACCAGAAAACTTAGCCGATTTTATTATGGAATTTCGAGCATTGCTGGATGGATTAAATTTGCAGTACGGCATGTTTGGCCATGTGGATGCGGGGGTTTTGCATGTACGTCCAGCATTGGATATGTGCGATCCACAACAGCAAGCTATGGTGCCACAAATATCTGAGCAAGTAGTGGCGCTAGTAGCGAAATACGGCGGCTTAATGTGGGGCGAGCATGGCAAAGGATACCGCAGTGAATATGGGCCGCAATTTTTTGGTGAAGAACTCTTTACCGAGCTTAGAAAAATAAAAGCTGTATTCGATCCCCATAATAAGATGAACCCGGGAAAAATTTGTACACCATTAGACTCAAGCGATTCTTTAGTCAAAGTATCAGGTCAAAAGCGCGGCGAATTTGACAGGCAAATTCCCATAGATGTGAGAACCTCTTTCGAGCCAGCCATGAGCTGTAATGGCAATGGCTTGTGCTTTAATTATGATACTAGCTCACCTATGTGCCCTTCTTTTAAAGTCACAGCAGATAGACGGCATAGTCCTAAAGGTCGCGCCACTATGGTTCGAGAATGGCTGCGGTTATTGTCACAGCAAAATATCAATGTGAATGAGCTTGAACACAATGAAGATCCACCCAGTTGGTTTGAACGCTTTAGAAATAGCACCGACAAACGTATAGACTCTGACTTTTCTCACCAAGTGTTGGACGTAATGGATGGCTGTTTAGCCTGTAAAGCCTGTTCGACTCAATGCCCAGTCAGTGTTGATGTTCCCGGATTTAGATCGCGTTTTTTAAGTATCTACTATCAGCGCTATATGCGCCCCGCTAAAGATCACTTGGTCGGTAATATTGAGAGAATGGCCCCTTTAATGGCCAAAGTGCCGGGGTTGATTAATTTTTTCTTAGGGCAAGGCTGGATCAATAGCACTATTCGTAAAACCCTTGGCTATGTTGATACCCCTATTTTGTCACAGCCTACCCTTAACCAAAGTCTGAAAGGACAACCAGCCACGCACTTTGATTTAACGGCTTTGCAGCTGTTAAGTGCAGAACAAAGGGCGAAAAAAGTGTGTATTGTTCAAGACCCTTTTACCAGCTTTTATGATGCCACTGTGGTGGCGTCTTTGGTTACCTTAGTGGCTAAACTTGGCTTTGATCCTATTGTTTTACCCTTTATGCCAAATGGTAAACCCCAACATGTAAAAGGCTTTCTAAAGGAATTTGCCAAAACGGCGAAAAACGCAGCTGACTTTTTAAATCAACTCAATGAATTGGATTTACCTTTGATAGGGGTCGACCCTTCTATGGTGCTCTGCTATCGAGATGAGTATGCCAAGGTATTAGGCGAATCTCGTGGTGAATTTAACGTACAACTAGTACATGAATGGCTGTTACAACGTGAGCTGCCAAAAGTGCACAAGTTGCAATCTCAAAACTACGCCTTGTTTGCTCATTGCAGCGAAAAAACCGCCCTACCAGCCAGTGAACAGCAATGGCAACAGATATTTCAAAATGTTGGGCTAAATTTGTCGGCTGTGTCGGTTGGTTGCTGTGGCATGGCAGGTACCTTTGGTCACGAAGCGAGTCATCTTGAAGAATCAACAGGTATTTACCAACTAAGTTGGCAACCAGCCGTTAGCCAATATCAACCAGAGCAAATAGTGGCAACGGGATACTCTTGTCGTAGTCAGGTAGCAAGATTTGAAAAATTTAAACCTAAACATCCATTACAAATTTTGGCGATGAATTTGTAAATAGAGCATTCGATAGTAAGTGAAAAATCAAAAGACGCTAGGGCGAAAATTAAGCAAACGTTATTACTTAATTTTGGCCCTAATGGGTGAGTTCAACTCTTTCGAGAGTAAAGTCACTAAGGTTACATTTCATAGTTTGTCTCGCTACTCCTGCATCCATAAATACTGTGCCGACTGGGCGAAATCCATGTTGTTGATAATAATTAACACCTTCCAACTCACATTGCACTAAGACATCTTGTAAACCATGCTGCCTAGCAATATTAAGCAATGCATTAAAGAGCGCTTGATACACTTCTGGGCCTCTAAACTCAGGCTCAACCGCTATACGACCTATCTCTCCTTCGGGAGTAATACGGCCAGTCGCAACGTCTTGATTGTGTTCGTTCACCACTAGCACATGAAACGCAATACTATCTTGGTGATCAAACTCGTACTCCGGAGGAATACGCCATTGGCATACAAATACTTTTTCTCTAATCTTTCTAAGCTTGTGTTGTTCGTTTCCCCAATCGACGTTTCTTGCAAAAAACGCCATTTTGGTTACTCCTAGTCATCAGGGTACCAATACCCTGTATTAACCATTGTAGCCACAAAGCGTATAAAAAACACACTACTTTTATCTAAGCTCCTATTTTTAAAGTAAAAAACAGGGCTATTTAAAAAATCTAACAGCAGATTTTTGAGTGACAGTGGTACTGAAAATTTTTCACCTTGAATATAAAACACAAACTCATGTGAATTTATAGATGAGTGCTCCAAAAAGGTAGGCTTAATCCCTGGGCATCTAACAAATGGCACACCAGTCTCGAGCCTTTGTTTAATTTCTTTCTCATCAAAACGGTTCTCATATTGCTCATCAATGTCTTGCTTAGGGCCGTTTTGACTTAAAAACTGTGCAGTCCAATCTGAAAACGCCTCGGACTCTAGTACTCGAGCTAACATTTGCTTAAACCGTGCAGTTTCTTGTTGTTTGATTTCACCACTAAATTCCCGAGTCGCTATGTTCTGGTCTGTATAACGCTGATTAAATAGGTTATTGTCGAGGGCGAAATCAGCAAAGGACGACAGCATCTCTTGAGATGACGGCGCCCGAAAACCTACAGAGTAATTCAAACACTCTTGTAACGCCACGCCGTTATGAGGGTGATGAGCAGGAATGTAAATGATGTCCCCTGGTAAAAGTACCTGGTCGATTACAGGTTCAAAGTTAACTATCTGAGACAAGTCTTTATGGGGATGAATGCTCTCGAATTCTCCGGGTAACCCAACTTGCCAGCGCCTTGAACCTTTGCCTTGAATGATAAAAACATCGTATTGATCCAGATGAGGCCCCACACCAGCATCTTTGTTAGAAAAACTCACCATTAAGTCATCCATACGCCAGTGGGGAATAAAATCGAAGGCACGCATTAAACCATCGGCTTCAGGAATAACATGATCAACGGCTTGAACTAACAAGCTCCAAGCGCCTTTGCAGTGAGCATTAATATCCTCAAAAGGCCCGTGACTTACTTGCCAGTTCGAATTTGACTGACTGATGATTCTTGAATCTATGGATGGCTCCTGACTTAAACCGGCGAGTTCGTGTTCATCTAAAGGGTCGACAAAATTATCGAAGCCTTGTTTTATTACTAAAGGCTTTTTTTGCCAGTATTGATTAAGAAAAATGTCTATATCAAAATTGTTTAGTGAGTACATGTGTTTCCAAGTTATCTTTTCTGCTGTTTAACCAATAGGTATTTATCAACCCAAGACCTTTAGCCTTAATGGGCGCTCGTTTATCAAAATAAAAGCGGCTTCTTGCGTTTTTGTATACAGAGGCGCTCACCTGAATTTTGTGGGGTAATCCGTGACTTTCCATTCGAGACGCTAAGTTTACCGCTTCACCCCAAAGATCGTAACTGAACTTACTTTTCCCAATGATACCAGCTATCACCTCTCCGCTAGCGATCCCAATTCGCAACCCAGTTTGTAAGTTGTGCTTATTACACACAGATTTAAACGCTTGTTGCATATCTAAAGCACATTGGCAGCATTGCACTGAATGGGATGAACTAACAGAGGGCACACCTCCAGCCACCATGTACCCATCTCCACTGGTTTTAATTTTTTCTAAGCCATTGCTCTGTACGATGATATCAAATGCACAGAACACTTCATTTAGGAAATTCACCAGTTGTTGCGGTGATAAACTCTTACAAAGTGGAGTGAAATTTTGGATATCTGCAAACAATATGCTGGCTTGTGCAAAATAGTCAGCGATTAACTTTGGTGATGCTTTTAACCTTTGGGCAATACTGCTAGGAAGGATATTGAGTAATAGCTTCTCGGAAAGTTTCTTCTCTTTTGAAAGTCTTTGCCAACTTCGATTAACATTATTCCAAAGGTGGAAACTACAGAGTATGCAAGAAATAGCGAATACAAAAGCACAAGACAACCTGAATATTTGTTGATGTAGTGACATAAATACTGGCGACATTGAAACATAAAACCATAGCTCAAACCCTATAAACAAAGTTACAAAACCGTACACCGTTAGCTTCATCACTTTGTGTTGCGCCTGATAAAATAAAAAAGGGCACATAAAAACCGCAATCAGAAAAAAGTACTGAATATTGAGATTAATTTTCCACACCAAACAAGACACAAAAACATTAAACACATAAGTCAAAATAAGCAGTACTTTGGCTAGGTTATGTGCCTTAATTCTATTTAAAACGGGCACTAAGGTGAGCAACACTGTGATACATAGTACAAGATTAAATTGAAACCAACTGGTGCTCCCCCAAAAATATACAATGACGGGAAACTTAAGAAGTGCCACAAAAATAACTAATATAGCGATGATGTTGGTCAAACGTATAGGATTAATATTGCCAGAAGGATGTGGAGGGACGCCAGAATTGACCCAAGCCTTTAACGCTGTATTCAGCATTTTTAAATCCCTTTAAAAAATAATTGTTAGTCCTAAGTGTAGTTCACCTAACAATCATTTAGGTAACAAATAATTTGCTACTCAGACTTCAATTCAAATACAATTTACCCCATGTTTAAAGTCGCGATTGGCAATTTTAAGAATAGGGTGCGAGGGGATCATTTTGACAAAAACAAATATAAAGAAAGCTTGGGTCAGGGAAAGTAAATTTGGTGATTGGTTTTTAAATACTGATACTTGGTTAGTTCATGTATTAAAAAGAGCTCTAGACGATTTACAAAGTCTCATTCCAGAAGATAAGCCTAGTCAGTTTACTAACATTTTGGATATTGGCAGTGGCTTTGGCCATTCTTTAATAGAGCTAGACCAACGTTTTTCACCCCACCACATTGTTAGCTTAGATGTGGATCCTGATGTTGTAGTAAAGGCCGCATCAAATGCCAAAAAATGTCAGGCTAAGATTGAATTTTTAATCAATAATGCAGCTGAAATTGATTTGCCTGACAATTCCCTTGATATGGTGTTTTGTCACCAGACTTTTCATCACATTGTTGATCAAGAGTCTGCCATCCAAGAAATTTTTCGCGTGCTTAAACCAGGCGGCTGCTTACTATTTGCAGAATCATGTCGTCGTTATATCCATTCGCTGGTCATTAAAACTCTATTTCGGCATCCTATGCATGTGCAGAAAACCGATATGGAGTATTTGCAGCTGATAGAAGAAACAGGTTTTACTTTTAATGAAAAGCAAGTTTCTCGACCGTTTTTATGGTGGTCTCGCGAAGACTTAGGCTTATGGGAAACACTCACAGGAAAAGTCGAAGATCCAACAACCAGAGAAGAAACCCTCATAAATGCTGTGGTATATAAACCTTACTAACAAAAATAAGCAAGAGTATTGTGATTTCTGATAATACATTTGATTATTTCTACTAATACGCCCTCTGTTTTTCAACGCTATAGATAAAACAAGGGCCCCTTTTGATAAAGATCAATAAGCCTATGTAGATTAAGATAAAAAGGTTGACGATAGATGTCTACTCGCAGACAATATTTGTTAACAACTTGTTTGTTTTTAATTAACAAACTCGGTAGTTTTTAACAATAAAAGGGTCAGCTGTATGATATTAAACCACCTATGGGGCTTGTATGCCCATCCCAAAGATGAATGGCACTCAATAGACGAACGCCATGAAAGCTATGTGTACAGCTTAAGCCATATAGCTATCATTTCGTTAATTCCGGTTTTGATGAGTTATTATTCTGCTGCACATCTTGGTTGGAGTATAGGTGCTGGCGACATTATTAAGTTGACCGCTGATAGTGCCTTTATGATGAGTATTGGCATGTATTTTGGATTGATGCTAGGTGTTATGGCATTGGCGGTACTTATTCATGAACTGGCCAAGGCCTTCGATGCAACGCCTACCTACACACAATCTTTAGAACTCGCTGCGTACACTGCCACACCATTATTTATGGTGGGGCTCGCCGCATTTTACCCTGTTTTATGGTTTGTGATGGTTATTGGCTTAGTGGGGTTAACCTATTCCATTTATTTACTCTATGCAGGCACGCCTATTTTGATGCATATTCCCGAGGGTAAAGGCTTTATTTACGCTAGCTCGGTCGTTACTTGTGGGCTAGTGTTGCTTGCAATATTAATGGCAGCTTCTGTGATCTTATGGAGCATGGGATTGGGCCCAGTATACACTGGATAGAATGACTCAATGGTAAATTTTAAGGCCAGGTTTTGTTTAAACCTGGCCTTTTTAATATGGGCTTATTCTTGGCTCATATTGTGCATTTCTAAGTTACTCAACTCAGCCTGTACCCCTTCGTTTTTCGAGCCTTCATTACGCATATTATCTATACGCTGTAAGTAATCGTTATCTATATCATTGGTAATATAGTTTCCGTCAAACACAGAGGTTTCGAAGGATTTTATATTAGGGTTTAGTTCGCGTACTGCTCCAACTAAATCCTGTAGATCTTGGAAAATCAAACCATCGGCGCGGATCAGCTCACATACTTGTTCAATCTCTCGACCATAAGCAATCAACTCATTAGCTGAAGGCATATCAATGCCATATACGTTTGGAAATCGAATTTCTGGAGCCGCCGAGGCAAAATACACTTTTTTAGCACCCGACTCTCGAGCCATCTCGATAATTTGCTCTGAGGTAGTACCACGAACAATAGAATCATCAACCAATAGCACATTCTTATCTTTAAATTCAGAAGGGATGGCATTCAATTTACGGCGTACCGACTTACGACGCATGGTTTGTCCAGGCATAATAAACGTACGACCAATATAACGATTTTTAACAAATCCCTGACGATAAGGCCTATCCAACTCTATTGATATTTGCAATGCCACATCTGTTGAGGTCTCGGGTATAGGAATAACCACATCAATATCTAAATCAGCCCATTCTCTCGCAATTTTTTGCCCTAGCTTACGCCCCATATTCACCCTAGACGCGTACACAGAAATACCATCAATAAAGGAGTCTGGACGGGCAAAGTATACAAACTCAAAAATACAGGGGGCGTTAACAGGTTGCGAGTAACATTGCTGAGTATGTAACTCACCCGCTTCGGTAACATAAATGGCTTCGCCCGGTGCAACATCACGAATAAATGTAAAACCAACGGCGTCGAGTGCGACACTTTCGGAAGCCACCATATATTCATCACCAAATTCGGTTTTACGCTTCCCTAGCGCCAGCGGCCTAATACCAAAAGGATCTCTAAAGGCTAACATTCCATTGCCAATAATAGCGGCAACCACTGCATAGGCCCCGCGGATTTTTGTATGGACTTTTGAAACAGCTTTAAATACCGCTTCTGGACTCAAATCTAGCCCATCGCAACTTTGTAATTCATGGGCGATGATGTTCAACAACAGCTCTGAATCTGACGTAGTATTGATATGTCTTCTGGCTATTTTAGAGACTTCATCTCGCAACTCATGGGCATTGGTTAAATTACCATTGTGAGCAAAGGCAATGCCAAAAGGGGAATTAACATAAAAAGGCTGCGCCTCTGCCGAACTCGAACTACCTGCAGTTGGGTAGCGAACATGGCCAATCCCAAATTGCCCTGTTAGTCTTTTCATATGGCGTGTATGAAACACATCTCTGACTAAGCCGTTATCTTTTCTAAGATGAAATACACCATCATCAACAGTCACAATACCTGCCGCATCTTGACCTCTATGCTGGAGAACCGTTAAGGCATCATACAACGCTTGATTGACTGGGCTCTTACCTACTATTCCGACAATACCACACATGCTATTTACCTTTTTAGACGGGCTTTATAAAACTTGAGTTGTTGTGTAAATATTCAAAAAACCACTCAATGATTAAACTAAACTCTGGAATAAGTAATGAGGCCCCCCACCCTGCTGATGTCGCCATGGGGGTAAAAGTGTCTAAGAAAAATAACACTGCGCTAACAAACAAAATGCCTCGTAACACGCCAAACACAAGACCTAACATACGATCTGTGCCGGTTAGTCCAGTAAAATGCACTAACTGAGAAATGAGATAATTAACTAAACCACCCAATATTAAAGTGGAGGTGAATAATATGGCTATTGCTACACCATTGCGGATCATTAAATCATCGAGTTTGGTAAGATAAGTAGCTAGATCGGCATAAAACTGACTGGCAATAAAAAACGCACTAAACCAAATTGCCAAAGATATCGCTTCTTTTACAAAGCCTCTAATAATACTGATGATGGCGG
Source organism: uncultured Paraglaciecola sp. (assembly GCF_937123705.1). GTDB lineage: Bacteria > Pseudomonadota > Gammaproteobacteria > Enterobacterales > Alteromonadaceae > Paraglaciecola. The sequence goes on along the minus strand of NZ_CAKZKO010000137.1, from coordinate 40,505 downwards.
AAATCAAAATTACGCCTAGTATGGCGAAATCAATCCAATTCATAAGATTTGATATTACTGTTTAAATGGCGTGACACTTGGATGACCTAGCCTTTTTAATGCTACAGAATTAAATTCGCGCGCATTCTACCAAAACGCCGGATGAAAATCCTGATAATTTCGAAGATTTATATTGAGCGCGGTTGCTGTTGAATGAAAAATTTTGCAGCTATCTGCGTGAGATTTAGACAGCAAAGATCAACCAGCCCTACTCCCATACAAAATATTATTGCACAGTAAAAGGCGTCACCTTACCCTGCAACTTAGTTAATTCCTTTAAATGAGACAGGGCATTTTCTAAATTGCTTTTTTGCAAATCAGGTCCAACAAAGACCTTAGTCAAGGTTCCTGAATTTGTTTTAACAGGCCGGCTAAATGCTCGGTACCCTGCTTTATCCAAGCGACCTAATAGTTCTTGTACGTTCTTTTGATGACGAAAACTACCTAGTTGTACAACCCAACCAGCACTGGCCAGTAACTTATCAACATCCTGTTTTACAACCGTTTGTTGTTCTAGACTGCTAGCCTTAGCATCACCAGTTTCTGGTTGCTCTGTCGTTAAGGCCTCTAGACTTTCAAGTTTTATATCGGGTACTTGTACATCTTCGGTGCGACTTTCTGATGTTGTTTTAGGCATTACATTTTCGGTTAGTTGGTCATCTAATGCCGTTTCAGAAACAACTTCGACTTGTCGGGTTGCCGCATTTTTAACTTTATCAATATCAAAATCGGTGGGCGGTTTAACCGTTTTCATGGGCGGCTTTTGTGGTAAGTCTACAAATAAATGACCCTTAGACTCTTGTTTTCCATCTAATAAGTCGGGCAAAAAGATCACAACTATGGCAACAACTATTGCGGTTCCGACCAAACGGTTTTGTAATGCGGATGACACTCTGCTACACCTTTATCTTAGAGGTTAAGGACCTCATTTCTAATATCTTTGCCACTGTAAAAAAAGAGCCAAAAACAACCAGCACATCATCTTCTTCGGCACTTTCTAAAGCGCTTATATAAGCGGCTTCTACTGAGTGGTAGTCTAACACTTTTTGTTCATTGCTTAATACAGCGCTAACTAATGTACTTGCCGGTGCTCCCCTTGGAACATCTAAACTCGCACAATACCAATTGGATACAATTGGCAACATTGGCGCCAGTGTTGCTTCAATATCCTTATCTGCCAGCATAGCGACAACGGCAATGACCTTTTGGGGTTGTTTATTTTTAATATCAATAGCCAACAAATTTGTTGCTTGGGGATTATGCGCTACGTCTAAGATGACAGTGGGTTTACTCTGTACCACCTGTCGCCTTCCTGGCAAACTGGTACGTTTAAAAGTCTGCATCATTTGGCTGCTATCTAATTGTAGCCCTAAGATTTCTATTACTTGCAATGCCGTTGACGCATTTTGCACGGGAATTTGCGGATTGGGTAAATTATCATAACGGCTATTGCGACCCTGCCAATGGAAGCCTTTGTGATCCACTTTATACTGAAAATCTTGGCCTTGCCAAAATGAGTTAACCCGATTTTCAAAGGCAGCGCTCACCAATGTAACCGGTGGTTGAGGATCGCCGATAATGGCAGGAATATTAGCCCTGAAAATTCCAGCCTTTTCGATGGCAATTTGCTCTTTGGTTGCGCCAAGCCAATCCTGATGATCTAAGTCAATACCTGTTATGACTGCAATTGTTGGATCGACTATATTCACTGCATCTAAACGGCCGCCTAAGCCTACTTCCAATAACAAGTACTGCACATTAGACTCAGCCATCAACTGTAATGCCGCTAAAGTACCAAACTCAAAATAAGTTAACGCAATATCACCACGTGCCTGCTCAATCTTCAAAAATGCCTGACAATGGGCGTTTTCAGATAACATTGCCCCCGACACTCTGACCCGTTCGCGGTAGTCTAACAAGTGCGGTGAGCTAAATACTGCTACTGAACAGTTAGCCATCAAGAGGGCTTGTTCGATTAGGGCGCAAGTGGTGCCCTTTCCATTAGTACCGGCAACGGTCACAATAGTGCGCTGGCTAAGATCAAGCCCTAACTTTTTATAAACGAGTGCGACGCGATCTAAGCCTAGTTCGATATCATTAGGATGAACTTGTTCAAGGTAAGTTAACCACTGATTAAGAGACCAAACCTCCTTTTTAGAGGTTTGGGGAGTCTGGATAGGTGTCATTAATTAATGATGTTGATGATGAAGTTTTGATAACAAACTAAATAATTTGTCACGCATTTCACGGCGATCTACGATTAAATCGATAGCCCCTTTTTCTAATAAAAATTCACTACGCTGAAACCCTTGAGGTAAGGTTTCTCGCACAGTTTGTTCAATCACTCGTGGGCCTGCAAAACCTATCAAGGCTTTTGGCTCGGCAATATTCACATCGCCAAGCATAGCTAAACTGGCAGAAACACCGCCCATAGTAGGGTCAGTGAGTACTGAAATATATGGCAAACCTTTTTCACTCATTTTAGCAAGAGCGGCACTGGTTTTTGCCATCTGCATTAACGACAAAAGCGCTTCTTGCATGCGAGCGCCGCCACTGGTTGAGAAACAAACCAAAGGCATATTGTGCTCTAAGCAGGCTTCCACCGCTTTTACAAATCGAGCCCCAACTACCGAAGCCATAGAGCCGCCCATAAAGGCAAACTCAAACGCCGCTACTGCAACAGGCATTCCGTTTAATTTACCTTGCATCACAACTAAAGCGTCTTTTTCATTAGTGGCTTTTTGGGCGCTGCTCAGTCTATCTTTGTATTTTTTGGAATCTTTAAATTTGAGCAGATCTTGTGGCTCTAAGTCAGCACCTAATTCTACTCTATCACCTTGATCCAAAAAGCTATTTACCCGAGCTCTGGCAGTAATACGCATATGATGCTGGCATTTAGGGCACACACCTAACTGCTTTTCTAATTCGGATTTATACAATACGGCCGCACATTCCCCGCATTTAGTCCAAATACCTTCTGGCACGTTACTTTTAGTCGATGACTTAGTGCGTGGTAATATTTTTTCTATCCAACTCATATCAAATCCTGTTTTACAATCTGCTTAGAACTACAAATTGACAATATTTAACGGTTTATTTTATATCCGTTTTAGCCCTGCTGGCCCAAAGAAGCGCTATTAAATCACATCAAGCCCACATCACGAAAATAAAACTGGTCTTAGAAGTATAGGTTAACCGTTTTCACGACTAAAATTATCTTCGAAAAGTACCCTAGTCTGGTAAAAATAATGGACCTAACGGGGTCTCGGGTAAACCAAATTCATCTGGGTAAGTAACATGCACTAAGTATAAACCATGTGGTTTAGCGGTGGCAGCAGCTTTAGTACGATCTTTGCCTTGTAGCAAGGTTTTCATCCAAGTTACCGGTTGCTCTTTGTTACCAATAACTAATAGTGAGCCTGTAATGTTACGTACCATATGATGTAAAAATGCGTTGGCTTGCACATCAATCACAATAAAGTCACCAAATCTCTGCACACTAATATTACTCATCTCACGTATGGGCGTATTTGCCTGACAATTTACCGCTCTAAAGGCACTAAAATCATGACGTCCTATTAAATGTTGAGCAGCCTGATGCATCAGTTCATGATCTAGCTCATGATGAACATGAGTCACTCCTTTGGCCAAAATACTATTGCGTAAGCGGTGATTGTAGATGACATAACGATAACGGCGAGCAGTAGCTGAAAATCGCGCGTGGAATTCGTCATCTAGGGCTTTTACCCATTTAATGGCTATAGCGTCTGGTAGAAAACGATTAATGCCTAAGGTCCACGCACTGCTATGCCTTTGGCTTTGTGTATCAAAGTGCACCACTTGGCAGGTGGCGTGTACGCCAGCGTCGGTACGTCCAGCACATATAACCTTAATAGGCTCATTGGCAACAGCCGTTAACGCCTCTTCAACGCGCTGCTGAACACTTACCACAGTTTGCTGGCGTTGCCAGCCATGGTATGCAGCACCATCATATTCAATACCGAGGGCAAATCGCATCAGTTTAGCTTCATCATTCAAAAAATTCGCGATATTGTAAGGAACTTAAACACAATTAACAGTGATTTATACCTAAAGCTTGTATTTGTCGCAAACTGAGTGTTGAACTGGCTCATTAGCCACGCTTAAAGTCGACCGATTGCAAGTTATGTTTTTTCATCAATTTGTGCATATCAGTACGATTTCTTCCAGCAAGTTCTGCCGCTCTAGTGACATTGCCGTCAGTCATTTTAAGTAGCTTCAATAAGTACTTTTGTTCAAATGCATCTCTTGCCTCAGTCAAGGTAGGCCAATTTTGTTCTGATGCAAATAAGGCTTGCTCCACTAAATGTGAACCAATGACAGGTGTTTGAGTTAGCGCCACGCATTGCTCTACCACATTAACAAGCTGTCTAACGTTTCCTGGCCACAAACAGGTGGTAAGCAGTTGCATAGCATCATCAGAGAAACGATTCACTTTTACTTGATGTCGCTGGGCGCTACTTTTGAGTAAGTGCCTTGCGAGCAAAGGAATATCTTCAGAGCGTTCTCGTAAAGTGGGCAATGTGATATTGACGACATTAAGACGATAGTAGAGATCTTCCCTAAAATTACCCTGTTCCATTTCTTTACTGAGATTCTTGTGGGTTGCCGAGATCACCCGTACATCAATTGGAATTTGTTTGCTGCTACCGACTGGGCGAATGACTTGTTCTTGCAGTGCTCTAAGTAATTTAACTTGCAGTGAAACTGGCATATCACCAATTTCATCTAAAAATAAGGTACCACCATCCGCCTCTCGAAATAGACCTTTATGTTCATTAACCGCCCCTGTAAATGACCCTTTTGCATGACCAAAGAGTTCAGATTCAAGTAAGTTTTCAGGTAATGCGCCACAATTAATCGCAACAAACGCTTTCTCTGCCCTTTTGCTGGCTTGATGAATGGCGCTGGCCAAAAGCTCTTTTCCGGTGCCACTTGCGCCACTGATTAATACACTTACATCACGTTTAGCAACCCGATAGGATTGATCGAGAAGTTGTTCCATTTGCATCGAGCGGGTGATAATTTTCTCACACCATTGACCGGTGCGTACGCCTTTACTTTGACTCACAGCGCTCGCCAGTAAACTACGTAATTCATCGTGATCTATAGGTTTAGTTAGAAACCCAAACACCCCTCTTTGAGTGGCTTCTACCGCGTCTTGAATGGTGCCATGGGCGGTCATTAAAATAACTGGTACATCTTTACCCAGTCCCATTATCTCATCGAACAAACTAAGCCCGTCTAATCCAGGCATACGCAAGTCACTTAACACCACATCAAAATTTTGACCATTGATTAATCTCAGTGCTTCTTTACCGCCACCAGCACATTGCACATTGTACCCTTCACCCTTTAACCTAATCGCCAATAATCGCAATAGGCTTTCGTCATCATCGATCAACAATACATAGGGATCTGTTATATTCGACTGACTCATTCTTTATCCTTTTTATTACTTTTCATGATAAAAGCTTCAATATTAAGCAACTGATCAATTTGACTCTGTTGTTTCTTTAATAGCATTTTTTGTTCTTTTATATTGGCCGATTGATGGGTATTAATATTACTCAAAGTCACCAAGGCTGATTCCATTTCTAACAGATCCTGACTAGGTTGATAAAGTGCTACTAAGATAAACCGGCGCATATGTTGACTTAACTTAGGTAAAATTGACTCTAGCCAGCGTTGCGCTCGTAAGCGATCTTGGTAAGGCGTACTTTTTCCTTGACTCAGAAGTACTTTTTTTAAAATGTCGGCATCTTGCTCTGATAGTGCTGCTATCTTTTGCTTACGTTCAGGCCAGCTCAAATCTTCAATTTCATACCAAAACCTTAACCAATACTCCATTTCGCATGCATCCTGTTGTGATGAGTTTTTCCAAACACAAACGGGTTGAATGTGTTTGACCTCCACATCAGATACCTTTGGTGGAGGCATGGACTGCATCATTTCACAGCTGCAAAACAGAATTAAAGAACTGGTGACAACTAATAACTTCGATTTCATATATTCGCTTCTTTTGTCGGGATCAATACCCTTATGCAGACATCGGCATAATCCACATCAACCATTTCGACGCTACCAAACATTATTCTGGCACAATCTGCGACTATAGATAATCCAAGTCCCGAGCCGGTGACGCGGTCGTTTCGTACTCCATCACCTCGACTAAAAGGTTGAAATAGTGTGGCGCGTTGCTCCTCAGCAATATTTTGGCCAAAATTGGCAAAATCTAAAACTTGCATGTTATCTTGCTCATAAAGTTTAATACTAATAGCCTTACCCCTACTGCCATGGGCTATGGCATTGGATATCAAATTATCTAAGATCCGCCTAAACAATTTGCGATCTGCAAACACTCTGGGCAAATCAATTTGCATATCAACAGTGTTATCATGTTGCCCAATTGCCAAACTATTTTCAGTTAAAAATTCTTCGAAGAAACTTTCAGCATTTATCATTGAAAACACTGGTTTTGCTTGTTGCAACAACAAATTATAGTCAAGCAATTGCATAATTAATAAATTCAACCTGTCGGTACTAATATTGAGTAAAGACAATACTTCTTCTTGATCCTCATTCAATGGACCCACCACTTTTTCTGTCAATAGCGAGCAACCTTCTTTAATACTTGCTAAAGGGGTTTTTAATTCATGAGACGCATGACGTAACAAGGCGTGACGTAAGTTCTCCAGTTGTATTAAGCGCGCCCCTAACCTATGCAACTTTTGTTCTAACACAATAAGCTCTTTTGGACCTGAAGTGGCTATGGCGGGTATGGTTTCTTCTTGCCTGGATATCGCTACAATGATGCGTTCAAGTCTGGAGACAGGTCTTAATATTGCTTTTGAACCCAACACAATTAATAAAAAGGAAGCCCCTAAAAGGCAAGCTGTTAACCAAAACTGTGTTTGCTGTACTGTACTCACATAAATTTGTTGGTCTTGGATCCTACTATCGAGCCCACTGTCGACTTGCGCAGCTAAGTCATATAGGTTTTGTTTAAATTCAGCTAACTGAGCATCCAATAGCAATGGGTCATCAGTACCTGAATAATGTGCAATCCAATCAATACGCTCTTCTAGACTGCTACAGTTTCGCTGCTCGATAAGGGTTTTACAAACTCGTTGTTGGTACTCAATAAAACGTTGGGTAGATTGGCTAATCAAGGGTTTTAACGCATCTTTCTTTACAATATGGTACTGCCGTATTAATCGCTCAATATCGACCGACAGTCCTTCCATTTTACTTACGCGTCTGACCGTATTAACTGAATATTCAGCCTCGCTTGTAGCGATTTGGGCAATATCACTTAACCTAATTTGACTGTAGCCTACCAGCAACGTCAAAGGCACAAGAACCACGACAAAACTAACTAAGGTTAACTGCCGTAGCGAGCCAAGTTGCATAGCAACTCCTATTTAAATTATGTCTTCAATTTAACAACAACCAAGATGACGTTTATTCATCCATCACTAATTATGGGAGCGCTAGTTCAACTGCAGACGAAACATTTTATATAGGCTTCCATGCCAACAGTGAAACAAAGGTAAATTCGTATCAAGGATACTAGTACTTTTAGTTGCAAATGCCATTGCATCTAAATCAAAACTACCTGCGTACTAACAACCTTCACCACATGCACTTTCCATGCTTTGTTCCCTAAGAACCAATCGGGTAGAATGTGATTACCGAGCAGCCCATAACAGGGTTCATGCCAACTAAACATTTTCATTATAAATCAATTGGTTACAGAGCATTCTAGATTTCATTCAAATATTAAATACAAATCACAGATAAAATATGTCTTTAATTAGAGACAGGTTTTGTAATCTGTTGATTTGTAATTATTAAATCAACCATTTAAGCTGTCTACTATTTGAGACACTAACAAATTCACGTCAACTATTCAAAGTAAGTCCTGTGATTTAATCTGACTGGATTGATAATTTACTTTGAATAAACTGACTATGAGGTAAGTAAAGCAAGTCTGCAATCTTGCGGATAGTGTAATCTTCATCTGGGCTCAACTGATGATCGGCATATGCCACTGACCAAAGCATATCAAGCACAGCTCTTTTTTCACTAGGCCCATATACATCATTAATCACTCGGGTAAATTGTTGATAATCTGCCGCTCCCTCAGCTTTTAATTGGCTTAATTTACAGAGTTCTTCAAGCTCAATTGAAGTTAAGGAAAAGTGACTTTCAAGCTGTTGTCTATAGCTGTCTTGCTCTCGCTGTTCAAATTTGTTGTCTGCGCGCATCACTTCATACAACAACACAGCTGTGGCCAGCTCAATGCTATGTTCGCTATTGTCACTTTCGGCTTCTAGGTGTCGTGTAAACCATTCTTGAATACTTGCAATCATAAAAATTTACTCATTTGCTATTAAGGTTTGACTAAGGGCCCTTGCCCCGTTGAAAGCAGCCTCTATAGAAGCGCCAAAACTCCAGTCGCCCCCTATATACATGCCATTTTGAAGGCTTAATATGCCTAAGGGCTCTTGCCCATGACTAGGTCGTGCATATTGCCAGTATTTTCCTTCGCTATGGGTTACAGCATCAATGGGTAAGTCTAGCAACTCGCACAGAGCATTGGTGGCCAAGGAGATAGCGTACTCTTTACCTGCTTGACCAATTTCGTCTGACAGTTTATTGGCCAATTGGGCAACCCATATCTCGCTGTTGACCCCTTGCTTTGTATTCACAAGCTGCGGACGAAAAGGCTTGCTAGAATCCCGAACTAACGTCTGGATAGAATGGTTCTTTAGGTACACTAAATCAATATCAGAGGCGACCACAGGTTGTAATTTTAAGGCAATCGACCAACAGCTACTCCATGAAGGTGCGTCATCAACACATTGACTTGGCAACGAAGATTTTTCAAGCAACTGTTGACTGTGTGGCCACGGCATAGTCAATATCACGTTATCAAACCACTCTAGTTGCCATACTTGTTTAGATTTTAATTGCCAGCCCTTGCCTTCTACATAACGAACCTGGTTGATTGGATTATGGGTGTGTAGATTTTTTATGTTCCTGAGCCAATACCTGCAAGCATGGTGCATTTGCTGGTTAAAGACGTAGTATTTTCGGTCAGATGGATAATTTTCTAAGCTCTGTTTAACGGCGGGGTTTTGACGTGATAACAGTATTTTCTTAGGCCACTGACTCGCCACACCTTGACGACACAAGTGTTGCATATGGGCCCCAAACTCACTATTTTGAGCCACTACAACTGTAGCTCCTAGATCACATTGGCCCCACTCAAATTGGGTTGTATTCGCACGGCCACCCAGATCATTAAATTGCTCAAAAACACTCACATTAGCACCATGTGTGTCGAGCAAATTTGCCACTAAACAGCCGCTAATACCCGCTCCTACAACCGCCACTTTCACGGTATTAAGTCACTATCGGCGAATACAATAAGGTGCTCGAGATCTAAACGAATACCAATAAGTTCATCTAATTGATGATCGTGATGACTGAGTGCTAAGCACAAAACCCTAACTTGGGTTGGATGCTGCAGTTCTAGTTGATATAAGATATGAGAGCCTTGAAAAGATCGGTCAATTACTTTTGCTAAGGTGTCGCTTTCATCATCATGGATTATATCGTCAGGGCGAACTAAAAACACCACCTTGTCATTTGGCTTGAACCCAGTAGTTGAGTTAATAGGAAACTCACCTAGGGCACTGCTTAATTGATTATTGCTGGCAATTTGTGCCGACAAAAACACACCATCACCTATAAAAGAAGCGACAAATCGACTTGCAGGACGATGATAAAGAGCATAGGCATCTGTCCATTGCAGCAGTTGGCCTTTATTCATTACACCTATCACATCAGCCATAGCAAAGGCTTCATGTTGATCATGGGTGACCATAAGCGCTGTAGTATTCTCATGCTTTAAAATTGCCCGCAAATCTTTGGCGAGCTCGTCTCTTAATTCTGCATCTAGACTAGAGAATGGTTCATCTAACAACAATACGTCAGGCTTTGCGGCCATGGCTCTGGCTAACGCAATCCGCTGTTGTTGACCGCCTGACAAAGCATGGGGATAACGGTTATCATATTCAGCTAATCCCACTAACCTTAGTAACTCAGCGACGCGGTGGCGTTGTTTCTCCTTCGATAATTGCTGTAAACCAAAGGCAATATTTTGGGCAACGGTTAAATGGGGAAACAGCGCATAATCTTGAAAAACAACTGCCACCCGGCGTTTTTCCGGTAGCATGTGAAGGTACTGTGCACTGACACATTGCTCACGTAATATAATTTTTCCGCCAGATATTGGTTCAAATCCTGCCACAGCCCGTAGCAGAGATGTCTTACCACAACCAGAGGGCCCTAATAAACACCCTATTTGACCTGCACCTAGCTCAAAACTCACGTCTTTTACGGCTTGTGTATGGTGATAAGCAACAGATACGTTATTAAGACTTAACATAACTTCCTTCATTAATAAGTGCACTATCTTGACTGGGTTTGTCCATTAATTGGGTTAACAACACCACAGGTATCAAACCCACACTCACAATTGCTAGGGCAGGTAAAGCGGCGTCCATTAGTCGTTCGTCTGAGGCGAGTTCAAATGTCCTCACCGCTAAAGTATTAAAATTAAAAGGTCGTAAAATTAAAGTGGCCGGCAGCTCTTTCAGTACATCCACAAAAACTAATAACAAAGCACTGAACACACTGGTTTTCATCAAGGGTAAATGTATGCGACTCAGCACTTGTATTGGTCTATAACCTAAGGATCGTGCGGCATCATCCATGCTCGGTTTGACTCTAGCCAAGCCGGTATCGATGTTATGCATGGCGACCGCTAAAAAGCGACTGCTGTATACCAAGACCAAAGCAAACAATGAGCCTGAAAACACTAAGCCAACACTCATATCAAGCCAAGTTTCAGTTAAGGCATTGATTTTTATATCTAGCCAACTCAGAGAAATCATGGCACCAATGGCGATAACTGTGCCCGGTACGGCATACCCTAAGTTAACTAAGCCCACTAACATTCGAATCGGTTTTAGCGGATTAAGCCGTTTTCCATAAGCAAAAAATAGCGCCAATATCACCACAGTCATTGCGGCCATGGCTGCCAAATAGAAACTATTCCAAAGTAACATCCAAAATTCACTATTAAGTTGAGTTTGGTATGTCCCTAATGCCCAGCTCAACAACTGAATTACGGGTAAAATAAATCCCAATAAAACGGGGAGGAAACACAGTATAGGTACCCAAAACGCCCTGCTACCCGTTAGCGTTTTACGATGTATTGGCTGTGCTCTTTGTCCTTGAAAATAATAACGAATTTTGCGCCTTGAGACATACTCAATAACCAGCAAACACACCACAAAGCTGGTTAACAAGGCCGCTAATTGCGCCGCCGCCACGCCATTACCTAAACCAAACCAGGTTCTAAATATACCAGTAGTAAAGGTACTCAAACCAAAATATTGCACTGTCCCATAGTCGGCAAATGCTTCCATCATGGCTAAGGCGGCGCCCATTAAAATAGCTGGTCGAGCCAAAGGTAAGGCTACGGTATAAAAGTATTTTCGAGAAGATACACCTAAACTTCGAGCCGCTTCTTCAAGGCTTGATGACTGCTCAGTAAATGCCGTTCTGGCTAACAAATAAACATAGGGGTACAACACTAACGACAACATAGTTATCGCCCCTGGCAATGAGCGAATTTCAGGAAAATAGTAGTCGCCATAATGCCAGTCAAAAGTGTCTCTTAGTAGAGTTTGAATAGGGCCAGCAAAGTCCAGCAAGCCGGTATAGGTGTACGCAATGATGTAAGCTGGCATGGCCATAGGTAACAGTATTAGCCACTGTAATTGGCTACGGCCAAAAAACTCATAGCGCGCAACGTACCAAGCCAATAGCGTGCCCATCAACATCACTAAGGCTCCCACCCCAAAAGCCAAAGCCAAAGAATGGCTAATATAGTCTGATAAAACAGTGGAATAGAGATGCTGCCAAATTTCAACTTGCGGAACGAATACACTGACAAAAATCAAACCAACCGGGGCCGCAAGAATAAAGCAGCCTAAGGCAATGCCTAACATCCAAGCATTAACACTGTTATACACCCCGCTTTTGCGCAGCATAAACAGGGTTATTTAATGATCACAGACATGAAAATATGCCTTGACTTTACTTCCACCCGGCACGATCCATCAATTGCACAGCCGCAGCATTGAGTTCGCCAAGTTGCCCCAACGGTACTTGTTCTGTTTTAAACTGGCCAAATGATTGTAGAATATCACTCCAAGCAACCCCGTCTAAAACAGGGTATTCATGGTTAGCTGTAGCGTACCAAAGTTGCGACTCTTGACTGAGTAAAAAATCAATAAGTAATAAAGCCGACTCTTTATTTGGGGCATGTTTTGCTAAGGCCACGCCAGATATATTGATGTGAGCCCCTCGGCTGTTTTGATTAGGCCAAATAACTGTAACCTTTTTAGCTTGTTGCTGGGTTGTTTCATCATCTGAGCTCAACATTCCCGCAAGATAATAAGTATTGGCAATAGCCAAATCGCAAAGTCCAGCCGCCACCGCTTTGATTTGATCTCTGTCTCCTCCTTGTGGAGGACGAGCAAAATTCTTCACAAAGTCATTCACCCATTGTTGCGTTGCCGACTCACCTAATTGCGCGATCAACGCCGCCACCATGGATTGATTGTAAATATTATTCGAACTACGAATACACACTCGCCCTTTCCACTGGGGGTCAGCTAAGTCTTCTAAGGAAGTAATAGTTTGGGCATTAACACTGTTAGCTGCCACCATTATAGGCCGGGCTCGTAAGGATAAACCTAACCAGTGCCCTTGCTCATCACGAAACTGACTCGGTACTGTGGCCACGGCTTCAGACAAGGTAATTTGTTGGGTTAACCCTTGCTGCTTGGCACGGTATAAACGTCCCACATCAGTAGTGATCAACAGATCTGCGGGGCTATACTTACCTTCGCTTTTTAGTCGGGTGATCAAGTTATCGGCCTTGCCCGTCACCAAATTGACCGAAATCCCCGTTTGTTGGGTAAATTTGTCAAGCAATGGTTTAATCAAGGCCTCTTTACGGGCTGAATACAGATTAACTTGTTCTGCAAGCACTAACGGAGATAACAGCGACGTAACGACAAAACTAAAAAAGATGAATTTTTTCAATGAGAAACCCTATGTTTATCTTACATACCTAAAAATATGATGTTAATCTAATTGAGAATTATTCTCAATAACATTTTCTACTCTTCGTACATCAGATAATGGCTTTGCTCCATGCCTAAAGCCTCGTAGGTTTTTTGGGCAATTAAATTTTCTTTTTCTACATACAACCTAAATCCACATACATCCTTTTGCTGCGCCGCTAACGCTTTTACTTGTTGATACAACTGCCCGTAGACCCCTTTTCTCCTGTAATCTGGAGCGATATACACACTTTGTATCCACCAAAATACGCCATTTCGCCAGTAACTCCACTCGGTTGTCACCATTAAGCTGCCAATCACTTGTTCGTTTTGCTCGGCAACCAAATAGAAACCTTTGTTTGTATCCGCTATTAACGCAGCCACGCCTTGACTCAATGTACTTTCATCTAACTTTTTTTGTTCTGTTTCGAAGGCCATTAATTGGTTAAAGTTGACTAATGACGTTAAGTCGTGGCTCTGGGCCACTCTAATATTTATTTTGCTCACAATGCCTAATACCTTTTTAAATAATAGTTTTACGGTTTTGCCTATTATGCCTACTAACAGGCACATTTATTGATTAGAATGTAGCGACTTATCCACTCAGTTCAATAGGGTACAAGATAAAATGAGTGAAAACAGACTGGTGTATAGTACCCAAACTGGCCGTATTCAAAGTAAAGAGCAAAATAAGCCTTCCCTAAAAACCGATGGCATAGTACGTATCCGCCGTGAAACCAAAGGCCGTAAGGGCAAAGGTATGACTACAGTGACAGGTGTAGAACTACCTGAAAAAGAACTCAAAGATCTGTGCAGTCAATTAAAAAAAATGTGTGGAACAGGTGGCGCATTAAAAAATGGGGTCATTGAAATCCAGGGTGATAACCGCGATAAAATCAAAGCAACACTAGAGCAACTAGGCCATAATGTGAAGCTAGCCGGTGGTTAGTCATTAGTCACCCATCAATTTAGGAGTAGTAATGCAGCATCTTGCTTTATCAGAAATTAGTATCATTTTGGTCGAACCTTCTGATACACAAAGAAAAATCATCATTAAGCAGCTAGCAGCGGCAGATATTTGTCATGTTGAGGCTGTAGGTAGTGTTAAGCAAGCCATTGAAGCCATTACAAAAATTGGGGCTGATTTAGTGGTCAGTGCCATGTACTTCGAAGACGGAACCGGCTTAGACATCATCAAGCAAATTAAAAATGATGAAAATCTAGCCTCTACACCATTTATGTTGGTCTCGAGCGAAAGTCGTGTTGAAAAACTTGAAGAATTTAAGCAATCCGGTGTGGCCGCAATTTTACCTAAACCTTTTACTCCAGAAAACCTAGCCAATGCGCTCAAAGCATCCCTTGATTTGATCAACGCCAATGAGCTAGACCTTGACTTATTTGATGTCAATGACGTAAGAGTGCTGTTAGTAGACGATAGTAAACTGGCACGTTCACATATTCGCCGGGTATTGAATAGCTTAGGCCTACAAAAAATTCTAGAAGCTGAAAATGGCGCACAAGCTCTGACCATCTTAAAAGACAACACCTTTGATTTAGTCGTTACCGATTATAATATGCCAGAAATGGACGGCAGAGAATTGTCTGAGTTTATTCGTTTTAATCCCGAAACAGCGCATATTCCTATTATTATGGTCACCAGCGAAGCAAGCTCTAGCCTGCACATGGCAAACATACATCAAACCGGTGTAAACGCCTTGTGTGACAAGCCCTTTGAAGTAAACGAAGTACGCAAAATGCTGGCATCGTTACTTGGCCAATAAGCAATAATGGTAAAATTTTTTCCAATAAACATTAGAAACAAGAAGTAGAAAACATGTCATCAGCAGAATTAGAAGAACTTAGAGTTAACATCACTGAACTTGACACGCAACTTCTGACTTTTTTAGCCAAGAGGCAGCAATATACCAATCAAGTCGCAGAAACAAAGATTAAATATCACATTCCGGTGCGCGATCAAAAGCGTGAAGAACAGTTATTAATAAGATTAATAAAAGAAGGCAAAAAGCATGGTTTAGATGCCCACTATGTCACTCAGCTATTTCATGTGATCATAGAAGATTCAGTATTAAATCAACAAGCATTGTTAGCGGCTAGGGCTAATCCCGGTAGTAGTTTGCCACTAAACCGAGTGGCGTTTTTAGGTGATAAAGGATCTTATAGTTATCTTGCCACCCAAAAATATTTTTCGAGACGCCCAGGGGAATTACTCGAGATAGGCTGTCAGAGTTTTTCAGAGATAATTAAAAAGGTGGAGACTAACGAAGCAGACTATGCTGTTTTGCCTATTGAAAATACGTCTTCAGGTAGTATCAATGAAGTCTACGACCAACTGCAACATACCCAACTTTCGATAATTGGTGAACTTACTCATCCCATCAAACATGCTTTATTGGTGAATCGGGAGACCGACGTTAGCAAAATAAAAACCCTTTATGCCCATCCCCAAGTATTTGCACAATGTAGCCATTTTCTGGCTGAATTAGGTAATGTGGAAGTGAAACCTTGCGACAGCACCTCTGCCGCTATGTTGGCAGTAGCAGAGCTAAATGCAGATGATTGCGCCGCAATGGGCAGTGAAACAGGAGGCGGTTTATATGGTTTACATGCTATTAAATCAAACTTGGCCAATCAAAAAGAAAATCACAGCCGCTTTTTTGTGGTAGCCCGCAATCCGGTTAAAGTACCTTTACAAGTTCCCGCTAAAACAACCTTAGTAATGTCTACTGTGCAAAAACCGGGGGCCTTAGTTGAAACCCTTATGGTACTGCGAGAGTACAATATTAATATGACTAAGTTAGAGTCTCGGCCCATTACCGGTAACCCTTGGGAAGAAATGTTTTATCTCGATGTGGAAGGTAATGTCCAAGATGGTCCGATGCAGCATGCTCTTGAAGAATTACAAGCCATGACACGCTACTTTAAAGTATTAGGATGTTACCCCAGCGAAGAAATAAACCCCACTAAAGTTGCGGCTGTGAGTGCTTTAGCAGATTAAATAGCGGCAATAAAAAAACGGGTATCCAAACCCGTTTTTTTATTGAATTCTTTAACTAGGGCTCTGGTCAACTTTTAAGGTGCGATCGTCATCAGCTTTAAGTAATAGTTTTCTGCTGTCGACCAGACACTGTTTAGAATAGTCACCAAACCATGCGCCAATTTTACAAAACTCTTTAATAAACTCACCTTTATTTTTAGTCTCAACAAGCTGTAGCGCTTGATTAAACTTCACGCTAAATTCAGTCAGTAGAGCAACACTGTCCTTATTATCAAAAATGATATCGGCATACAATGCGGGAGACTGCGCAAATAGTCGTCCAACCATGGCAAGTTCCAAACGGTAAATAGGCGAACTAAGAGATATCAACTGCTGTAAATCTGGGTTTTCGCCGGCTAAATGGGAGCCAAAAACAAAACTACAAAAATGCCGCAATACCTGAATAAAGACCATTGCATCATCATGTTCTTTGGCCGAGGTGTGCTGTAATATTCCGCCCCAAATACCAATTTGCTGTAACAGCCATTGGTATTTATCGGCGTCACGCCCGTGACATACTACTACTACCTGTTTAACCAAACTCGGCACATCAGGTCCAAACATAGGATGTAGCCCCAACACTGGCCCTGAATGCGTATCCATCATAGCTGCAAGAGGTTTCTGTTTTGTACTGGTGATGTCTACTAACACACAGTCTAAGGGTAGGTGAGTTAACTTGGCGATGATGCTTTCAGTTAACTTGATGGGTACAGCCACTAAAACCAACCCAGCATCAGCTAAAATTTTATCGGCGTTAGGCCAGTCATCTTGTTCGAGTATCGTAACCCCATAACCACTGCGTTTAAACATATCCACAAATATTCGGCCTAAAGCCCCTGCTCCACCTATCACCACCACTTTCTTAATCTGCGGATTGGCGCATAAATACTTAACATTTTGGGTATGGTAAGACTCACGCATGATCCGACGTAACAGATCTTCAACTAAAACTGGCGATACGTTTTGTTGCTCTGCTTCTACACGCCTCTTAGCGATCAGCTCAGCCTCTCGTTCAGGTACATAAATAGGTAAACCGACCTGACTTTTATATTGGCCTACCTTAGCGGTGATTTCGGCCCGTTGTGCCAATAACGTCACTAACTGGCTATCAATTCCATCGATTTGCTGGCGCAGTTTGTTCAGTTCATCGGGAGATACAGGCATAGTGTTTCCTAGGAGTCGGCATCAATTAGTTTATTTAATCGCATCGGTAGAACTGTAATCAACTTATCCCGCATATGATTCACTAAATCTTCGGTGGTTTGCCAATTAATACAACCATCGGTGATAGAGACCCCGTAGTCTAAATCTGATGGACTTTTTCCTGCACTACTTTGATTGCCGTGATTAAGGTGGCTCTCCAACATAATGCCGATAACTGACTGATTACCTTCTAGTATTTGGTTCACTACATTTTTAGCCACCAATGGCTGTCTGTTAAAGTCTTTACTAGAATTTGCATGACTACAATCAATCACTAAGCCTGCACTCAGTTTCGCTTTGTCTAATTCAGTTTCACAATCTGCGACACATACAGAGTCATAATTGGGTTGTTTGCCACCGCGTAAAATAATATGTCCATCAGGGTTACCTTGGGTCGAGATCAAACTAACTTGCCCTTGACCATTTATCCCCATAAAGTTATGACCAGAGGCCGCTGATTGCAATGCATTAATTGCAATACCTAAACTGCCATCTGTGCCGTTTTTAAAACCAACCGGCATAGACAAACCACTGGCCATTTCTCTGTGTGTTTGGGACTCAGACGTACGAGCACCAATTGCCGACCAGCTAAATAACTCCGCCAAATACTGCGGACTAATAGGATCAAGCGCTTCTGTGGCTACTGGTAGCTCTAATTCGGCCAACCAAATAAGCAATTCTCGGGCTTTACGTAAACCAGTTTCAATATCAAAGGTGTCGTTGATATGAGGATCGTTGATAAGACCTTTCCATCCCACCGTTGTGCGTGGCTTTTCAAAATACACCCGCATCACAATGTACAAAGTATCTTTGCAGCTTTCATGCAACTCTTTGAGTTTAAGAGCATATTCCTTTGCGGCGTCTATGTCGTGAATGGAACATGGACCACAAATCAGCAAAAATCTATGGTCTTTACGATGTAAAATATCGCTAATGACTTGTCGTGAAGATTGAATGACTTGCAAAGCCGCATCACTTACAGGTAATTCAGATTTTAATGTTTGGGGTGTGACTAACACTTTCTCGGAAGAAACATGAATATTATTAATACTGTCGCGTAACATGACTAAACTCTTTTATTTTTAAATATGAAAATGAAATTAAGTGATTGGTAAAAACAACTCTAAACCCACGGTATTTCTGCCAACGATCCTTGTAAACTAATGTATACAACATGAATTCTATTAATTTATGAATAGTATTGACTATTTTGCAGGATTTAAAATTCTGAACAAGCTTTAATTAGTTTTTTCAAATTGCATGCTCAATAAATAGCCTACCTTCTGATAATAAATAATCAATCTCGCATAAACATTTGACATGCAACCTTTTAGTTGCTCATTATCAATGACGTCACAAAATGAAGATTAAGTAAATATCAGATGGATATTTTTAAAGCCTTGGCAGATAAAAACCGCCGCAAGATCATTGAATCCTTGTACCAAGATGGTGAACGTTCAATTAAACAATTGACCGCAAATTCTACTATCTCGCGCCAAGCCATGACCAAACATCTAAATATTTTAATCAAATCCAAAGTCATCAGCGCTGAATTCACTGGTAAAGAACGGGTGCATAACCTCAATCCTAAAGCAGTGCAAACACTACTTGACTGGATTTCACCATTTGCTCAGCAATGGGACAACAGACTAAATAACTTAGCTAAACACATTGGAGAACAACATGACTAACAGCCTTAATTCAATTGTCAGAGAAATAACCTTCAGCGCCCCAATCGAACGAGTTTGGGAAGCCATCACCAGCCCCGCAGAAATTCAAAAATGGTTCGGAACCGCCGCTAGTTTTGAATTAAGGCAAGGAGAACACGGATATTTTGAATGGGAACAAGAATGCGAAGGACGATTTGCTATGCGTATTGAAACTGTTACGCCCCCATACTATTTCGCGTGGCGATGGATGTTTCAACCAGATGCGGTGTTTGATGAAGCAACCTCTACTTTGGTTGAATGGTCATTGACCACAACATCAGATGGTGGCACGCAATTAACGCTCACCGAATCTGGATTTTTAGAGGCAAAACATAGACAGTCTAATGTTAACGGGTGGGAAGAGGAGTTGGCGGATTTAGAGAGTTATGTTTATTGATAGCTTATAAGCTTTGGATTGCGCGGATTTTTAAGCAGAGATAGTTTTTATTACGATAGCTGGCACACCAGCTACAACAGTATTCGCTGCAACATCCCTATTAACGACTGCACCTGCGGCAATCACAGCATTATCACCAATTGTCACACCTTCTAAAATTTTGGCTCCCATGCCTATCCACACACTGTTGCCTATTGTGATGGGTTTGGCTGTTTCTAAGCCTTTGTTACGCTTTGTTGGATCTAGAGGGTGTGTAGCGGTTGAAATTAATACTCCAGGGGCAATCATTGCGTTATCACCAAAGGTCACAGGGGCGGCGTCTAAAATGACGAGTCCATGATTAGCGTAGAAGTTTTTGCCTGCTGAAATATTGTAACCGTAGTCACAATAGAAATCGGGTTCAATCCATGCACCAGCACACTGCCCGAATAAGGACTTAATAATTTTACGACTGCCTTTTCTATCATCGATATCGTGCTGATTAAACTGCTGACACAACCGCTTAGCATTGGCTCGGTCTTGCTGCAAGGCTTTGTCGCTTGGGAAATATTCCAGTCCCTTTAGCATTTTTTGTTTTTCGGTTAAATCGCTCATCGTTACCTTATATCTATTAAAAACGCCATGCCACAAAACGGCTTACTTTTTGCCCTTGGGCCATATCGATGGTTTTCACCTGAGTAATTCCTTGCTGTTGCAAACATTTGTACAGCTGCTTTAGGTTTTCCTTTTTCGAAACCAAACTAGTAAACCAGCCTATTTGGTTGGCATATTCGCGGCTTTCATTAATCATTTGTTTTATAAACTGCAATTCGCCTCCTTCACACCAAAGTTCGTTGGACTGCCCGGCAAAGTTTAGCTGCTTCTTTGGAAGCGGAGCAACCACACCAGATCCTCGTTTGAGCTTGTTTTTAGCTAGATTATTGGTTTTACGGGCAGAGCCGGCTTTGGCTTGTTCTGCTGATTGATGAAAGGGTGGATTACACATACAAAACGCAAAATGCTCATCGGGTTTAACCACCCCAGCAAAAATACGTTTTTTATGGGTCTGTTGCCGCACTGAAACCTTACCTGCCAACACAGGGTTTGCATCAATAATGGTATTAGCAGATTGTATCGACACCTTATCTATATCTGTCCCCACCATTTGCCAGCCGTAACTGCGATTGGCAATGATTGGATAAATAAGATTCGCGCCTGTGCCAATATCTAGCCCTTTTATAGACTTTGCTGTTGTTACACTTGCTTGATTATCTTGCGCCAATAAGTCAGCCAAATAATGCACATAATCGGCTCTTCCGGGAATAGGAGGACACAAATATCCTGCGGGAATATCCCAAAAATTAATCTTATAATAATGAGCCAACAAAGCGGCATTTAAAGCTTTAACGGCATCTGGACGGGCAAAATCTATGGTCTTGCCGCCATCAGGTTTGATTACTACATATTGCTGTAATACAGGATAACTCTGCACCAACTCTTCGATAGGGTAGCTGCCTTGATGTAAATTTCTGGCATGTTTCATAGACAGCCTTTATTCACTTCGCGCTAACATATCTATGGCTAACGCTTCGGCGACTTTAATACCATCAATCCCAGCCGACCAAATGCCACCAGCATAACCTGCCCCTTCACCAGCGGGATATAAACCTTGGGTATTAACACTTTGTAAGTCTTTACCGCGCTTAATACAAATGGGCGACGATGTACGGGTTTCTACGCCCGTTAATAAACCATCAGCTTTAGCAAAGCCTTTAATTTGTCTGTCAAAAGCGGGAATGGCTTCTTGAATAGCTGCAATCACATAATCAGGAACAACCTTGGCCAAATCGGTCAAAGTGATCCCTGGGGTGTAGGACGGATTGACTTCACCTAGCTGTTCGCTTGACTTTCCTTGTAAAAAATCTCCAATTAATTGTGCAGGCGCATGATAGTTTTCACCGCCCACTTTAAAGGCAAGTTCTTCAAGTTTGCGTTGTAATGCAATGCCAGCCAGTGGGTGTTCGGGGTAGTCTTGTTCAGGCGTAATACCCACTACTATGGCGCTATTGGCATTACGTTCGTGACGTGAATATTGACTCATGCCATTGGTGACCACTCTGCCCTCCTCTGACGCTGCCGCCACCACAGTGCCACCTGGGCACATACAAAAGCTGTACACCGAACGGCCATTTTTACAGTGATGCACCAGTTTGTAATCAGCCGCACCTAAAATCGGGTTGCCTGCGTTATCGCCAAACCGGCATTCATCAATCATCGATTGTTCATGTTCAATTCGAAAACCGATAGAAAAGGGTTTGGCTTCAACGTAAACCCCTTGTTCATGCAACATTTCAAAGGTGTCTCGGGCACTATGACCTACCGCTAAAACTGCATGTGTACAGGGTAAATATTCACCGTCAGATAAATGCAAACCTTTGAGTTTTTGCTGCTGTATATCAAATTTATCAACGCGAGCACTAAAACGTATTTCACCACCAAGCTCAATGATTTGCGCGCGCATTTTCTCTACCATATTGACCAACTTAAAGGTGCCGATATGGGGTTTACTCACATATAGAATTTCTTCCGGAGCACCAGCAGCCACAAATTCATTCAGCACTTTACGGCCATAATGTTTGCGATCTTTAATTTGGCTATACAATTTGCCATCGGAGAAGGTACCTGCCCCGCCTTCACCAAATTGCACATTTGACTCAGTATCAAGAGGCTTTTTGCGCCAAAAGCCAAATACATCCTTAGTTCGCTCTCGCACTGCTTTGCCGCGCTCTAACACTATGGGTTTAAATCCCATTTGCGCTAAAATTAAAGCGGCAAATAATCCGCAAGGGCCAAGACCGATGACCACAGGTCGTGAATACAAATCCTTAGGAGCCTCGGCGACAAACTTATAGGCCATATCTGGGGTTACGCGCACATGGGGATCATTGGCAAACTTAGTCAGTAACTCAGCTTGATTTGTCACTTCAATGTCGACTGTATAGATCAGTAAAATATCCGCTTTGTTTCGAGCATCGTAAGCCCGTTTAAACACCTCAAAAGACAGTACTTCTTCTAAGGAGATCCCGAGCTTTTTTATAATCGCTGCTGGCAGTGCGTCTTCATCATGATTGAGGGGTAATTTAACTTCGTTTAGACGCAACATAATAATTCCAAGGGTCAAGCAATGAGTGTTTAGGTGAAGTGCGGTATTTTATGTCAGATAAGTCCGTTAGTGTAGGTTAGTTTGCCACTCTGGTGTTGTTTTTTACGCTCGCTACTTTATGATCGCCACTATGAAAAAATTAATCGAACGATCCTCACCACTATGACCTTTGTAGTCGCAGACAACTGCATCAAATGCAAATACACCGACTGCGTACCCGTATGCCCAGTTGACGCGTTTTACGAGGGTGAAAACTTCTTAGTCATCCATCCAGACATTTGTATAGACTGCGGGTTGTGTGTACCAGAATGCCCTGCTGAAGCGATATTTCAAGATACCGAGCTCCCAAAAGAGCAACAGCACTACTTACAGCTCAATGCCGATTTAGCTGAAATCTGGCCAAATATCACCGAGCTTAAACCTGCCCCACAAGATGCGGCGGACTGGTTAGGCGTTGAAAATAAGTTACCCTTACTTGTTGAATAATTCATAATAAAAAACCATTTCAACGTCGACATCCCACAAATTCCTTGTAATCAAATAAAACGCTTTACCTCAAGTTAACATGAGGTATTAAAGTACTGTTCAAGTTAAACACTTTAATTTCACAAGAAGGAATATACTATGACAAGCAAACTTGAACACATTAACTTAACCGTCCAAAACCCTAAAGCTGCTGCCAATATATTGGGGCAGATATTTGATTGGAAAATCCGCTGGAGTGGCGCAGCCTTAGATAATGGTTTTACCATTCATTTAGGCAGTGATAACACCTACCTCGCACTATACTGCCATGAAGAAAAACACTTCACTCAAAAATCACATAAAACTTTATCTAACTTAAATCATATAGGCATCCAAGTTGACGATTTAGATGCTGTAGAACAAAAAGTAAAAAACCAAGGTTTAAAAACTTACAATCATGGTGATTACGAGCCAGGCAGAAGATTTTATTTTGACCTTGAAGAAGGAATTGAAATAGAGGTTGTGAGTTATTAATAATGACAGTTAGCTCACCAGTTGAACGGATGTAACCTGCCCCCCGCAGGTCAAAATGAACATTTTTTCATTCGCCCAGCTTTTCGTTTAAGCACTTAAAGAAACTAAGAATCGATAAAATTGAGCACTTTTTCAACCTGATATGCTCTTCGTTCAATGAATATTTGTTTTATATGCTTTCGCAACCAAATCAACCCTTTATCGGCACTTTGTCGCTTATGCCATAACATTGAAATGGAAGCATGAGGAATATCTATTGGCGGATGGACAATTGCAAGTTCATTGCATGCTAAATAATTGTGAAGAAGATCAGTAGGTAAAATTGCAATAAGATCACTCTCCTTAATAATTGGGACAGCGGAGAAAAAATTATTGACCGTAAAAGCTACTCGTCGAGTCAATCCTAATTGCTGTAAAGCTTGGTCAGTAGGGCTAGCAATATCACCAGACAACGAAACTAATAAATGATCCGCTAAGGAGAATCCTTCAACAGTTAGGGGCTTTTTTGTTAAGGGGTGGCTTTTACGCATTACACAAACGTAATTAGTATCAAATAAATGATCGGTACAAATATTTTCTAAAGAGCGATTACTTTGCCCTATAACAAGATCAACATCAGCGTTATCCAATAATGGTTGGGTACAAGCTATGGTATAAGGCACCGCGTGCAAATTTAGCCCCGGTGCTTCTTTCTCGAATAATTTCCGCATATCCAACCAAAGTGCATCAAGGGCAATATCGGGTAACGCAACTCTAAATGTTCGCTTTGCACTTCTGGCTTCAAAATCTGCAGGCTCTATAGCTTGATTAATATTATGCAGGGAGTCTCGTACTTTTTCCCAAACGTTTTTTGCATAGGTTGTAGGCTGTATTTTGCGGCCATCTGGGACGAACAACTCATCTTTCCATAATACCCGCATTCTAGCCACTGCATTTGAAACAGCGGGTTGCGTCATTGATAATCGCTCAGCCGCCTGTGTTATTGATTTTTCGGTCATTATTACATCAAAAATAACCAATAACTTTAATTCTAGAGGTCGCACAACCATCGTCCTAAACTGGAGATTTAATTCATCATATAATTTTATATATAAATAATCATCTGAATCAATTCATCATATTTAGAAATGAATATGATGTTTTTATAAAATTTTATTTTATGTCTACGCCCTCTTAATATGAATTGAATAGTCGCGCACAGATAACGAATATAAAGATGAAAACAGCCCCCACATTAATAAATGACGTACTTGGTTTAACAGCCACACCATATAAATCTAATCATTCTGGATTTTGATAATGCAAAAGATGACTCAGCTTATCGCTATTTTTAGTTGCTGTAGTTTCGCAGTTGCACACAACCACGACCAACACAAAGGCTTCGATATCAAGGTAACTGACCATGGGAGTGGTATTTTCGAGCTAAGAACAGATCGATCCGGCAACGTTGCGGTGTTAATCGGAGAAGACGGTGTTTTTATGGTGGACACACAAATGGAGCATTTGGTTGAGCTTATTGATGGCGCTCAGAAAAAGCTATCGAATAACCAAGATGTGAACCTTATCGTCAATACACATTTTCACCGAGACCATGTCAGAGGGAATGTGTATTTCAAGAAGCGAGGGGCCAAAATTATGGCTCACCCAAATGTTCGTCGGTACATTGAAAACCCAGGGGCACTCAAAGCACTAGGCCGCGAAACTCCGACGTTCACACCACAATATTCGCCGACTATTGACATCTCAAAAGATAGGTCGATAAAGATGAATGGACAAAGCGTAGCGCTTTATCACACGCCGAATGCCCACACAAACAGTGATATTTTTGTTGTTTTCAAAGAAGCCAATGTAATACACGGAGGTGACCTTGTTTCTACTAGGCGCTTTCCTTTCATCGATATTGATAATGGTGGCTCGGTGTCGGGCTTCATTGCAGCGCTCAGGTCAATAATTGAAGTCGCAGACGCCGACACAAAAATTATCGCCGGACATGGCCCAATTGCAAAGTTAGATGACTTAGAAGCAAGTATTGCGATGTTGGTCGACACGCATAGCATTGTTAAAGAGTTAACTGAGCAAGGTCTATCCTTGGAGGCTATCAAGGCGTTAAACCCTTTAAATAGTTATACCCAAAAATGGCACTGGGCATTTATCACTACCGAGAGAATGGTGACTATACATTACTACGATATTACAGGACGGCTTGAGTAATGATTTATGAGTGAGTAAGACTCATTCATATTTACTTTTTAGCTACGACTAGTTTAAAGAAGGTAGGAAGAAACTGATGAAATTAAAACATGAAATTAAAAGCTACATATGTGCGATTTTCACAATAGTGACTGTGAATAGTTTTGCAGCGCAAGATATTATTCTGGCGGATGATGGCAAGACAGGGGACGCTTTTGGTTTCGATGTTTCTATCGACGGTAACACAGCACTCGTAGGTGCATTTAAAGCGGATCTCGATGGCGTAAAAGACGCTGGAGCAGCTTATGTCTATGTACTGGGAGAAAATGGTTGGCAAAAACAAGCAAAACTTTTCGCTGACCCAGCCCTCGCCAACGACACTCTTGGTGGAAAGGTGGCACTTAAAAATAATGTTGCCATGTTAGGTGTGATGCGAAGGGATGATAAAGGCAAAGACTCGGGAGCTGTTGTCTCGTTTGAACGTGAAGTGAATACTTGGAAACAACGTAAAATTTTCACAGCACCCGATGCAAAACCAGGAGATGCTTTTGGTCAGAGTATTGCTCTCACCGAAAATCACCTTGTCATTGGCGCTCCACGAAACGATGCTTTGGGTGACGACTCAGGAGCCGCTTATATATACAAACGAGAAAATGATACATGGCGCTATCAAACTAAAATAGTGGCAAGTGATGGGCTAGCGGGAGATTTATTTGGCATAAGCGTGGCTATTGACGGCAATACCATTCTTGTTGGCGCTGATTTACATGACGAAAAAGCAGAAAATGCTGGAGCCGTCTACGTTTATGTTCTAGACGACAAGCAGTGGAAACAAGAAGCTAAACTTATGGCGTCTGATGGCGGGAAAACAGATATTTTTGGTGTTAGGGTCGCAATATCAGGGAATACTGCACTAGTTTCTGCAAGGCGAGACGATACTGAAGCGTTAGGGATTGACGCAGGGTCTGCATACATTTTTATGCGAGATGGCAGGACTTGGACACAACAAGTTAAGTTGACTTCACCCGATGGGCAAGCTGACGATAGGTTTGGGCGTGACGTGGCGCTGAGCCGCGATACTGCAATCATAAGTGCAATGAACCATGATGCTAACGGCTCTAATACTGGAGCACTGTACGTATACAAAAAAGGCTCTGGTGGTTGGCGATATACATCCAAGTTTGTAGCCAAGAATAGCAAGTCAGATGATAAATTTGGCTGGAGTGTAGGGCTATCTAATGGCGTTGCCATTGTTGCTTCGCCCAATCATGATGCTCAAGGCCAAGAGTCGGGAGCTGTATTTATTCAAGAGTTAAATTGTAATACCCAATGAAATAAAATAAATAGATTCAGGCGCTAAACTTGGTTAGGCCGAATGTCAGTTTTAGATCTATTTAGGCATTTTCTAAACTAGGATCTTATGTCGATTTTTGAAACAGGGGTTCTGTGTGAAACCCCATCAGGCGGACTCCACGCGCAATGATAACCCGAAGCCTACTTTTATCCGTTAACTTACGGACGAAACAGCAATCTGCTGCGGCGCATTGTGCATTTGACTGAGTTTAAACGAAAGTTGTAACGCTAATTTTCGGTAAATATTCTGAATATCAGCATTGGCCTGCTGGCTAAACATAAACTGCTGACCACTATCCGCTAATTCACGAATCTGGAATCTGCGGGGTCAGTTTAACCTGCGGGGTCTAACCTACGGGGTCAGTTTCGATGAAAATAAGTAAAATTATTTTCTTTTTGATGCGTTCACCACTTCAGCTCTTCTATCTCTGCCTGTGGCAACGGTTTTGCCCTTCGAGACAAAGTATTAGAGACCTGTTCAAAAAACGACTCATCAATTCAACCTCTAAGTGGCTGGTATAACCACGGGTTGATAGCGAAGTGTTTTGCCTCCTTCAACGACTGACTCCAAAGCTAACCACTGACGGTCATCTGCGGCGTACCACAGGGTGATCGGCCCGGCTTCAACATCAATTAAATACTTTACGGCTTTGACGGCCTTGTCATTAATTAAGACGTCCTCTTGTCCTTGCTGGGTGATCGTCACTGCCTCGTATTCGCCTGTTTGGCTGTTAAGCAGTCGTTTTTCCTGGAGAAAATCTGGATTCCAATAAGCAAACGTCATCAAGCAGGCAGGCAAATCCTGCTGGTCAGACAGCGTTTTAACAGAGAACCCGTCGGAGGTCGCTTCACCACGAACAACAAAATCATCGCCATTGGAATCGGTTGTTGCGTTAATCGCACGCAAACAATTTCCCTGCCAGCGCTCTTCATTTTCATGCCGATAACTAAACACTTTGATGAAGAGTATTTTTATATCAAACCGAGCGTTGGTTTGTATGACTTGCTGCCCACCTTGCTCTTTAACAAGAAAGTCGTGGTAGCCAATTTTCTTATCGTCTAGCAATACATCAAATTGCCAGCGAGATTCACCCACAGTGTTCGCTGTGACATTAACGGCGCTGAACAAGCAAATTATTACCAACCACACTTTCATTTTGTATACCTTTAAACAATAACTCGGCCGCCTCGGCGGCGACTTATGATTTAC
Organism: uncultured Paraglaciecola sp.; assembly: GCF_937123705.1. Lineage (GTDB taxonomy): Bacteria > Pseudomonadota > Gammaproteobacteria > Enterobacterales > Alteromonadaceae > Paraglaciecola. Next base: position 11,958 of record NZ_CAKZKO010000137.1, on the reverse strand, counting down.
GATGATTAATACGTTCTTGCAGCCACAACGGATCATATCAAGGACCACGCATACTTTGAGACATGTGCTGCTTATGCTTAACCTAAAAATCCTTGTACTAATATCACCTTTGCAAAAACACTCAACTCACCGACGAAACAGCAATCTGCTGTGGAGCACTTTTTATTTGGCTAACTTTAAACGACAGTTGTAACGCTAATTTTCGGTAAATATTCTGAATATCGGCATTGTCATGCTTGCTAAACATCAACTGCTTGCCACTATCCGCTAATTCACGAATTTGTAGATTTAAAGGCAATTGAGCCAACAATTCGGTTTGGTATTTCTGAGCGATGTTTTGTCCGCCGTCTGCGCCAAATATATGTTCTTTGTGGCCACATTGGTTGCAAATGTGGTAGCTCATGTTCTCGACTATACCCAACACTTTGATATCCACTTTATTGAACATGGCGATGCCTTTTATGGCATCGGCCAAAGCTAAGTCTTGCGGCGTGGTCACAATTAACGCCGCTGTAACTGGCATATTTTGCGCTAAGGTAAGTTGAATATCGCCGGTGCCTGGTGGCATATCGACAATTAGGTAATCTAATTCGTCCCATAGAGTTTCGTTATACAGTTGCTGAAACGCACGGCTGGCCATTGGCCCGCGCCAAATCGATGCTGAATCTTCATCTACTAAATAACCGATAGACATAGTTTGCATGCAGTGACTGGCCACAGGGTAGATATTTTTATTATCAGGGGAGCTTGGCTGAGTACCTTTTGTGCCGAGCAACGTGGGAATCGACGGCCCATACACATCGGCATCTAAAATACCCACTCTGGCACCTTGTTGCGTCAATGCGGCAGCTAAATTAACGGCTGTGGTGGACTTACCTACTCCGCCTTTACCCGATGCCACAGCAATCACATTTTTAACCACTTTAGGGTTTTGGCCTTTTATAGATGGGATGGCATATTCAAATTTAATCGCGACTTTATGCTGCTTCGCAAAGTTTTCGAGCAAATGACTGAATTCACCCTTGGCGCCAAGCAAACTATTGCAAACAAAAGGTAATGTTAGCTGCAGGTTTTCCCCATCTAGTGCAATGTAACTACAGGTTTGCTGGATATCTGGAAAATATGTAGGAATATGCTGCTGCAAAACTGAGGCTAATTTATTTGGAATATCTGACATTGTGACTCGCACTTAGATTTTAGAAAACAAACTAAAAATATCTTAACCTAAATTGCGACGATCTTTTGCTTTTAAAGCATAATAAATTGCAGCACCTAGCAACGAGCCAGTAAACCATCCATAGCTATAAAACCAATTCATATACCCTGTCATTAGAGTGAAAATAGTAAGCGCTACAGGTACTGCAAAGGCGATCATTCCTTGCATGTTCACATCGGCGTATTTGCCACCTCTAAGGTACAAAGACACCAAATCGAGTTGTTGTTTATTGATCACAAAATAATCCACTATCATGATCCCAGCAATTGGCCCTAACAAACTCGAATACCCTAATAGCCAGTTTGAATAAAGAGATTCAACACTGACATCTGACTCAATCCAGTGCATTTTTTTTAACAGCTCCCAACTCATCATTAAAAGGCCAATCAAACCTGTTAATAATACGCCGCGTTTTTCGTTAATAAACTTGGGTGCCACATTTTGAAAATCATTAGTTGGAGAAACAATATTGGCGGCACTATTAGTTGAGAGTGTTGCAATGATAATCAATAACATCGCAACGCCTACTAAGATTGGGCTGTCGATTTTTCCAATCAAGTTAATAGGATCAGAAATGGTTTCGCCTACTAAAACAGTTGAAGCGGAGGTTAGAATCACCCCCAAAGAAGCAAAGAAAAACATCGTCAGCGGCAAACCCAATACTTGCCCTATAATTTGGTCTTTCTGGGATTTCACATAACGGCTAAAATCTGGAATATTTAAACTCAGTGTCGCCCAAAACCCAACCATAGCAGTTACGCCAGCCATCAAATAGGGTGTTGCGGCATCCGACTCCGGGCGATTGGCTTTTGTGGCTAACACTTCTGACAAATTTATTTGCGGCAATGCCCAAAACATTAAGCCTAATCCAACTAATAACAACAAAGGCGCAGACCAATTTTCTAGATGTTTTATGGCGTTGGCACCTTTTATCACTACATACAAATTAAGCGCCCAGAACAGAAAAAAGCCATATACTTCACCAGAGCTACCTAATGCAGCCCAACTTGAAGAAAAAGCCGAAAACAACAAATGACAGGCAATACCACCAAATAAAGATTGAATACCAAACCAGCCACAGGCTACAAAGGCTCTAATTAAACAAGGAACATTTGAACCGTATAAACCAAAGGAAGATCGCAACAATACTGGAAAAGGTATGCCGTATTTAGTGCCTGAAAAGGCATTTAAAGTCAGCGGGATCAGCACAATAAGATTGGCAATCAATATGGTGATTAATGCCTCAACGACAGACAAACCAAAATATGCCGTTAATACACCACCTAGGGTATAGGTAGGCACACATATTGACATGCCTACCCACAACGCCGCCACATTACCTTTGTGCCAAGTACGTTGAGCGATTTTTGTTGGCGCAATATCTTGATTGTACAGTGGACTGTCTTGAACATCCTGCTGCACATTCAATTCAACAAATTCACCAACCTCATGAGTAGTAGATACTAAAGTGGATCCCTCGACTTGGTGTCCCTGCATATAAATCATTCCTCATAAGATCTATGAAACTAACAAACATCGGCTAACTTGCACCTAAGCTAGCCATACTCTTTTATTATATTTCCGTTAACTTAGCGTAAGTTTCTGGCCGTCTGTCGCGATAAAACTGCCACACTTTTCTGACCTCATCGATCATATCCAAATCGAGTGTCGAAATAAGTAACTCATCGTTATCTTCAGACGCCTCATCGATGATTTCACCTCTTGGATTAACGTGGTAACTAGTGCCATAAAACTTACCAATATTCCAAGGCTCTTCGGTGCCCACACGGTTTATACAACCCATAAAATAGCCGTTTGCTACAGCGTGAGCAGGTTGCTCCAATTTCCAAAGGTACTGAGATAAACCCGCCACAGTTGCGGATGGGTTATACACAATCTCGGCACCATTTAAGCCTAAAATACGGGCACCTTCAGGAAAGTGCCTGTCGTAACATATGTAAACACCTATCTTGGCGTAACGGGTCTGGAATACTGGGTATTCGGCATCACCGGGTTTAAAGAAAAACTTCTCCCAAAAACCATTAGTATGAGGAATTTGTTTTTTACGATATTTGCCTAAATAGCTGCCGTCTGCATCAATCACAGCTGCAGTGTTGTAATACACGCCAGGTTGCACATATTCGTAGACCGGCACTATCATCACCATTTCATACTTTTTGGCGTATTCAGACATTAAATCTGTCATAGGGCCTGGAACAGTTTCGGCGGCATCATACCAACGTACATCTTGAGATGGACAAAAATACGGGCCGTTAAATATCTCCTGCAAACATAATATCTGCACACCTTTTTTACCGGCTTCTTCAATAAAAGGTAGATGGTGCTCTAGAGCCGCTTGCTGAATATCTTTAACTGGTACTGATTCGTCATTTATCGGATTGTGGCATTGGATCAAACCACTGATTACGTTTCTTGGCATACATTACTCCGTATTATTTAGTTTCTTTAAAGGGATTTGCTGGATGATGTAACCAGCTTAAGTGCGCTTTACCTTCGTCAATATCCACCATCTCTATGGCATTTGGTTCGGGGCACGTAACTTGGCATAAATTACAACCGACACATTCTTCTTCAATAACAGTGTATTCATTGCCGCCATTTTTAGCTGTTTTTGCAATCGATTGATGTGACGTATCTTCACACGCCGCAAAACAACGGCCACATTGAATACAATTATCTTGATTAATATAAGCTACACGTTTGTAGTTCATATTCAGGTATTTCCAATCTGTGGTATTGGGTATGGCCATACGACAAAAGTCATCTATGGAGTCGTAACCTTTTTGATCCATCCAATCACTGAGGCCATCACATAAGTCGTCGATGATCTTAAAACCAAATAGCATAGCCGCTGTACATACTTGTACATTACCCGCCCCTAATGCAATAAATTCAGCCGCATCTCGCCAATTAGATACACCGCCAATACCCGAAATAGGTAATTGCTCGGTAACAGGATTTCTGGCAATTTCTGACAACATACTCAGCGCGATAGGCTTAACCGCTGGGCCACAATAACCTCCATGGGTACCTTTTCCATCCACACTGGGCTCGGGAGACATAGTGTCTAAATTGACTGAGGTAATAGAATTGATAGTATTGATTAAGCTCACCGCATCGGCACCACCGCGCAAAGCGGCTTCGGCAGGTAAACGAATATCGGTGATATTAGGGGTTAATTTTACAATAACGGGCAAGGAACAATACTGTTTGCACCAACGGGTGACCATTTCAATATACTCAGGCACTTGCCCTACTGCCGCTCCCATACCTCGCTCCGGCATACCATGTGGGCAGCCAAAATTTAACTCAATGCCGTCAGCCCCAGTGGCTTCTACTTTAGGTAGAATGGCTTTCCAAGACTCTTCTTCACAAGGCACCATAAGTGACACTATCATTGCCCTATCAGGCCAGTCTTTTTTTACCTGAGTGATTTCATCTAGGTTAATTTGTAATGAACGGTCGGTAATAAGCTCGATGTTGTTAAAGCCCAGCACTTGTCTATTTTGACCATAATGCACACCGTAACGCGACGATACATTGATAGGTGCCGGATCTTCACCCAAGGTTTTCCACACCACCCCACCCCAACCGGCCTCAAAAGCTCGCACAACATTGTAAGCTTTATCAGTTGGGGGAGCCGATGCTAACCAAAAAGGATTAATACACTTAATACCTAAAAATTCGCTGGATAAATCTGCCATTAGTGTTTATCTTCCTGCAAAAATTGATGAATTGCCTGTGCAGCCCTATTGCCATGATCTACAGCTTCAACCACTAGATCTTTCCCTTTAATACAATCTCCACCTGCATACACACCAGAGAGTGAAGTTTGCATTTGCTCATTTACAGCTAATCGACCACTTTGGCACAGATTCGGGTGTTCGGTATCTTGGTTTAAAAAACTTGGCTGCAATTTTTGTCCTATGGCTTTAAATACCACATCACAGGGAACAGAAATCACTTCATCTGTGGTTACTAATTTGCCCGTTGCGTCGCTAGCAGTTCGATTAAACTGCATGCTTTGAAGGCCGTTTTCATCGCCTAAAATTTGTTTAGGTTGGGCATTAAACACAAAACCCACACCATGGGTTTGCGCCAACTCTTGCTCATGCTTAGATGCACCCATCGCTTGTTGGTTGCGCCGATATACTATAGTCACATTGTCGGCACCGAGTTTTTTACTTTGCACTGCAATATCTATCGCTGTCATTCCTGCACCAATCACAACAATTCTTTTACCTACGGGTAATTTGGCCAAAGAGTCTGCTTGACGTAATTCAGAAATGTAATCCACCGCATCTTCCACCCCATGTAAATCTTCACCGGGAATATTGAGCCCGTTACAATCCCCCATACCAATGCCCAAAAATACCGCAGCATAGCTATCCCTTAGGTTCTGTAGACTAAAATCTCGTCCTAGTACTTTTTCATACTGAATATCTATGCCACCAATCTGTAGTACAAACTGCACTTCTTGCTGAGCATAATCGTTCACTAACTTATACTCGGCGATACCGTATTCATTCAGACCACCGGGCTTCTTTGCTGCCTCAAAAATTGTCACCTGATGCCCTTCTCGAGCCAGCCGATGCGCACAGGCTAAACCCGCTGGGCCTGCGCCCACGACAGCAACATGCTTGTGTGTCTCTGGTGCTCGAGTAAAAGGGTAGCCTCTAGCAGGGTCAAGATGTTCCACGGCATAACGTTGTAATCTGCCTATTGAAACCGGAGCGTCTTCGTGAGTATTTCTAACACAAGCTTCTTCACATAAGGTTTCTGTGGGGCAAACTCTAGCGCAACTGCCGCCTAATATATTGGCCGATAATATTTCTTTCGCGGCGCCATGAGCGTTACCTGTATTGATTTTGCGGATGAACAGCGGAATATCGATAGCTGTGGGGCAAGCATTAATACAAGGTGCGTCGTAACAAAACAAACACCGTTCACTGGCAACTAACACTTGCTTTTCAGTGAGTAATGGCGCTATGTCTGTGAAATTCTCAATTATTTCCAAATCACCTAATCGGTTTGATTGAATATTATTTTTCAAACTAGTCACTTCCCCGTATTCCTAGAAATTCAAAAGCACACACTTGACTACACAATTTTTAGCTTTATTAACTTGGAAAAGCAAATTGCGAACCTTCTCTCACACCTGAAGATGGCCATCTTTGGCTAATGGTTTTACGCCTTGTGTAGAATCTTACCGCGTCTGGGCCATAAGCTGACAAATCACCAAATAAGGAACGTTTCCAACCACCAAAACTATGGTAGGCCGAAGGCACAGGTAAAGGCACATTCACGCCTACCATGCCCACTTGAATATGATCTGAAAAATATCGCGCCGCTTCTCCATCACGGGTAAAGATACAAGTACCATTGCCGTATTCATGTTTGTTGATCATATCCATGGCTTGCTGTAATGATTCAACTCGCACTACGCAAAGCACTGGGCCAAAAATTTCAGTTTGGTAAATGGTCATATCAGCTTGCACATGGTCAAACAAACAGCCTCCTAGAAAGAATCCTTGCTCATGACCCGCCACAGCTATATCACGCCCATCAATCACTAAATTAGCGCCCTCTTCTACACCATTGTCGACTAAACCAGACACGCGATTGAGCTGGGCTTCGGTAATCAGTGGCCCCATTTCTTGCCCTGCTACCATGCCCGAACCTATCCGTAAAGTTTTAACCTGAGCAGAAAGTTTTGCCACCACGTCATCGGCCACGTTATTGCCTACACACACAGCCACAGATATCGCCATACAACGTTCACCACAAGAGCCATAAGCTGCGCCCATTAAGGCATTAACAGCGTTATCGATATCCGCATCAGGCATCACCACAGCATGGTTTTTTGCACCACCTAAGGCTTGTACACGTTTACCGTGCGCCGTTCCTGTTGCATAAATATACTCAGCAATTGGTGTAGAGCCAACAAAACTAATGGCCTCAACAGTAGGCGAGTGTAATAAGGCATCTACTGCGGTTTTGTCACCGTTTACCACATTAAACACCCCATCAGGTAACCCCGCTTCTTTAAGCAATTTACCAATAAAAAGTGGTGCACTAGGATCCCTTTCAGAGGGTTTTAAAACAAAAGTATTGCCGCACACTATCGCCATGGGATACATCCACAGCGGCACCATAGCAGGGAAATTAAAAGGCGTAATGCCAGCTACAACCCCTAGAGGTTGCATTTCAGACCAACTATCAATACCCGGCCCAACATTGCGAGAATGTTCACCTTTAAGAAGTTCTGGCGCCCCACAAGCATATTCGACATTTTCAATGCCTCGGGTTAATTCTCCCATAGCATCATCTGTTACCTTGCCATGCTCTGTGGTTAATAACTGGCAAATTTTGTCCTTATTTTGTTCGAGCAACTGTTTAAAACGAAACATGATCTGCGCCCGTTTTAATGGCGGTGTAGCGCGCCAAGCAGGAAAGGCAGCCTTTGCAGCTTCCATCGCTTTTTCAACCGTATCCTGTGATCCAAGCGCCACTTTAGCGACTGTTTGACCAGTAGCAGGGTTAAATACATCTTGATAACGACCTTGGTCATCAAACGCCTGCCCATTGATAAAATGTTCTATTGTTAACATAAAGGTTGTCTCAATTTTACTCTTGGTTATTGGGTTGCATTAATTGCATCACTAAGCACGTTAAATAGTTCGTCAATCTGCTCTTTGGTACTGATAAAAGGCGGCGCTAATTGAATTGTATTGCCGCCACAACGTACAAACATACCAGCGTCCCAACAGCGGCGGAAAATTTCAAAGGGTCGCTTAGTGGGCTCTTGACCAAAGGTGTCTATTTCTAATGCCCCTGCCAGACCAAAATTGCGAATATCAGTCACATGTTTAAGACCTTTAAGATTATGAATTTGTTGTTCAAAATAAGGGGCTAATGCCGCCACTTTTTCGACCATTTTTTGTGTTTCAAACACATCTATAGCAGCCAATGCCGCCGCACAAGCCACTGGATGAGCAGAATAGGTATAACCGTGTGGAAACTCAGTGTTATATTCAGCCCCAGCGTTTTGCATAAAAGTTTGATAAATCTCATTGCTGCTGACCACAGCGCCCATAGGTACACAACCGTTAGTTAGGCCTTTAGCTAAGGTCATAATATCTGGGGTCACGCCAAAAGCATCGGCACCAAAGGCATGGCCAGTTCGACCAAATCCGGTGATCACTTCATCAAAAATCAGCAAAATATTGTGTTTATCACAAATGGCTCTGAGTTTATTCAAATAACCTTTAGGTGGAATAACCACCCCACCCGATCCAGACATAGGCTCGACAATCACTGCCGCAATATTCGACGCATCATGTAAAGCCACTAAATCTTCCAACGTATCTGCCAACTCGGCGCCATGCTCAGGCAATCCTTTAGTAAATCGATTTTGCGCTAAGCAAGTATGTGGCAGGTGATCGACTTCTAAGCCTTGACCAAATAATTTACGGTTGGGGCCTATGCCACCTACGCTCATACCGCCATAGTTCACCCCATGATAACCACGAGTGCGTCCAATAAAGCGAGTTTTAGTGCCTTGCCCCTTTTGCCGCCAATAGGCTCTGGCCATTTTTAACGCTGTATCTGCGGCTTCTGAACCAGAGTTGGTGAAAAACACATAATCGAGTCCTTCAGGCGTTAACGCTTTAACCTTATTAGCGACTTTAAACGCGAGGTCGTTTCCCACTTGAAACGATGGGGAAAAATCTAATTTTTGAATGCCTTTAGCTACAGCTTGAATTATTTCAGGCCTACCATGACCCATACCAGTACACCATAACCCTGACAGTCCATCGTACACTCTATTGCCTTCTTGAGTGGTTAAATAACAACCTTCTGCGCTAGTGACAATAAGTGGGTTATCTTTAAAAAAACGGTTGCCAGTGTAAGGCATCCAAAATGCTTCGAGTGACGCGCGACTAGGTAAGTCATCTAAAGCAGATAAATCTGGTGCAGGTGGGTGCATTGACATCAGGTTTTCCTCATCTAAATGAGTGAAGTAAAGGTTAGTAACATCAATCTTGCATATTGTTAATAGTTTGTTAAATTTAATATAATTTATGTTTAGATAAGTAATTACTTAACATGTTGGTAAAACAGTGAACCCAAGTGCATGACAGTAAAAAGCCCTAATAAACAAAAACTCGCCTCTCAATTGAGTAACTTCGATATCCGTTTACTGAGAATTTTCAGAACTGTGGTGGAATGTGGCGGGTTTTCAGCGGCTGAAGTAGAACTTAATATTAGTCGGTCTGCTATCAGTATCAGTATGTCTGATCTTGAAGAAAGGCTAGGATTACGATTATGTCAGCGAGGTAGAGCCGGTTTTTCACTCACCGATGAAGGAGAATTAATATACCAAGCTAGCCAACAGCTTATGACGTCGCTCGAAAATTTCCGAACCCAAGTCAACACTATTCATGCCAAACTAACTGGAGAGTTGAACATTGGCATTACCGATAACTTGGTTACCTTAGAATATATGCGGGTTTCAAAAGCACTTAAAGCGTTAAAAAGTGAAGACTCAGAGGTGGAAATCAATATTCGGATGATCCCACCTAATGAAATTGAACGTTATGTATTGGACGGTGGCTTACACGTAGGCGTGGTGCCAGATCTTCGCCCTTTACCTGGCTTAGAATATTCAAGACTTTATACCGAAAAATCATTGCTTTATTGTAATTTTGAACATCCATTATTTAATGCCGATGATAAAAATCTACATGCTGACAAAATCAAAACCTTTGAAGCCGTCGCCCCCAGTTATGCACAAACAGCGCAAACGCGCGTCCACTATCAAGCATTAAATACCACAGCCACAGCCACAGATCGTGAAGGTGTGGCCTTCCTTATCTTAACTGGTTGTTTTGTAGGATATTTACCTACTCACTATGCCAAACGCTGGGTAGAGTCAGGGAAAATGCGCGCATTATGTCCTGATAACTTTAACTTTAGTACCGAATATCAAGTGGTACTACGTAAAGGAGTCAAACCCAATTTAGTCTTAAAAACTTTTTTACAAGAAATTAACCAGCAAACAGAAGTGCGTTAAATTGCCTGTTGAACACAACACTTGAAATAAGTCGGTTAATAATTAAACATAACAAACAGAGCAATAATCTGGGAGCAGCAAAATGTCAATTTTGATTAAAGGTGGCACAATTGTCACCGCCGATCTTAGCTATAGAGCCGACCTATATTGTAGTGAAGGAAAAATTCAGGCCATAGGTGAAAACCTCGATGTGCCTACGGGTTGCCAAACAATAGACGCTGGCGACTTACTGGTCATGCCAGGCGGCATCGACCCTCATACTCATATGCAACTCCCCTTTATGGGCACAGTTGCCAGTGAAGACTTTTATACGGGTACTAGTGCAGGTGCCGCGGGTGGCACGACATCCATTATCGACTTTGTTATTCCTAGTCCTCAGCAACCCTTAATGGAAGCGTATAATCAGTGGATGGACTGGGCCGAAAAATCAGCCACCGACTACAGTTTTCATGTGGCCGTGACTTGGTGGGATGAGTCAGTTTATAAAGACATGGGCACCTTAGTGCATGAGCATGGTATCAATAGCTTTAAACATTTTATGGCCTATAAAAATGCCATCATGTGTGAAGACGAAACCTTAGTGAATAGCTTCTCTCGTTGCCTAGAATTAGGCGCCATGCCCACAGTGCATGCCGAGAATGGCGATTTGGTGTTTCATTTACAAAAAAAGATTTTGGAAAGAGGCATAACTGGGCCTGAAGGCCATCCGTTGTCGCGACCACCGGGAGCAGAAGGAGAAGCCGCAAATAGGGCCATTCGTATCGCACAAGCATTAGAAGTACCGATTTATTGTGTGCATGTTTCCTGCGAAGAATCTCTGCAAGCTATCACTAGAGCCAGAAATGAAGGCCAACGGGTTTTTGGTGAAGTGTTGGCTGGGCATTTAGAAATCGATGAATCAGTCTATCAACATGAAGATTGGAATTACGCTGCTGCTCATGTCATGAGCCCGCCATTTCGCGCTAAAAAACACCAAGATGCCTTATGGAAAGGCTTACAATCGGGTAATTTGCAAACCACTGCTACTGATCATTGTTGCTTTTGTGCCGATCAAAAAGCAGCTGGAAAAGACGATTTCAGTTTGATCCCAAATGGCACGGCTGGCATTGAAGATAGAATGTCAATAATGTGGGATGCTGGTGTGGCCTCTGGCAAACTGACTCCCAACGAGTTTGTCGCTGTTACTTCTGCCAATGCCGCTAAAATTTTTAATATCTATCCTCGTAAAGGTTCTATAACAGTTGGGGCGGATGCCGATATTGTATTGTGGGATCCCAACGGCAGCCGCACTATTTCGGCCAAGACCCATCATCAGAATATCGATTTTAATATTTTTGAAGGTCGAACAGTAACAGGCATTGCAGTACATACACTGAGCCAAGGTAAATTAGTATGGACCAATGGTGAATTACGCACTGTAAAAGGAGCAGGAAATAATATTAAACGGCCCGCTTATGGCAGCACTTTTGAAGCGATGAAAATCAACTCTAAACTTAATGAACCAAAAGGGGTGGAGCGTAACTAATAATCACTTTGTATCGATTCATAGATAGCAAAAACCCGCCAGATGGCGGGTTTTCTTATTAAGTTAACGGTAACGCAAAAATTAAATTAACCTAGCTTCTCTTTAATACGTGCAGAACGA
>NZ_CAKZKO010000136.1 GCF_937123705.1 uncultured Paraglaciecola sp. | reverse complement strand
CAACACACCAATAGCTAGCTTGCCATGGCGAGTTTTGATTTCACCGCTTTCTTCTAAAATTTTTACAATACAAACTGTACTACTAAAACTTAACGAAAAGGCCAGTAAGGCTTGGGTAAAGCCATCTAAATCGGCAAAAGTAGCCAATCCTAGCCATGAGACTGCGAACAATAAAACATTAACCAATGATATCCATAACACTGAGTGCGCAATGCTACCTAACCATACTTCCTTTTTGTATAAATCACTTACTTTGAGTTTTAAGCCGATAGTAAACAACATCAAGGTAATGCCTAAATCGGCAATAGATTGCAACGCATCGGAAGAGTGAAAGCCAAGATAATTTAATGCAAAGCCGGCAATCAAATAACCTATCAATGGTGGTAGCCCAACTAACTTAAGGCCTAAACCACAGCTAAAAGCTAACAGGATAAATGCAAATTCCATATGAACTCTAAGAAAGTATTGAAGTAGTAAATAGGGTAACGATTTTTTTTAGGAAAGCTAGTTGAACAATGCAAAGAACTATTGTTCAACTAGAATTTATTTTACCTATTTAAATAGGGAGATGAGCGATAAAAGGCTGCTTGGATGAGTTAGCAGAGGCAGCCTAAACAGCCTTTATTAGCGAAATAAGATAATTATTCAGTGGTAATACGTACCAGTTGCTTACCAAAGTTTTTCCCTTTCAACATACCTTGAAAGGCTGATATCGTTTGATCGAGCCCTTCTGCTATGGATTCACGATAAACCAATTTATCATCTTTGATCCATTGGGCTAATTTCTGAGTGGTAGCTTGATGTTGATCTTGCCATTCGGTCACTACAAAAAACTTAGCGGCTGGCGGATTAGGAGACGCAGCAAGAATTTCCTGCGGGGTTTGGATTTTACTCATGTCAGTATCGTTATAATTTGATACATAACCACAAATTGGCACTCTTGATCCTGGATTCATAAGAGTTGCTACTGCTCTAGTAACGGCGCCACCTACATTTTCGAAATAAATGTCGATACCATCAGGACAGGCTTGTTGTAAATCCTGTTCGAGATTACCCGCTTTATAATCAACACAAGCATCAAAGCCTAGTTCTTCCACTACAAACTTGCATTTTTCGCTGCCACCCGCAACACCAACGACTCTACAACCAAGCATCTTGCCAATTTGTCCTACAATACCACCCACAGCACCTGAAGCCGCCGAGACAACCAAAGTTTCACCTTTTTGTGGTTTGCCTAGTTCATGTAACCCAAAGTATGCAGTTCGGCCAGTCATTCCTGCAGCCCCAAGGTAGGCCTGCAATGGAATGCCGATTTCTTCAATTTTGTACATCATAGGAGCGTTATCAGGCTTAACAAAATATTCTTGCCAGCCACCATATGCAGTAATGCGATCTCCCACTGCATATTTGTTGGAACGTGATTCCACAACTTCGCCTACGACTTCAGCAGCCAACACTCCGTCAATAGGAGCAGGTTCCATGTAGGACTTCATATCATTCATCCGAGGGCGCATGTAGGGATCTAACGATAACCATAAAGTGCGAACTAAAATATCCCCCTCTTTAAGTTCAGGGATCGCTTGTTCTTCAATTCTAAAGTTTTCATTAACTGGTTCGCCATTGGGTCTTTGTGCCAACACTATTGCGCGATTTACATAGTTACTCATACAAATTCTCCGATTGTTATTATATCATTCATTAAATAAGGACTAGTTGAACATATTTCTAGTTTATCGGTAACACTTTAAGCATTAAATAAAATGATAAATAGCTATTATTGATTGCTATGGGGCGATGCTTGTTACTATAAGAATGAATCATCAATGGACTAAAGGCAGTGTTAAGGTCGGCAAAACTCAGTTTGCTTATCATCGCACTGGTGGCAACCTTCCAGCTCTATTGCTAGCACACGGGCTGACCGATAATGGATTATGTTGGAGCCGCGTGGCAAAACGTTTAGAAGCTGACTTTGATATCATCATGCTAGATACACATGGGCATGGTTTAAGTGCCCGGGTTGATGCAAATATTGTCGACAGCCAAGGCGATGATGTGGCGGCAGTGATAAAGGCATTACAACTCGATAAACCCATTATAATGGGACATTCAGTGGGTGCGAGTTTGATGGCAAAAGTAGCCAGTCGACATTCAGATTTAATTTCAAAAGTTATCTTGGAAGATCCAGTGTTTATGCCAAAACCGTCAGAACAAAGCCTGCAAGCAAGGATCAACGGTTTTCAACTACAGGTTGAAAAGTTTAATTCAATGACGCTAGAGCAAATAGAAACTCTAGGAAAAAAACTCTCACCGAACTGGCACCAAGACGAGTTTGAACAATGGGCAATCGCAAAACATCAGGTAGACGCCAAAGTACTAGCCCATTACGAATACCTACCTTGGCAACAAACAATTGCATCTATTCAAGTACCTACGTTACTGATCCATGGGGATACAGCAAATGGTGGCATCATTTCAAATGCCGTAGTTGCCGAAGCCAAAACCATCAATCCCACTATGCAAAGTGCTTATGTTGAAAATAGTGGCCACAATATTCACCGTGAAAACCTCGATGGGTTTATAGCGGCGCTAAACCAGTTTTTGCATTAAGATTTAAAAATGTTGTTAAGAATAGAGCCTACTTCTAAATGTTCGCTAGAGTCTGCCACATGAAAACGAGCCACCTTTTGCGCTGGTTCGCTCAACTTTTTAAAGTCTTGGTAGCTAATCCCTGGCGTCACAGGTTCCCGATACCAAGGTGCATAAAACTCTAGATTTGGTATAGAGCGCACTGCTTCAGAAATATTTGGCGTGCCACCATGCCATGCCCTGACATCTCGAATCATAATAGCGCCTGCTGGGGCAGGACAAACCGTGCTCAATCTCATCCATTCAGGCTCTTCTTCAAGGTTGGGGATCCGAGCTCGCGAATTTTGTGTGCCGGGAATTTGCCTTGTTGGGCCATTTAAAGATGTGACATCTTGAGGTAAAAAATTAACAGCAAGGTAGGGACAAGGAAGATCTCTAACAGTTTGTTGCCCTCGAGGATCATGAAACGAAAAGAACTTAGTGAAAGGATTTGAAGTTCTATCGCTCGTATCCGAATGCAAGATTTGATAATTAACCGCTCCCGGTAAGCAAAAATCGCCACTCGCTGCTCTAAGCATATAATCAGATGACCTAAAAATTGCCGACACTATTTGATGTAATTCAGGAATATTTAATAACATTTGCCAAGCGGGGGGATGCAAGCGGCTTCTTGTTAAACTAGAGCCTCCAAATGAATACCGGTGAGAGCCCCTGTTGCCTTCACGATCATCATCTAAGGCCAGAATTTCCTTTATTGTTTCCTCACATCCTTTGGCAAGCATGTCTACTTGATCATTTTTAAGAAAGTCTGCAATCACCACAAATCCATCTCTATCAAACAACTCAACAGCCCTTTTGGTATCAGTTGGTGATAAAATGTCTAAGCCTTTAATGCCATTGTGTTGTTGCAATTTGTTACGTAGCGCAATAACAGACGGGTCGTCTCTGGGTATATCCTTCCAACCAATTGAATCTACATACAAGCTTTCTGAAGATTGAGTAGCCATTACGCTTGACCTTTAATTTCGAAGAAACATTATTGTTATTATGGTGAGTGTATAATAATTATTCAACTTGCTGTTAATTCAAAAAATCTTGAATAGATTTTTATCTTATTAAACTTCACACTAGAGCACTTGGGATTTACCTCAACTTAGAACAAAAAAAGAGGGCAAAATGAAGAAATTTTTATCCAGAACCATGTACTTACTCATTATTATTGGTTTAGGCGTGGTTGGCTATGTTCAATATCAAAACTGGCAAGACCGCGTTGATGTAGCCGAGCGAAAAGCGTCTCCTCAAGGGCAATTACCCCCTTGGTTAACACCTCAACATTACAAGCTAAAATTGCGAGTAAACCCTGATGAAGGCAGTTTTAGTGGCCAAGCTAACATTCAAGTCACCTTATCTAAACCTAGCCAAGAGTTATGGATACATGGGCAAGACTTATCGGTTAGCAAAGCAGAATTTGTCAGTACCGACGGCAATTCAATTGCCCTTGATTATCACGAAATGGGACACTCAGGTGTAGTAAGACTAACCGCTGATACCTCTATTCCTGCGCAGCAAGGTGTTATTGCCATAACCTACCAAGGAGAGTTAGCCAAAGATTTAACTGGCTTGTATATAGTAAAAGAAGCTGGGCAGTCTTATGCATTCACCCAGTTTGAATCTACTTTTGCGCGTTTTGCCTTTCCAAGTTTTGATGAGCCAAGATTTAAAACACCTTTCGATATCACTTTAGAAGTTAAAAAAGCGCATAAAGGCGTCGCTAACACGCCACAAATTCAACATCAAGCATTAGATGATGGCTTTCAGCGTTTAACCTTTCAAACCACCAAACCACTTCCCACTTACCTTATTGCGGTTGCTGTGGGTGATTTGGACATTGTTGACTATCAAGCGATTCCCAAATCAGATGTGAGAGACCGCGAGATCCCTTTGCGCGGCATCGCCACAAAAGGCAAAGGTTCACAAATGACCTATGCCCTTGAAAATACTGCCGCTATTTTAGATGCAATGGAACGCTACTTTGATATGCCCTACCCCTATGAAAAACTAGATATAGTAGCG
>NZ_CAKZKO010000135.1 GCF_937123705.1 uncultured Paraglaciecola sp. | reverse complement strand
TAAGCTTGATTCTAAGGCATTTATCATACGCCACCTCCCGTCTTGTATCGGAATAAGTATAGACGCAAATAAAATTGACACGAGATTTTTAAATTTCAGTTAGAATGCCCATATAACGAGCAACAAACTTGTATCGAATAACGTATTTATTGTAGATTGAGCAGACTGAATTTTAATCAAATAGCTTGATGGATAAGTTATAAAAGGGGGATAGTGATGAACTTAAAAGGGATTAGTATCCTCATGGCCATGGTGCTGACCACTCTCTTGTCAGGCTGCTCTTATCATCAATACTATGAATGCCCAAGCCCTCAAAATGTTTTATCCATGCAGAATATGCACGTCTTACCGGTGCAGACCATTGCAATAACACCCGCGCCAGTGCCGCCAACAACGGAAAAAACTACTATTTACCGGGTTTACTAAATTACTCAAGGAGCCGCTTTAATGAATATCATTAGCAAACTGATTGTACTAACTTCTACCTCAATGGTATTGGCTGCTTGTACACACACACCTTTTACAATGACTAAATCCTGTACTGCGAGCTCGCCATGTGTAGGATCGGCACCAAGTACAATGATTGCAGCACCTCAGTATCAAGCTACTCCAGCTCCAACTGTGAAAGAAACTGAGATTATTGAGGTCATGCCTAGAGAACCTATCATCGTGAGATCCACTGGATACTCAGCTCCGCCTACGGGAAAATCTTTCAGCCGCTCACAAAATCGACTAATGACGATGCGTGGCTCCAAAATCGATGCTCTGCGAAACTTAGCAGAACGCGTTTATGGTGTAGAAATTAATGCCAACAACTCCGTAAGTAATATGATTGCACAGTCTGATGAGATCAGAGCCTACGTAGATGCCTACTTAGTTGGAGCAAAAGTTGTTTCACAAAGAGAATTGGAAGACGGCACGTTTGAAACCGTTGTTGAACTAGCACTGCAACAAAATTTCAGACAATGTGTAAGCTCTGTCGAAGCACTAAGATCAAACCCAAACTGCTTGACTAAAAATAGCTACAAAGTGTCAGCACCAGGCAGCAACCAAATTCCTACGTCATTTTATAGCGTTCAATAATGATTAAAGTCGTCATCTCATGCCTTGCGTTTTTTTTGAGTTCAAACCTCTTCAGTCAAAAGATCGAAGCGCAAGGCCAAGCAATCATTTACAACCAAGACATAAACGATGCACGCTACAGGGCGACACAACAAGCGATCAAGCAAGCATCGCTGCAAGCAAGTGCGAGCATTCGTAGCAATGAGATGATGCAAAATGGCGTTATTAGCTCTAATACATCCATACAATCCGCCGCCCAAGTAAATAACGTAAATATCATTTCCGAACAAATTTTTGATGATATCCTAAGCGTTACTATCGAAACACGCATACAGCCTGAGAGCATGTGTAAGAATGGATCCGTAAACCCTTACCGAAAATCGGTTGGCATCACAGGATTTGCATTACAGGTACCACAGCAGGCCAATTTAGGCGCACTACATAACATCGGCCGGGAGCTACCAAAGAGTTTAGTGGACGCCATCAATCAGCAAGGTTACTTGCGCGCACTGTCTGCCACAAATATCAGTGTCTACCCTGATCTAATTAACGCCCCCACTTCTGCGAACAATGATGGTTCTCTCACTGATGTGGCAAGAATTGGTGAAGATCTTGGTGTTCAATATGTTATCAGTGGCGTTATCCGAGACATTGGTGAACTCTATCCAAAACACCCAAACCAGAAAACACCACTCAACTCATTACTAAGCTGGGCAAACAAAGAAGATGGTCAGCGAAAGTTTGTGCTCGACCTATACCTTTATGATGGTTTCAGCGGCGCGCTAATTTTTCAACATCGCTATGATGAAATAGGCGAATGGGACACCAATGAGACCAATAAAGTTGGTTTTGGTAGCGCCAAGTTCTGGCAACTGCATTACGGCAAAGTAGTCGCCCAAACACTCAAAGACATGTCTATCGATGCAAGCGATGACCTCACCTGCCAACCCTTTGTTGCCAACATATTCCGAACTGAAAGCAACCGCAT
>NZ_CAKZKO010000134.1 GCF_937123705.1 uncultured Paraglaciecola sp. | reverse complement strand
GTTCTAATTGTTAAAGAGCATGCTAACTGCGTTAGCGGCTTAAGATGCTGTCCGTGGACCCTCTCAAGCGGGAGGCGAATAATACGGGATTTTGAATCACTGTCAACAAATAATTCAAAAAAAGTTAAATTAATTTGAAAATTAATAGTTATAAACAGGGAGTTCATCTTAATAACATAGGAAAAAGCAGTAATTATCTAAGGTAATATTCATAATTCAGACAAAAAAAAGACACTCCATTGAATTGAGTGCCTCTTTACAAAAATGGTAATATCTATATATTTTAGTTACTTACAGTAAAACACCATTACCAAAGTGGTAAAAACTTAGAGTAAGCTTAATAAATAACCATAGATACTATTTATCTTCAGTTTTCTTGTCTTCTACAGAGCTGCACTCTTCATTATGCTCTTCAGCATCACCAACAACATGTTCCAGCCTGACTTTATCCACTGTTCTAAAAGTATTAATGGGCCCCGCAAGTGCATATAAAGCAAAGACTACAAACAACACCAATGCTGGCTCAGTCGCCACCACTACAAAAATCAACATAATAAGTAACAAGGCAACAAAAGGCACTTTGCCGTGTAAATTCAATTCTTTAAATGAATTGTATTTAAAGTTACTTACCATCAACAAACCTGCAATACCGGTAATAAGTGCAACAATAATTCCGTAGTCTTGGCCGTTAATATCATATTCTACTCCTACCCATATTAAGCCAGCGACTAAGGCAGCAGCGGCTGGGCTTGCTAGCCCCTGAAAATATCGAGTATCAGCAATGCCAATTTGTGTATTAAATCTAGCCAGCCTTAACGCTGCCCCTGCAACGTATATAAAGGCAGCAAGCCAACCAATTTTACCTAACCCCGTCAACCCCCAATTATAGGCAACCAGTGCTGGTGCCACACCAAAAGAGACCATATCAGCCATAGAGTCGTACTCAGCGCCAAACTCACTCTGAGTATTAGTCATTCTAGCCACTCGACCATCTAGGCCATCAAAAATCATCGCCACAAATATAGCTACAGCAGCCGCTTCAAAACGACCATTCATAGACGAGACTATGGCGAAGAAACCAGAAAATAGTCCCGCTGTGGTTAATAAATTAGGTAAGAGGTAAATTCCTCTACGTTTTTGTTCTGTCATTACTGCACTTCCACTAGCGTCAAAGTTTAATCATGATTGGAGTTTATCTTGTTTACTCTCCAAAGGCATAGAAATGATCGTAACCAACCCTAAACAATCGCTACTTTCTCTAATAATCGAAACGTCTCAATAAACTAATAGAGGTGTAATTCCAAATCTAACAGCAAACTTTTAAACCTAATCTATTGTGATCTCTGAATCTTTTATATCAATCTTAATAGTGCCATCTCCTTTCAATTCCCCTGACAATATTTTCTGTGCCAGTGGATTTTCAATTGCTGTTTGGATAGCCCGCTTCAATGGCCTAGCCCCATACACCGAGTCAAATCCCGCATCGGCGATTTTGTCGAGTGCTGCTAGGCTTAGTTCCAATTTGTATCCTTTTTCCGCCAATCTTTCTCTTAGTGTTCTCATTTGGATCTTTGCAATGGAAGTGATCTGCTCTTTACCTAAGGGGTGGAAAACAACAAGATCGTCAACCCGATTAAGAAACTCTGGTCTAAAATGTTCGCCAACGGCCGTCATAACTAAACTTTTCATTTGCTGATAGTTACTTTCACCGCTGACTTCTTGAATAATATCTGACCCAAGATTAGAGGTCATAATAATGACTGTGTTCTTAAAATCCACAGTACGCCCTTGACCATCGGTTAACCGGCCGTCATCCAATACTTGCAGTAAAATATTAAACACATCTGGATGGGCTTTCTCCACTTCGTCCAATAAAATGACCGAATAGGGTTTGCGCCTTACGGCCTCGGTTAAATAGCCTCCTTCTTCATAACCCACATACCCCGGAGGTGCTCCCACTAGACGAGATACCGAGTGCTTTTCCATAAACTCAGACATATCGATACGCACCATGGCATCTTCAGTATCGAACAAAAAGTTTGCCAATGTTTTGCACAACTCCGTTTTCCCAACACCTGTTGGTCCTAAGAATAAAAAAGAGCCTATAGGACGATTAGGATCAGATAAACCAGCCCTAGAACGGCGAATCGAATTAGCCACTGATGTGACTGCTTCACTTTGCCCTACTACGCGCTTGTGTAACGCCGTTTCCATTGACAATAACTTGGCTTTTTCGCCCTCGAGCATTTTGGAAACAGGTATCCCAGTCCAACGAGATAGGACGTCAGCAATTTCGTTCTCAGTTACTTTATTTTTTAACAGTGTGGTTTCTTGGGTTTCAGACTCAGAAGCCAACTCAAGTTTAGATTCAAGTTCAGGAATGCGGCCATATTGGAGTTCTGACATGCGACTTAAGTCAGAAGCTCTACGGGCGATTTCTAAGTCAAGTTTGGCTTGTTCTAATTCGGAGCGAATTGACTGAGTGCCTTGCATCGCCTGTTTTTCAGACTTCCAAATAGTTTCAAGTTCTGAAAACTTATGTTCTGCTTGTTCTCGTTCCAGTTCAATTATTTCTAAGCGTTTGTGGCTTGCTTCATCCTTTTCTTTAGCTAGGGCCTGTTCTTCTAATTTCAGTTGAATAATTCGCCGCTCAAGCTTATCCATATCCTCTGGTTTTGAATCCATTTGTAAGCGAATACTCGATGCCGATTCGTCTATTAAGTCAATGGCTTTGTCTGGCAATTGTCTATCGCTAATATATCTGTGAGAAAGTGAAGCCGCGGCTACAATAGCAGGGTCGGTAATTTCTACGGAATGGTGCAGTTCGTAGCGTTCTTTTAATCCCCTTAAAATGGCAATAGTATCTTCTACACTTGGCTCATCAACTAATACTTTTTGAAAACGGCGCTCTAGGGCGGCGTCTTTTTCGATGAACTGACGATACTCATTAAGGGTAGTGGCTCCAACACAATGCAACTCTCCTCTGGCCAAAGCAGGCTTTAGCATATTACCCGCATCCATGGCGCCTTCACCTTTACCTGCTCCCACCATAGTATGTAATTCATCGATGAAGAGGATCACTCTGCCTTCTTCTTGGCTCAATTCATTCAGAACCGCTTTTAACCGTTCTTCAAATTCTCCACGAAATTTTGCACCCGCTATTAATGAGCCCATATCCAGTGACAATACCCGTTTATTTTTTAAACCTTCTGGTACTTCTGAATTAATAATACGTTGCGCCAGCCCCTCAGCGATGGCGGTTTTACCTACGCCTGGCTCACCAATTAATACTGGATTATTTTTGGTGCGGCGTTGTAATACCTGAATAGTTCGACGTATCTCATCATCTCGTCCAATTACGGGGTCTAATTTACCTTGCTCGGCACGCTCAGTGAGATCGGTAGTAAATTTATCTAATGCTTGGCGTACATCTTCCGCATTTTGGTCGGTCACTTTCTGCCCACCTCGCATTTTCTCAATAGCTTTCTCAATTTTTTGTTGATCAGCGCCAGACTGCTTCAATAAATCACCTAAACTGCCTTTATCTTGCAAAGCAGCCAGCACAAACACTTCTGAGGTGATGTAATCATCTTTGCGCTGTTGCGCAATTTTGTCGCAAAGGTTCAGTAAAACAACACTGCTTTTACCCAGTTGCACATCGCCGCCCATTCCCGACACTCTAGGCAACTTATCAACTGCTTCTGATAGTGCCGAGCGCAAGCTATTTACATTAATGTTGGCTTGATCTAACAAAGGCCGCACTGAGCCACCTTGTTGATTCAGCAACGCGGTCATAAGGTGAACTGGCTCTATATATTGATGATCTCGCCCTAATGCCAAAGATTGGGCTTCTGAAAGGGCCATTTGAAACTTATTTGTAAAACTTTCTAAGCGCATAAAATTACTCCACTGCGACTTTGTATAGATTTGTTATGGGTACCATTTGCGAGCAATTCAAGTATATTTTTTCACCTCATTGCTTTTACCACAGACAAGTTTATGCATTTAACAAGTCACTTTTTTAGACTCGTAAATAGTGTATTAATATATGATAATTAAAAGAATTTACTGATAAAGATCAAGAAAGTAACAATGTTCAATCTAGATAAATAGCGCTAACGACCCTGCCCGTTGCGGCAGTTGCAGAGGCTTTCATATTTGCCTGATGTGATGCTCGGCGGTGTGAAAAAAACAGCTCAGATTGTTGATAGGTACAATATTCTCCACCATAGATTTGAGTTATGCCAAGAGCCAACATTTTTTGCTTGGCAATTTGATACAAGTCGACAAAATATTTTTCTTGGTTACTATTATTATTGCGCTTAAAAGCAAGAGAATAATCGCGAAAAGCGTGCTTAACCTCACTGCCCACTTCGAAATAATTTTGACTAATAGCGGGCCCCATCCACGCCAGCAAAGGTTGAGCATCAGTAGGCATTGCCGCTAGGGTATTTTCTATCACACCATTAGCTAATCCACGCCACCCAGCATGCACGGCTGCCACATAAGTGCCTTGCTGATTGCATAACAAAATGGGTAAACAATCTGCCGTCATCACAGCGCAAACTAGGTGTTTTTGGTTAGAGAAACACGCATCTGCTGACAAATCTACCCTATCAACATCACGGCCTAAGTTAATGCAAACGTTGCTATGGGTTTGATTAAGCCAAACAAAATTCTCAAAATTAGGAAGTTGTTGCCTATTTTTGTTAACGACCTTTGGATTGTCTCCAACATGTTGCGCAATATTCAACGAATCAAAAGGGGGCAAACTAAAGCCCCCACTTCTATAACTTGTAAAGGCCCGAACATTTTTAGGCGCAGGCCAATTGGGATATATAAATCGGGGCTGACTCAAAATTACACTTCGCCGCTGCCATGCTCTGCTTTGTCTTCTCGTAAAACATCTAGAAGTTCAGTAAAGTCTTGTGGGAGTGGTGCTTGCCAACTCATCCATTCCCCTGTAACTGGGTGGGTTAACTCTAATTGAATAGCATGCAATGCCTGACGACGAAACTGTCTTAACATTTCCACCATGTTTTCATTACAGGCTTTAGGTGGCCTAGGTCTACCACCGTACGCTTGGTCTCCTACCAATGGATATCGAAGATGAGACATATGTACGCGGATTTGATGGGTACGTCCCGACTCCAATTTTAAGCGGATATAGGTGTGAGCCCGAAACTTCTCTTTTACGCGGTAGTGGGTCATGGCTGGTTTGCCTGATTCTCGCACTGCCATGTTGGTACGTTTGGTTTGATGTCGACCAATAGGTGCATCAACTGTACCACCGGCAACCATAGTCCCCACCACAACAGCCTCATACTCTCGGCTGATTTCTCTGGCTTGCAATTGTTCCACTAAATGGGTTTGTGCAGGGATGGTTTTTGCTACCACCATAAGGCCAGTGGTATCTTTATCCAGTCTATGCACAATTCCGGCGCGGGGCACATTTGCAATTTCTGGCGCGTGATTGAGTAATGCGTTCAAAACCGTGCCATCACTATTGCCTGCGCCTGGATGCACAACTAAGTTCATGGGCTTGTTAATCACCAAAATATGTTCATCTTCAAACACTATGTTTAGGTCAATCTCTTGGCCTTGATGTTGTACTTGTACTTCAACTTCAGCGTCAATTTCAATTTTCTCATCACCTATTAATTTTTCTCTAGGTTTGTTGAGTATTTGACCGTCAACTTTTACATAATTAGCCAAAATCCATTCTTTTATACGTGATCGTGAATAATCTGGGAACATTTCAGCTAAAGCTTGATCTAATCTTTTGCCAAACAAGTTTTCAGGCACAATAGCCTGCAATTGAATTTTTTCATGTGCGGTAGACATGCATTTAACATCCTGAATGTGTTTCGTTACGATTTATATGTGCATAGCCCAATTTGCTAGGGTAGAATGCGCTGTAGTTATCGATTTGGTAAAACGCTATTCTAACGGATTTTTAATCCTAATGAATCAGGCATCACCATTCGAATTCGAATTGAGAGTAAATAAGAGCGATATGATCAGTAAAAACAACCTAAAAAATATTTTGTTAAGCAGTGTTCTAATTGTGTTAGCTGGGTGTTCATCGTCTCCAGAAGACGAAGATGTCGATTTAGTGCTACGCAATAAAAGTGCTCAAAGTTTGTATGAAGACGCTAAAGAAAAAATGCGGCTTGGCAATTATAATGCCGCCACCGCAGCGTTAAGCGCATTGGACTCACGTTTTCCCTTTGGCCCATTGTCACATCAAGTGCAATTAGACCTTATCTATGGCTACTACAAAACAGGAAAAACAGACGAGGCTTTAGCGACCATTGATCGCTTCACTAGGCTCAATCCAAACCATTCAGACGTAGATTACGCTTTTTATATGCGTGGCTTAACTAATATGGAAGTGGATAGCAATCTTTTCCAAGAATTGGTAGGCATTGACAGATCCGACCGTGATCCTAGCAACTCACGTGAAGCATTTAACGATTTTAGACGTTTGATTGAAAAGTATCCTAATAGTAAATACGCTGCAGATGCGCAAAAGCGTATGCTGCATATTAAAAGTCGTTTAGCGAAATACGAGATATCCATTGCTCGATATTATATGCGCCGCGATGCTTATGTAGCCGCCGCCAATCGCGGTAGATATGTAATCGAACATTATCCTGACACCACTCATGTACAAGAAGCTTTGGAAATAATGGTGGAGTGTTACGACCAATTGCAATTGGAGGATTTAAAGAGAAACGCCATGAAAACCCTTAAATTGAATTATCCCAATAGCAGTTTTATTAGTTAACAAGTCTACAAATTCAAAGAACGCGCTTTCGGCGCGTTTTTTGTATATATTACGCTCGGTAACACCTCGTTTTATCTTTATAGCTTTTGCACTATCTGTCACATTACTGGCGTTCTTTAATGAATCCCTTATTTCTGATAATTGATATAACAATCAATTGCTTACTTATTAACCAATAAGCATTATTGTGCAATATTTGTGCTCTTAACTAAACCAAAAACAGTTTGTTCTGCCTACTAAACTGTTTAAATCTAGCTTCTCCCAGCTTCTTAATGTCCGTTTTTTTTACAACTTAACAATTAAAAAACATTTGAAAAAGTGTAACAGATTGTAATCAAAAGATATTTTTTGATTGGCAAGGGTTATGCATAAAATTGTTTGTAACACCTGTGTAGCATATTTTTAACATGCTGGGTTTGAGCTTTTTTAATTGACACTTAAGGAAGGACAAAATCAAAACTGTTAGTAAGCCGCACATAAAATCAACAATTGTTTTTAATAGAATTAGAAGAAGGAAGTATTTATGAAAGTAGTAACTCGTTTGGTATTAGCGGTGAGCTTCTTGCTTGTTAGTACAGCAAGCTCTAGTGCCATTATATCACTTACACCTACTACCCAAGGTGCACATACAGGTGATTTGATATCCGCAACCGTGATGATAAGTGGCTTAGGTCAGGGCACAGATTTCACTCTTGCAGGGTTTAATTTAGATGTAGGCTTTGACTCAAGTGCGTTGTCTTTTGTTGGCTACAACTTGTTTGGTGGCTTAGGAGAAAATATTTCTACGGATCCAGACGATTGGCTCTCTGATGCTACCGATTTGAGCGGCGGCTATGATGGTGCAGGGTCTGTCAACCTCTATGAAATTAGCTGGCTTCTTGACGATGCCCTTGAAGCTATGCAAGACGCTAGCTTCGCTTTAGCAGAAGTGTTTTTTACACTTGACTCAACATCTGGTACTACAGATCTATCATTAAGTGTTAATGAACTTGTAGCTGCTAGTGGTGATGGCGCTGCTATTCCATTTACAGTTCAAGGCGCTTCAGTGACTGTTCCTGCCCCTTCTACAATAATGTTAATGGGTCTAGCTTTAGTAACATTGTTAGTAAGAAGAAAAGTATAACTAAAAATATATAAAGGCCTGACTAGTGTCAGTCTTTATTGGCTTCACATTACATAATAATAAAAATTCATTAAAAATCTGTAATAAGCAGTCCAGAGAATTTAGGAATTTTAAAAATTTCAACGTCAATACTAGGAAATACATATGCATAATGTTAGTAAAATTGCAGCAGTATTGTGTTTAACTTTAAACACATCCATGGCCCTAGCTGATAAAGCAACAGGCGCCGAAAACCTTATAGCGGATACCGCAGGTACCGCACAAATCAGTGTCGATAAAAACACTGGGTACGCCCGATTTATTCGTCTTGCCCCCACTAAAACACAAAATCGCTCACTTAAAACACAATCACGCAGAGCAGCGGTCAATACTGATGACATTTCTTTGTCATTTTTACGTGATTATGGCAGTGCTTTTGGAATAACAAATGCTTACTCTGAGTTATCATTAAAAAGTTCTAATACCGACCATATGGGCGGTAAACACAGTGTTTTTGCACAGAACTTTAAAGGTCTGCCGGTCTTTGCGGGTGAGTTAAGAACTCACTTTAATGCAGCTGGAGAGATGATTGCAGTTAATGGTAATTTTGTTGCCAATATTAAAGTCGGTACGACTCCAAGCCTAACTTCAGCTCAAGCAGAGCAACTTGCTTTTAGGAAAGTCAGTCAAAATCCAGCACAACTGATCACGACAGAAAGCCTAGCCAATGCGCAAAACAAGACATCCAACTTAAGCGCAAAATCTAGTACTTTAATGATTTTCCGAGAAGGCCTAGTTAAAGGTACGCCTGGGGCAGATTATTTAGTATACGAAGTAGAAGTGGTAAACAAAGCCGGTGATGTACGTGAATTTGTATACGTAGATGCCATTAAGGGCGGTGTTGTTGACCAAATTACTGGTACTCACGATTTAGAAGTTGACCGTAGAGCCTTTGATGCTGAAGGTCAACCGCATCCTGGTCCTAACTATGCCGCTAATCCATTTTGGGTTGAAGGTCAGGATTTACCAACAGGAAATGTTGAAGCAGACAACATGATTAATGCTTCTAAAGAGACTTATGATTTCTTTGCTAACTCTTTTGGTCGAGACTCTTTTGATGGCATAGGTGGCACAATGGACGCCATATTTAACCGTGGTGATTCTTGTCCTAACGCTTCTTGGAATGGTGTTTACATTTCTTTCTGTCCTGGTTTAACCACCGACGATGTTACTGCTCACGAATGGGGTCATGCCTATACTCAAGAAACTAATGGCTTGATCTATCAGTGGCAATCCGGTGCTTTAAATGAATCTTTTTCAGACATTTGGGGGGAAACTGTTGATCGACTTAATGGCCGAGATGATACAACTGATCCAGTAACGCCTCGTACCGACGGAAGCTGTTCAATTTATCAGGAAGGATCAGGCGATGATAGCGTTCGTTGGTTGTTGGGTGAAGACTCGACCGCTCCTGGATTAACGGGTGCGCTACGTGATATGTGGAACCCAAATTGTGCCGGTGACCCAGCTAAAGTGACAGATGCACTGTATCACTGTGATACTTCAGACTTTGGTGGTGTGCACATTAATTCAGGTGTACCTAACCGTGCTTATTCTTTGATGACTGACGGCGGCACTTACAATGGTTATACCGTTGCAGGCATTGGCTTAACTAAGGCAGCTCATATCCACTGGGCAGCGCAAAACATGCTTACGCCATCCAGTAACTTTTTTGATCACGCTGATGCATTAGAAGCCTCATGTAGTGCTTTAGAAGGTATAGATCTCGCAAGCTTAACCGATGGTTCGCCTTCAGGCGAAATGATCACTGCCAGCGATTGTGCAGTAGTTAGCGATACCATTGCTGCCGTTGAGTTCCGTGTTTCTCCAGTAGAACAATGTGGTTTTGAACCTATGTTAGCTGAAGCGCCACCACTTTGTGATGGTTTAGGTGACGTAGAATCATTCTACGCTGCTGATTTCGAGTCAGGTTTACCTGCTGGGTGGACTGTGAGTTCGCATGATGTAGCAAACCCTGCCACTTTCGACAGCCCAGGCTGGTTAGTAACAGATGCGATACCTTTTGGTTCTAACGGTACTAAAGCTGCCTTTGCACCAGATCTTCTATCTGGTGATTGTGCTGCCGATACTGAAGCGGGTGCCGTCAATATGGACAGCCCTGTAATAGAGCTACCTGTTGGTGAAATTCCACATCTGGCATTCAACCATTGGGTTTCTACCGAAGCTACTTGGGATGGTGGTAATCTTAAAATGAGTATTAATGGTGGGCCTTTTGTTGTTGTACCAGGCGCAGCTTATTCATTTAACCCTTATAACGGTGCTTTAGCAGCAGGCGACAATCCATTAGCAGGTGAAGAAGCCTTTACTGGTACCGATGGCGGCAGCTTGAGCGGAAGCTGGGGTCAATCACAAGTTGACTTATATGGTTTAGCTTCTCCTGGCGATACCGTGCAATTACGTTTCGACTTTGGTACTGATGGTTGTAACGGCTCTACAGGCTGGTACGTTGAAAGCGTTGAAGCTTATTCTTGCTCTACTGAACAACCACCAGTTTGTGGTGACGGTATACTTGATTTAGGCGAAATGTGTGACGACGGTAACTCTGCAAATGGCGACGGTTGTTCTGCTACTTGTCAAGTAGAAGATGGTTTTGTTTGTACTGCACCAACAGAAGCAGTTGACAGTACTAATGTTGTTGCCGATTGGAGCTTTGAAGGCGGGGTTCCTAATGCAGAATGGTTAGCGACTTCTACCTTTGGGGGCATTGACGGCTTCCCACTTTGTGGCGCTGGTAATGGCTGTCCTGCAGCTGGTGTTGCCACTTCAGGTGGTTGGTCTGTTTGGGTTGGTGGATTGGCAGGTATAACCAGCAGTGTCACTCAAGACGTGATGATCCCATCAAGTGCAACAGAGATAACCCTTAATGTTCAAGCTGCACTGTGTGACTCTCCAGATGATTTCATTCATGTTCTTATTGATGGTAATGAAATTGGCAAGGTAGATTGTTCGGTAGTTGACGCTGGGTTTGTTCCTCGTAGTTACGCCATTGCTCCTTACAATGATGGCGCAATGCATACCTTGTATATTGGTGGTACAGCTAGCGGAACAAATGGCACTCACTCTAACTTCTTTATCGATGATGTGGTGATTGAAGACAACATGGCTCAACCTGCTATGCCTAGCGTATGTACTGAATACGTAACAGAAGTGGCTTGTAATGTAGAGCCCGTTGGATTTGATGGCGGCATTCCTACTAGCTGGTCGGTGGTAGATAATGCTGGCACTGGCGTTGTTTGGTCTAACATTGCTGATTCTGGCATAGCCGGTAACGGAACAGGTGGTGCTGGTGATGCAGCAACAGCTAATAGTGATGCATTCGTTTTCACTGAATTTGATACTGAGTTACATTCTAATTCAGTTGACCTAAGTGGTTGGACTGGAGCATCGTTAGAATTCCTTGTAGATTACAGAAATCTAGCTAATTCAGATTTCCTTAACTTGGACATCAGTACCGACGGCGGCAGTAGCTGGAACAACTTGCTTACTTGGAATGATAGTCATAGAGCTGAAGCTGTTTCAGTTGATTTGACTCATTATGCAGGTGAGTCTGATGTTAAATTACGCTGGCACTACTTCGATCCTAATTCAGGTGATTGGGATTGGTTTGCTCAAGTTGATGATGTTTCTTTAACTTGTAGCAATGAGCCACAAGCCCTTAGATGTGATGTTGATTCAGATGGAGTTGTTGACCGTACTGATGTTAATATGATCTTATCTGGACGTAACGAAACGCCAGCACCAGGGGATGTTCGCGACAATGATGGTGATGGTGCCATTACTATGTCTGATGCCCGTCAGTGTATGGCTGTATGTACTTTACCGCGCTGTGCTTCGCCAGCACCGCAGTAAATCATAACTTAACACTCAAAAGCTCGGCGTAAGTCGAGCTTTTTTTTTGGGGAAAATATATATGTATAAACTCACTTTTATTGCCATCATCCTTTTATCTGGCTGTATGACAGGCAAAGAAACAAAAGCTGATACCCAGTCTAAAGCTGAGGTATTACCCGAAGTACAGCAACAAACTTCGCTCAATTCAGTAAGTCAGCACGCGTTAGGATCTGAAGTCACCTTAAGTGCAGGGGAAGAGTTAGCTTATCAAGAGATTAAATTGGCAGTGATTGCCGTGGAAGATTCTCGTTGTCCTACAGGCGAACAATGTATCTGGGAAGGTCAGGTGAAAGTCACGCTTGAGGTATCCAATAACCATTCAGAAAAAACAGTGGTTACCTTGCTAAACCAACCTAAGTCTGCCACTGCGAATGCCTTAGGTTATAGAATTCGCTTAGTGGATGTGGCGCCTCATCCCAAAAAAGGAAAAGTGATCCCGCAGCTTTCGCAGATCATTAAACTGCAAATTGACAAAATCTAGTCTTTGGGATGGATTGGATTAATCTAAATTTTACTCTAGCACTGATATTGGATCTGAAACTTTAGGTTTACCTTGATTAATTGAAATCTCCACCCGCCTATTGCGACTGCGATCTTGTGCTTCGTTACCATCGCTCATAGGCGCTGTATCGGCTTTGCCAACTACAGACATGCGGCTTTCATCGAAGCCTTCTGCACGCCTAAGCTCTTCGGCCACGGCTACTGCTCGCTGCGACGATAAATCCCAATTAGAACGGTACAACTCATTGGAAATTTGCTGACTATCACTGTGCCCAGAGACTTCTATATCTCCGGGCATATCTGCTAACAATTCTCCGATTTTTCTTAGAATAGGAATAAACTGCGGCTGTAAAAACGCTGAGCCTGCGGAAAAAGAGCCATTTTCTCGAATACGAATAGTAATTTGCTGACCTAGCGACTCCATTTCAATGGCGCCATCAATGATTTCTTTTTCTAATTGCTGGGCAACTTTACGCATCCTCTCAGAAACTTCTTGACTGGTCGTTTGTTGCTCTGCAGCCGTTTGTTGGGCCGCACCACCTCTTTGTTCACCACGTTGCTTCTGGCGACCACCTGCTGAGTCTTCACTGCCCGCTTGAAACTCAAGCATTTCTTGAGTCATATCTGTGGTTTGTTGCTGAATAGTGTCGATAGGTGTGGGCTCTGGGCGTCCAGGGCGAAATTCCATAGCTATCACGCTGGTTCCTTTAGGAATGTCCTTTACTTCAATTTTATTTTGCACCCCAAAGGCAAACTTCATCGAACCTGCGATTTGTTTGAACTTAAGTACATCCATCTCTGAGAAAGACAACAGCAACACGAAGAAACACATCAACAGTGACATTAAGTCGGCAAAGGTTCCCATCCAAGCTGGCAGCCCTTCGGGTGGACATTTAGGGCATTCATCGGCCATCAGTTATTCTGCATCTTCTGCTGCACCGCGTTTACTGGCGGCGAGATAGTTTTTCAATATGCCTTCAATAACACGAGGGTTTTGTCCATCGGCTATACCAATAATGCCATCTAACACTAGGCTTTGATTGAGTTTTTCTTCATCTGCTCGATTGCCTAACTTAACGGCGACCGGCAAACAAAATAAATTGGCGAGCATGGCGCCATATAAGGTAGTTAAAAGTGCCACTGCCATAGCTGGCCCAATTGACTTAGGATCGTCCATGTTTGACAACATAGCAACCAGACCAACCAAAGTCCCTATCATTCCCATTGCTGGTGCAACATCCCCCATACCTTTAAAAATCGACTTACCAAATTCGTGTCTTTCAGATGTCATGGAAATATCTTTGCTTAAGGTTTCTCTGACCACTTCAACATCATGGCCATCTACCAACATATCCACCCCTTTTTGCATAAAAGGGTTTTCTATTTCAGCTTCTTCCAACGCTAAAAATCCCCCTTTACGGGCAGCGTCTGCCATTTCAACTATCTTTTCAATTTGTGATTCGGGCGTATCTATTTTAAACATAAAGGCCTTACCAACCACCTTACCCGCCCCAAAAAATTGTCCTAAGGTATATTGAGATAACACCACAAATAAACTGCCGCCAAATACAATCAGTATCGAAGGTACGTTGACAAACATGGCAATATCACCACCTTGGATCATTGCCATGATGATTAAACCAAGAGCGCCAAGAATACCGATTATGGTTGCTAAATCCACACTATGCTCCCCAAAATAAAGGTATAAATACTACATTCAAAGACTAAAGATTCAGCCTTTTGTTAACTTTAGGTATCCACAATAAACTTAAAAGGTAATAAAATTAACTGTTTATCAATTTATTTTATCGACAATCCTGAATAATTCTATAGCCACCATTCAGGTTACTGGTGTTAAGGCTAGCGTTTTCGCACACCAGACGTTTTATTTCATCTGTTTTCGCCTTGAGTTTGAAAAGTATTTGACCCTATTTTTCCCCTCAGGTAAGGTGCGTGCCACTTCAGAAATCGATTGAAGAGTATTATGACAACCCGTAAAAAAGCAGAATCACTCACCTTTGAACAATCTATGCAAGAGCTAGAAACATTAGTAGCCAAGATGGAGCAAGGCGATCTTCCCCTTGAAGATGCACTACAGAGTTTTGAACGAGGTGTGCAGCTAGCCAGACATAGCCAACAAAAGCTAAAAGATGCAGAGCAAAAAGTGCAAATTCTTACCACTCAAAATGGGCAGCAAACCCTAGACGTGTTTGAAACAGATAACTAATGAACTTATCCACCTTTCAACAGGTTAGTTGCGATACTGTCAATTCAACCTTAAGCCAAGTGATAAACAGCCTACCTGACCATGCGAAAACGCTTAAGCAAGCCATGGAATACTCCCTTTTAATGGGGGGAAAAAGAATGCGCCCCTTTTTAGTATTTGCAACAGGCAAAATGCTCGGGGTTAAAGAGAGCGATCTCCAAGGCCCAGCGGCGGCCATTGAAGCGATTCATGCTTTCTCACTTATTCATGATGATTTACCGGCAATGGATGATGATGCGCTTAGGCGGGGGCAACCCACTTGTCATATTCAATTTGACGAAGCCACAGCTATATTGGCCGGTGACGCCCTGCAAACTTTGGCTTTTGAGATATTGTGCAACCATCCACTTTCACACGACTTAGCCTTAAAACGTATCGATTTGGTCAAAATTATCAGTCAAGCGGCTGGATACAACGGTATGTGCGGTGGCCAAGCTATGGATTTAGCCGCAACTGGCCACTCAGTCACGCAGCAGCAACTCGAAAATTTACACAGTAAAAAAACCGGGGCTTTACTCATTGCTTGTGTAGAAATGGCCATCACCTTGGCGTCAGAAATATCAGCTGAAAATCGTCAGCATTTGATGAGCTATGCCAAAATTATTGGCCTGGCCTTTCAAGTTCAAGATGATATTTTAGATGTAGTGGGTGACTCTTCGGTACTAGGAAAACCGCAAGGTTCAGATCAGGCCCAGCTCAAAAGTACCTATCCAGCTTTATTAGGATTAGAGCAAGCGCAACGTTATCTTGAAGATCTACAGCAACAAGCACTTCAAGCTTTGCGTGCTTTGCCTTACAATACCCAGATGTTGGTTTCTTTTACCGACTTTGTTATCCACCGTCATTACTAAATTGCATAGTAAGGACCGCTGGATAAAATGAAATTTACTTAGTTGATACCCATTTAATGACCTTAGATATTGCTCACTACCCTATCCTCGCTCAAGCTGATACTCCTCAGCAGTTAAGAGAATTATCCCAAGATAAACTACAGCAACTGAGTATTGAGTTACGACAATATTTATTGACTAGCGTAAGCCAAAGCAGTGGCCATTTTGCATCAGGCTTAGGCACAGTCGAGCTAACGGTCGCCTTGCACTACGTATACAACACCCCCTTTGATCGTTTGTTATGGGATGTGGGTCATCAGGCATATCCCCATAAAATATTAACGGGTCGTCGAGAGCGTATGCCTACCATTCGCAAAAAAGGTGGGTTACATCCCTTCCCTTGGCCACCCGAAAGTGAATATGACACCTTTGCCGTTGGCCACTCTTCTACTTCAATCAGCGCCGCATTAGGCATGGCCGTTGCGGCCGAAAAAGAAGCTTCAGGTCGCAAAGTAGTAGCAGTTATTGGTGATGGCGCCATGACTGCGGGTATGGCTTTTGAAGCGTTAAATCATGGCGGCGACATTAGTAAAAATTTGCTGGTGGTGTTAAATGACAATGAAATGTCTATATCTGAGAATGTTGGCGCTTTAAATAGTCACTTAGCCAGACTCCTAACCGGCAACTTTTTTAACTCCATCCGAGATGGCGGTAAGAAGTTACTAAGCAATGTCCCGCCCATTAAAGAATTTGCCAGCCGCGCTGAAGAACATATTAAAGGCATGGTAGTGCCAGGCACCATTTTTGAAGAGCTAGGCTTTAAGTATATTGGCCCCATAGACGGTCATGACGTCAATGGCGTAGTGGACACCTTGCGTAATATGCGCAATATAAACGGCCCACAAATACTCCATGTGGTCACTAAAAAAGGCAAGGGATACCAATCGGCCGAACAAGATCCTATTAAGTTTCATGCGGTACCTAAGTTCAACCCACAAGACCAAGCATTACCTAAAGCCGCGCCCAGTAACCCAACTTTCTCGGCGGTATTTGGGGATTGGTTATGCGACATGGCAACACAAGACTCAAAGTTAATGGCGATTACCCCAGCGATGCGTGAAGGCTCGGGTATGGTTAAGTTTTCCCAGCAATTTCCGTCACAATATTTTGATGTAGCCATTGCCGAACAACATGCCGTCACTTTTGCTGCCGGTCTTGCAAAAGAAGGCTTGAATGCTGTGGTGGCGATTTACTCAACCTTTTTACAACGCGCCTATGACCAACTTATACATGATGTGGCTATCCAAAACCTTCCGGTTTTATTTGCCATAGATAGGGCTGGGTTAGTGGGTGCAGATGGCCCGACTCACCAAGGCGCTTTTGATATCCCGTTTTTACGCTGTATTCCTAATATGATCATTATGGCGCCGTCAGATGAAAACGAATGCCGCCAAATGTTGTACACAGGGCACAAACTACAAAAACCAGCAGCCGTAAGATATCCTCGCGGCTCTGCAACTGGTGTTGTTCCTAGCCAACAAATGCAAAGCTATGAATTAGGTAAAAGTCGCACCATTAGAGAAGGAGAAAAAGTCGCTATTCTCAATTTTGGCATTTTATTGCCTTATGCTCTTGAAGCAGCAGAAAAAATTAATGCCACTGTGATTGATATGCGATTTGTAAAACCCTTAGATACCAACATTATTAACCAGCTTGCTGCCACCCATGAGGTGTTTATGAGTATTGAAGACGGCGCTGTAATAGGTGGTGCTGGCAGTGCGGTAGCTGAATATCTAATATCCAGCCCACACAACAGTAAACTCATCCAACTTGGACTGCCTGATACATTTATTATGCAAGGTACTCAACAAGAAATGTATGCCGAGCTAGGACTAGACAGTGACGGCATACTGTCAAAATTGGCTGCATTCAAGGCGTAACGATTAACAGAGTAAGTTAGGGCTATAAAACTGGGTGATTTTTCGAAATTGATTGGGATTATGCCACTCGGTTCGTACTTTACAAATATAAGGGTAATAAGTGTGCACAAGATCTTGCGCATTTGTATCAAAAAACTGCTCGGCTACATCTGCTTCGCATAGCGCCATTTCACGACACATAATAATTTGTTCATAGAAAGTAAAAAGTTGTTCTAAGGCACCATTTAATTGGTCTTCATCAATCTGTTTTAAAATTTCATTTTCATACTTTGCCGCTAAGTCTTTAGCTTGAATAGTGGGATCTTGTAAAATTTGATTCAATTGAATGGCGTGTTTTTTCTGGGACTCGGTAATTTTTACTCTAGCCGCTACTAACATACTATTACCTTGGTAGCGTTCCACAAATGCCATAGATCTATCCACTCGCACCGCAGATTTATGCTCCAAGTATTGATAGATCCCAAACAAACCACCAATCACTACAGCTATTGCCGCCACCCAAGTTCCGGCTACTTCGGCGAGTTGAAGTTTTAATTCTTGTTCGGTCATTTTTTACAAACGGGTAAATTTTTATTAACTAGGCAGGGGTTATATCCACGATCCTCACCATTGTCAGCTTTTTTTACACAAGTTTGGTTCGCGTCATCTTTGCAATGTGATCCCTTATCTTGCTCTGGCGTACTTTCACAAGCGACTAAAAATAGCGTACAAGTAGCACATAAAACAAACATTCGTCGCAATAGAAAATAGTTCATAGGATTTCCAATCGTTGGGGTTTATGATTAACACTATACTAATATTTATGCGTAGTTAATGTAATAGTGTTTAAATAAAAATTAAGGGTAATCATGCATATAAGAACAAGCTGTGGTGTTTCTTGTTGGTCATTATTGTTAGTGTCACAAAGTGTCTTGAGCCAAGAAAGTTTTGACAACATCCGAGTGGTAACAGGTTTATCCCTAGGTTACAGCGACTTTTCGTTTCCTGAAAAACTCGATCACAATATTTCATTTCCTAGCGCCAACATTCCTATTGCCTTAACCACCAATAACTGGCAGCTTTCATTAAACGCCAGCAGTACCCTTACCGATGCAGATATTGCAGAAGAAGAAGATATAGGAAAGGCATCACGAAAAGATTTAGATGTTACTTTAGGTTATAGAGTCGACAAAAACTGGTCACTGTTTGCTGGACTTAAATATGGTAAAACCGACATGGCTTTTGTTCCTAGAGACTTAGATGAAGAGATTGAAGAAGATAACGAACTAGATTTGGATGAAGATGATGGACCAGATGAAGTAGATGCACCAGATATTGTTGAACTAAGCAACGAAAGCTACAGTCAAAAAGGCCCTTTTATTGGTGTGAGTTACAGCTGGAGGTTTGAGAAAGCGGGAAGCCTAAGTGTTTCATTGGCATACGCCTCTTTAGAGGCAACTAACCAATTCTCTGCGAATACTGACGATGACGACGAGGAAGATGAGTTGCCAGAATTTGATGATTTGAGCGGTCGAGTAAAAGGCGATACAAAAGGTTTCAGCTATGGGCTAAGTTGGACTATGCCACTTTCAAGCAATTTGTTGTTTCAAACCCGATTTAAGATCAATGACTACCAACAAGATATAATGGTTGATGGGGAGCGTTTTGAGAATATCGACGAAACCTTTACCACCTTACACATTGGTCTGGCTTATGTCTTCTAGAAAGAAATTAAATCTGGGATGTCGCGATTTTTTGGTGGGCTAAAAAACACTTCATTCAGCAAGGAGGAGTGCTCCCAAGGTATCTGCCTATTGGCCGTTTCTTTTGCCACTGCAGATCTGACTTTTTTAAATACTTCTTCAACTCTCACTTGTTTCGCTATATGTTGCAGCAAATGCTTAGTATACACACCGTTTTTGTCTGCCCCATCGGCCGCCACGCCTCCTGGTGCCGTTGCAAAGGCAATCATTGTATTTGACGGTGCTTTAACTGGCGCTAAGCCTTGGGACATATTGCCATTGTTTGCAACAGCGTTGCTTTCGAATGGGTTATTACGGCATGCATCCAGAATAATAATACTTTGTAAGTCAGGAGATTTGTTGATCTCGGTAAACAAACTATCGACTTTATACAAACCAGACATAAATTCTGAATAATTGTCGAACTTCATAGCCAAAGGCACAATATAGTTGTGGTGATTAACTTGAATAGCATGGCCTGCATAGTAAATTAGCGCTAACTTATTCGAATATTGGTCTTTTTGGACTTGGCTATAAAACCGTTGCACTTGGCTAGTCAAATCAGACAAATTACCATCTTTGAATAAACTAACCTGAAATCCCAATGCAGTTAAACTCTGAGCCATGGCATTAGCATCGTTGCCGGCATTTTTTAGGGGGGCGGTGCGGTAGTTAGTATTACCTATCACTAAGGCAAAACGTTTTACATCTTGCGCTGCTGCACAAGTCTGTAAGGATAAGGAGATAAGACAAGTGCAAAATAACAATCTAATCTGGTTACTTAACATTCAAACCCCTTATTAAACTAAACACAGCCCTAAATGTAACACACCTAAAGCAAACACCCCTGCTAAAACATCATCAATCATAATGCCAAAGCCACCATGTACGTGTTTATCTAAATAACTGATAGGCCATGGTTTTAGAATATCAAAAAACCGAAACAGCACAAAACCAGCTAATAAAGTTTGCCAACTCAAAGGCACAGCCAGCATAGTAATCAGCATACCTGCAATTTCATCCCAAACGATAGATGAGTCGTCGTGTACCCCCATATCATGTGCGGTTTTTTCACAGATCCAAATACCAATAATACTCACCAATACAGTGACCATTAAGTAGCTTGAAACATGACTGAAGTAAGATAAGGCGATAACTAATGGTAACGCCGCTAAGGTTCCAAAGGTACCTGGCATTTTTGGCGCTAAACCACTGCCAAACCCTAGTGCTAAAAAATGCACAGGATTTAGTAAGCTAACACGGGCTCGTATTGCCTTATCCACAGTTAGACTCCTCGTAACTGACTCAATTAAAAGTGCTGGTAACCTTCGGCACTGGATTCAAAGGGTTTGTCGTTTTGACGCAACTCCAATTTACCCATATTGCCGTTTAACTGGCCAATATAGGTAGCGGGCACATTGGCACTGGCTAAGGTGGTTTCTAAATGCCCTTTTTGCTCTTCACTCACAGTGAACAACAGCTCATAATCATCTCCCGCACTTAAGGCATAGTCTATTGCTTGGCTACTGCTCACCGAAACTTTTAAGGCTTGAGACAAGGGCAACTTATCGACATGTAATGTAGCACCACATTGAGAAGCCTTAAGGATATGTTTGATATCAGACACCAAGCCATCTGAAATATCGATACAGGCACTGGCCAAACGCCTTAGGCTAGTACCGGCCATTAACCTTGGTGTTGGGTAATGCAGACGATTTAGCAAATATTCTCGATTAAGCTGGTCATTTACAACACATTTGTTTTGGGCGATATGTAAACCTAACCCCGCATCTCCTAAAGTGCCTGTGACATACACTGAATCACCAGGTTTGGCCTGACTGCGAGTTAATGCTTGATCAAATGGTACAAAGCCCTGAGCCGTAATAGTAATAGCCAGCGGCCCTTTTACTGTGTCGCCGCCAATAAGTTGCACTGAATAATACTCGGCATGCTGCTGTAATCCAGTCGAAAATGCCTGTAACCAAGCTTGATCAACTTCAGGTAAGCTCAACGACAAACTTATCCATGCGGGTTGTGCGCCCATAGCGGCTAAATCACTCAGATTAACGGCGATGGCTTTTTGGGCGATAGCATGGGGTGAGGTATCTGGCAAAAAATGCACACCACTTAACAAGGTATCAGTGGTGGTCACTAAGGCTTGTCCTTGAGGGACATGAGTGACAGCGCCATCATCGCCAATTCCGATAATCACGTCTTTACGTTGAATACTTTTTGCCTTGAAAAAGTCTTCAATCACATTAAATTCTTTCACTGTTGCTACTTAGAGTTAATAAGCTGGGAAAATTTGCCCATAGCCTATACAAATAGGCTAGGACAACTCATCTTTGCGAAGAGTTTTAATCGCTTTGTCTA
Organism: uncultured Paraglaciecola sp.; assembly: GCF_937123705.1. Taxonomy (GTDB): domain Bacteria; phylum Pseudomonadota; class Gammaproteobacteria; order Enterobacterales; family Alteromonadaceae; genus Paraglaciecola. Next base: position 40,929 of record NZ_CAKZKO010000134.1, on the reverse strand, counting down.
GTACACCATTCACAAACTTATGACTTTCTTCTGCACCAAAAGATTTCGCCAACTCAATGGCTTCATTGATGACCACCTTATATGGGACATCAATTCTTGCGGTCAGTTCGTAAGTCGCAATTCTGAGAATAGCGTACTCTACAGGATCGAGCTCCTCAGGCAGGCGCCCAAGGTAAGGCTTAATTTTTTTATCCAAGTCTGCACAATCTTTCACTACAGCGCGTAACAATTCCAAAAAGTATTCGGTGTCTACTTTCTGCATATTGTTATTGGTAACTATACTCAGCTCAATTTGCTCAACTGGATTCTGGGTCATTTGCCATGAATACACCGCTTGAACGGCAAATTCTCTGGCTAGATGGCGAGCTTTAGGTTTCACCTATTTGGCCTCTGCAATATTAGCTAATACATTGACCATTTCCAGCGCACCTACAGCTGCATCTGCGCCTTTATTTCCGGCTTTTGTACCAGAGCGCTCGATGGCTTGTTCAATGCTATCTGTGGTAATGACGCCAAATGAAACTGGAATGCCATATTCTAGCGATACTTGGGCTAGGCCTTTATTACACTCACCCGCTACAAAATCAAAGTGTGGAGTACCACCTCGGATAACAGCACCTAAAGCGATAATGGCATCGTATTTATTTTGTTCGGCAAGTTTTTTAGCAGCAATAGGTAACTCATATGCACCAGGTACACGTACCAATGTGATATCTTGCTGGTTTACTTCGCCTTGCCTTTCAAGGGCATCTAAAGCGCCATCTACTAAACTTTCAACCACAAAACTGTTAAAGCGAGCGACCACAAGCGCAAATTTTTTGCCTGTTGCGCGCATATTACCTTCGATAATATTCATCTAAAAACCTTACTTGAAAAATCGGCGCGCAGTTTAGCACATCCGTAATGGGAAAGATTGAGAATTTTAATGCTTATACATTCTAAATTTCGACGTACTCTACCACTTCTAATCCATAGCCCGATAAGGCGTGGTATTTTTTAGGTTTGCTTAACAAGCGCATTTTACGCACACCTAAGCTGGCCAATATTTGACTGCCGACCCCTATGGTTCTTGACGAGCCTTTCCAGGGTGCATGAGTGGGTGTTTCACCATTGTCTTCGGCGGCAAATTGTTTAACTTGGTGCAATAAGTCTTCATCTTTGCCCAACAGCACTAATACGCCGCCATTGTCTGCAATATATTTAATGGCTTGAGGCAAGCCCATGCTGCGAGAAATAGAACGCTGTGAGCCTAATAAATCGCTAAAGCTATTAATCAAATGCACCCGTACTAAAGTGGGCGTTTCTGAGTCGATATCGCCCTTACACATGGCAAAATGTACTTGATTATCGATCACGTCTTTAAAGGTCACTAAATCAAAATCACCGTATTCAGTTGGCAGTTTACATCTAGCCACCTGCTGAATAGTGGTTTCATTTAAATTGCGATATTCAATTAGATCGGCAATGGTGCCAATCTTCATATTATGTTTAGCGGCAAACACTTCTAATTCTGGGCGTCTGGCCATGCTGCCGTCTTCGTTCAGTATTTCAACTATCACAGATGCGGGTTCACAGCCTGCCAATCGTGCTAGATCGATACCTGCTTCGGTATGCCCAGCACGGTTCAATACGCCACCTTCTTTACCAATGAGTGGAAAGATATGCCCAGGTTGTACTATGTTGCTAGCGTCTGCATCTTTGGCAACAGCCGCCAATACAGTTTTGGCACGGTCTGAGGCTGATATGCCTGTGGTCACACCTTCTGCGGCTTCGATAGAAACCGTAAAATTTGTGGAAAATTGCGCGCTATTGTCATCCACCATCAAAGGTAAATTTAACGCCTTACAGCGCTCGGCTGTCATAGGCAAACACACCAGTCCGCGGGCATGGGTCACCATAAAGTTAATAGCTTCGGGGGTCACATGTTCGGCGGCCATAATCAGGTCGCCTTCGTTTTCGCGGTCTTCGTCGTCCATCAAAATAACCATTTTACCTTGGCGGATATCTTCGATTATCTCTTCACTGCTATTTAATGGCATGTCTACTATCTTCTTGTGATTTGTTAAATGTGTTGCTTACGCTATTATGCCAAGCACGTTACGGCGATGTCTATGTTACTTCAAATAGCCGTTTTCAGCTAAAAACGCCATGCTAATATCTTTTTTTGCGGTGCCTGTTGAGGATTCTGCCGCTCTATCGCCTAACATTAATCGTTCTAAGTATCTGGCTATGACATCGACTTCCAAATTCACTTGCGTTCCAACTTGATACAGACCAATGATGGTTTCTTGCAAGCTGTGTGGAATAAGGGTCAATAAAAACTTCGCGCCATCTACTTGATTCACGGTAAGGCTAACACCGTCTACTGTTATCGAGCCTTTTTCAGCCAAATACTTGGCCAGATCATCTGGGGCTTGCACCCAGATTTCCACATAGCGTCCAACGGGCGCTATCGATAATACTTCGCCAACACCGTCCACATGACCGCTAACAATATGTCCGCCTAAGCGGCTATTGGCTTGTAAGGCTTTTTCAAGGTTGACCTTGCTACCGGCCTGATAATGAGCAAACCCGGTGCGCTTAATGGACTCGTGAGATACATCGGCGCTAAAGCCATGTTTGGACATGGACACGACCGTTAAACACACTCCATTGTTGGCAATGCTATCCCCTAATGACACATCGCTCATATCAAGTTTGTCGGTTTTTATAGACAACCTTATATCTTCACCTGAAGGTACTAACCCTTCAATCACACCTACATCTTCTATTATTCCGGTAAACATAATTTCTCTACTAATTAGTCGCTGCTGGGTGGTTAAACAGGGCGGTCATCTTAATATCCTTACCCACTTGGCGAACATCGCTCCACCTCAGCTCTGGCACTTTTTCCATCGCCACAAGAGGCTGAGTATCAAATAGATTTTGACCACTGCCTCCTATAAGTTTGGGCGCTTGATACAAAATCAATTCATCAATCAAATTATTTTCAAGCAGTGCGCCGCTTAACTTCGCACCAGCTTCGACCCAAATATGATTTAACTGCATCTCAGCTAACTTGTTCATGACAGTGACTAAATCTAATTTATTGCCCTTAAAAGGTGCTTGCCACTGACTGACATGCTCGGGGAATTGATGCTCACTGGTATGCCCATTGACCAATAACACATTACCAGCAAGATTAGCCTGCATCGGCTGCAAACATTTTAAAGAAGGGGGTAACTGATTGCGCCCATCTAACAAAATCCGTAGTGGTTGACGTAACGCCTCTTCAGGCAGTACTTGGTTGCTTAAATTCAGCTCACTAAAGCGCACATTTAACATGGGGTTGTCGGCCATCACAGTGCCAGAGCCCGATAAGATCCCGCAACTTAGGGCTCTATGCCTTTGCACATCTTGCCGCGCCTCTGGACTGGTGATCCACTGACTTTGGCCATTTTCAAGGGCAGTTTTGCCATCCAAACTTGCTGCTAATTTTACCGTTACCCAAGGTTTTCCGCGGCTCATGCGCTTAATAAATCCGCGGTTTAGCTGTGCAGCTGCATTGTGTAATAAACCATGCTCCGCCTTGATACCAGCTTGTTGCAGTTTTTTTAAGCCATTACCTGATACCAGAGGATTAGGATCGACCATAGCTGCCACGACTCTTGTTACGCCAGCAGTGATCAGGGCGTCGGCACAAGGCGGCGTTTTACCAAAATGGCTGCAAGGCTCTAGAGTAACGTAGGCAGTGGCCCCTTGGGCTTTTTGTCCCGCTTGGCTTAATGCATGAATTTCGGCGTGAGGCGTGCCGGCCTTTTGATGCCAACCTTCACCCACAACAGTACCTTGGCTATCGCTGATAACACATCCCACATTAGGGTTAGGAGCAGTGGTATATTGGCCCCGTTTGGCCAGTTGAATAGCGCGGGCCATCATTTGATGATCGAAATGAGAAAATTGCGTCATGCTCTGCCAACCAAAGAAAACTTACCTATGAACATTGCGCCTAATCCCCAAGACGTGCAATTTCTTCACCAAACTCACGAATGTCTTCAAAAGAACGATACACAGAAGCAAAACGCACATAAGCCACTTTATCCAACTCTTTTAGGGCATCCATAATTAAATTACCTAGAAACTCACTGCCAACTTCCCGTTCCCCCGTGGCTCGCAAAGAAGACTTAAGGCGGCTAATACACTGCTCGACTTGTTCGGTACTCACTGGGCGTTTTTCGAGTGCCCGCTGTAATCCTGCGCGAAGTTTATCTTCGTTAAATGGCTCCCGTGAGCCATCACGTTTTACTACCCTTGGCATCACCAGCTCTGCCATTTCAAAGGTGGTGAAGCGCTCTTTGCACACTGTGCATTCTCTTCTGCGCCTAACATGGCTGCCATCGGCTACCAATCGGGAGTCGATAACTTTTGTTTCTTGTACTGAGCAAAATGGGCAATGCATAATGGATTTTAATTTCGCGGTAATGAATTGAGCTAAATTAGCAAAATTCCTGTGTGAGGCATACCTAAACCAATAAAAAAGCCGACTTTCGCCGGCTATTGATAACAATATGACTGAGTATTAAGCGTAAACGGGGAATTGCTCGCAAAGTGCAACCACTTCACTTTTGACGCGGTTGATAACAGTTTCATCATTGATATTGTCCAGCACATCACAGATCCAATTAGCCACTTGTTTGGCTTGTTCTGCTTTAAAACCTCGACGGGTGATGGCTGGAGAGCCTAAACGTAAACCACTAGTCACAAAAGGTGAGCGCGGATCATTAGGTACCGAGTTTTTATTTACTGTGATATTGGCTGTGCCTAAGGCTGCATCGGCATCTTTACCTGTGTATTCTTTACCAATTAAATCCAGCAAGAATAAATGGTTGTCGGTGCCGCCAGATACCACTTTGTGACCACGCTCTTGGATGACTGCAACCATAGCCTTGGCATTTTCAACTACTTGCTGTTGATACACTTTAAACTCAGGCTCTAACGCTTCTTTAAAGGCCACTGCTTTGGCTGCAATAACATGGCACAAAGGACCGCCTTGGTTGCCAGGGAATACCGAACTATTTAGCTTTTTATAAATAGCTTCATCACCACAGCTAGATAAAATCAATCCGCCACGAGGGCCCGCTAAGGTTTTGTGGGTAGTGGTAGTAACCACATGGGCATGGGGTAGCGGGCTTGGATATACACCAGCAGCAATCAATCCTGCCACGTGCGCCATATCCACTAATAAATAAGCGCCCACTTTGTCGGCGATTTCACGGAATTTTTGCCAATCAACAATGCCAGAATAAGCCGAGAAGCCACCAATGATCATTTTAGGCTTATGTTCGATTGCCATGGCTTCCACTTGGGCCATATCAATTTCGCCTGTTTCTGGGTGCAAACCATACTGCACCGCATTATAAGTTTTGCCCGAGAAATTAACGTGCGAACCATGAGTTAAATGTCCACCGTGGGCCAAGCTCATACCTAACACAGTATCGCCAGCATTTAGCAACGCCATAAATACCGCTGAATTAGCTTGTGAACCTGCATGAGGCTGCACATTGGCGTAATCACAACCAAATAACTGTTTTGCACGCTCGATAGCTAAGTCTTCGGCGATATCCACATATTCGCAACCACCGTAGTAACGTTTGTGGGGATAACCTTCGGCATATTTATTAGTTAGTTGTGAGCCTTGTGCTTCTAATACACGTGGGCTGCAATAGTTTTCGGAGGCGATCAGCTCAATATGATGCTCCTGACGTTGGTTTTCATTTTGAATTGCTTGGTACAATTCTGGGTCAAAATCAGCAATATTCATGTTACGTGTAAGCATCACATTTCCTCAAATCGGCGGTAATTTAAAATGGCTTTATAAAAGCTGCGCATAGTTTAGTTATTTTAATTAATTTGTATAGTGACTTTGTAGTTTGAAACGTCATTATATGTAACGCTTTTGCACTTTAGTTTAAGGCTTCAATATTTGTTGGATATCTCACGCCGATTTGCTTACGAATGTCATCCATCACTTCCATCACGCCTATGCTGTCCTTATGGGACATCATGTCACTACATTGCTTGTTTTGCTCGATGCATTGCATGCTTTGTTCGATTTGATATTCAAAACCATTGACTGGGTGAGGTATCTCAATATTTTGGATTAGCTCATTATCTTTATAAATTAAGGCTAGATCGGTATCCCAAAAACAGGCGGGCAAATAAACATGGCCCTCAGTCCCTACTATCCCCATGGTATTGCTAGTTTGGGATAACATGGAACAAGTGAATTGCGCGTATCGACCGGAAGCATAATGCATATTTGCTAATACGTGACCATCTACTTGTTGCTCAGTCAGTTGCCCGATCGCGTTAATCGAATCTGGATGTTCTTCAAGTAAAAATTGGCTAACACTAATACTGTAAATGCCTAAATCCAATAAGGAGCCACCAGCCAACTCAGCTTGATGTAGACGGCTTTCTTTTCTGCTTTGAAATGCAAAACCGATATCGGATTGAATGTATTGGATTTGCCCAATAAGGCCTTCTTTTAACACCTGCCTAAGCTGCGACAAACACGGCATAAACCGGCTCCACAATGCTTCTTGCAATAACAACTTTTTACATTTAGACAAGGCGACCAGTGCTTGCATTTGTGCGGCGTTTACTGTGCAAGGTTTTTCTACCAATACATGTTTGCCTGCTTCTAAACACATTTTTGCTTGTTGGTAATGAAAGTTATGGGGAGTGGCAATGTAAATGATATCAATGTTGGGATCAGCTAACATTTGCTTGTAATCTGAGTAGGTCTTTTCAATTGCATATCTTTTGGCAAAGTCTGTTGCCCGTTGCAGTGAACGACTCGCCACTGCTGTGATCTTTCCCTTTTTAGACGGCGCGATTGCCTTTGCAAAGGTATGGGCGATACTTCCGGGTCCTAACACTCCCCAATTAAAACTTTGCATGTTTTGCCTTAGTTACAAGCTTAGTAAGATAGAAAATACTACGTTAGACAGCATAAAATCACAGCAATTATTCGCAATTCCCTTTTACCCTGCCCTTGCACTGAATTACACTAGTGCCAAGTTCACTCACAAAAGACAGTTATGGCTCAATACGTTTACAGCATGCTTAGGGTTGGTAAAGTTGTCCCACCGGGCAAACATATCCTCAAAAATATTTCTCTTAGCTTTTTCCCTGGTGCCAAAATCGGCGTATTGGGGTTAAATGGTTCAGGTAAATCCACGCTACTTAAGATTATGGCTGGGCTAGATACCGATATTGAAGGTGAAGCCATTCCACAAACTGGACTAAAAATTGGTTATTTGCCCCAAGAGCCGCAATTAGACGAGTCTAAAGACGTGCGCGGTAACATCGAAGAAGCAGTAGCCGACGTAGCACATGCTTTAAAACGCATCGAAGAAGTCTACGCCGCTTACGCTGAAGAAGATGCCGATTTTGATGCCTTAGCCAAAGAGCAAGGGGAACTAGAAGCCATTATTCAAAGTAAGGATGGTCACAACCTCGATAACGCCTTAGAGCGCGCCGCCGATGCCCTGCGCCTGCCCCCTTGGGATGCTGACGTAAGTAAACTTTCCGGTGGTGAAAGACGCCGCGTCGCTCTGTGTAAGTTACTCCTAGAAAAACCCGAAATGTTATTACTCGACGAACCCACCAACCACTTAGATGCAGAATCGGTGGCATGGCTAGAGCGTTTCTTACACGATTACGAAGGCACAGTGGTGGCTATCACCCATGATAGGTATTTCTTAGATAACGTAGCGGGCTGGATTTTGGAGCTTGATCGTGGTCAAGGCATTCCATGGGAAGGGAACTATTCATCTTGGCTTGAACAAAAAGATGCCCGTCTTGAACAAGAAGAAAAAACCGAAAGCGCCAGACAAAAGTCCATTAAAACCGAACTCGAATGGGTACGCTCTAATGCTAAAGGTCGCCAATCCAAGAGCAAAGCACGGATGGCCAGATTTGAAGAACTTAATACCGGTGATTACCAAAAACGTAATGAAACCAACGAGCTGTTTATCCCACCGGGTGAACGTTTAGGCGATAAAGTAATAGAAGTGACCGGCCTGAATAAATCCTATGGCGAGCGCGTTCTAATAGACGACTTAACCTTTACTATGCCAAAAGGCTCAATAGTGGGAATTATTGGCCCTAACGGCGCTGGTAAATCCACACTGTTTAGGATGCTCAGCGGCGACGAGCAAGCCGACTCAGGTAAGATTGATTTGGGTGAGTCAGTACAATTAGCCAGCGTCGATCAATTCCGCGATCATATGAATGGTGACAATACGGTTTATAAAGAAATTTCTGACGACTCCGACATTATTCGTATTGGTAACTTTGAACTTAATAGCCGTGCTTACTGTGGTCGCTTTAACTTTAAAGGCTCTGATCAACAGAAATTTATGAAAGACTTGTCGGGTGGTGAGCGTAATCGTGTACATTTAGCCAAATTACTTAAAGCTGGCGGCAACGTATTGTTGTTGGATGAGCCAACCAATGATTTAGATGTTGAAACCCTTCGAGCTCTTGAAAACGCCATTATGGAATTCCCCGGCTGCGCAATGGTGATATCACATGATAGGTGGTTCTTAGACAGAATTGCTACCCATATCATGGATTATCGCGATGAAGGAAAAATCAATTTTTATGAAGGTAACTACACCGAATATGCAGCGTGGTTAAAAGAAACCTATGGCACAGATGTAGTCGAACCCCACAGGTTGAAATATAAGAAAATCAGTAAATAACTCGTTAAACATAAAAGGCGCATTTAGCGCCTTTTTCACCTTGAACACTTATGGATGTGGTTTGGTATTAACTAAGTCATCGCATTTATAACATTGAAGGTATCTATGTGCTGTTGAAACTTAATGATTTTTCCATCTTCCACAGTCCAAATATGCACCGCCTGGGGGTTCATGGGTTTTCCCGTTAGGTTATTTATCCCTTCATATCGACCTGTTGCAAATACCGTATTTCCAGCATCATATAACTTATCCATTTTAGCTGCGAACCCTTCCCAATCCTCTAAACAACGTGTGAACACACCTTCTAAGATGGCTTGATGACCAACATAAGGGTTTCTATCGGCATAAGGGAAATTTTCAGCTTCATTCCAAATAATATCTTCATGCATGCCAGCAAGAACAGCCGTAACATCACCCTTAGCAAAAGACTCATATAAATTTTGAATGATTTCTAGATTCGTCATGGGATCATATCCTTATTTATTAAATAATAATCGTTTGATAATCACCTAACTGTAACACACAACCTTTATATTGCTTCAAGAGCCTCAGATAACCTCGACACACCAACGATTTCGATGCCAGCCATCTTCTGCTTTGGCACATTGGCTTTGGGCACTATGGCTTTTTTAAAGCCATGTTTGGCGGCTTCGCTGATCCTTTCTGAACCATTGGGAACCGGCCTAATTTCACCTGCTAACCCTACTTCTCCAAACGCGATCAGCTGTTTATCCAACACCTTGTTTTGAAAACTAGATACTATGGATAATAACAATGCCAAATCGGCGCTGGTTTCATTGACCTTCACCCCGCCTACTACATTGGCAAACACATCTTGGTCGTTCATCTGCACATTGCCGTGACGGTGCAATACGGCCAATAACATCGCCAACCTATTTTGATCGAGCCCAACGGCCACGCGTCTTGGATTAGCCATTTGTGAATAGTCGACTAAGGCTTGGATCTCCACCAGCAACGGCCTTGTTCCTTCCCACACCACCATGACTATGCTGCCGGGTGATTGTTGCTCTTCGCGGCTTAAAAAGATGGCAGATGGATTATTCACTTCCTTCAGACCCTTTTCGGTCATGGCAAACACACCTAGTTCATTTACCGCCCCAAAGCGATTTTTTTGACTTCTTAATGTGCGGTAACGGCTATCACTTTCGTCTTCAAGCATCATTGAACAATCAATACAATGCTCAAGTACCTTAGGTCCGGCCAAACTGCCATCTTTAGTCACATGGCCCACTAAAAACATGGCAATATGTTGTTGCTTAGCAAAACGGGTTAGGTATGCGGCACTTTCACGCACCTGAGACACACTGCCCGGTGCAGATTGCACATCAGGCACTTGCATCACTTGAATTGAATCAATCACCATCAATTCGGGTTTGTGTTGCAAAGCTAAATCACAGATCACTTCCACATTGGTTTCTGCTAGCAATTTTAATGAGTCATTTGCTAAACCAAGGCGCTGCCCGCGCATGGCCACCTGCTGTAAAGACTCTTCACCAGTAACGTACAATGCATTTTTCTTCGCAGCCATTTGACACATAACTTGTAATAACAAGGTACTTTTACCGGCACCAGGTGAGCCACCAATTAAGATGGCAGAGCCGGGCACTATGCCTCCGCCTAACACCCTATCTAGTTCTTTATAGGTGGATGCGAATCTAGGCAACGCTTGTAAATCAATACTTGCCAAGGACTCTACTTTTGCTTGAGTTTGCCCTGAATACCCTCCACTATGGCGACTACTTGAACTACTTGCAGCAGATACCACAAACTCGGTAATGGTATTCCATGCGTTACAATCGTTACATTGTCCTTGCCATCGAGGATATTCGGCTCCACAATCAGAGCACACATAAGCGGTTTTGCGTTTAGCCATTAATTTTTATCTTTTATTGTTGTAAGTTTTAAGTTGTTTGTCATCAGCTAACTGTCATATTTTACGTTTAGGTGATATGACCAATAAGTCAACGTTTTAGCAATAATGCCGATAACGATAACATTAAGCACTCAACCTCATAATAATGAAAAGTTTACCCTGAATTCATGAGTCAAGACTTAGAAGAATACCACGACATTATTGAAGAGCTTAAACCTATGATCAACGAGCCTGAATTTAATCAGGTGTTGAATCAGGTTGCTGCAGCTGTGCCAAAACAAAAACGCTTTCTACTAAAAATGGAATTAATGCGATTGGCTAGGCCATGTATCCGTTTAATAGATTTACGGGGCTTAGTTGACGGCAAATGCAGAATATACGTACACCAAGGCAAGCAGCACTCTTTAGATGATCATGCAATAGAAACCTTCGAACGCCAAGTACGCATTTTTGGTGAATACACCATAGGTGTATATGAAGCGGTTATGAATACCGAAAACAACTTTCGGGTGATGCATAAAAAAGAACAACAAGCCGCGTTAGAAAATAAAACCAATCCCGTATCCGAAAAAACCAAACCAGAAAATTTTCAGGCGCCGCTTATCAAGTTTGGCAATTTTGTACAGCGTGGCGAAGAGCGCATGAATTTTTCGGTGAACATTGAAATGTTTACTGAGCTAAACAAAAGCATCCAAGCCACAACTATTGATGTTTCGGTCAATGGGCTTAAAGTAAAAGCCAGTAAAGAGCACCTTCTCAAACCTGACGATCGCCTTACCGTACAGTTTCGTGGTTTAGAGAAAGAATATTTACTCGATAAACGCCAAGGCGTGGCATACATTATTAGTCATGTAGAGCGAACAGATCACGATCAAAGGGTCCATCTAAAACGTCAATTCGACATCCCATTTCCTTCTTTTGACAAATTCTTCGAACGCTTTATACATGGCAATAAACGTCGCTACAAAGTCAATTTAGACAATACTATCACTGCCATTCAAAACAAAACCTACGAGCAATATTACATTCCAAATTTTGCTTCTATTCCGGTTTTTATCGACCAAGTAAATGAGCAGTATACGCCCAAGTACGCCTTAGCCAATGACTGTAATAGAGAAGAAATTCAGTATTGGGCCAATGAATTACAAGACTTGAAAATTGGCTATTTATTAACTGAAGAACGCATAAAACAAGGGCTTGCAAAAGGCCAGCAAGAAATGTTTATTTTTGTGTTTAATCATATTAAAGATGAAAAGATCTACTTTTACTCGGCCAGCAATACAGAGCTAGATGCAAAACCCGAGTTAAAGCAATTATTTCTAGGTTATGGTGCCCGTAAAGCCAGTTGGCGGATTTATAAATTGCAATTTACGCAGGTCGATCCAAAACAAAGCTTTGTACCATTGTCGATTGGAAATGCCATTAACGACAAAGTTAAAAGACAAAATCATCCACCTTCTCCACGTTTAATGTCGCGATTAAAAAATATTACTCATGTGGCCTTATTGACTAACATCACCGACGACAACAGTACCGAACACTACCAAAAAATTAAGATCAAGCGTGAACAACTGTCGCAGCTTAAAGTATTTGGACACCCACGCAATAAGCCCCCTGCTGTGGTAACAGTTTATCGCTTCAAATATTTTAACCAACGCAGAGAGACACGATTTCTATTACGTACCTCAGTGAAAGTGACTATTGATGATCTGGTGTTTGATGGGCATACCGAGGATATTTCTACGCAAGGATTAAGGGTTGAATTAGATAAGTTTTTTCATCAAGATGTTAAAGCTAAAGTGAGTTTGAGTTTTCCACAACTACAATCGGTTACATCTAAGTTTGAGCTGTCAAATTTACCTTATATGGTTCGCCACCTATCAAATGATCGCAACGTCCTACATTTACAAAATTTTGTCACAGAAGACAGTAATACCGCGCGACGTTTTTTTGAAGCCTTAATTAAGTCAAACCGTTCTAAACTTAAGTCTTACAGAGACGAAGAAGAAGTGCCGGGAATAGGTGAAGCCCTGCGCAACATTTACGCTCAGAATGTGATTAATGTCGCTTTCTTTTTACGTAAAAACAGTGTTGATTTTATTCCTGATGTCGTTGCTACAGCAGCAGTGAACAATAGACTATTTCAACTTTTACAATTTCAAGCTAAATCCAACCAGCTTAACTTATACCCACTGTATCGAAATGCTAAAAATCGTCACGATTTTATCAATCGGACATTGGCAAAGATTAGGCCTAACGATCGCCCTGAAATGCGAGAGTTATTTGTGGCCTTTGACCCAAGCCAAGAAGCAATTGGAGATGCAATCAACAGTTACTTTTCAGAGCAATTTAGCAACTCGGAACAACGCCGCCAGTTTATTACTCAAGCGTTAAAAAATGGCCAATTCATTGCGTTAAAAGTTTTTCTAGCGCGCACCGGAAGACCCGACTTTGAGACCATGCAATCAGAACTCAACTACGTAAGCTCCTATGCTGTACATAAAGCGAAATCATTGGAAGAGCAACTTTGGAATGTTGCCGCAATGGGGGATATTATAGATGTAAGCGACGAAGTGTTAAGACGTTTTGAGTTTGATGCAAATGTAATACAGTTGAATCACAAGCCCCCTGCAACGCACAAAATTAAGCAAGTGGGCATTGAACAGTTACTTAAAGCCTAATATTTAGTGCTATCTTCAAAGCTGTAGGCAAACTACCTTTGGGCTGCAGCTAATACCCACAGTAGTGAATCTAACCCTGAGCGGCGAATAGCCATATCTGCTTGTTGCCGCACTATAGGTTTAGCGTGTAAAGCGACTCCTAAGGCAGCGGCATTCATCATCAGCAAATCATTGGCACCATCTCCCATAGCGATAGTTTGACTTGGCGCTATAGACCACTTTTCGGCGAGGTTTTTAAGGGTTTGTGCTTTAACTTGGGCATCAACGATATCGCCTTTGACTTTACCTGTGAGCTTTGCATTGATTATTTGTAAATCGTTCGCCACAGCGCTATCGAGGTTGAGCCTGCCTTTAAGATAATCGGCAAAATAGCTAAAGCCACCCGACGCAATCGCGATTTTCCAATGGTAGGTTTTTAATATCCTAATTAAGTTGGCCACGCCGGGCATTAAAGGCAAGGCATCACGCACTTGCTGCAAAATGGATTCATCTGCGTATTCTAAACAGGCAACGCGAGTGCGTAGGCTTTGTGCAAAGTCTAACTTTCCTTGCATGGCTTGTGCAGTTACGGCCGACACTTGTTCACCAACACCCGCCAACGAGGCAATTTCATCAATACATTCAACGGCAATTACCGTGCTGTCCATATCCATCAATAACAAACCAGGTTGAGCTAAAGTGGGGACAGAATCACATAAACATAACTCAACACTAAAAAGCTCAGCGGTATTTTCTAACTGCTGATTGAGGTTATCTTGGGTTTTCAGACTCACATAAGCACAAATGGCGAATCCCTGAACACCAGCAACTGTAATAACGCGATAAAAGGCTAAATCTACATACCCAGCTAACGAATCTGTCACTTGGGTTAATTGTTGTAGATGCAGTGCTTCAGTAAAAATGACTAACTTATGCAGATGCTCCTTTGGTGCATTTATTTTCGAGTTAGAAGTCCGAGCGTCTGCAAAAGTGCTAGGGCTATACAATATGCTGTCAATCAAGCGAAAGTCTTTTAGATTTTGCTGAGCCACCAAATCATGTAAATACCAATGGGACAACAAATTTTTATCAGTAATTTTTAATTCAAACACACTTAAGCAACTTTATTTGGTCAAATATAAAGTCATGGTATCCAATGACTTATCAGAATACCAATAGGCCCTTATAGTTTTCATTGAATAAGCCATGAGTTTAGGCAACCATATAGCAATACACCCTCTGCAACCTCAACGAACTCAGGTTTATGACCATCAATATTCAGCCAATTGGAAAAATTTGTACGCCTTATAAAGAAAAATTTGCCATTCCTCGCCAGCCGGGTTTAGTTAAAAGTGCAGTAGGAAAAGTCACTTTTTTTGAGGAGTTTAATGATCCTAACTATTTGCGCGGCATAGAGCAATTTAGTCATCTTTGGTTGTTATTTCGTTTTCACCACACTGCCGATAAAGGCCACTCCCCTCTAGTTCGTCCCCCTCGTTTGGGCGGCAATCAAAAACTCGGAGTATTTGCCACTCGTAGCACTTTTAGGCCCAACAGTTTGGGTATGTCTGTGGTGGAATTTAAATCTCTATGCACTCTAGGTAATCAGGTGACTCTAACGGTTAAAGGTATGGATTTATTAGATGGAACCCCCATCATAGACATTAAACCTTATATACCCTACGCAGATAGCATTACACATGCTCAAGGCGGAATTGCACAAGATAGTCCAGATCTAATGGAAGTAACTTTTAATAAACAAGCCACCGAACAATTACAACAACTTGAGCACAGCTACCCCACATTAGGCACGCTTATTCGCGAAGTACTGAGTCAAGATCCCCGCCCCGCTTATCACCACAATTCGCAGCCAGATAAAACCTACGGTATGGGCTTGTACGACCTCAATATTCAATGGCAAGTTATTCAGCAACAAAATGTGGTCATCGCCATCCAAAAAAATTAACGCTATCCCATATTCCATCCTAGCTTTAGCCAATATAGCTGTTAGAATAAGCGCCGATTTTTACTTCAAACCCAGAGATTTTATTCTTCATGCGCACTAGTCAATATTTGTTATCCACACAAAAAGAAACCCCAGCCGATGCTGAAGTTATTAGCCACCAGTTAATGCTGCGTGCCGGTATGATCAGAAAACTAGCTTCAGGTTTATATACTTGGTTGCCGTCTGGTTTACGAGTGCTGAATAAAGTGGCCGATATAGTGCGCGACGAAATGAATAAAGCTGGCTCAATTGAAATTTTGATGCCTGTAGTCCAACCTGCTGATTTATGGCAAGAATCAAACCGCTGGGAAGAATACGGCCCTGAATTATTACGAATTAAGGACAGGCATGCTCGTGACTTTGTATTGGGGCCGACTCACGAAGAAGTGATCACGTCGCTGGTTAAAAACGAAGTCAGTAGCTATAAACAACTGCCTTTAAATCTGTATCAAGTCCAAACCAAATTCAGAGACGAAATTCGTCCTAGATTTGGCATTATGCGTAGCCGCGAATTCACAATGAAAGACGCCTATTCATTTCATTTAGATCAAAGCAGCTTAGAAACCACCTATCAAACTATGTTTCAAGCCTACTGTAATATTTTTGAACGTATAGGGTTAGATTATCGCCCCGTTATTGCCGATAATGGTTCGATTGGTGGCAGTGCCTCGCACGAGTTCCACGTGTTAGCGGAGTCTGGCGAAGATGACATTGCCTTTAGCAATGGCTCCGATTACGCAGCCAATATCGAAAAAGCATCCGCCTTAGCACCGAGTGGTGATTGCCCGCAAGGGACACAAAATTTAGAGAAAGTTGCCACTCCCGGGCAAAAGACCATAGAGGCGGTAGCCGAGTTTTTAACTATTCCCCCACAGCAATCGGTTAAAACCCTAATTGTATTGGCTGAACCTGACAAAACAGGTAAGCAAGGGTTAATTGCACTGGTACTGCGTGGCGACCACCAGCTAAACGAAGTCAAAGCAGAAAAATTGACAGGGGTGTTTGCCCCTCTAACTATGGCAAATGAACAACAAATACAAGACACGCTAAACTGCACTATTGGCTCACTTGGACCAGTTGCCATGACTATCCCAGTTATAGTTGACAACAGCGCCGCTCATTTAGCCGACTTTGTGTGTGGTGCTAACGAAACAGACTTTCATTACACTGGCGTGAATTGGGCAAGAGATGCAGCTGAGCATACAGTCGCAGACATTCGCAATGTGGTTGCCGGAGATGCTTCACCAGACGGTAACGGCAACTTAGAAATAAAACGCGGCATCGAAGTAGGGCACATATTCCAACTCGGTGAAAAATACTCAGAAGCCATGAATTGTGGCGTATTAGATGAAAACGGTAAAAACAAAACCCTTAGCATGGGATGTTACGGCATAGGTGTATCACGTATTGTGGCGGCTGCAATTGAGCAAAACCATGACAAATACGGGATCATCTGGCCAGACGCTATCGCACCTTTTAAAGTGGCTTTGGTACCCATGAATATGCATAAATCTCATCGCGTTAAAGAGGTTGCAGAGCCTATGTACGCGAAGCTCCAAGCAGCTGGAGTAGAAGTGTTGTTTGATGATAGAAAAGAGCGTCCCGGCGTAATGTTCAACGATATGGAACTAGTAGGGATCCCCTACACTATTGTTATTGGTGAACGTAATTTAGATGAAAATAAAGTAGAAGTTAAAAATCGCCGCACCGGTGAAAAACAATTACTTGAAATTGATCAAGTGACAGACTTTGTAGCTAACTTATAAACCAGCCCACAACTTTTATGACGTACATTAAAAAAGCGCCTCTTGGCGCTTTTTTATTATAAAAAACAAGTTGTTATACTATTGCATACATACCCCATAAGTTTATACTTAATTCAATTCATCTTTAGTGATATTGTTTAGATCCATGGAAGTAACCAGCTTATTAATGAGATCTTAAATGCAAGTGACCTTTTATGGGGTACGTGGCTCCTGCCCCTCTCCCGGCCCTGAGTTTATTAAATACGGCGGTAATACAGCCTGCGTGCACGTGTGTTTAGACGATGGTACCGATATCATTTTGGATGCCGGTACGGGGATCAAAAACCTCGGTCAAAAGCTCATTAAACAATCCAATGATATTCATTTATTACTGACCCATAATCATTGGGATCATATTCAGGGATTTCCTTTTTTTGCACCCATCTATCAACCCAAACGTAATATATTTATCACCCCTGGTCAGATTACCTTCGACGCTGACCATGCCATTCTCGAACAAATGAGTGGCAGTTACTTTCCCGTTGATTACAAAACATTACCGTCTAACATCCAGATTACCCCGCAGCCAAAGACAGTTAAAGAGTGGCACATAGGCTCAGCTAAAATTAGCCGCCTAGCCATGAATCACCCCGGTAGTGGCAGTTCCTTTTGTATAGAGGCAGACGGTAAAAAAGTCGCCTATATCACCGACAACGAGCTATATCCACCCTACAAAAAAAATACTGACTTTTTGGAATGGGTGGAATTTAGCCGCGATGCCGACCTCATTATCCATGACGCCCAATACATGATATCTGACATGCCTGCTAAATCAGGCTGGGGGCACTCGGTCGCAGAAGAAGCGGTAAAACTCGCCATGGGCAGTCGCGCAAAACGCATGGCTTTGTATAGCCACGACCATATTCGAACCGACGACGATATTGCCGAGATCGAGCATCACTGCCAAGAGATCATCGAAATTGGTGGCGCAGATCTGGTACTTTTTGCTGCCGCCGAAGGGTTATCGCTTACATTATAAGGAGCATGCTTTTTGTCAGAGCGAAATCAATATGCCTTGTTATTATCTGGTGGTGGTGCCAGAGCCGCCTATCAATTGGGTGTACTGAAAGCCATAGCCACTTTTTTACCCCGCAACCAAGGCTTACCTTTTCCTATAGTGTGTGGCAACTCTGCAGGTGCTATCAATGCTACAGGTTTAGCTTGTTATGCTTCTTGTTACCATCTTGGCCTTAGAAAATTAGAATGGGTTTGGAAAAACTTTCACACTCGCCAAGTCTACGACAGTGGCATTAGAGATGTGTTTAAACATCTAGCAGGTAATTTTTTAACTAGCTTTCAATCCGAGCAAAGTCAAAAGCACCCGTCGAGCTTATTGAACAATCAACCTCTGCGCCGCCTCATAAGAAGTAGCTTGGATTTTCATCGTATCGATAGAAACATTTCAATGGGTCAGTTGCGCGCAATATGTGTGAATGCGTCGAGTTACTCTAGCCACGATTCCATCAGCTTTTACCAAGGCCATAGTGAGTTAACTGCCTGGCAACGAGAACAAAGACGTGGCATACCTTGTACTCTAAACTCCGAACATTTGATTGCCTCTTCGGCTATCCCTATGTTGTTTCCGCCAGTAAAAATGTTAGGTGAGTTTTTGGGAGACGGTTCGGTGCATCAATTATCACCTCTTAGCCCTGCGATCCATTTGGGTGCAGAAAAAATACTAGTTATAGGGGTCGAACAACCAGAAAAAATCTCGCGATTTGTAGATATGAGTAAATATCCCAGTAGTATCGCAATAGCAGGGCATTTGCTCGATACCATTTTTGCCGATACCCTTAAATCTGATCTCGAACGTCTCACACGGATAAACCAAACCATCGCCCACATGACGCACCAACAACGACAACAAACTAAGCTCAAAACCATAGACACCTTAGTGATTAATCCTAGTATTAACTTTAACGATATGGCGGCAAGTCATTTTCATCGTATGCCCTCAGGGATTAAGATTTTACTACGCATGATGGGGCTGCACGATAAAGCCGACTCCAGCCTATTAAGTTACTTGTTATTTGAGAAAGAATTTTGCCGTGAGTTAATTGCTTTAGGTATGCAAGATGGGCTGGCAAGACAAGACGAATTAAGAAGTTTTTTGTCTATTTAACAAAAATGAAACGGGTAACTATGTTTAAACAACCCCAACCTACAACAATACTTTTTTCACTTGGCTTGCTTGGTGTGATATCCATGCTGCCGGTGATCCCAAAGTTAATGGCATTGCAACCTGAACCTCCTCCTTTTCCCATTGAAATACTCCAGCTTATTTCAGTATTACAATCATCGCTGTTTCTGTTATTAATGATTGTGTTGGGCAAAGTATTTTCAGAAAAAGTAGGACTAAAGTCGCCGGTTATTCTAGCCATGACAAATTCTACAGCTATGTTTAAAGAACTAAGACCACAAATAGTGCCAGCTTTATTAGGTGGTGTGTTGGGTGGAGCCCTTTTATTAATCATATCTTTCGCAAGTTACTCCTATCTTCCTGCAGAGTTTATTGTGGCCGGCGAAAAGCTAGCCTTACCTTGGTATACAAAAATATTATACGGCGGGATCACCGAAGAATTACTGATCCGTTGGGGCTTAATGTCTACTTTGGTGTGGATAATCTATCGCGTAACGCAAACCCAAGGCGAAGTAATAAAAGCCCATAACTATATCTTGGCAATTGCCCTCTCTGCCCTGTTATTTGGGGCGGGCCACCTGCCTATCGCTTTTGCATTGTCACCGCAAATAAGTCTACTTTTAATCTGTTATATTGTTTTGGCCAATGCCATTTTTGGCTTCATCGCTGGATATTTATATTGGAAACGGGGATTGGAATGTGCCATAGCAGCTCACATAGTTGCCCATCTAACCATGATGTTTGGCATTGCGATTAGCTAAATTCTAAAAAAGAAACTATCACCAGCAATATAGTTTGAAGGATAAGTTAGTGTTGAAATATCTATTTATAATTTTAACCCTTTGCTGTTGTGGCGTAACACAAGCTAAGGACTATTACCTTTCATTGAAGACTGCTGACTTTTCGCTGCTCACCTATGACTTTTTTAATGAAAACTTAAATTTTAATTCTTTGCCCGAAAATAGAGTGATTGATTTAACTTTTTGGTCAGCCACGCCGAGTGTAGAAATTAAATATGACCATACAAGCTTACCTATAGTTAGTCATGACAACGAAACCGCACACTTACATTTAAAATTTCAACAACAAGTCAAAACCATTTCCTTCAATATTCAAACTAACCCTGCCCACTACAGTCAAAAATATATGCAAAGGCATAAAGGCAAGGTCAGCATTGAAATACCTGAAGTTTACGAGCTTAGTAACATCATTTTGGCTTTGTCGGATAAATTTTATGACACCCAGTTTAAGATGCATTCTAAAGGAGAATATTACGAGGACATGTTGCAGTGGTTTGCGCCCTTTAAAGACCATGACATATTTACAATACGCGATGATCTCAATTACTATTCATTCGTTGAAAATGGCCCAGCATATGTATTCAACGGCGACAAAATACAAAGATCTCATGAATACCATGGCTTTCGAGCAAAGGATAATATTAACAGCAACATTTCCTTGTTAGAGGACTTCGCAAATAAAAGTGATTTCAAAACATTTTATAAACTACAGACTAGTTATTACGCAAAATTGAGCGAAACTTTCCGCCTAGGGGCTCAACCAGAATATATTTGGCGCTGGTTAGAATCTCACTTCCCTACAAAATACCATAGCCTTAAAGTTTTCTTTTCACCATTAGGTCCCGGAAACAATAGTGCTCGACAGTTTTCTAATAACGGCTTTGATGAATCCATTTTGTTTATCAGCGCGCCGAATCGTTATGAAAATACCCTCGATCCTTTACCCATTCAATTTATTAAGTTTACTCGCTCATTTTTCACTGAAATTGATCATGCTTATGTCAATCCGACTTCAGACAAATATATTGACGAGATCAATGCCGCTTTTACAGATTTATCACTTTGGTATAAAGGAGGTAGTTATAACAAACCCTACTTAGTATTTAATGAATATATGACTTGGTCACTGTTTTCTTTATATGCCTTGGAAAATTACCCCTCAAAAGACTACTTGTTTATTCAAAGATACATTCAGCAGTTTATGGTGACCCGTAAAGGGTTTCATCAATTTAAAGCTTTTAACCAAGAGCTTACTCGCCAATACCGCCTTAAAACATCTTCCCAAAAAATTGTAGATCTCTATCCCACAATAATTGCCTGGATAAAAAATTACTCAATCAATTCATAGCAAATTATGTCTTATGGCGACGCTTTCCATATTTTATCGGACGCCGGTAAATATTCAGGTAGAGCGGCAGAACCGTACCAGTTGTATAGTTCAGCGTCTAAATATTGCGCAGTGATGGCAGGATCGGATTGCAACATTTCTTTAGCAGCCTCTAGCGTGGCTACATTTAAGATAAAAATGCCTCGATAGGATTTATCATTTTTACCTAGCGGTCCGGCAACAATCAGCTTGTCCATTGCAACCAAACGTTTGATATTTTCCATGTGACCTCTAAATGCGTTTTTTCTTGCACTCTCGTCTTTTGAGGAATTATTGCCACTTTTAAGTATCACTAACACATAACTCTTCATGCCGTAATCATCGGCACCTAATTTTGCTGCCAGTTCAGGATCGAACTTGGGATTGCTATTTTCAACCTCAGCACCCGCCAACAAACTGATTAATAAGGTTATTGCTGCGAAATATTTCATTTTGTATCCTGTTTATTTTGATGCCTAGCTTGCAAGCGGTTTACATTAACCTAATGTTCAAGTTTATTTATGCTAAACATAAATATCCAAATGTTTAGGCCCTTTGGGTTGCTGTTTTTCAAGTTCGTCATTGTCTAGGTTAACTTGTTCAGAATTAGCTTCTTGCTCAGAGTCTTGCTCGTTCTCTTTTTGCTGTTGTTGTTTTTTTCTCGCGTCTCTTTCCTCGCCTTTAAGTTCTTTTTCTTCATCACTCAAGGACCTAAGCTTTTCTTGCTTTTCAACCTGAGCAACTTTTTGGCTATCGTGCGCTATAGGCACTTTACCTTCACGGGGAAGTACTGAAAATAAAAGATCACTTGTCATTATTTATTCCTACTTGGCCAATAAGAGTTCACAGTTATTTTGACAACTTTGTTCATAAAACATTCAACCATGAGATTCTAGACTAACATAGTTAATAAAATTGTAAGAAAACCGCTGATTTGTTCTTAAATAGTCTTGCATTAATCGGGCCGATTGAATAATGTATGCGCCATTGAAGCGCAGTGATTTTATCGAGTCCAAAATATTATGAACAATACCCTGAAAGCAGTCGTCCATCATCATATAGCATAACCTTTCAGGTATTTGCTGGAAGGTCTATTGGAACCTTCTAGCGGCGCAGACACACTCTAAACCCTCGGAAGGCATCTTTCGGGGGTTTTTCTTTTGGAGCTTAATCAGCTGCTTAAGCGATAAATATTAAAATAGGATTGAAAACTAACATGAGTGATAGCAACAGACTTCGTATAGCCGTACAAAAAAAGGGCCGTTTAAGCGACGACAGTATCGCGTTATTAAAGGCCATTGGCATTAAACTACAAATTCGTGATCGTTTGTTGATTGCACATTCTACCAATCAACCTATCGATTTATTGTTAGTACGTGACGACGACATTCCCGGTTTAGTCATGGATGGTGCGGTTGATTTAGGCTTTATTGGTCAAAACGAACTCGAAGAAAAAATGCTTGAGCGTCAAGCCGCCGGTAAACAAGCTGAATACACAGAGTTAAGACGTTTAGATTACGGTGGTTGCCGTTTGTCTCTTGCGGTGCCAAACGAAATGGATTACCAAGGGGTGCAATCTTTAGAAGGTAAAAAGGTCGCTACCACTTACCCTTATTTACTTGAACGTTTTTTCAAAGAAAAGAACATTAATGCCAGCACTGTGATGTTAACAGGCTCGGTTGAAGTTGCCCCTCGAGCCGGTGTGGCCGATGCAATCTGTGACTTAGTGTCTACCGGTGCCACGCTTGAAGCCAATGGTTTACAAGAAGCCGACGAAATATTTGTCTCCAAAGCAGTATTTATTCAACGCGGCGGCGAGATGCCAGCAGCCAAACAAGCTCTTATCAGCAAAATGTTGCCACGTATGGATGGTGTAACCCAGGCCAAAGAAAGTAAATACATCATGCTTCACGCGCCTAAAGCCTATTTGGAACAAGTCAAAAGTTTACTACCAGGCTCAGAAAACCCTACTGTACTGCCTCTTGCGGGTAACGACGATACAGTTGCCATCCATGTAGTAAGCCCTGAAACTCTATTTTGGGAAACCATGGAAAAACTTAAGGCTTTGGGTTGTAGTTCAATCCTAGTGATGCCAATTGAAAAAATGATGTCTTAACGACAAAAAAGCACAAGTAAGTAGAGGCAAAGTTCCGTCATGCAAAATTGGCCAAAATTGACCCCAAAACAACAAGCCGAGCTGTTAAGTAGACCTGCACTCGCCGATAGCCAAGCGTTGAGCGATACTGTTGCCGGTATTATTCAGCAGGTTAAGCAACAAGGTGATGCTGCTTTGTTGCAATTGACTGAACGATTTGATGGCGCAAAATTGGATGGATTACGTTTTAGTGATAGTTCTTTAGGTAGTTTTGCTAGCGAGTTAAAGCCCGAAGTGAAATGGGCCATAGATCAAGCCTATGCCAATATTAAGGCATTTCACCAAGCGCAATACCCAGAAGATGTCGAAGTGGAAACCACGCCCGGCGTAGTGTGCGAACTTAAACACGCACCATTAGCATCGGTAGGATTGTATATCCCAGGTGGCACAGCGCCGTTACCGTCAACCGTATTAATGCTGGGCGCAACGGCTCAAGTAGCAGGTTGCCCACGCAAAGTGCTATGTACGCCCCCCAACAAAGAAGGGCAAATAGCCGTTGAAATTCGCTATGCAGCCAGTTTATGTGGCATCGACGAAATTTACCTAGTAGGCGGTGCGCAGGCGATTGCCGCTTTAGCATTAGGCACCGAAAGCATACCTAAAGTCGATAAAATTTTTGGTCCCGGCAATAGTTATGTGACCGAAGCCAAACAACAGGTAAGTCGTATTCCAGCAGGCCCTGCCATTGATATGCCAGCAGGTCCATCTGAAGTGTTGGTGATTGCCGATACCCAAGCCAATCCGGTGTTTGTGGCTGCCGATTTATTATCTCAAGCAGAGCACGGCACCGACTCACAAGCGGTTTTAATTTCTAATAGCAGTGAACTAATTGATGAGGTTAAGCTGCAAGTCTCCTTACAGTTGACCCAATTAAGCAGAAAAGAGATTGCCGAACAGGCCATTCAAAACAGCCGTTATATCCTGACCGACAGCTTAGAACAAGCCTTTGAAGTCAGTAATAGTTATGCGCCGGAACACTTAATTGTACAAATCAAAAATGCCCGTGACAGCTTAGATAAGCTCACTAACGCTGGCTCAATATTTGTTGGACAGTGGTCACCCGAATCAGCCGGTGATTATGCCAGTGGCACCAACCATGTTTTACCCACTTATGGTTATGCCCGCAATTATTCAAGCTTAGGTTTAGCCGACTTTATGCGCCGTTACACTGTGCAACAGCTCAGTTACCAAGGCTTACAAAACATCGGTAATGCCATTATGGATTTGGCAGATGCTGAGGGCTTAGACGCTCACAAACAAGCGGTGAAATTAAGACTCGATGCCAAGCAAACCCAAGGTAGTATGTCATGAGCGCTTTAATCGATAAATTGGTTGCTGAAAACTTAAAAGCGTTAAAACCTTACGAATCAGCAAGACGAATTTTTGCAGGTGGCGACAGTAACAGCGAAACTTGGCTAAATGCTAATGAGTCCCCTTTTGCCAATGACTACAGTATTGATAGCGACCACTTAAATCGATACCCCGATTGCCAACCACCGAGCGTTTTATTGCCTTACGCTGAATATGCGGGCGTGCAAAACAATCAATTACTTATTAGCCGTGGTGCAGACGAAGGAATTGAACTACTTATTCGCACCTTTTGCACGCCAGGCAAGGACAAAATCTTAATTTGTCCGCCGACATACGGTATGTACGCCATTAGTGCCGAAACCTGCAATGTAGCTATCGAAAAAGCACCGTTAAATAACGACTTTAGTTTAAATCTTGAGACCATTAAAAGTTTTCAAGGCCAAGTCAACTTAGTATTTATTTGTTCACCGAATAATCCCACTGGAACTTCCGTAGACAAAGAACAATTACAACAAGTGTTAACCCATTTCGCCGATTCGGCCTTAGTAGTGGTTGATGAAGCTTATATTGAATTTGATGCACAAAATACTTGGGCGCCTGAACTGGCAAATTACCCTAACTTAGTGGTATTGCGCACACTATCTAAAGCTTTTGCATTGGCGGGGCTACGTTGTGGTTTTACCTTGGCGAATAGCGAGGTGATCCACAATATTATGAAAGTGATTGCGCCCTACCCTGTGCCCGAGCCTGTGGCACAAATAGCTGCTCAAGCGCTGAGTAACAGCGGGTTACAACAAATGACACAGCAAGTAGAGTATTTGGGCATTCAAAAACAGCAACTAAAGCAACAATTATTACAGTTTCCAGAATTAGAATTGATAGGCGATGACAAAGCTAATTTTATTTTATTCAGACACCCTCTAAAGCAAGCATTGATGGACTTTTTAGTGGCTAACTCGGTACTTATTCGCGATCAATCTAAACAACATAACTTAGAAAATTGCCTTCGTATTTCTCTGGGTACTCAACAACAAAATGAAAAATTGCTGGCCTTAATGGCAAGCTTTTTCTCGCAGCAGGAACAAACAGCATGAGCCAACAAGCCATTCTTTTTATCGATCGTGACGGCACTTTAGTTGAAGAGCCGGCCATCGACAAACAATTAGATAACCTCGATAAATTGGTGTTCGAACCACAAGTGATCCCGGTACTTTTAAAGCTACAGCAAAGTGGGTTTCGTTTAGTGATGGTGTCGAATCAAGACGGCCTAGGCACAGCTAGTTTTCCGCAAACTGATTTTGACTTAGCCCACGATAAAATGATGGATATTTTTTCAAGCCAAGGTGTACTGTTTGATGAGGTATTGATTTGCCCACATTTCGACGCCGACAACTGCAGTTGCCGTAAACCTAAACTCGGTTTAGTCAAAGACTACTTGCAACAAGGCAAAGTCGATTTTACCCGCTCTTTTGTGATTGGCGATCGTGAAACCGATATGCAACTAGCACAAAATATGGGCATAGTCGGGATCCAATATGATCGCGAAAACTTAAATTGGCAGCAGATTGAAAAACAATTATTGGCCTCAAGCCGCGTTGCCTCTGTGGTGCGTAAAACCTCAGAAACCGATATTCATGTGACGGTAGATTTGGACTCAAGTGCTAAGTCAACTATCGAGACTGGCCTTGGCTTTTTTGATCATATGCTGGATCAAATTGCCACCCATGGCGGCTTTGAACTTACCTTAAAAGTAGACGGCGATTTACACATAGACGACCACCACAGCGTTGAAGACACCGCCCTTGCGTTAGGCGATGCCCTTAAAAAAGCCTTAGGCGATAAACGAGGCATAGGCCGCTTTGGTTTTGCCTTACCAATGGATGAATGCCGCGCCGAGTGTATTTTAGATATTTCTAACCGACCGCATCTTAAGTTTGAAGCTGAATTTAGCCGCGAACAAGTGGGCGACATGGCCACCGAAATGGTGCCACATTTTTTCTATTCTTTAGCACAATCTATGGGGTTGTCGTTGCACCTTTCTACCACCGAAGGCAACGCTCACCACCAAGTTGAGAGCTTATTTAAAGTATTTGGCCGCGCCTTACGCCAAGCCATTCATAAACAAGGTGAAGCCTTACCTAGCTCAAAAGGTGCACTGTAAATATGGCGGCTCAACAAATAGTCATTGTGAATACCGGCTGCGCGAATATTTCATCGGTGAAATTTGCCCTTGAACGTTTAGGCCAAAAAGTCACAGTGAGTGATGATTTAGCGGTCATTCAACAAGCCGACAAGGTATTTTTACCTGGTGTAGGCAGTGCTCATACAGCGATGGCAAGCATAGAGAGGAAACAACTTAGCAATTGTATTCAAGGCTTAACTCAGCCGGTATTAGGCATTTGTTTAGGCATGCAGTTGATGGTTGAATCATCCCAAGAGAGTCTAAGCGGTAATACACCTTGTTTAGGTCTTATACCCGGGCAAGTGCAGCGTATGCAAGTAGGTGCTTTACGTTTACCGCACATGGGCTGGAATACCATTACCCCAGTTGCCGGTGCACCATTATTTAAAGGCCTAGACAGCGGTAGCTACTTTTATTTTGTGCACAGCTTTGCGGTGGCGGTTTCAGAATTCACAATGGCCAGTTGCCAATATGGTATGGACTTTTCTGCGGCGCTTCACAAGGACAACTTTTTTGGGGTGCAATTTCACCCTGAGCGTTCCAGCGATGCGGGTGCACAACTTTTGAAAAACTTTATCGAATTATAAGACCAAGAGATTAACAAGGTTACTCATGATCATCCCAGCAATTGATTTAATAGATGGCTCAGTCGTACGTTTATACCAAGGCGACTATGAGCAGAAAACCGAATATAAACTCGACCCTATTGATGTGGTTAACAGCTACGCCGATCAAGGTGCAAAATGGTTACACATAGTTGATTTAACGGGCGCTAAAAACACCAGTAAACGCCAACTCGACTTGATAGGTAAAATGGTTGCCACCAACCGTATGGACTTTCAAGCAGGCGGTGGCATTCGTAGCGAAGCAGACGTAGCGCAACTTTTAAATATTGGCGTTAAACGTGTGGTGATAGGCTCGTTGGCAGTAAAAGAGCCAGAGCTGGTGAAAGGCTGGATAACTAAATACGGTGCCGATGCCATAGTGTTAGCTTTAGATATAAACATTGACGAGTCGGGGAATAAGTTTATCGCAACCCACGGCTGGCAAGAAAATTCAGGCGTGTCGATTGAAGCCTTGCTCGAAGACTTATTATCAGTGGGCGCTAAACACGTGTTATGTACCGACATCAGCCGTGACGGCACTTTGCAAGGCGCGAATCATCAACTTTACACCCAGATGACCGAACAATTTCCAACTGTAGGTTGGCAAGCCTCTGGTGGTATTGGTAATCTGGATGATATAGCCATACTTAAACCGACTAACGTCAGTGGCGTGATTTTAGGACGCGCACTACTAGAAGGTAAATTTACCGTAGAGCAAGCCATTGCGTGTTGGAACAGCGGTATATAATCAGCACAAATTATATTAGTAAGCACTTTAAAAACAACAAATTAGGAAATTATCATGGCGGCTTTTGGAACAGTGTTTATGCCCAAGATGGCATACACTAGCTTTGAAAATAATCAGTGGAATGCAGCAAACATTGTTGCATCCGACAGCATCCAGTTACATCCCGGTGCCCATGTTTTACATTATTCAAGCACCTGTTTTGAAGGACTAAAAGCCTTTAAGCATGCGGATGGTAGTATTCATGTGTTTCGTATGGATCAAAACCTCAACCGTTTTGCTCAAAGTAGCCGTTTATTGTCGTTGCCTGATATAGACCAAGGGCAAGTCTCGCAGATGATATTGGACATAGTAGAACAATACAGCGCCGATATTCCAGAGCCTCCCGGCTCAATGTATATCCGCCCGACCCACATAGGCACTGAAGCCGCTATAGGTAAAGCCGCCGCGCCCAGTGCAAGCTCGATGATTTATGTGCTTACGTCCCCTGTAGGCGACTACTTCTCTGGTGGTGCTAAACCTCTTAGATTATTACTAGACGAAACAGGCATGCGCTGTGCTCCGCATATGGGTATGGTAAAAAGTGGTGGCAACTATGCCAGCGCATTAGGCCCTATTTTAGCTGCCAAACAAGATGTGCAAGCTGACCAAATATTATTTTGTCCCAATGGTGATGTACAAGAAACCGGTGCGGCCAATTTCATACTTATAGATGGCAACGAAGTGATTACCAAAGCCTTAGATTCTTCGTTTTTACACGGTGTAACCCGCGGCTCTATTTTAACCCTAGCCGCCGATATGGGAATGAAAGTGACCGAAACCCAATTAAGCGTTACCGAATTACTTGAGAGAGCTGCCAAACCTAATGTTGAAGCCGCCCTTTCTGGTACTGCAGCAGTACTCACCTCGGTTGGTACACTTATTCACAACGGCAAAGAGTACCCAGTTGGCACAGGTGAGCATGGTCCAACGACCCAAAAATTACGCCAAGCATTGAATGACATTCAGTGGGGCAAAACACCCGACACACACAACTGGTTAACTAAGGTAGGGTAATATTTAATGTTAGCTAGACGTATTATTCCCTGCTTAGATGTCAAAGACGGCAAAGTAGTCAAAGGGGTTAAATTTCGTAATCACGAAATCATTGGTGACATTGTACCCTTAGCCCAGCAATACGCACAGCAAGGGGCAGATGAGTTAGTATTTTACGACATCACAGCATCCAGCGATCAGCGCGTGGTAGATAAAAGCTGGGTCACCCGTATTGCACAGGTCATTGATATCCCATTTTGTGTAGCCGGTGGTATCAAAACCATCGAAGACGCCGGTAAAATATTAGAAATGGGCGCCGACAAAATATCCGTCAACTCACCCGCTTTGGCCGACCCAGAACTGATCACCCGTTTACACGATACTTACGGTCAACAATGTGTAGTGGTGGGCATCGACAGTTTTTTCAATGAAGAAACCGGACAATACCAAGTGCATCAATACACAGGCGACGAATCACGCACCCAAGTGACTGCATGGCAAACCGCCGATTGGATTAAAGAAGTGCAACAAAGAGGTGCCGGAGAAATTGTGCTTAACTGCATGAATCAAGATGGTGTGCGTCAGGGCTACGATATTAAACAACTGTCGGCAATCAGACAAAGTTGCAAAGTACCTTTAATTGCCTCAGGCGGCGCAGGTGAAAGCATTCACTTTAAGGATGTATTTGAACAAGCCGATGTAGACGGCGCATTAGCAGCTTCGGTGTTTCATAAAGGCATTATCCCCATACCAGAATTGAAGGCATACTTGCGTAAACAAAATATAGCCATAAGAGATTAAGATGATTATTACAAAAGACACAGTGGTAAATTTAGCTTGGGACAAGATGGATAACCTTATTCCATGTATTGTGCAAAATGCAGTAAGCGGCAAAGTGTTAATGCAAGGGTTTATGAACCAAGACGCATTAGGTAAAACCTTAGAAACAGGTTTAGTGACATTTTTTAGTCGCTCAAAACAGCGCTTGTGGACCAAAGGCGAAGAGTCTGGCAATAGCCTTAATCTCGTGGAAATTAGCAGTGATTGTGATAACGATTCGATACTTGCTTTAGTTAATCCTGTTGGCACTACTTGCCACAAAGGCACCGAAACTTGCTGGGCTGATAGCCAATCAGCTGACATCAGTTTTATCTCTGAATTAGAATCTGTGATTGCCTCACGTAAAGGCGCAGATCCCGACTCTAGCTACACCGCACACCTCTACAGCAAAGGCATAAAACGAATCGCCCAAAAAGTAGGAGAAGAAGGGGTCGAAACCGCTCTAGCCGCCACTGTAAAAGACTTAGAAGAATTAAAAAACGAATCTGCTGATTTGTTGTATCACCTAATTGTATTGCTACAGGCTAGCGATTTGAATTTATCAGATGTGGTTGGTGTGTTGAGGAAAAGGCATAAGTGATCCTACTAAACAGCAGTAGTTGACATCCAGTGTGTAAAGTTTTTAAGGTTTTAGCTTGGCCATTCAGACTTTAATGAGCGAATTGAAGCCGCCAAGGTTGTCACATCTGCAAGGAAAAATTCGCGCCAAACCGGCCGTTTGGCGAACTAAGCTAATTGTAACGATTTTGACGCTTGACTAGCCCCATAATTTCAACAGTATCATTAATTACCCTGTAATAAACTGAGTGCTTACCGCAAACACTTCTTCTATAACCTTGACGAATTTCATCGACATTTTGGTATAGATAAGGGTTTTCACATAAGGTATTGAAGTGGTTTATTATACCATCGTAATAAAAGTCAGCTTGTATTTCTCCCCAGTTAAGGAAACCTTCTTCATAAATAGCGCTAAGATCATTTTGTGCTGTGAGCGAAAGTTTTAAGAAGTAATCAGACATCTTTCTTTAAGCGAGTTTTCACCATATTCCTAATTTCATCAGGCGTCTGTAGGCTATACCCACTATTTTCCGCACTAATCAACTTTTCTCGAATATAGTTTATCTCGTCAATTCGCATTTGCTTCTCCCGCAATGCGTCACGAATTAACTCGCTGTCTGTACTGTAATTTCCTGTTTCAAGCTGTGATTGCATCCAAACATCTTGAGTATCAGTTACTGTGATACTTTTCTTTACCATTGCCATAAGTTTCTCTAAAGCTTAATTAGTAGGATTTAATCCTACCACAAACGAGTAATAATTTGTACGCGCTAAAGGGTACTTACCCTCTAGTCATCCATCGCAACAACTTTGCAGTTCAATTCAAACCTACAGGCCTATCTTAATTCAGTTTAGCGTCATAGGTATTAATAAATAGACCAAAAAAATTGTATTTTCTATTTGACTTAAATTACACTCCCAACTAATGACCGACTGTCGGTCATTTGTTGGGTGGCACATAAAGAGTCTTTTAGTAGGTATTCATGGCGATCAAAGTAGATAAAGACCAAAAGAGAAAAGACATTGCAGCCGCTTGTACCGAGCTGCTTTTGGAAAAAGGCTTAAAAAATCTAACCATTACCGAAATTGCTAAAACCGCAGGCATTGGCAAAGGTACTGTGTATGACTATTTTGCCAATAAAGAAGAAATAGTATTTGAGATTATTCGCAATTTTATCGCAGAACATCATCAAAACTTGTTAAGCCAGAACGACAAACAAACCTCAACCAAACAAAAAATAATCTATCTGTTCGATTTTTTCTTATCCGAAACGAATCCTTATGAAAAGCACTTGGATTTTTACCGAGAGTACCTAAGCATCACCTTGTCTTCAAAATGTAACCCAATGGTGGAATTCAATCGAGAATGCTCAGAATTTGTCAGAAATATCCTCGAAGACATCATCGAGGAAGGCATAGATAAAGGTGAAATCAAGGAAATTTCTAGAAACCTCATTGACGGAATAATAAAAGCAGAACGAGGATTTATGCTTGTAGCATGGGCAGATGGCCAAGATTTGAAACAAGCATTTAGAGAATATATAAGCACCCTATTCGATTTGATAGAGATAAAAAAATGAAAAAAATAATAGCGTTAGCACTAGCTCTTTGCATGACCAACGTACATGCAAAAGAAATTTACGCAACCTTTACGGTATTTGCCAAACAGGGGGCAAGTTTGGCCTTTAACTCCAGCGGCATAGTGAAAGAACTACATGTAGACATTATGAGTGTGGTTAAAAAGGGGGACGTGCTGGCGACCTTAGCTAGTGAAGATTTAGTCGCCACTAATAATGCCTCAAAAGTCACCCTAAAATATGCCAAGTTGGACTACCAAAGGCATCAAGGCTTGTATAAACAAAAGCTAATTGATAAGTCCATGCTGGATAAATATGCTCAAGCTTACGAGGCCATAAAAGCCCATATAGAGATTGAAAAAACTCAATACGCTAAAACAATCTTACGTGCGCCTTTTGATGGCGTGATCACCAAAAGAATGATTGAGTTGGGTGATGTAGTCAGCGGTCAGATGCTTAAAACAGCCTTTAATATTCAAAGTGAAAGCGCTCGGATTTTAGTGGTGGAGTTTGACCAAAAATATAACAGCGATGTGAAAATTGGCGATCTCTTTTTGTATAAAGTTGATGGTGATGAAACCCAGTACACAGGCAAAATTTTTCGAATTTACCCTGAGGTGAATGGTGACAACCGCAAAATTGCATTGCAAGTGCAAGCCAAAGATTTAAAAGTGGGTCTATTTGGTGAAGGCAAAATTATCACCTCAGATGCAAATAATACCTCAGTAGCAGATAGCCAAGAGTAGTCCTATGTATAAATTTGCAATTAATCGCCCCATCACCATTCTTATGGCCGTGATGGCACTGATAATTTTTGGTCTCAAGTCATACTCTTCTATGCCATTGGCGCTCTACCCCAACGTAGATTTTCCAATAATTACCATACTCACAACCTACCCAGGAGCTGACGCCAAAACCGTTGAATCTAAAATCACCGATAAAATTGAAGAGTCGGTGTCAGGCATAAGTGGTATTGATAAGTTAAGCTCTACCAGTTTTGAGGGTCTAAGCCAAGTTGTGGTGCAGTTTGACCTTGATCGAGATATCAGCGAGGCGGCCAATGACGTCAGAGATAAAATAGGCGCGATTATATTACCAGAAAACGCCCTAGCCCCTGTGGTCCAAAAAATCAGTACTGCCGGTGAAGCAATAAGTATGTTTGTTGCCACAAAAAGCGGTGATATGTCGGCATTAATGCAGTTGGTTGATGAAAAAATCAAACCCAAGTTACAGCGCATTCCAAATGTGGGTGATGTCACCATTGATGGCTATCAAGACCGAGAAATTCGTATTTTAGTCGACCCTTATTTGCTGAATAAATACAATATTTCAGCCATCGAATTGCAAAACATCATTAGCCAAGAAAACTTCAAATCCAGCTCGGGCAAAAGTATTAATGATAAACAAGAGTTAATTATTAAGTTTCAAGGAGACGCCAAAAACATTGCATCACTTGGAAACATTGAAATAAAACCTGGATTGCCGTTAAAAGATATTGCCACTGTTTTTGATGGATTAAGCGATGTTGAAAGTTATTCATCGTTTAATGGGCAAGCGGGCGTGATGCTAAAAATCATGAAGATTTCTGGCACCAACGTGATTGGTATTATCAACCAAACCAAACAAATTTTGCCTGAAATTCAAGCCTTAGCTGGCGATGAATACGACATCACCTTAATCAAAGACCAATCAGGTAAAATCATCCAAAGTGTCGATCAGGTAAAGTTTGATTTAGTATTCGGTGCTGTGCTATCCATAGTAATCGTGTTTATGTTTTTGCGAAACTTCACTGCCACTATAGTGTCTGCTTTGGCGATCCCTACTTCGATTATTGGTACCTTTGCTATCATAGACTATCTAGGTTATGACCTAAACAAACTCACCTTAATTGGCTTGACCCTTGCGATAGGAATATTTATTGATGACGCCATAGTGGTGATTGAAAATATCAGTAAAAAGATGGAATCGGGAATGGAAGCGTTTCAAGCGACCTACGAAGGCGTCCACGAAATTGCCTTTTCGTTATTAGCTATTTCAGCCATGTTATTAGCGGTATTTATCCCGGTTGCCTTTATGGATGGCATAATCGGCAAGTTTTTTAACGCTTTTGCTATTACCGTTGCTTGCGGCATTACCTTATCGTATTTTGTGGCAATAATGTTTATTCCCACAGTTGGCGCAAGAGTATTACGTCACAAAGAAACCACTTTTCATAAAAAAACCGAACCGCTTTTAGAAGCATTAGATAATGGCTATGTAAAAATTCTTAAACCCCTAATCAAGTTTAAATACCTCACTGTTATTGTGACCTTTGGATTTCTTATTTTATCGAGCCAGATATTCACTAACGTGGGCATGGATTTTGTGCCTGCTGAAGACGATAGCGAATTTCAAATTACCGCCAAAGCGGAAGTAGGTACCTCTATTGAGGAAATGAAACGCAGAATGTCTCCCATTTTAGAAGCCGTAGCCAAAGATGGAATGGTTGAATATCATGCCCTAAGTATTGGCTATAGCGCCGCAAAAGAATCCCACAAAGCGCTAGTGTATGTAAAATTGAAACCTATTGAACAACGCCCTCTAGGTCAATCTGAAGTCATTTCAAAATACCGTGAGCAATTTAAATCTCTCAACTCTATGAAATTAGCGATCGAGAAAATCCCCCCCATCAGCACGGGTACTAGTAATGCCCCGGTGCAAATTGTGATCACTGGTGATGACTTAAACACGCTAAAAGAAATATCAGATAAGGTATCAGATATGTTGGGCAAATTTGAAGGAGCCGTGGATGTCGACAGTGATTATCAGGATGGGAAACCCGAGATCACCATTTCGATGATCAGGCAAAACACCACGCGACTAGGCATAACCGCTTCACAAATCGCCGCTTTACTGAATTCAAATTATTCCAGCGAAAGCAAAATCAGTAATTTCGAACAAAACGGCAGAGAATACGATATCACCCTAAGATTTGATGATAAAAGCCGTGCCGATATGAATAGCCTTAAGAAACTACAAATCCACGCCAGCAATGGTGAATATGTATTTCTTGATGGCTTAGTCAATTTTGAACAAAGTCGCTCCATAGCTACGGTTAATCGTTTTGATCGTGAAAGAAAAGTGATGGTAAGCAGTAACTTGTCGAATGTTCCTCTTAATTCTATCGTGTCTCAGGTCGAAGATAATATCGAGGCATTACTGCCAGAAGGCTACAACTACATTTTTGCAGGTGATGTAGAAAGTATGCAAGAGACTGGCGTTGCTTTTGCTGCAGCTGTGGCATTGGCTGTGGTGTTAATCTTTTTGATTCTGGCGGCCTTATACGAGTCTCTCATTCAACCTATTATCATCATGGTGACTATGCCCTTAGCCTTTACTGGGGTGATAACTGCGCTAGGACTAAGTGGTAATAACTTCTCTTTGTTTGTAATGATAGGCATCATTTTACTCTTGGGAATGGTAGGTAAAAATGCCATCTTAGTAGTGGACTTTGCCAACCGCGCCATTAAAGATGGCGAATCAGTGGACGATGCCCTGATCCATGCCGGTGAAAAACGCCTACGACCGATTTTAATGACTACTTTTGCCATGGTGGGCGCTATGATGCCACTGGCATTTGGCAGCGGTGCAGGCCACGAGATGAACTCCCCTATGGCATTATCGGTGATCGGCGGTTTAGTTAGCTCTACTATCTTGGCACTCTTGGTTGTGCCCGCCTTTTACAAGATTCTTTATCCTGTGGATAGCTGGATCAGGAAATGGTACGAAGTAGGGAAAATTTAACACCAAGTAGAGGTTGCTAAGCCAAAGGTTAGTCTTTGGCTGTCGCCAATAAAATTGAGTGAAACTCCCATTCTGGGTCCTGAAGAACCATCTCGACTTCTTTAAAACCAAGAGATGTGAGGATAGTTCGATATTCTTCAGGCGCTAAACTAGCATGATAAACCTGTTCACCCGCCACAGTGCCCGTCACCTCACCCTCCTCGTGGCCTATGGTTAACATAAGCGACCCCTTAGGGTTAAGGTGCTTTGCAAATAAACCCAAGGTTTGGCGCTGCTCTTGTTGGGTTAAATGGAAAAAACCGTCCCAACTAATAATCCCATCAAAGGTTGACTCGAGTTGTAAATCTCGCATATCCATTGCTATCCAATTAGCCGCTGGAAACCGCGATTTGGCAATAGTTAACATCGCCGCTGAGATATCAAGACCGCTTAATTGAAACCCTTTTGATAAACAATATTCTGAAATAGGCACCCCAGCGCCACAACCTACATCTAACACACTTCCATTAGCTGGTAATGTTGATAGGAATTTATCTAGCCAAAGTTGTTCAAACAATACTCGTGGTCGTTGCTGATCCCAAAGCTTGGCATTATTTTCATAAACTTTGGGTGTGCGTTTGTGAAGGATGTGGAGGTTTTTCTCGCTCATAATAGCTATTCTACAACTCAATTTGGTATTAATGACTTAGCTGAGGGTTGGTGCATACCTTTAAGTTTCCACATCAGCATCATCCTAATCATCCGCAGCGTAATACCTAAAGGGAATTTATCTGCTTTGTGCGGATAAGTAGGTGTGCCGTGGGCATGTTGTGTTTGCACATAAGTTCTAATGGCACCAAGGGTGTTGTGGCGCTCACCTTCGATATTAATAAAGCTGTGAATTAACCCAACAAAGGGAGATTTCGCGCCCATAGTGTTCGCCACTGGTGTATTGCAACAATGGCTATACCAGCGATTTAAGCCTTTAGGTTTTAGGCGTAAACAGCGTAAATGTTCTGCTCCACTGTCAATTCTAACTTGCGATTGTGAGGTTTGAAAAATTTCAGTGCCACCAAACTCATCTAAAATATCGCCCTCTTGGTTGAGATAATTGGCAAAGGCTTGGCAATCGTCACAACAGCAAACCAAACGGTTACCGTTTTTAGGGGTCAGGTTAAGCGCCACACCTTGAACCGCTTTGCATCGACAAGAAAGATTTACATTCATAAAACACTCATCCCCAAAAAGTCTGAATACCTTTATTTGAACAAAATCAACACTAAGCTACTAGTTTTGTTTTATATTCTTTTTAAGAACTTGCCACTAGGAAATCTTGTATTTCTCGATTCACTTCATCTGGTAATTCATGTTGCAACCAATGACTCGCTTGCGGAAATCGCTTTACTTGTACCTTGGGCACGTATTCTTCAATGCCATCAATATTTTCTTTAACAAATGCTTGGTCTTGCTCGCCCCATAAAATTAGCGTTGGACAGCTGATCCGAATATTGGGTATTTTCATTTGAGTGGTTGAGATCACGTGTGAACTTGTATCGCCATTAGAGTTTTCAGAAGGTGCCAGTTGTGGCATAGCGCGGTAGTATTGCAACATACCGTCGACAGCGCCGGGTATTGCCCACACATCTTGATAGGCTTGGCACTGGGCATGGCTTAAAGTGCCCGCGCGCATCCCGCCGAATATTTTGTCTTTAAGGTATTGATATTGGTTTTCAGATAACCTTGTTGCAGCGTCTGGGGCGATTAGTTGGTGAATATATTCACTTTTTTGTCGTTGCTCTGGGTTGTGGATCATTTCACGGGTGAAGGTACTAGGATGCGCAGCATTAAGGATCACTAAACGCTTGATTAAATCTGGAAAAAACGCTGTTAACGGCCAAGCAATTGCCCCGCCCCAGTCGTGAGCCACCAGCACTATTTTTTCATTAGGTGCCACCCCTTGAATAAACTTTGCGATAAATTGAATTAAATTGGGCACTTCAA
Source organism: uncultured Paraglaciecola sp. (assembly GCF_937123705.1). Lineage (GTDB taxonomy): Bacteria > Pseudomonadota > Gammaproteobacteria > Enterobacterales > Alteromonadaceae > Paraglaciecola. Next base: position 2,738 of record NZ_CAKZKO010000134.1, on the reverse strand, counting down.
AAAAGCTTTTATCACTTGGCTTATCACTTAAATTATAGCCGGGTAAGTCCGGCGCTATAACCCGATAGTCTTTTGCAAAATAATCCAGCTGGGCATGCCATGTTCCCCAATATTCAGGAAAGCCATGGAGAAATATTATGGTCTCTCGTGGTAAATCGCTAATATTATTAACGCCAGCTTCAACATAATGAAGGTTCACATTTTCAATATTGATAGTTTGATGTTTCATACCAGTCTCCACACTTTTTCCAATAAAAAAGGTGAACACTTTGACATGTTCACCTTTGAATATTCTTAAACGCCTTATAAGGTGCTTAAACGATATTAAACTGCTCTTCTTCCATGTCCATTAGGTTATCAGCACCTGATTCCATAGCCGAAACTAAAGAGCGCGTACGGGTTAACAAACGGTCAAAGTAGAATTTAGCCGTGTGTAACTTGGCTTTATAAAACTCAGGGTCACTGGTACCTTCATCAAGTTTTTGTTGCGCAACCACAGCCATTTTAAGCCAGAAGTAACCAATCACTATATAACCTGAGTACATCAAATAATCCACCGAAGCTGCACCTAGTTCCGCAGGATTTTTGGCGGCACGTTGCATAATGTCTTGGGTGATTTGATGCCATTCATCAATATGTTTGTCGATACTATTCGACCAAGCATTAAACTGGCTCTTATCGCGAATGCTCTTACAGTAATCTTTCACGTCGTTGGTAAATACTGTGAGTAACTTGCCGTTCGAGCCTGCCACTTTTCTGGCCAACAAATCAATGGCCTGAATACCAGTGGTGCCTTCGTACATAGTACAAATACGGGTATCACGGGCCAACTGCTCCATGCCCCACTCGGCTATAAAGCCATGTCCACCAAACACTTGCATACCATAACTGGTAGTTTCTTGCGCCGTTTCTGTTAAAAACGCTTTAAGAATAGGCGTTAACAAAGCCAGTTTAGCTTCAGCCAATTGTTTGGCATCTTCGTCTTGACTTTCATGGGTGATATCCACTAATTGCATCGCGTAGATGGCCAACGCTCTATTTCCTTCTGCGAAGGCTTTTTGAGTTAACAACATACGGCGCACATCAGGGTGATTAATAATGGGATCGGCCGGACCATCTGGGTTTTTAACACCTGTCATGGCTCTAAACTGAAGTCGGTCTTTAGCGTAGGCCAAAGCACCTTGGAATGCCGCTTCTGAAGCTGACAATCCTTCTAAACCTGTGCCTATTCTGGCAGTGTTCATAAAGGTGAACATGCAGTTAAGGCCACGGTTTTCAGTTCCTACCAAATAACCTTTTGCACCGTCAAAATTGATCACACAAGTCGCTGAACCTTTAATGCCCATTTTGTGTTCAATCGATCCACAAGTGACTTGGTTTCGCTCAAGCTTTTCACCGTTAGCACCAGCATGAAACTTAGGTACCACAAACAACGAAATACCCTTAGTACCGCTAGGCGCATCCGGTAAGCGGGCGATAACAATGTGCACGATATTTTCTGACATATCATGCTCACCCGCCGAGATAAATATCTTGGTTCCGGTAATGTTGTAACTGCCATCGGCGTTTGGCTCGGCTTTACATTTCAACATACCTAAGTCAGAACCACAGTGCGGCTCGGTCAAGCACATAGTGCCTGTCCAGCTGCCACCAACAAGGTTATGTAAAAACATCTTTTGTTGTGCTGGGGTGCCATGAGCCTTTAAGGTTTCGATACAACCTTGACTCAAACCTGGGTACATGGCCCAAGAGTGATTGGCAGAACTAAACCACTCGGCCATCACGCTGTTTAAAGAATAAGGTAGATTTTGACCACCAAACTCTTCTGGGTGCGCCATACCTGTCCAGCCACCATCAACATATTGTTGATACGCTTCTTTAAAACCTTTTGGGGTAGTGACATTACCGTTATCAAATTTACAACCTTCTTTATCACCACTTTGGTTCATTGGTAATAATTCATTTTCAGAAAACTTTGCGCATTCTTGTAAAATTGCATCAACTAAATCAGGACTAGCCTCTTCAAATTCAGGGAATTGTTCGTAATGTTTGTAATAACCAAATACATCTTCAAAAAGAAATTTTATATCTGCAATAGGTGCTTTATAAGTCAACATGAATAAACTCCAAATAGGTCTGACCTGTATATTAACTTTATATTATTGAACATTTACTATAAAATCAACTGGTCAAACCACTTATTTTTACGTTATTAAACTCGGCGCCATAAAGCTCTTGAAATCATTCGAACTTTGGTTGGCAATTTCATCCGCTTTAAATTTGTTGTGATAATGCCTTGAGTAAAGCGGGTTTTCTTTGAGTAATCAATATTTACATCTAACACTACAGGGGTATTATCTTGCGCATAGCTAATTGCTTGTGCAAGTTTTTCACTGACATCATCATTCGACTCTATTCGAAGATACTGACAACCACTGGCATGAGCGATAGCTTCAAATTTAACATTAGGTAATACGGTACAGGTTTTTTTATTATAAGGTGTTTGCTGAGCTTGAGAGATTTGTGCTAACTCACCGTCATTAAAAATGGTAAAAATTGCCCCTATATTTAAATGTGCGGCGGTAAATAATTCAGTTTGACTCATCAGAAAAGCGCCATCGCCAATGATCCCCACCACTTGATTATCCGGGTTTGCAAGCTTAGCGCCAATTACGGCAGGAATTGCCAACCCTACGGCGCCACCAAGGTTTAAGCCTGTTTCTGTAATTTCGACACTA
>NZ_CAKZKO010000133.1 GCF_937123705.1 uncultured Paraglaciecola sp. | reverse complement strand
CACCACGCTGTAAACGAATAGTAACCATATATGCCTCAAACTCGTTGTAGCGTTAACGTTAACTTAATGTACCTTTTCACCTAACAATTATTAGCCAGATAAAAGGCCGCGGTATTTTACGGGTTTGAGGTAGTTATGCAAGTTTAATTCAAGCAAATACGCAGATTATTTAAGCAAAGTGAAAAATCTAGGGATGCGGCTTTGTTACAAGCCGCATTTCTTAGGGTTTTTTGACAAGTATCAGTAAAATCATGGTGTTACGATATTAAAATCACCCAGTGGATTATCTAATAAGCTAAAGAAGGTTAATAAATCCAGTTTACTGCCAGCAATACTTAACTCATCGCCAAATAGAGTTTCTTTTAAACCGGCTTCCTTGGTTATTATGCTGATAAACATTTTGTGAGTAATATTGATGGTAGCATCTGTTTGTTGGTCGTTACTCACCCGTTTATGTCTTAGCACTGAGTTTTCTAAGGTGAGTAGATATTGCTGCTGTAGATCGGTGAAGTTAATTTGAATACGCAGTGACTCATTAGCGGCTTTAGGCCCATTTAGGCGTATGGACAACACATCTAAAAACTTATGCACTGGAGTCTGCAACAATACCTGTTTCATTATTTTGGGGGCCATCCCCTGTTCTTTCACACCATGTCGTAATTCAAACGCGCCGGATAAATAAAAGTCACGCCAAGGCGCTGATTCTGCCATATACCCCAATTGATCATAAGTTTTGGCTAACAGTGCTCTCGCCTCAATATGTTCGGGTGCACTAAACACAACCTGGTTAAGCAATTGCGCAATCCAGCGGTATTCTTTTTTCACTTGCTCAGCAGACAGTTCATCAACCTGTTGATAAAGTGCTTGGGCCTGTTGCACTACGTTATCCGCTCCCCCCATCATCTTGACATAACGCCTTGCGGCTTCGGGTTCAGGCAAAGGGTCAAGGGCAGCAGGATTGGCGGTAAACCATCCCATATACGACTGATACACAGCCTTGGCATTATGTTTTACGGTTCCGTAGTATCCACGGTTAGAGAAATCTTTTTGTAAGGATTGAGGTAATTCAATCACCTCTGCAATTTCATTTGGGGTATGCCCAGCATTTAATAAGCGTACGCTCTGATCGTGAATGTATTTATAGGTGTCACGCTGAGTCGCTAAAAAGCCTTGTATATTGTGTTGCCCCCAAACAGGCCAGTGATGGCTACCCACATATAGCTGGGCATCGGCAAACTGCTCTCTGGCTTGCTCGATATAGTGACTCCACACAATAGCATCGCGCACTTTGGCCCCGCGCAAGGTATATAAGTTATGTAGGGTTTTGGAGACTAATTCTGCACCTACAAACACTTTTAGCGCGGGTAAGTAAAAGATAAATTCTGCCGGTGCTTCGGTATTGGGGGTATACATAAACTCGAAAGACACACCGTCTATATCCATCATAGTTGTGTTTTCATCCACAATAACGCTAGGCTGAGCGATACCCATACTGCCAAATGCCGGCGATTTACCTAATCCTGTACCTACATGGCCTCTTGCATTTCTTGGTAGATATTTTCCATACATATAGCCTGCTCGTCGCGCCATGGCCGAGCCGGCAATGATGTTTTCACTCACCGCTTCTTCCATAAAGCCTTTTGGCGCAATAATATCTAATTGTGACTTTTCTTGCTCACTGAGCAAAGCAAGTATGCCATTCACCCCACCAAAATGATCAATATGACTATGGGTAAACAAAATAGCGCTAATCGGCTGTTTACCCAGTTGTTGCCAAGCAAATTCAAGGGCTTTTTGAGCTGTTTCTCTAGCGGTTAATGGGTCCACTAAAATCCAACCATTAGCACCTTGGATAATAGTCATATTGGCTAAATCAAAATTGCGTATTTGATATATGCCTTCTTGTAACTTAAACAAACCATGTTGATTATTAAGGGCCGCTTGTCGCCATAAACTGGGGTTAACACTTGCGGGAGCCTGACCATCCGCAGTTTGATAATCAACAAAATCATAGGCAGGCATATCCCACACCATTTGCCCTTGCTCATTGCTAATTTGCAAATCATCTATTGTGGCAATAAAGCCTCTTTTAGCATCCGCAAAGTCCTGTACGTTATCGAAGGGTAACTCCTTAAGTAGCTCATTATTCACTTTCATCGTGGCTACGGAAGGCGCGGTAAAACCTAATTCATCCGCTCCATTTTCGATAGGAATGGGTTTATCACAACCTGTTATAAAAAAGAGCAATAAAGCAAGGATAAAGCCAGAATGTAAATAACGTTTCATAAGATCAGTGCGTTAGATTATGTTGCAGAAACAGTATCTTGTTGAAATAAAAAATGCACCTATTAACTTGAACCATAATCTTGAAAATCAACAACAGCTAGACTGCACTGTTCGGTAATTTTTGGGGATGACGATCTGTGTTCTGACTTAATAGTGAAATCAATCCACATAATTAATAACAGTTAAAAGCGAAAAAATCCGATAATATAACCCCATGCATTTATCAGTTGCTGAGCTTTAATTATCTTGTACACACGCATTATCACCTTGTTATTTTTGTTTATTCCCGCTACCCACTATGGCAAAGGTGTGGCAAAAGAGAAAAATTGCATAGCTTGCCATCAGCAACAAGGAGCGCAGTGGCAAACCTCTGATCATGCCAAAGCCATGGCAGTGGCCAGTAGTGAAACCATATTAGCTAATTTTGATAATGCATCAATCACCCACTACACCCAAAAAGCATTGTTCTATCAAAAAAACCAAGCCTATTTGGTAAAGTTAACTGAACAAAATCACACCACAGAATATGAAATAAAATACACCTTTGGCCATTTTCCATTGCAACAATACTTAGTGAAAACCACAGGCGGTAGATTTCAAGTATTGCCCTTCGCTTGGGATAGTCGCCCGATGTCAGAAGGGGGACAAAAATGGTTTGCTAATTATGCCAATGAAGATATACAGCCCAGCGATAGATTACATTGGCAACAACCCCTACAAAACTGGAATGGCATGTGCGCCGATTGTCATTCAGATGGGTTAACACGTCATTATGATGTGGCTAGCGACAGCTTTAACAGCCAATGGGACAATATTAATGTGGGCTGTATTTCATGTCATAAACAAACAGCACACCCTAATTCCCATTCAAAAGTCACGGCAATTACCGATACCTTGACGCCAGAAACCAAAAATCAACTCCTGCAATGGTTAAGGTTGCCGAATGAAAAAGTGGCCAAGTTACGCACCACACAAGCCACATCTACCGATTTACAACTAGCATCTGAACAAGCCAAAACCGAAAATGGGCGTTTTATGGACAGTTGTTTTTCCTGCCACGCACTTCGCTCCCCCTTAACCGATGGCATTCATCCGCAAACGGCCTTTTTAGATCAATTTTCACCGGCCTTATTGTCTCAGCCTTTTTATCACAGTGATGGGCAAATTAAGGAAGAAGTCTACGTTTATGGCTCATTTTTACAAAGCAAGATGTATAAGGCTGGGGTGACTTGTCTTGATTGTCATGATAGTCATAGTATGAAGCTCAAAGCCTCTGGAAACGGTCTATGTTTGCAATGCCATAGCAGCGAAGAATATCAGCAACAATCCCACACAGGTCATGCCTTAGATTCTGAAGCTGGGCAATGTGTAAGTTGTCATATGCCGGAAACCACCTATATGGGCGTTGACGAAAGGCGCGACCATAGTTTCAAAATTCCCCGCCCTGACTTGTCACAGCGCTACAACACGCCTAATGTTTGCATCAATTGTCATACGGATAAAGACAATCTTTGGGCTAAAAATTCACTAGAAAAGCGCCACGGTCCTGCTAAAACTCTGCCCCATGGTGAACGCCTATTTATCGAACTGATGCACCAAGGCTTTTTGCCCTTAGGCCAGCATTTAAAGCTCATCAATGATTTATCGTTAAGCGAAATCAAACGAGCCAGTGCTATTTTGTTACTAGTTAATTCAACCCAAATTTTAACCGACTCTGTGGTAAAACCTTGGGTAGAGTCAAACGAAAATTTGATTAGACTGGCCACTGCACAAGTTGGGCACTTGTTAAATACCGAGCAAAAGCTCAAGTCCTACAAGCTGCTTTTAGCCGACAACTATAAAGCCATTAGAGTGGCGGCGGCAAATCATGTTATTAGGATAGGGTTGCAAGATAGCACTGCATTTAATCAAGCATTTAAAGAATTAATAGACAGCACGCTAGTTTCAAGTTGGCGAGGTGAAGGCAACCTTAATTTAAGTCAAATTCATACTCAACTTAATCAACCAACCGCCGCCATCGATGCGTTACAGCATAGTATTAAAGTAGACCCTTATTTTGCACCTTCTTATGTTAATTTGGCCGAAATGCACCGGGCTAGAGGTAACGTCAAACGTGAAAAACAGGTGCTAGATACAGGATTAGAGAACAACCCTAACGCAGCAGAAATATTCTATGCTTACGGGCTCTATCAAATTCGCTCTGGTGATAAACAAGCCGCGATTGGGTTGTTTGAAAAAGCCGTTAAACTAGCGCCACAAAACGCCCAACATGCTTATTTATATTTCTTGGCTTTAGATAGCGTAAAGCAAACTAATCAGGCTATTGTAGGCTTAAAACAATCTATTTATAGGTATAAAAATAATGCCAGCCTTATTCAGCTCGGCCTGAATTTTTCGCAAAAAATGCAAAGCCGAGAGGCATTTGATTTTTTTACTGCTTTGGCTCAAAAATAATGTCATGCCAATCCTTTAGGCTGTCATTCTTTAATCATTCGCCATTCACTATGATCTTATCTATTGAACTTCAGATTGAAACTGGACAATCAAACAGGTATTAACATAAAGTGTGTCGATAAAAACAAGACGCAGTTAATGTATCACTCCGGCTAGAATGACATACCAAAAAGCATTCAGCGGTCAATAGGCAAGATAGAGCGAATATGAAAAAACACCTGATTTCTTATATTACTAACATGATCCTGAGCGACAAGCGACTAAACAAAAAGCGCGCTCGCATAGAAAATAAGCGCATAAAACAGGGCTTACCACATACCTTAGAAGTCTTTTTGGCCATAGACGATCCTGCCAGCTACCTGTTGTTGCAAGTATTACCCGAACTTCAACAAAGATATGCTGTTCGTTATGCATTTAAAATAGTGCTTGAAAAACAAAGCAGCATGTTTCCAGAGCTAGCACTGTGGCGAGCCAACGTGTTAAGTGACAACCAAAAATTGGCGGCGCTGTATCAATTAACTTCACCTACACAGGCCATAGAAGATCCTGAGCTTAGCAAACTAGCCAGTTGCCAATTAGTGGCTATGGCAGATTCAGATGATTTTATCACCCATGCCTTGGTTTTATTCCACGCTTTTTGGAATGACGATAGCACCACTGTAGGCAGTCTTATTGAGCCAAAGGTAAAAGATAATCTCGGCGCATTGCAAAAATGTTTACGCGACAACCAAGCTGAATTGGCCCATAAAGGCCATTATTTATCGGGAATAATTTATTATGGTCAAGAATGGTATTGGGGCTTAGAGCGACTGCAATATTTAGAACAAAGGCTAAATGAACTGTTGATTGCCGGTGCAAGCGTAAAACAAGTGAGCTACAACAAGCTACATCAGCTGTGTTTGCCACTGGCAGAAAATTGGCAAGCTCCCAATCCCAAACAAGCTGAGCCCTTAACTATCTATTTTTCGGTGCGTAGTCCTTATTCATACTTAGGCTTATGGCGCGCCCGAAAACTGGCTGAGCACTATCAAATCCCTTTAAAATTAAAACCTGTTTTACCTATGTTGATGCGAAATTTGCCTGTGCCGAAGCAGAAAAGTATGTATATCGCTCACGACACCAAGCGCGAAGCAAATGAATATGCGTTACCCTTTGGAAAAATCGCCGATCCTTTAGGTGCTGGCGTAGAGCGCTGTTACGCGCTGTTTGACTATGCACAATCCCAATGCAAAGAAGTAGAATTTATGTGTAACTTTACCCAAGCCGTTTGGTCTCAAAGAGTATGGGCAGATACAGATAAAGGGCTTAAAAGTATTGTTGAGCGGTCTGGGCTAGATTGGCAACAGGCAAAACAATGCTTAACCGATGAAACTTGGCGCCATTGGGCACAGGCCAACTTAAAAGAGTTGTACAGCCTAGGGCTATGGGGAGTGCCCAGCTTTAAGTACCAAAACACGGCTGTGTTTGGACAAGATAAACTGGCGTTTATCGAACAGCAAATACGCCAGTCTCTTGTTTGATTAGATTACCAAATTAATTCCTGCACCTTAATCTCTTTAGACTCGGCGGGTAAGCTGATAAAAGTGCCATCTTTACCAAGGGTGAAATCCCCAGAATAAGCCTCGCTCACGCCTTTAACAAAGATACTTTCAAGGGTGCTTATAGGCAATGGCGGCACAATATGATGCAACACCAAATGCCCCACTTTTGCTTGTTGCGCCGTTTGTGCGGCGTCTACTGGGCTAGCGTGATAGTCAAGAATATCGTGAGTGATTTTTGCAATATTGGCGCGGCCTGCGGCCTTAGCTCGTTGATTTATCAAAAGCACCAACTCTTTCGATAAGGCTTCATGTAACAACACATCCACACCTGCAGCAAATTTTGCAATGTTAGTGGATTTGACCGTATCACCGCTTATTACCACTGATCGTCCTCGATATTCAAATTTATAACCTACCGCAGGTGATACCGGCTCATGCTCGACTTTAAAGGCAGTCACAACTAAACCATCTTGCTCATACACCCGCTTACTTTGTCCTGACTCAGGCAACTCAAATCCTTGAGCCGCAGCATTACTGCCAGTAGGTGGCATGATTTTAGCAGTATGGTGAGCAATACGATATGCGTCATCCTGGGCATAAGCTTGATTAAAGCCCGCTACTACTTGCTCAACACCTTTCGGAGCAATCACCGCAAGTGGCGTAGTGTGCGCGCCGTTGGCCCAGCGCTGCATAATTAATTCCCCTAAGCCGTCAATATGATCAGAATGAAAGTGGGTTAAAAACACCGCTTCTATATTGGCTTGGGGCACGCGGCCTTGTTGCAATACTTTGGATGCACTGCTGCCAGTATCCACAATAAAAACTCTGTTGCCGGCCATAACGGCAGTGCATGGCCCCGAACGTTTAACATCCATCATAGGCGAGCCTGCGCCACACAAATACACATGTAAACCATCAGGCAATGAAGACAGTAAATTGCTGGTTAAGTTTTTATCTATGGTTTTTTCCATGAGTTTTAAGGTAATCGCCTCTCTATTAAAAAATAAAACGGCGCCAAACAATACTAAACCCAATGCTATAAATTTAACTGTTTTCACCTCAACCCCCTCTGCAAAATCATCCACTAAAATAAATAATGTCACATATAATGTCAATATCACATGTGATGCTTGCATAATCAATATTGTTATGACATTGTTTATGACATTATATAGATTTGTTAACTTCTTCTCGAGTGAAAATGACTATGCCTGATAATAACCAACCTTATATTTTATATGCCATGACGGCCTCGTTGTTTTCCGCAAAAGTGCGCGCTTATTTACGTTTTAACAAGGTCAACTTTATTGAGCGTGGTGCAGGTAGCCAAGAGTTCCGACAAGAAATCGTGCCTAAAGTTGGGCGTTGGATCATCCCAGTATTAAAAACGCCTACAGGTGAACTACTGCAAGATGGCACCGATATTTTAGATTATTTAGATAAAAATGCAGCCAATAATGGTTCTATTTTTCCTGAAGATCCAAGCCTTAAGGCCATTGCTCACTTATTTGAACTCTTTGGCTCAGAAGGCCTACTTCGACCGGCTATGCATTACCGTTGGAATTTCGATAAGCAAAACCTTGCCTTTCTTAAAGTCTCATTTAGAGATTGTTTACCTCCAGCCGAAAATCAAGCAGCTGCAGACGCCAGCTTTGAATTTGCCAGCGGTAGAATGCGCAAAGCCACTGAATTTTTTGGTGCCAGCGCAAATAATTTGTCCGATGTAGAGGCTTCTTATCTCGAATTTTTAGCGCTATTACAAAGTCACTTAAATACCCATGCATTTATACTAGGTGGCCGACCGACTATCGCCGATTACAGCTTGTTTGGCCCACTCTATGCTCATTTAGGTCGTGATCCCTACCCTCTGGCCTTAATGCAACAGCATGCGCCAGCGGTATTTCAGTGGTTAGAAAGAATGAATTCGCCCCACACTATAGATAACCACCTATACGAAGCCAGTAAAGGCGAACTGTTTGCAAGTAATGCCTTACCACAGAGCCTTATTGAGTTAATGCACTACATAAAGGCAGAGTATCTAGCCGAAATCACCGCCCATGTTGCTCATGGTAATAATTGGCTAAACCAGCATCCTGATATTCCTTCAGGAAGCACAGGCGTGAGTGAAAAAATGTCCCAGGCTTCTCTTGGTATGGCTGAGTTTGAATGGCGAGGCAAAACAATAGGCTCAACTGTGATGATCTACCGATTTTATTTGTTACAGCGTCTCACCCAACATTTTGAGCAACAGCAAAGCGCCACTTCGCAACAAATCACTGAGCAATTCGCCGCTACTGGATTAGACAGCCTGTTAACCCTAAAAACCCAGCGCAAAGTGATTCGCCAAAACTATAAAGAAGTGTGGGAGTAATCAAGATGCAAGTTACCCAAGTTCGCACCACTGGGTTTCATGATGGCAGCACCGACCACATATTCAAAACCACCCATACAGCTCTGCCCGCTTTAAAACCAGGCGAAGTAAAAATCTGCACCGACTGGATTTCAATCGATCCCGCTATGCGAGGCTGGACCACCAATAAACCAAGTTACATGCCACCGGTGCAACCTGGCGAAATAATGCGCTGCTTTGGTGTAGCTGAAGTACTCGAAAGTCAGTCTAAGCATTTTGCACAAGGTGATTGGGTGACTGGCTTTATGGGAGTACAGGACTACGGCGTGGTGAGTCAAAATGGCTTGCGCAAAGTTGACCTAAATCTAGCAGAAGCCAAAGACTACCTAGCAGGCCTTGGCATGACGGGTTTTACTGGCTACTTTGGCATGACCGATATTGGCCAGCCACAAGCGGGTGAAACAGTAGTGGTATCTGCTGCAAGTGGCGCGGTAGGCTCTATTGCCGCGCAAGTAGCAAAATTGGCCGGAGCAAGAGTGATTGGCATAGCCGGTGGTCCCGAAAAATGCGCTTATTTGCTAGATACCTTAAAGCTCGATGGTGTCATTGACTACAAAAATGACCACATGCCTTCGGCTCTAAAACGTGAATGCCCTAAGGGTATAGATGTGTATTTTGACAACGTGGGCGGGGCAACATTAGACGCGGTTTTAGCTTGTATCAACTACCAGGGGCGCATAGTGGTGTGTGGGGCGGTTTCGCAATACGCTGACTTTGCTAATGTCTCTGGGCCTGCAAACTTTATGACAGTCGTCACCCATAGCCTTAAAATTCAAGGCTTTACCATGAAGGACTACATGCACCGCGTACCCGAAGCCTTTAGTTATTTACTTAAAGCTAAACAAACTGGCGACATTATTTTCCGAGAGCATATTGTTGCTGGATTAGAAAACTTTCAAAGTGCATTAGAGATGATTTTCACTGGGAAGAATCACGGAAAACTATTATTAAAGGTGGAAAAATGATCTGGGAAATATTTATTGCTGGTGGGTTTTTCTATGGCTGTTTTTTACTGTGGCATTTTAACTGGCGCGGTCCCATGCAAGCAGATGAAATTGCTAATATGTTGGAAATACTAAAATCCAATGACATAAATAAGCATAGCGATTTAGCGGTGTTACAAAACTTTATGCAAAGTGACACAGGCAAGGATTTTTGCATGGCAAATTTTGTTGAGTTAGCCGCCAGTGATGTGAAAGATCCCGTCACAGGAGAGCTATTAGCACCACGTAAAGCAGTAGAAAAATACACTAAAGGCATATTACCCATCATGTTGAAACACGGCTGTTATCCTGTGTATCAAGCATTGAAGGTAGGGGGACATATCGACAGCTGGGGCAGTGATGATAAGTTCGAATTTCCTGCTATCGCCATGATGCGCTGGCGTTCTCGTCGGGACTTTATGAATATTGTCACCGATCCAGCTTTTTCTGCGGCGATTAGTTTTAAATATCAATCTATCACCCGCACTATTAGTGTTCCTACTGAATTTAAGTTCTCTACTTTTTTCAGGCCGCATATTTGGATGCCTCTGGTGATCTTACAAATTTGTTGCCTACTACAAATTATTTTTTCCCTTGTTTAAAAGATAAATATTATGAGCACAAGCGCTAATACCAACACCGAAGTCTGGATCAATAAAAAAGATTTTCGCAAAACCCAAATTGTAGAAGCCGATACAATGCCTCTGCAACAAGGCGAAATTCGTGTCAATATCGACAAATTTGCCTTAACCGCCAACAACATAGGCTATGCCATCGGAGGCGATGCTGTGGGTTATTGGCAGTATTTCCCTACTCATGAGCAAGACTGGGGCAAAGTAGGCGTATGGGGGTTCGCTGATGTGATTGAAAGCAATGTTGTTGATGTTGCAGTGGGTGAAAGGCTTTACGGTTTTTTCCCAATGTCTAGTCAACTTGTGCTTAAACCCAGTGAAGTTAAACCCCATTTATTTTTGGATGCCACCAAGCATCGCCAAGGGTTACCGGCTTTTTACAATCAATACCATAGATGTCAGGCCGAGCCAGAATTGATGCAAAGCATGGAAGATCAGCGCAGTGTATTGTTCCCTCTGTATTTGACAGGTTTTGTTATCGCTGACTTTTTAATGGATAACCATTACTTTAACGCCGAACAAATGATTGTCGGTTCGGTGTCGTCTAAAACCGGTTATAGCTTGGCCGCTTTTATTCGCAGCAATGGCTATACAGGCAAAATTGTTGGGCTTACTTCAGCGCATAATGTGAAATTTGTAGAAGAGTTGGCTATCTGCGATCAGGTTGTGACTTATGATCAAGCCGATACGGTTAACAATATTTCCTCGGTTTACATAGATATGTCGGGAGATAGACAAGTGGTGGCAGCTTTGCATCACCACTTAGCCGATAACATGAAATCCAGCCAAATTGTGGGCGTGACTCACTGGGAAAATCTAGGTAAGCGCGTAGCGTTACCAGGGGCACAACCCGTATTCTTTTTTACCCCAGATCATATTCAAAAACGCAGCCAGCAATTGGGCGAAAAAGTCTTTATGGAAAAAGGCTTTACTGCTGCCGTGCAACTGTTTGCTCGCTTTAAACATTTAGTCAATATTGAGCATCACCAAGGGGCGCAAGCAGTGGCTCAGCTTTGGTTAGATTTACTGGACAATAAGATCTCTGGGCAACGAGGCGTGATGCTGAGTACCAGCGATGGTTCTGACGCTAATTAAAGGTGATGTTATGAATTTTTCATTATTACTGCCTAAGCAGTTCGACAACCAATATCGCGGCAACAAAATAGCCTTGTGGATGTTTGTTGTGATCACCTTGATATTTATGGGGCGCTCACTGATACATGTATTTGCCGCAGATGGCGGTGCCCAAAGCATTGCCACCATTCCACTGGATCTATGGTCTGCCGACGCGGCAAAAACCTTAATCTCGATGTTTGCATTTTGGGGCTTAGTGCAAGTGATGATGGCGGGGTTAAATATTGTGGCGCTTGTTCGCTACAAATCGATGATCCCCTTGTTGTATTTGGTGATGGTCATCACCCAACTAGGTCGCATTGGCATAGGCCAATGGAAACCAGTGGTTACCCAAGGCACTGCACCTGCTGCTGCGTTAACTTTTTATCTGCTGGCATTTTTAACCTTAGGGTTGTTGCTATCCCTTATCCCTAACCAGCAAACCCAAAATAGGTCTTTGTAACAAAATGACGATGAAAGTTTTACGTACCCCAGATGAGCAATTTGCAAACTTACCCGATTATGATTTTGCGCCCACTTATACCCATATAAAAGATGAAGATGGTACCGACATTCGGATCCACAGCATCGATATTGGGCCTAAGGATGCCAAACCGATTTTATTGATGCACGGTAATCCCAGTTGGAGCTTTATTTACCGCTATATCATCAAAGGCTTAATACCTACAGGCAGACGTATTATTGCCTTGGATTTAGTAGGCTGTGGCCGTTCAGACAAACCTGCAAAACGTGAATACTATACTCTCTCACGCCATCAAGATTGGCTGAGAAAATGGTTGTTAGCTAATGATTTGCAAGACATCACCTTAGTCTGTCAGGATTGGGGCGGGACCTTAGGGCTTAAATTGGTGGCTGATTTTCCCGAACGATTTGAACGAGTAGTAGCTTCTAATACTGGGGTGCCAATAGGCGATGGCGGCAATACCTTTTTACGCTGGTGGCTAAGACTTATGAAAATTGCCCCTGGGTTTCCTTGGAAAATTGCCTTTAAACCTAGTTTTGCCGCTAAAAAGCTTAGCAGTAAGGAGTATCAAGCCTATCTTGCGCCTTTTCCATCACTCAAGTATCAGGCTGGAATTTGCAAGTTTCCACAACTGATCACTGTTTTTTCGGACCATCCAGAGGTTGAAAGAAACAGAAAGGTATGGGAAAAACTAGGGCAGTTTAACAAACCCTTTTTAACGGTATTTGGTGATAAAGATCCTGTGACGGGAGGCGTTGCAAAAAAACTACAACGCCATGTACCGGGTTGTAAAGGGCAAAATCACCATACATTAGAAGGCGTGGGGCATTTTTCACCAGAAGAAGCACCCGAGGCCTTGGTTAAACATATTATGGCTTTCATACAACAAGAGCAGTAACAACAATAACAAAAATGAATTGAGGAGTAGTGTCATGTGGAAAAAAATCATCTTGGGATTGGTTGTTTTTATCGCCCTAGCGGGATCCTTGTTGTGGATCAACCGTATCGATTTTCTGTTGTATTTAGCCGGCAATAAAAATAAAGAGCCAGTGGCTGAAAATCGCGAAGTTGTGTGGCAACAAGGGCCAGCGCAACCATCTGACAAACCCAATGTGGTGCTTATCCTTACCGATGATATGGGCATAAACGATGTGTCTACTTTTGGCGCTGGCATGATAGATACTCCCAATATCGACAAATTAGCGGCAAAAGGGGCGTTATTCACTAAAGGCTATTCTGGTCACGCCAACTGCGCACCCTCTCGAGCGGCGCTGCTTACCGGTCGCGACGCAACCCGCACTGGATATGATGTAACGCCTATTCCTAATGGTTTTGGCCGAATGGTGGCAATGATTGAAAACGCCGATCTGAAAGGCCGCCCAGCAGGAGAATATTTTCCTGAAGTAGATGCCAGCAATCCCGATTTTGACGATCGCGGCTTAAACAGCTCAGAAATCACTATTCCAGAGCTACTGAAAGAGCAAGGTTATCACAGTGTACATATTGGCAAGTGGCATCTGGGGCAAACCAACGGCATGGCGCCTAATGATCAAGGCTTTGATGAAAGCTTAATGATGAAGTCGGGATTATATTTGCCGGTCGATCATCCAGAAGCGGTGAATGGCCCGATTGAATTTTCTGGGCTCGACCGCTTTATTTGGGCAACCATGGATTACGCTGTCACTTGGAATGGTGGCAAACCCTTTGCGCCTAAAGGTTATCTGACTGACTATTTCACCGAGCAAGCCGAGCGCGTCATTGAAGCCAATGCCAATCGTCCATTCTTTCTGTATTTAGCTCACTGGGGACCTCACAACCCTATCCAAGCAAAAAAATCTGATTATGAGGCAGTGGGTGATATTAAACCGCATCGCAAACGTGTTTATGCGGCTATGTTACGTTCACTCGACCGCTCAGTTGAAAAGGTGATGGCTAAACTCGAAGAGCAAGGCATTGCCGACAATACCATAGTGGTGTTATCAAGCGACAACGGCGGCGCCGATTATGTGGCTATTGATGATTTAAATAAACCCTACCGTGGTTGGAAAAACACATTTTTTGAAGGTGGCATTCGGGTGCCGTTTTCCATTACTTGGCCAAAACAAATCAAAGCCGGAACTGTGATAGACGAGCCAGTGAATCACTTTGATTTAATGCCTACTATTGTCAATGCCAGCCGAGGGAAATTGCCCTCAGACAGAGAGCTGGACGGTGTGGATTTAGCACCATTGTGGCAAGGCTCAAATCAATTCGCCCGTAAAGATGATGCTATGTACTGGTTTACTGGTACTTACCGCGTAGTGCAGGCGGATGGCTGGAAATTACAACTCAACCCTAGTTCAGATCAAGTGTTTTTGTTTGACTTAAACAACGACCCAACCGAGCAAACTAATTTGGCGGCCACACAACCGCAAAAATTAGATAGCCTGATTAAGCTCATCGAGCAGCATTTTGAAAATGCAGTGCCTAGCGCCGGATACTCGGTTTTTTCAATGGCGATTACAATAGATAAACACCTAGGCGAAGAAATGCGTGAAGGTGATACCTACATTCGTTGGAATAACTAATCGAAAAAGGGGATGCAGTAGCCTCGCGCTGCTGCATCCCCTTTTTATATTCCCTCCTGTCCTCACAATGCACTACATAACGCTTATTTAAATGCATGCCTGTGAGGCGAATAAGCCCGCATCATTAGTTGTACTTAATTGCGTAATTCTTTCCTTAGAATTTTACCCACATTTGACTTAGGTAGCTCGGTTCTCAGTTCAAATTCGTGGGGAACTTTATAAGCGGTTAAGTTCTCTCGGCAGTGGGCGACAAGGGTTTCTTCATTAATCTCGCCACTCTTAGTGACTAAGAAAACTTTGATTTTTTCGCCAGTTTTTTCACAAGGTACACCAATAGCAGCCACTTCAACCACGTCGTCAATCATGGCAATCACATCTTCAATTTCGTTTGGAAAAACATTAAAGCCTGATACGATGATCATATCTTTCTTACGATCAACGATAAAGACAAAGCCTCGTTCATCTATTCGAGCAATATCCCCCGTAGCTAGCCATCCATCGTGCATGATTTCTGCTGTTGCCTCAGGGCGATTATAGTAGCCTTCCATCACTTGCGGGCCTTTGACCCATAATTCTCCTGACTGATTCGGCGCGACTTCGTTGCCTTGGTCATCCATTATCTTAACGTCAGTATTACAAAGGGGAAGCCCAATAGAGCCGGTAAAACCAATTTGATTCATTGGACTTGATGTGACACAAGGCGAACACTCGGTTAACCCATATCCTTCCAATATGGGCGTCCCAGTTAACCTTTGCCAACGTTCTGCAACCGCCCTTTGGGTTGCCATTCCGCCACCAATAGACACTTTCCAGGTACTAAAGTCGATATTGTGAAAAGTTGGGTTATTTAACAAACCACTAAAAAGTGTATTGACGCCAGCGAAAAGAGTCACTGGATATTTGCTCAACACTTTGGCAAACATTGGAATATCTCTGGGGTTTGAGATAAGCAGATTACAACCACCTATAGTCATAAAACTTAAGCAATTAACGGTCAAGGCGTAAATATGATAAAGCGGCAATGCGGTGACCACCATTTCATCATTCTCAACTATGTTCGACCCCATCATGCCTTTTATTTGCAGCATATTGGCTACTATATTGCCGTGACTTAACATCCCGCCTTTAGCAACACCTGTAGTTCCACCTGTATATTGTAAAAAGGCTAGATCACTAGAGGTGATGGCGACGGGTGAAAGCCTCTGTTTTTTCCCTAGTCGCAAGGTTTGATTAAATTTAACCGTATCAGGCAAGGTAAATGCTGGCACCAGTTTTTTAACACGTTTAACCACAGTGTTTAGCATGGTGCCTTTTAATAAACCGATACAATCACCCATTTGGGTGGTGATAATGTGCTCAATGGGCGTCTCGTCGACTATGGCTTCCAAGACGTGAGCAAAATTTTCAATAACCAAGATTGCTTTGGCGCCCGAATCAGTTAGCTGATGCTTTAATTCTCTAGGTGTGTACAGAGGGTTAACATTGACAACAGTTAACCCTGCTTTTAGTGCGCCAAATAAAGCAATAGGATACTGCAGAATATTTGGCAACATGATTGCAAATTTATCGCCTTTTTTTAAGCCCATTTGATGCTGCAAATAAGCGGCGAAATCTTCAGATTTAGCCCTTAACTCTTGATAAGTAACGCTTGTGTGCATACTAATATATGCTTTGTTGCCAGCGTACATATCGGTATAGGTATCAAATATTTCTACCACTGAGTTATATTTAGCCGCGTCAATTTCTGGCTCTACGCCCGGCGCATAATGCGCTACCCAAGGTTTATTCATCATAGTCTCCCCCCAATTCTTTTTAGTTATTATTGTTATTTTTTACTTGATATACCTGAATACTATATTTTTTTGAAGAACCTCAAGTTTGTCCTCAAATATGAATTATAGCACAATGTGTGTCAATACATTTTTAGGTATTGATAATATACTAAGAAGGTGGATTAGGTTGTTATGTTTGTAGCTGAGTTGATCCCATAATTAAAAGCCTGTGTTTTACTGATCCTTTGGACAAGGGAGTCGCTAACTTGCACGACCTCTAAACCTAAGGTTTTCCAATGACAATCAATGTTGCTTAATGACATCAGCTTATCGCGCTTTTTATACAAGTCTATTTTTTTATCCATCCCCTAATATTATGACATAAATAGTGTCAATATTTTATATCGAGCTATTGCATGTGTAGAAACTTTATGTCAGTGTTTGTGTCATAAAAAATTGGGCGCATAAACGCTCATTCATCACAAGGGAAAATCTGTCACAACCCAAGGGGTTGTTCTCAGTCAACATTTCAAGAAGTTTGGGAATAGCCTAATGAGTAGCCTATCAAATAATCACGTTACCCAAGTAAGAATGAAACAAATTCACGACTCCAGCACTGATGACATCTTTGTAACCACCCATGACGCAGTGCCTAAATTAAATGAACTGCAAGTTAAGATTAACGAGATAATTAGGCTGTATGGCTATTGGCCACCTAAAACCTATTACCACAGCAGGCACGGCACCGGCAACCACGTTGTCCTATTTCCTGCTTGCTGCATTTATTATTGGCTTAGTGTTATCACTAGTCGATGACAAAAAGCAGCCATAACGTGAACCGTTTTTTAATTGATAGTGCAGCCGCAGATTTAGTCTCGCTGTGGAGTAAAAATAAGCCAAATGCAGGTATAACCTACATTACTTGGAGTCTTTAGACATGGATAATCCTGTTGTAGCTCAATTACTACAAATAGCCGTACCCGTCACCATGTTTGCCTTAATGTTTGCTATGGGTTTGACCTTAACCACAGCTGACTTTAAACGAGTGGTGCGTTTTCCAAAAGCGGTGATTTTAGGCTTAGTGATTAACCTCTTTATTTTACCTTTAGTCGGCTTAGGATTGGCCGTTGGATTTAATTTACCTATTATGCTCGCTGTAGGTTTGGTTGCGGTAGCAGCCTGCCCTGGCGGCACCACATCTAACGTGATTGTGCATATGGGTAAAGGTGATACTGCGCTATCTATTACATTAACAGCTATGGCTACAACAATTACCTTATTTACCTTGCCACTGTGGGTTAATTTTACACTCGCCAAATATGGTAACGACGGAGCCTTAGTGGAGATGCCGGTATTAAAAACAGCCGCACAGTTAGCAATGTTCACATTATTGCCTGTGATTTTAGGCATGTTTGCGCGAGCGAAAAAACCTAACTGGGTAAAAAGTGAACCTGTGTTATCCAAAGTCAGTTTTGTCGCTATGCTGGCGGCTTTTATTGGCGCAGGCGTTGCTGACAGTGGTAACACCTTAAAGGATGCCAGCGTCATTATTATTCCGGCTATTTTACTGTTGGCGGCAGCCGTAGTGATAGGTTTTTTGCTGCCGCGTATCTCAGGTATCAACACCAGAGACAGTGCTACTATTGCGGTAGAAAGTTCGTTAAAAAATATCTTACTGTCGTTTTTTATCGCCACCAACGCCCTACAAATAAACGAAGTTGCTTATGCCAGTGCCATAGTGGGTATACTTATGATGCCTACCGCTATTGGCATTATGCTGGTTTACCGCTTCTTGCATAAACCGCAACCAGCGTGATTAAACTAGATAATGACATTACATAATTCAAAAGCGAAATTATAAGGTAAGAGCAATGAAACACGATTACACCTTTTATGGATGGCAGGCATCTTACTTTGCAGGGAAAGCGCGAGGATACATTAAGTACAAAGGGCTAGATTTTGAAGAAAAAGAAATCAACCTATTTGATTTTAAAAAAATCAGCAAAGCCACCAAAAGAGCGGCGATGCCCGCCATTGAAAGCAAACAAGGCGAATGGTTAAGTGACACGCCACTCATAATCGAAGAGTTGGAAAAGCGTCACCCCACGCCAAGCATACTGACAACAACCCCAGTGCAAACCTTTGTGGCAGAGTTGCTGCACAATTGGTTTGATGACGCTTGGATGACTGTCGCTTTGCATTCCCGCTGGTCTTACAATGAAAATTGGGAAAAGCTTAATCGAGATGAATCAGGCAAAGCACTGCTTCCTTTTGCCCCTAAGTTTATTCGGAATCGATTGGTGGAAAGCTTTTTTAAACAGCGCATGACGCAGCACCTTCCTAACCAAGGGATTGGGCCTGAATCAATAGGGCTATTAGAAAAATGGAGTCAAACCCTTTTAGATATACTTGAACAACACTTTACTCAACAAGGTTACTTATTGGGTGAGCGACCAACGGTTGCCGACTTTGCCTTATTTGGTCCCATGTTCGGTCATTTAAACCGCGATCCTTGGCCCAAGCGTGAATGGCTAGACCCTCGACCTCATCTACAAAAGTGGGTGGAAAAAATGGCCAGAGGTGACAAGGCCTCAGGTCATTTATATCCTAATGACGAAATTCCAGCTACGTTGCTACCTATGCTAAAAATGGTATTCGACGAGTACTTACCCTTAATGCAAGCGACGGCCAATGAAATCAAAACAATGGCTAACGAACAAGGTTTGGAGTCGGGTCATCCGCTCCCTAGGACAACTGAAAAACTAGGTTTCAAAATGCTCGATGGAATGTTTTGTCGTGGCTCATTTACCTATTCTGTGTGGCGTATGCAGCGACTTCAAAATATGCTGAATAGATTTAATCAGCAAGATAAAGCAACGCTTATCAACTGGTTAGCAACACAAGGTCAAACTGACTTTTTAACCATTGACTACGGCTTGAAATTACAACGCAAAGGACTAACTGCAGCATTGGCTTAAACTTGAGGATGTCACGAATGCGCTTAATTATATTGTTTTTACTCTTTTTCAGTGTGAGTACATTGGCTCAGCAAGCCCCGCAACGACCCAATATTCTTATTGTGATGCTAGACGATGTGGGTTTTATGGGACTGGGCGCTTATGGTAGTGACGCCAATACCCCCAATATTGATAAAATAGCTCAGCAGGGGGTGCAATTTTCCCGTTATTACACCGCACCTATGTGTGGCCCAAGTCGTGCCATGTTAATGACGGGGCAAGATAGTCATCAAGTGGGTATGTCTACCTTAGTGGAATCCCTTACACCAGAAATGCAGCAACATCCCAGTTACTCCATGGAGTGGCAAGCTAACCAAAAAACCCTTGCCAGCCGTTTAAAAACGCAAGGTTATCAAACCATGGTGTCGGGTAAATGGGGCATTGGCCGAACCACTAAAAATCTGCCTCATCGCTTTGGATTCGACCGGTCGTTTGTACTCGATGCAACAGGTGCCAGCAATTATCGTGAAACGCCTTACCTAGCCTTATACAAAGAAGTAAAGTGGTTTGAAGATGGAAAGCGCGTGTCATTGCCCAAAGATTTCTATTCTTCTCGGGATATAGTCAACAAAATGATCGACTATGTGGATGAAGCCGACCCAAATAAACCGTTTTTTGCTTACCTTTCCTTACAAGCTATTCATATTCCGGTGCAAGTCCCCGTTGAATATATAGACAAATATAACGGTGTTTTTGACCAAGGCTGGGATCAGATGCGCCAAGCACGTTTACAAACCGCCATTAAACTAGGTTTAGTGCCGCCGTCGACAACTTTAGAAGGTGTGCCAGAACATCATCGAAAATGGGCTGATTTAAGCGCAGAAGAGCAACAGTATTGGGCCCGCCTAATGCAAGTGAACGCCGGCATGACCGAAGCCGCCGATCATCATATTGGCCGTTTATTACAACATCTAAAATCACTAGGTAAACTAGAAAACACTATAGTGGTGGTCGCCTCTGACAACGGTGCTGAAAGTAACACTATTGGCATTCTGCCAGTTAATCCTGTGCAAGATGTCTTTACAAAAATATGGATGAAATCCCTTGATTGGGATCACGATTTTGCCAATTTAGGACAACAAGGCAGTCTTGCTAGCATTGGCCCCGAGTGGGCTTCGGTATCGGCGGCACCGTTCAATTTGTACAAATTTAACAGCTCTGAAGGTGGCCAAAGAGTACCTTTGGTGATGTCAGGCCCTGGTATTAAAAATTTAGGCATAGTCTCTGCTCGCGCTCATGTTAGCGACCTAGTCCCTACCCTGCTTGCATACTCAGGTGCAGCCTTTAATGTAAATGAGTTTTATGGTCGCAGCCAAATGCCTTTGTTAACGGGGCAAAGCAAAGATGTTTGGGGCAAAGATAGTTTTGCCTTTGAAACCAGTGGTAATGCCTCACTTTATCGTGACAATTGGAAAATTGCCCTAATCAAACAGCCCTTTGGTGATGAAGCTTGGCATTTATACGATGTAGTCAAGGACCCAGGTGAAACCAAAGATTTGGCATCAACTCATCCGCTGATTTTTCAAGACATGCTTAATGAGTATGAAAAGTACGCCAATGAGATGGGGATTATTGCCTTGCCTAAAGGTGAGCATGCAGTAAAACAAGTCGCTAAGAATGCCATTAAAAAAACACTAAACGACATCTGGCCCAAGGTTTTAGTGCTACTAATTATTCTCGGTTTGATTATTTTTGGTTTTAGAAAAGTTAAACAAAAGGCTAAGGCTAAAAGAGCCAAGGTTTAACCTATTAAATTTACACAGGAACATTGATATGAACAAATTATTTTATGCAGTGATAGGCGTTTTCGCGTTAATAGTCATAGTGTACTTTGGATTACCGAAACTACTTACGAGCTTAGGTTTACACCCACACCATGATATTCCAAGTTATCAATTAAGTGGTAAACGGGCGCTAATTGTCGCTACAAGTCACGGAACTTTAGGGGATTCAGGTAAAGCCACTGGGGTGTTTGGATCTGAACTATCCGTACCCTACTACGCCTTTTTAGATTCAGGTATAGAAGTAGATATTGCCTCTATTCAAGGTGGCGAAATTCCTGTTGAACCAAACTCTATGGGCTGGCCTTTGGCTACCGATGCAGATTACCGCTTTACAGAAGACGCCATAGCTATGGGAAAACTCACCCATTCCATCCCCATAGAGCAAATTGATGCCGCGCAGTACGATGTCATATTTTTAGCCGGTGGCTGGGGCGCGGCTTATGATTTTGCCCAGTCAGATAAACTGGCTGAAGTTGTGACCAAGGCCAATGGCAAGGATGCGGTGATAGGCTCGGTATGTCACGGCGCTTTAGGCTTAGTGAATGCCCAAAACAAAGACGGCAGCAATTTAATCGAAGGACGCAGAGTGACAGGGGTTACCGACAAACAAATTGAAGAACTGGGTATTTCCATCACCCCTAAGCACCCAGAAACCGAACTACGCAAACGCAATGCCAAATTCGAAGCCAACAGCGCATTTAGAGATATGCTAGCCACCCATGTAGTAGTCGATGGCAACTTAGTTACCGGACAAAATCAAAACAGTGGCGCCGAAGCTTCCCTGCGTATTTTGGAGTTGTTGTCGAAGTCATTATGAGCCGATTGTGCGCTTTATTTTGAATGCCAATAAAGCGCTGGAGTTTGCATTCATATAAACTTGCGTCCAAGTTTCGCGCGCAAGATGGGATTTCATTTTAGTGGCCCTACCCAAACGTGTCTAGTTATGATACTTATATACATCATAATTGATGATGGGAAGGCTGATAGCTATGAGAACAACAATTAGTATAGAAGACGAACTTTTTGAACAAGCTGCGCAATTTTGTCCACCAAATAGCGATAAGGCAAGTGTAATTAGAGAAGCAATGAAGGTTTTTGTGAGGTTACAAGCTGCCAAGCGTCTAGCTTCTTTAGGCGGTGAAAGTCCTAATATGGAAGATATACCAAGGCGAGAAAGTTAAATTTTGATTTTAGTAGACACATCTGTTTGGGTTGCGCATTTTAAATCGCCCAACGGGAAATTGATAAAACTGTTGAGTACAGATCATGCTTCTTGTCACCCCCTAATAATCGCTGAACTTACATGCGGGACGCCACCAGCGAGATCCAAAACTCTAAACGATCTTTCGCTACTAAAAAGCTCAACGATTGCAACAATGCAGGAAATACTGGTGTTTATAGAACAAAATAAACTCTTTGGCAAAGGCTGTGGTTATATAGACATTGCACTTCTGACATCAGCTTTACTTTCATATGAAACCAAAATCTGGACCTTAGATAAACGCTTACGCAAATTAGCACAAGAGTTTCATGTTAACTATCATTAAGTCGTTGCTTTGAAAGTCCGCAATTGCGCTGTTCTTCGCAGTTAGTGCAGTAGGTTTGCGCCACATAACCCGCAGCGATTTTGGACGCGCCCAAGATAAAGTGCGTAGCACAAGCTATGGCAACTGTTGCTATCACAGCTGCACCTACGAATAACTTCTTAACCATCTGTCTTCCTTAGTGTTTTCGATATATACCCATTGCTGTATTGCTAAGTATTGGGCCATAGATGTGCTGATCTTATATCCGGCTTGTATTAACAAATATATTGTGTCATAACTAATGACATTACAATCATGGAGAAAAAGCATGACAAATAACGCTGAACAATCGGCCACAGTATGGTTAGAAAACAAATTTCATCAACAAAGTAAAATCTTGCTTAAAGGGCAAGAGAGTTACTATCGAATTTTGCAGGCTCAAGGTTCGCCTTATTCTCATAAAGTGATGACTTATATGCATTACAAAGGCATTCACTATAAAAAAATACATTCGAATCAATCAGATCTTAAATGGGCAGTAGAAGCCGCGGGGCAAAGTATTGTTCCTGTTATGTTGAGCCCAGATGATCAAGTGATGCAAGACTCCACCCCTATTATTGAGTACTTAGAAGCGCAACATCCTGAGGTTTCGACCATTCCAGAAGACCCGTCATTGGCCTTTTTAATGTGGCTAATAGAAGATTTTGCTGATGAATACATGCCCCGCATGATTATGCACACCCGTTGGGGCAATGAGCAAAATCGCCATACGCTTAGTCACAAAATTGCTAGAGGTATTGTGTATGGCGTTCCCACTATGCAAATGCAGCAATTGGCTCCCATTATTCTGAATCGGCAAACCGGATTTGACCAACATTTAGGTTTAGAGGGAGAAGAAGTACGCGCTAATATGGATAAACAAGTGCTAGATTTACTAAGCATTTTAGAGGCACATTTTGAACAACATCAATTTTTACTAGGTGGCAAACCTAGTGTCGCCGACTTTGCCCTATACGGCCCATTAAAAGTGCACTTTTACGAAGATCCCCAAAGCCACGAAATAATGGAAACCCAAGCACCACGCACCTGTAATTGGATCCATACCATTATGCAATTGGGTGATACTAGAGGCTGCGCCGGGCAAACAGAATTTACTGATTGGCTAAATTTAGCCAAAGGTTTGCCAAAGAGTTTGAGTCATTTATTAAGCTTTATCGCCAAAACCTATGTGCCACTGTGTAAAGCAACGGCCAAAGCCGCTGCAAGCAAAGTTAAACGGTTCGAGACGCAAATTGATGGGGTTATTGCAACCTTTACCACTAGTCAATACCGAGCTTGGGCCTTTGAGCAATTGCAATTACGTTATCAGAACTTGACTCCCGAGGAGCAATCACAATTGTCTGGTGCATTAATTGATTCGCAGATAATGCCAGCTTTGATGTCTGACGGTATCTTGCATTCGACTCTTTTTGATGGATTTACTCCACCTTTTGTTAAAGACGGTATTCCTGATGCCAGAATTAAATACTTAAAAGAAAAAGCTAAGAAAGCTTTGTAATGCTAATAATGGCGAGGCTGCAATGAGCAGTCTCGTTCTTGCCGTACCTCCACAAAACTAAGTAATTTAAAATATAAATTAATGATTTACCTTCGGCCTTCATCATTATGTCACTCTTTATGACAAATCATATTGACAACATGTATGACAAATGTTTTTATAGTTACCATTCTTTTACAAAACCGTAACAACTGCCGCTGTTATTTGTTCGTACGCCGAGATGGGAATCACCATGAATACAAATTTTACGAAAAAACACCCCTTAGCCGCTTTGATCCCGTTACTTCTTGCTGGATATAGCTTTTCTTCACATTCCGCTGATATAAAAACTGAAAAAAGTCAGTTAGAGGTGATTGAAGTCACTGCACAAAAACGGGTGCAAAACCTTCAAGAAGTACCAGTAGCGGTCACGGCCATTTCTGGCGATGCATTAGCAGAGGGCGTGATAAAAGATGTGTTCGATTTACAAAGCAGTGTACCGGGGTTAACGGTTACCGAGTCAACTAGCCCAGCTGCCGCCACTTTTTCTATCCGAGGCGTGGGTACTTCTAGCTTGAATTTTGGCTTGGAATCTTCGGTAGGTCTTTATATGGATGGTATTTATCGTTCAAGGCAAGGTGCGTTAACCAACAATTTCTATGATGTAACGTCGGTAGAAGTGCTGCGCGGGCCACAAGGTACCTTGTTTGGCAAGAACACCCCATCAGGAGCGGTGCAAGTTAAAAGTGTGGCACCGGATCACGACGGCACTGGTTACCTTGAAGTCAGTTTAGGTAATTTAGGGCTGCAAAATTTTGGTTTTGCCAAATCTCTGTCTGCGATTGATGAAGAGTTGGCGTTTCGCGTATCGGGTTTTTCATCCTCCCGGGATGGCTTTGTGAATGACCTTAATTTAGGTGATAACACCATCAACGATAAAAAAAGATATGGCGGCAGGGTGCAAGCGTTATACACGCCAAATGCCGATCTTAGTATCAGAATTATTGGTGATTATGCCAAGCTAGACGAAATTTGTTGCTCACCAGGCACCATTTTAAATAATTATGAAGCCAATGGTGTATCTGGAAAAATGGGCACAGATACCTTACTCAGCTCTCCTTTGTTTAATGCCGATATCATTAATGCCGATCAGTACGGCGATTACTTGGTAGCCTTTAATTATTTGCCCGAAATTGAAATTAAAGACCGCGGCTTGTCTGCCCAAATTGATTGGAGTCTTTCCGACAGCCTAGACTTTGTGTCTATAACAGGGATGCGTAAGTTTGACTCAGTTGAAACTAGTGATACTGACTACACCACAGCAGATTTGTTTAATCGCTTGAATGGAGTGCAACAATCTTCGTTTTCTCAAGAACTCCGATTCGATATTTCCGGTGAAAAACTAAATGGCTCAGTGGGTGTGTTCTATTTCGAGCAGGAAATAGACGGCTTAGCCCAAACCTCTGTGGGTACAGACATCAACGACTATGTACTGAAAGGCCTATCTGGCGGTCAATTCGATAGCATTCTTAATGGAATAAATGCAATCAGTCAAATGACAGGAGGCCTTGTTGCGCCTGCTGCACCGACGTTGAGTGAAGCATCTTATAGCGCTGATTCTCATCAAGAGCATAGTAGCTGGGCGGTGTTTACTCAGTTTGACTACCAGTTGACCGAACAGCTCACTCTTACTGCCGGGTTGCGTTACACCGATGAAGAAAAAGACGTCACCAATAGGTTTACCGAAGACTACGCTAGCGGCGCAGAGCATTCGACACTTATCTCAAGTATCGGCAATCCAGCGTTTCCACAAACTATCACGCCAGATAGTTTGTTATTCAATTTAGGCGCGGCAGGGCAAGCCTTACAAGGCATTACATCGGGTGCGATTACTGTAGGTAGTCCGCAGTTTATGCAGGCCATTCAAACTTTTGTACCTTTTCAGCAAGAAGCTTGGTATGCGCAAGTACTGGGTCCTTTATCTGCTCAAAGACCTAATGTAAGCGAAAAAATGGACGATGAGCAGGTATCGGGTACAATAAAACTTGCCTATCAACCCAGTAAAGAGATGTTGTTTTATGCATCCTACGGAACCGGTTATAAATCGGGCGGGATCAATACCGACAGAGTGGCAGAATCCGTTGATCTAATTTTTGACTCTGAGAATTCAAAATCATTTGAAGTGGGGCTAAAAGCGGATTTCCCTGAGTCTAACTTGCGCTTGAACGTAGCGGCGCACCATACCATCACCGAAGATTTTCAATCCAACGTGTTTATTGGTAATAGCTTTGCCTTACAAAACGCCGGTGATTATGAAGCTGACGGCATTGAGATAGAATCAATATGGATCCCAACCCAAGGTACGCGCTTGTTATTGGCTTATAGTTACACCGATGCCGTGTTTAAAACGTTTGAACAAGGTCCTTGTTGGAGCACCACTCCTTGGCAAACAGGCACGCCTGATCCTAAACAACAGTTTTTACCTGATGGCGCACCCGCGCCCTATTGTGACCGTTCAGGTGACAGACCTTATTCCCAACCTAAAACCAAAGGTGTGCTGACCCTAGAGCAGGAATTCTCGTTAAGTGATGATATTTATTCTTATGTAGCCATAGAGTTTAACTATGTGGGTGATATTTATACCGAAGCCTCAGGTGATGAACTTGCACTTATTGATGGACGTAGTGCCATTAATGCCAGAGTGTTTTTCAATTTAGAAGAATACGATATGGACATTGTATTATGGGGGCGAAATATCGGTGATGATGCAGAGTTTAGTTCACTATCCATAGCAGGACCGCTGCAACAAGGTAAGCTGTTAAACTTTTATCAAGAACCTGCCACCTACGGCGTTACCGTTAAAAAGCGCTTTTAGGCAGGCTTAGTCCCTAAAACAACCGCAAACTAAAAAGCCATCAATTGATGGCTTTCTAGCAAATATAGGAGCAATCTAATTCAAGAGCAGCATTTTTAATTGTACTATCAGTATCTCCTTACACTCCTCAATCGACAATTTTTGGTGAGTGTAGAGTCGATCAAAAGCTTCGAAAGACGTGAGCCCATCCACCATTTCTAATAGTTGAGCATTTTTATCTTTAAGCTCAGGAAACTGCAGAATCAGCAACTTACGCAGTTTAGTTTGTTTTCTGTGGTAGTTTTCCTTAAGAAAAGTAGAACGCCATACTAAGGTTTTAGTTGCCTTAATGGTTTGAATATTATGATAAAAACCTTCAACTCGAAAGTTGATTAAATGTATAATCCTTTGCTCTAACGAGCCGTTTGGATCTTGCTTAGCAAAATCTTTTTCGTAACCAGGCTTAATAAACTGGTCAACTTCTTTATACAAAGAATCCATGTCTGAAAAATGACGAAACACAGTCCGAATAGAAATATTGGCCTTATCAGCCACCTGCTGCGCAGTAGGCACATACACGCCCTCTTCCATTAAATCGGCCATGGCCGTAACAATATCACTACGGCTACGCGCACTACGTTTAAAGCGACCGTCAGGTTTTACATTTTCCAAAATGTACATCTCCACAATCAAATATTCAGCTTAGATATTACACTAATTATTTCATACACCCGTTAATTATTACATAAACTATGCCAATAAAAAGATTTTAGCTTTAACACTGATCAGCACATTACTGATGGCTTTGACCCCTGCCTATCTACAAAGCTCTTAACTTCATCACCTTGGTTAATACGAGCAACTTGACGCCCAACCTTTTTCGTTGAGTTTGACTTTAGGGTCGCTTAAAATAGGCAGTCTTATCAATTTGTTCATTAACATTGAGGAAGAATAAGGTTACCTTGTTCTTATCCAAAGCTGATTAGATTGTTCTTAGAAATTTGATATGTTGAGGTTGTTTGTTAAAGAGGTTGATATATTGAACAAAGAGTTGACAATCTACACATTAAACGATGAATATCAATTCGATGGGCTCGAATTAGTTGATTTAAAGAACAAAGAAAACATTAAACTTGATTTTCTTTTAGCTAAATTACTGTTATTTTTGGTACAAAACCCCAACAGGATTCTAAGCAGGGATAGCCTAATAAGAAATGTTTGGGCTGACGCTGTAATTAATGATAACACCATCACCTGGTCAATTTCACAATTACGTAAAGCACTTTCCGATAATATAAAGAACCCAACTTATATCGAAACTAGACCCAAAAAAGGTTATATTTTTCTTGCGTCTATACGCGTATATGATAAATCAACACTGTTATCAAAAAATCCGGCAAACTCAAGCGTTTTTTCTTGGCTAAGAGTTTCTATTCTAACCTTATTAATTTGCGTAGGCTTATTAGCCATTAGTTATTTTAATGTTCCAGTTAAACATTGGAAAATTAACAACTTAAGTACCTTAACCGCATTAGATGGTAGCGAGAAAGATCCTCTCTTAAGTTCAGATAAGAAACACCTATACTTCCTTTATAAAAGACCCAATACCGATATATTCTCGCTCTATCAAGCACAATTTAGAGAGGATAAAACATTCAAAGAAAATTCACTTTATGCTGAAACTAGGCAGGTTGAAAGTCGGCGCAGTAAGCAACCCACAGCATTACAAACTGATGATTTTACCTATATGGATATAACTTGGGCAGTGCAAGATAACTCGATTTTTGCTAGTCGTAGACGATTAGATAATAACAATTCTTGCCAGATTATTAAGCTTTTCCTTACGGATAGCGGCGAAGCAGTTGAATCAAGCCTAATATTACATGACTGCGAATCCAGTAAAAACGTGCGGCTTGCTTATGATCCTATCAATCAAACCTTATACTTCACACAAAGTATTAATAGAAAGGCAAATACGGTTAATCGGCTAAATATAGTAACTAATGAAGTAACACAAATATCTGAATCACCTTTCGACGGTATCGGAGATTTTTTTATTGATATTAGTCCTAATTATAAAACTATTCTCATTTTACGTGATAAACAAAGACGTCAAACTGAATTTTTGACTTATGCTATCAATTCAAATCAGCTAAATTCAGTGCTAGTTCTTGATTCAGTCTACGATACTGCACATATGGGGCCAGATAATAATAGTATTTGGTTAAACTGGGGCAATGATCGACTTTTATCATATGATATTAGTACCAAAAATTCGACTGAATTGCTTAGCACACACATTGGCTGGAACTTCAACCTAAAACCAATCACCGATTCGTTGGCGGTCGTGGAAACTAGTGACGGCAATATCTTTGATATTGTTATGTACGAAGAGAATACATTTACTTCTCTAAAGACCACGAAAAATGAGTATTTACCTAGGCTATTTGAACATGGATTAAGCTATATAGCGGTAGAACAAGGCTTGCCACAAATATGGGTAAAACACCGAGATCAACCTGCTCAACAATTAACAAATCTTTCTGAATACAAAGAATTTGCTGATTTAGCGATATCTGCTGATGGCAGATTTATCTGTGCTGTTACTAACCAACAAATCGGAGTTATTGATTTAGCAAATCAAAGTTTCCGAATAATCTCGGACGCTACTTATTTTGCTCGTAATTTAAGCATATCTAACAATGGGATTATCTACTTTAACAGTCTCGATGATGGAATATGGAGAGGTCACCAGATTAATATTAATCAACAAGAACCTGTAGTCACTAAATTGGATATTGAAAATGTAAGAAATATTCAACCTCTTTATAATAATAAGTTGCTAGTTTCGAAAGCAAATACTGGCGGTTTGTATTTATACGGCCAGGCTGGCACACAAGAGAAAAAAATCATACCTGAGTTACCAGCAAACACTTATTGGCGTTATTCGTATGATAAAGTCTACTTTATTTCTGAAGTGCCAAAACGTGGATTGTACGCAACAACTATGGATAAGTGGCAACCTACCATGATAATACCACTTGAAAAATCAGTTGGAGGTCGATTCGATGTGTCAAAAGACGGAAAACGTATCATTTTAGAAAAGTCGAATCGTGCACAGTCAAATTTGAGTTTAGCGAATATTATTCTTAAATAAACCCTAACTACCTGAATTTTATTAACAAATATTTTCCTCACATTCTTATCACCTTTATCTAACTACTCCTTATCGTGAAATCACTATTCTTATGTTGAATCGAACTATCATCAGGAAAAGTTATGAAATTATATATTCTATTATTTGTTATCTTATCTACAATAATCAGCGGCTGTAATGGAGCTAGTGATACACCAGCCCCTAATACACCAGCCCCTATTACACCGCCCTCGTATCTAACAGCTGAAGAAGCGTTTACACAAGTATTACAACAGCATGATTTACCAGCTATATCAGGTGCTTATATAGAAGGTGACCAAGTTATTGAGCAATTTTCTCTAGGCGTTAGGAAACAAGGTGGTAGCCAACAGGTGTCCATCAACGATAGCTGGCATATTGGCTCACTGACTAAATCATTCACTGCTACTCTTACAGCGATTCTCGTTGAACAGGGACAATTAAGCTGGAGCACATCTATATCAGATGTATTTGAAGAAGGTGAATATTCAGCAAAATATAGTAATGTCACAATAGAACAATTGCTATCGCACACTGGGGGCATACATAGTGAAATAATGGGTGTTATTGGTTGGGATAATTACTTCACGTCAAATGACCCTGTTATTCAGCAACGAGCTCAAATGTCATCAGACCTTTTATCAATGTCAGGAAATGGAATTGGGACATTTAACTATTCTAACGGAAGCTACGTGATTGCAGGACATATGCTGGAACGTATTATGATAGAACAATGGGAACAGTTAGTAAGTGAATATTTATTGTTACCACTGGGGATAAGGGATGCAAAATTTGGCGCTCCTGACGACGGATTTACTGATAGCCAACCCTATGGTCATCGATTTGAAAATAATACTTGGACGCCGGTAAACCCGTCAGAAACATATTCTGATAATCCTAAGGCAATGGGACCTGCTGGAACGATAAATATGAGCCTAGACTCTCTTGCTAAATATACAATAGAACACCTAAATGGTCGTTCTGGAAACTCACCTTTACTAAGCCAAAGTGGGTACGAAAAGTTACACACCCCTTTGCCAGGAACGGAGTATGCTCTGGGGTGGTTTATATCAGGAACAAACGTCTATCATATGGGCACGAATACAATGTGGTATGCCCATATCGGAATGGATTTTGGCGCTAAGGAAATCGCTGTTATTGCTCTTACCAATGTCGGAGGTGACCATGCCATCGCCGTTACAGATAACATTATTGATGTTCTATTAGACAGAAATTACTAGAGGAAGAGAAAATATGAAAAATTTACACTCACTATTTCAAATGATCGCGTTTATTCCCTTAGTTAGTTTAGCTGACACTAGCATTGATTCCGTATCAATAGATAAATACTTACATGTAATGCGAGTCACCAGTGACAAAGGCAATACAACAAGCGTTGCACTTATTAAAGACGGCTCAACCTTGTTAATCGATCCAAATTTCAATAAGACCAGCGATTTGATTAAAACGAAGTTGGCTCAGTTAGGAAGTAATCGAGTTACACATATTACTTCAACCCATGAGCATATGGATCATATTGAACAATATCCAGAATTTAATGCTCATGCCCAAGTCATCGTGCCAATTAATCAAATAAAAAGTATTGACAAGCTTGGTGTCAATTTTGACATAGCCTTTACAGGGGAATTAGTTTTAAAGATTGCTGATCAACCTGTCAAGCTTCAAACGTTGCCTAATATGTCAGGTCACACAGGAGGAGATCAAGTCGTATACTTCTCAAAGCAAAACACACTATACGTCGGAGATTATCTATTTGCGAAAGGCTATCCAATAATCGACCAAAGAACTGGAGACTTAGCAGGATATCTAAATAATATTGTATACCTAACACAAAACTATCCTGCCAATACCTTAGTTATTCCAGGACATTCATCATTTGCCCCCGATCCAGTAAAGCTTTTCACTATTTCGGATCTTTTACAATTTGCCGAGAGGTTATCAAGCACGGTAACTTTTATTAAAGAACAGAAGAATCGAGGGCAGGATTTAGAGACTATTGTGAAGAAAGGTTTGCCAACTGAATTCAGAGATCTAAATAAAGGTATGAAGTTTGTTAGTGAAGAGCGGTGGATCAAATATGTCTTTGGAAGTCTAATGTAAACAAGTAAAATAGCTTCAATGGCTACCGGGAGTATACACCTGATCATTTGGTAGGGTAGTCTGCCTCATTGAACTCACTTTCATCGTTACTCAACTTACTTTTAACGGAATTAACATGCCTCTTGGTAACTATTTGTAAATCAGTCTTATTTACATGGACATTCAACGTAACATGCTAGAAAAATCGGCTTGGCCGATACCCACATGCAATTGACCTACAAAAACGAGTAAATTAGCGGCGAGCATTCAGTCGAGGGTAAAGCTAGAGCATCGGCTTCGCCGTTTAGAAGAAGAAAAACACATGAAAAATTTGCTTGATGTTCAATTTAATATTTATGGAGATTGGTATAAAAGATAGGTTTCGAGCTTTAAAAAATTAAACCAAAGGTTTGACAACGCCATAAAAAAGGTCTTGGTATTACCGGTGGAGAGACTCGACTATTGAACTCAAGATATTGTTAAATAAGTATATATCCATTACAAAATAAATACAGCACCACTACCGGTACCACTATAGGGGAAAATCATCTGTATCCATAAGTATTTTATCTCCACATTCTAGCTCTAAATCAAATAGTGCAGATGTAGCAAGTAAATTGCTACTTCTGAATTCACATTTGTACACAAATCAAGTCTCTTAAATTGTTCGATAATTGCATCGCTGAAAGTAATTTTCAAAATGTGGAATTTAGCGTTATTTGGGTAAAAGCTAGTGTTGATATCGACTTGATTTTGAGGAACACTCTTGCAGATTGAGCAGGGCTGTTTTAATAAATACGGCATAAAAAAGTGACAGATTATTCATCTAGCCGCTTTGTTTTAGTGAGGTGTACAGGTTCGTTTGAAAAAGTGACCTATGGTTACCTTTCAGTTTGAGTGGATATTTTAATAGCTGTTAATCATATTTAGTCCAACAGTGTTACAGGGCTACTGTTTACACAAAACCTTAATCATCATTTCTTCATGTGACTTGATGTTATTTAATCCTTGCTCGTCTGGAGCCCACTTTTTATAACTCATCATAAACGCCTGTTTTAAGCTCTCGGTGCGCCCTTTTTCTGCGTAATACTGTTTTTTATTTTCAGGTAGGTAATTACTTAACTTTGAATTACTACTTGGCGTAATTAGGCACAAATTAC
The DNA here is from genome assembly GCF_937123705.1 of uncultured Paraglaciecola sp. Lineage (GTDB taxonomy): Bacteria > Pseudomonadota > Gammaproteobacteria > Enterobacterales > Alteromonadaceae > Paraglaciecola. The sequence goes on along the minus strand of NZ_CAKZKO010000133.1, from coordinate 28,593 downwards.
CAAAACGATCGACGTCCTTCATTGTCACTTTGCTTAACGGGTTTGTTTGCGGAAAGTAATGTTCAACCGAAGTGCGGAATGAAAACTGAAACACATCAAAGCGTTCTTTAACATAGTTCATGTCAAGTTGAGCATCGTCGCTTTTAAAGTCGTAACCACTTTTTAACTTCTGCCATAACAAATAGTCTAAACGGTTAAATATAAAGTTTTGTACGCCTGTGCCAGTGTGCAGCGTTTGATTGGCTGCAACACCCTCTTCATCTTCAACATTATCTTTATCAACATATAACAAACTATCAACCGACATGCTTTGTTCAATGCCTGTAGCGTTTGCGAAAAAACGGTCACTTAAAAGTTCTAATTCGGCTAGATAACGATCACCGCTTACATTTAGCTCATTCGATGTAGCTAAGGCCAGTAAGGACTTTAATGCGCTGCTTAACCAATGTTTATATACCTGTGTTGGGTATGACACATGAAACATCGACAAGATCATAACCAACTGGTTATTGATACTATCATCTTCATCTTTACCGATAGTGTTGATGTAGCTAAAACTTTTCTTATTGTTATTTGTATACCGTTCTAAAGACAATAAGCTCCACTTTTCATCAAAGTCACGCTTAACAATATACTTATCAAAAAGCATCCGACATTTTAAAAGTTGCATAATAAAAACAGTCGGCTCTATCTCAAGCTTGCCATCTGTATGGCCAAAAGTATCAAGTAAACGTTTGTCATCCAGCGCTACGTCTTTTCCACTGCTAACACTAAGAACCTGTAGTAAAAAATTAGGAAAGTCGATTACCGAACTAAATCGCTCTTCCTTTTCGAAATCTTCATGTTCTAACGCTTCATGGGTACTATATTGTTTGTTACTAATGATATTGCTAAGTGTCATGCCATCACTGGTGTTCTTAGCGTCAATAAAGTGCGCTTTAACCGCTTCAAAGCTCGTAGGGCAACTCGACCAGTTTTCACCAAATATATGATCACGAACCTTTGTATCAAAGCCTAACTGAACATAGCGGTGCATATTAGCGCAGGCATCCCATATTGCAGAAAAACATGCTTGCCCGTCCACATCGTCAATGTATTGGGCCATCATTCGCGCTTTTAAAACCTCGTGCTTCTCTAACTGTTCACCACGATTATTCATTATTTCAAAGTAATGATTTAGATCCGTGTCTTGAGGTACTTGCACCCGTAGTATTTTTACTTGCTTAAATAAGTAATCACTAAAAAGTGATATATCTATCTTTTCTTTATCAACCGTGTCTTTTCTCAAATATCGTGCTGCAATATTATAGGCTGAATGAATAGCGGGTTCTTCTGGTTCAATGCTAGTCTGATGATTGTATAAATCGGTTAATGTGCGTGCTGATTTTGGCCTACTATCAAAATGCAAATTTAGCGCAATGTCAGTGCTTTCAGGTTTGTGCTTAGATTGAATTGATTGTTCTACCCGCTGCAACGGTTGTTCAATACAGCCCTTATTTTTCAATAACGCGAGTAAAATGCTTAAGGTAGTGTGTCGCTGCTGACCATCAATAGTTTCAAAACTACCTTCACCTCGTAAATACACTACTAGGCTGCCAATAAAATAATCAATAGGGCTTTCACCTACACTAACACTTGCTTGGTTGCGCAATGCAGCGTCATACACGTCTTGTATTAACTGCTCAATCTCAGTCGCACCCCATGCATAATTACGTTGGTAAATAGGGATTGTGTATTGCTCCGAAGGGTCGAACAATTCGGCAATAGTTAACACATCTAAGTGTTCATGGTTTTCACTTTGGTTACTAGCTATCATTAATCGTCTGTCCATGTAAATATCCAAACTCTTTAAAGTTATCAGTAACCGCTGGCGCGTTTTTATACTTGGCCGATTCCACAGTAGGAATATTCATGTTCAATACCTGCTGCGGGTGAATGGCTTTATTGATCACTTTAAATAACCCGTTGCGTGAACGGGCATGATTATCGACAGACTCTATGCCTATACGCTGCAGCTCTAACCTCAAGCGATAGCTCCATATAAAACACAGCTGTGCTGCTTTTTGTAATTCAAGGTCGCCAAACTTATCGTAGTAATACATAACAGCACATAAGAAGAGGTTTTTAACGTACCGGTCACCTTTACGGTTGCAACCTTGATATACAGTTAAATCACGCACTACCTTTTCTAATAATGCACTCTCGGCACTAAAAAGTTTAAAATACATTGTGATGTAATGCTGAATATAATCAAAGAAGCGCTTGCCGTTAATCATCACTTGATCAACTTGAAAGGGATAACTTTTATGCTGCTTATCCCATTGACGAATAGGATCACTGTTATATTTTTCAACTGTGTAATCTAACGCTAACATAGCCTCAACATAACGATAATTAGCCGAATCTAAATTAACCCCTTTAAACACCTCAATATTGTGGCGGCTAAACTGAATGCCTCTATCACCGTCTGTCCAGCGGCGCATTCTAAACAACAACTCACCCATAATGGTGTGTAAACTTGGCATAGCGTTGTCAGGGTTTATTCCCTGCTCCCAAGCTTGCACATAGCTAAGACGCTGTGTTTCATCAGTGCTTTGCATCATTTCACGCAAATGATAAGCCTTTAACAAATCATAAGGCGCGAGTGCTTTACCACGGGCATTTTGCGAGTCAAAAAACTGAAACGCTTCACTTAAGTTATCTAAAGTTACCGCTATTAACTCACACTTATGCAAAACAAAATCGAGTAATTCCTGGCGTACATTTTCGGCTAGGTTACTAACTCGACTTTCTATCACCTTAGCGTTGTGCTGTAAGTTATTAATACTAATAGCTGATTTAAACGAATGTGCTAACAAGCCACTTTCAAATGTATGTTTATTACCTGCTAGGCTGGCATCAATAACAGCACATATCAGTGTTAAAGTTAATAACCGTTGCTGACCATCAACTATCGACAAGGCCCCTTTGGGCACATCTTCACTTGCAGGTGCTTCATCAGTATTAGGCGCTTGATACAAAACCACAGTCCCTAAGCGATAACAGGACTTGGTTTGGTGATTGATAATATCATCAAGTAACTGATTAACATGCTTAACACGCCATTTATAAGGCCGCTGGTAATTCGGTATCGCTAACGGTTGCTTAAGCAAGTTAGCAACCGTATAAACGTTTTTATCGATTATGGCCATTATTCACTTTCCATGTTAGTTGTTGTCTGCCACTTACATTGCATACTCAACTAATTCTTACTTAAGGCAGTTTCAACCACAGCATCGGCTAGGTGTAATTGGGTGGTTTGGGCGTCGCTTAGACGGGCTTTGAGTTGTTCACACAAGGCCATCAGTTCGTCGACTTTAGCGACGATGCGCTGTTGTTCTTTTAACGGAGGCATAATGAAGTAGTGTTTAGAAAAGTCATCAAACCTCAAGCTCTCAACTGTAGTACCTATCTTTGTCAAGTTTTCTAATATATACATTTCAAAACCTTTCATCATAAGCAAAACATAATTTGATATCGACTTATCGATTAAGCTCAAAACCTTTAAATCCTGATTAACAGTACAAACAGACTTAGTAATTGCGACAGGAAATTTTCTTCTCAATATTCCACTTCTAGCTACAAACAAAAGTGACTCGATGTCTATTTGAGCTAAACCGTCAGTTATTGCTAACTTGGTAACATGATCTTCACTATCAAATATTTCTTCAACTTTCATATCTTTAGGTGTAACCCAAGGTATGTCGCCGTTCCAATAATCAGAGTTAGCTTTACTAGGTGTTTTACCACCAGAGAATAAACCAATATGAGATAAAGTCGTCCATTCCCAACCACTTGGTAATTCAAACGGTTTTTCTTCATCAGTAATAGCTGGTATTGGCTTTTGTTTTTTGATTTTCTTGTCGGCAATCAATTGGGCTTTTTCTTGGGTTATCTTTTCAAGCAATACGCTGGCAGGTTCGTCGTTTGGGTTTTGTGGGACGAGCTTGCCCATGACCGCTAGTTGCAAGATGGTTTGTTTTAGTTGTTCTATGCTGTGCTCGGTGGTGAATAGTAGGTCGAAGTGCTGGGCGATGCGTTGCCAGTTTTCGTTAAACGAGTCATGAATGTTGTGTTGTGTTGCGCTTTGGCTGTTGCTGTTTTTGCTGTCACTTGCCCCATTACCATTACTACTAGTTAGGTCGGCCGAGTCATTGGTTAAGGTAGATAACAACTCTTCAACTAAGGTTTGGTGTGCGCTAAGGCTTTGTTCTGTTTGTTGTTCTAGCTGGTCACACAAAGCCATGAGTTCATCAACTTTAGCCACAATGCGGTGCTGTTCAGCTAGTGGGGCGATCGGAATCCATAACCTTGGTATATCACCAAGGTTTAACTTGTTGGTATGACTACCGCCTGCTTTAATTTCTTGATATTGATTAGTTAATAATGGGCTATGAAAAACTCTGTGCAAATAACTTGATGTTAAATAGGACTGAAAAAACTTAATCAACCCCACACTAACAAAGAGACTAAATGGTTCATTAGTGTCAACAATTGTAGCTCGGCCTAAAGTACCAATTCTACATAACAAAACATCACCAAATTCAGGGTTACATCTCGTATTAATATCTAAATGTTGCTCCTCTGATATGTACTTACAATCATTAAAACTTACAGTTGACCCATCTATGTCTTTTACAGAGATAAATGGAACACCTTTATCAATATACCTTGGTGTATGGTGAACACCATCGGTTACCTGCTTAGACAGTTCACCAACACGCCCCCATTCCCAGCCACTTGGTAAATCAAATGGTAAAGCTTCGTTGGTAATATCAGGCAATGGCTTTTGCTTTTTGATAACTCCTTCTTTAATTAACTGCGCTTTTTCTTCGGCTATTCTTACAAGTAACACACTTGCGGGTTCATCATTTGGATCTTGTGGGACTAACTTGCCACGCACGGCCAATTCTAAAATGAGCTCACGCAGCTTCTTGATACCTGTCAGCTCAATTTTCTTACTGCTGCCCCGCCCTGTAGCTGATTTCTTTTTTATGGCACTTGTCCACACATCAATGTTGTCAGTGATCAGGTTATGTATATCAGTCATAACTACTTACCATCATCAGCAAGTGCATTAGTCAAAATGCCTTTGAGCTGGTCACGTAGCGCTTGAATATCGGCTTGTTGCTCAGCGTAATCACCCAATAACTTTTGGGGGTCATGACTGATGACTTCACCAACATGTGGGTTTTTAATATCGAGGTTGAAGTTACGGGCAATAATGTCCTCAATACTCACTTGCCATGCTTGTTCGGTTTCAACTCTTGCTGCAAAGCTGTCTTCCTCTGTGCCCCACCAATCAATTTCGGTTTGGAATTCTTCAAACTTCATGGGTTTGGTTTTATTGTAGTTTTTAACCCCTTCTGGATATGGGTGCTCGTAGTACCATACTTTTTCGGTGGGTTTACCTTTGGTGAAAAATAGTATGTTGGTTTTAATGCCGGTATAGGGTGAAAACACACCGTTGGGTAACCTAACTATAGTGTGTAGGTTACATTCTTCAGTTAATAGCTTTTTGATTTTCGTTTTGACACCTTCGCCAAACAAGGTGCCATCGGGCAATACTACTGCGGCGCGGCCGCCATCTTTAAGAATTTCAACAATGAGCTGCAAAAACAAATCAGCGGTTTCTCGGGTACGGGTGTCAGCAGGGAAGTTTTTCTCTATGCCGTCTTCTTCGGTGCCACCAAATGGCGGGTTGGTAACAATAACGTCTACTTCATCGTCCCAACTTGAAAGTGGCTTGTTTAAGGTATTGCCGTGTTTTACTTGTACGGGTACTTCTATGCCGTGGAGTAACATGTTGGTGGTACAGAGTAAGTGCGGGAGTTGTTTTTTCTCTACACCATGAATTTGCTTTTGTAGTGTTTGGTGATCTAGAGCTGTTTTTACATAGTTGTCTTTTACATGGTCAAACGAACAGGCTAAAAAGCCGCCTGTACCACACGCGGGATCCATTATGCTTTCGCCTAGTTTTGGATCGATACGGTCAACTATAAAGCGGGTAATGGCGCGCGGTGTATAAAACTCCCCTGCATTACCGGCACTTTGTAAGTCTTTTAATATTTGTTCGTATAGGTCGCCAAATAGGTGGCGTTCTTGTGAGTCGGTAAAGTCTATTTCGTTGAGTTTGTTGATCACTTGGCGTAGTAGTGTGCCGTTTTTCATGTAGTTGAAGGCATCGCTGAACGCTTCTTTAACCACGTAGCCACGGGGGTTAAGGTTAATTGGCGCAGTGAGGCTTTTAAGTTCAGTAAAGAGTTTGTCGTTAACAAATTCGAGTAGTTCGTCACCGGTTATGCCTTCGTTGTCTGCGGCCCAATTGCGCCATAGGTATTCGCTAGGGATAGGCTCTTGGTAACTGTCAGAACCATTAGAACCATCTAGTTCAAACTCTAGGGCTTCTTCTTGGGCATCAAATATCTTTAAGAATAGTAACCAAGACATTTGCCCTAGTCGTTGGGCATCGCCATCTACACCGGCATCTTTACGCATAATATCTTGAATGGATTTGATCACTGAACTGACTGACATGGAACTCTCTTATTTTGAATTTGTTTCGCTTAATACTTTACAAGTTAACTTGTAATTCTTACACTTAATATAAGTGGACTGGGAATGCTCGGTCGGCGCCATACCCTCGGGGAGTACCTCGGGGGTTTTCGCTTTTTTAGGGGTAACACTTTAATCCCCACCCCCTAACGTTGCCTTGTGGGCTTCTTCTAAATTTTGTTTCAATAATATCGTATGCTCGGTTTGATTGATTTGGATCCATAATATGCCTACCAATAGGTCGTGCGACCATATCTGCCAACTGTAGGCCTGTTGAGTTAACTTTTTTATCCGCGAATATAATATCTAACGATCCCGCCATGCCATTAACTTGGCTTTGATCAAGTAACCTTCTAAATTCGAGTTCAAGTTCATTGTCTTCCTTTTTACCACGGCATTCGAAAACGATATGTGTTTTTTTATTAACTTGTTGCTGCTGTTGTAAAAAGTAAAATACACGCTCTAAACCAAATTGCATTGCAACGTGATAAGGATTTTCATTACTCCCTCGTCGATTAACAAAATGCTGCTTATCGATACAAGAAGCGACAAGAGTAAATGGCGCATCAGTCATCAGCTGACTTAAATCAGTCATAAAGCTTTGACGAATATTACGGTTTTGCAAAATATTAAAAGGCTCGATAGATTTCCGTATTTCCCGCTCGTGCAATATAGTCATGTCATGACCAAAATAGTTAAATTTAAACTGCTGAACCGCAGGTGTTGTTTGATTGATATATTGTCGTTTGTCAAAGATACAAAATGCTAAAACGAAAACAGGAAAGTCCGCATCGATCGACCCTAAACTATGATCACCAGCCTCATCTACATAAACAATATAATCACTAAAAGACACAAATCCTTCCTATTATATTACGCCAACTTTGACTCAGTATTGCTGTATAGTTCAGCTTCCAGCTCAGTAATCGCTTGATCATATCCTTTTCGGTTACCAAAAGCTTGCTTAGCTATCTCCATAGGCTTGCCCATTTGATCGAACGGTTGAACTTTAAGTACATGAATACTTTCAATTTCGGTTACACCTGAATCGGCGTACTTATCAAGTAAGGCGTTAAGTACTGTTTGTGCTTGCTCTGAGTACTTGGTGAAGTAGTTACGCTTTTTAACGTTATTAGCACGCTCTTTACGGGTTAATGGAGGTTGGTCGAAGGCAACATGACAAATAAGGTCGAAGGGGTCTAGATCTTTGCTTATATCGTCTTCTAACGCTTGCCAAATAACACCTTCGGTTGCTAACTCATCAATAATGGTTTGTTTACGCTCTGCGGCATTCCACTTGCGGGTAAAGTCATCTAGCGAGGTAAATTGCTTTTGAATAGTTTTACGGGTGTAATCTTTGAATGATTCGGTCACCAGCTTGCCATCGCTGTCGTAATACTGCACACGCTCTGCCATTTTTTTAACGGCTACACCAGATACTTGAAACTTAATGAAGCGTTTGTCCTCGTCGTCTTCTCCCCAGTCGCTGTCTATTTCAACTCGGAGTTGGACTTCTTTTGTGTCGTAATCTTTTTCTTGTTCGTTGACGCCATCAGTTGTGCCGGAGTCATTGTCTTCGCTTAACTCCCCAATAAAGCTGTCATCGTCATCTTCAATAATTTCTTCTGGCTTAGTCACCATTACCTTTTCGGGTATGCCATCAAAACGTTCATCAGCGAACAACTCAGTAGCTTTTTTAAAGTCGAGAATGGTAAACCATAACTTGCCGTATTTATCGTCGATACGTGTACCACGGCCAATGATTTGTTTGAACTTGGTCATGGATTGAATGTTTTGGTCTAACACAACTAACTTACAGGTTTTAGCATCGACACCTGTAGTCATTAATTCTGAAGTAGTGGCAATGACAGGATACGCCTTTTTGGGATTAATAAAGTTGTCTAGTTGTGCTTTGCCGATTTCATCATCGCCGGTGATTTTCATCACGTATTTGTCGTTTTTAGCGACTTGCTCGGGATTTAGGTTAACTAACGCACGACGCATGCGCTCTGCGTGGTCAATGTCGTTACAAAAGATGATGGTTTTTGCCATTGGATCAGTGCGTTGCAAGTAACTGGTAATAGTTTGCGCTACTAGCTCGGTACGGTTTTTAATCACTATGGTGCGATCAAAGTCTTTTATGTTGTAAATACGATCTTCGATCAGTTCGCCGTTATCATCTGTTTGATCTTTTTCAGGTCGCCAGCCTTGGGCGTCGATATCAAGGTCTACCCTAACTACCTTGTACGGCGCTAAGAAGCCATCTTCAATGCCTTCTTTTAGTGAATAGGTGTAAACAGGTTCGTCGAAGTAATCAATGTTAGATACTTCTTCTGTTTCTTTTGGTGTGGCAGTTAGACCTATTTGGGTAGCAGAACTAAAATACTCTAATATTTCACGCCATGCGCTGTCATCTGCGGCACTGCCACGATGGCACTCGTCAATTACTATTAAGTCAAAGAAGTCTTTATCCACTTGTTTAAAGGCTTTCTGGTGTTCTTCTGGGCCTGTGAGAGCTTGATATAATGCTAAATGGATTTCGTAGGCAGGATCAACTTTACGGCCGGTAACTTTGGTCATAGCTTGGCCAAAAGGTTGAAAGTCGTTAATGCGGGTTTGATCTACTAATATGTTTCGGTCAGCCAAAAACAAGATACGCTTTTTCTGGCGTGACTTCCATAAACGCCAAATGATTTGGAAGGCGGTATAGGTTTTACCTGTGCCTGTTGCCATCACCAACAACATACGGTTTTTGCCTTGTGATACCGCTTCTATGGTTTTGTTAATGGCCTGTAGTTGATAATAACGAGGTGCTTTGCCACTGCCATCATCATGGTAGTCTTGAGTAATTAAAGGCAATTGAGCATCGCTGAAACCACGATAAGCACAGTACTTTTGCCATAACTGAGTGGGAGTAGGAAACTCGTTGAGTGATATTTGCGTTTCAAGTTGGTTGGGGTTGGTTTTGTCATGAAAAATGAAGCCATCGCCGTTTGAAGCAAAAATAAAAGGCACTTCAAGCAAACGAGCATAATCTAAGCCCTGTTGCATCCCCTTTCCAATTTCATGCTTATTTGCCTTAGCTTCAATAATTGCCAATGGCATATTAGGTTTATGATAAAGCACAATATCAGCAGATTTAACCGTTTTTCGCACACCTAGCTGGCCACGAACAATAACCTTACCATCACGCAATTTCACTTCTTGGCGAATTTGAGTCATAACATTCCAACCGGCCGCTTTGACCGCTGGCATGATAAACTTGGTGATAATGTCGGTTTCGGAGAGCTTCTTTTTGTCCATTACATACCTTGGCATACTAAATTTTCCATAACACTTTATTTAAAGTGCAATTTTCAAGCTATTTTGTCAACGTAACACTTTAAAATAATAAGTAATAACAACTAGTTGGATTTAGTATCCCGTAATTTAAGTCTTTTTCTAAAGCTAAACACAAAGCTTTATAGACTTAACCTATTCTTAAATGTTTAACATTTGTTGCTTTAGGACTTTTACCCGTCATTGCATTTTCAATATGTTCGGACCACCAGCACATCAACGACTTTCTTCGTTCTAAATACTGGGTTCTGTTATACGCCCTTCTCACCTCATTTTGCTCTTGGTGTGCTAACGCAGATTCTATGATATCGCCATCAAAGCCTTGCTCATTAAGTGTTGTGCTGGCTATAGCTCGCATGCCATGAGCCACTAATCGTCCTTTAAATCCCATACGCTGTAATGCTTTGTTGGCTGTTTCTGGATTGCTTGGTTTAGTGGGTTGCCTATCCGAAGGAAAGATATACTCTCGGTGGCCGCTAACAGGCTTAACAATTTCTAATATGGCAAGCACTTGTGGGGTTAAGGGTACGGTATGTTCAACTTTCATTTTCATACGCTCTGCAGGTATTACCCACCACCCATTTTCAAAATCAATTTCAGACCACTTTGCTTCAGCCGCCTCTCTAGGACGTACCATAGTGTGTAATTGCCATTCTATTAAACATCTAGTCACTAACTTAATACTTGCGTAATTAATGGCCTTCATAAGCTCTGGGAGCTCTTCAGGTTTTAAGGTTGGCATGTGGGTTACTTTAGGCGTATCAAACGCACTACGAATACCTGCAAGTGAATTGTGATGTAGCAAGCCTGTATTGACCGCATAGCGCATAACTTCGTTTATATGCCCTATCACTTTACTTGTGGTTTCTAGGCTTCCTTTGGCTGCTAGGGGCTTTAATACGCTGATCACTTCAGGTGCAAGCAGTTTATCTATTGGCCTATGTCCTAGCTTTGGAAATACATGATTTTCAAAATTACGCCATAAGCTTCGAGAGGTTGTTTCAGCGATCTTAGATTGTTTAATAGCAAACCAGTCGGTAGCCACACTTTTTAATGTGTGGCTCGCTGCAAGTTGACTTTGGCGTAGTAAATCATCTTTGTGTTCTTTGGGATCAAGTCCGCTGACGATAAGCTCTTTAGCTTCTGATCGTTTTTTGCGAGCTTCTGCTAATGACAAGGCTGGATATGGGCCAAACGCTATTGATGAGCGTTTACCTGTAACTGGGTGAGTATAATCTAACATCCACAATTTTGAACCATTAGGTTTAACCCATAACTGCAAACCTTCTCCATCTGAAAGCTTGCGCTGCTTCTCGCTTGGTTTGGCTTGTTTAACTTGCGTATTGGTAAGTGGGGCGGTCTTTCTAGCCATTTTAGTGGTATCGCTTTTTCAGCCTTGACTCCGATACCACTAAAAATACCACTAAGATCGTTGGATGTCACTAAGGCATATCGGACACTATCGGACATAAAAAAACCCGAAAGGCTTGTTTTATGGGCCTTTCGGGTCTTATTTGGTTCTTATAGAACCTTGTTATGGTGCGGATGGAGAGACTCGAACTCTCACGGCCTAAGCCACAGCCCCCTCAAGGCTGCGTGTCTACCAATTCCACCACATCCGCAAATTTAGTCTTACCTATTAAGGGTTAGGTATGTCGTCTTCCTTAGGTGCTTCTGTAACAGGTACATCATCTGCTGTAGATTGCATTGACTGTTCAGTTTCTTCAGTCACGGGTACGTCAGAATCAACCGCTTGTTCAGTAACAGGCACTTCTAGGTTTTGCCATTCGTCGACTGCTTTTTCTTTATCGGCGGTTTGATTACCTAAAATCAAACTAATAATAAAAAATAATGTTGCCAGTATCGCGGTAGTTCTAGTTAAAAAGTTACCCGATCCTGTTGAACCAAAAACCGTATTTGAGCCACCACTTCCGAAAGATGCGCCCATTCCAGCGCCTTTTCCTTGTTGGATCAACACAAAACCAATCAACATCACTGCAACTATCAAATAAACAATAACTAATATTTCGTAAAAAACCATGTGTGCCTCTATTGATTTGCCGCTTGGCAAATACTTAAAAAATCTTCTGGATTTAAACTGGCTCCGCCAATTAAACCACCGTCTACATCTGCCTGAGAAAATAATTCTTGGGCGTTACTACCTTTAACACTGCCGCCATATAAAATAACGATATTGGCCGCAATATTTGTATCTTGTTTCGCTAAATATCCGCGGATAAAAGCATGTACTTCTTGGGCTTGCGTTGGACTTGCGGTTTTACCAGTACCTATGGCCCAAATAGGCTCGTAGGCTAACACCATTTTTGCAAACTGCTGGATACCTACTTGCTGCAATACGGCATCTAGCTGCGCGGCGATATAATCGAATAGTGTGCCGTTTTCTCGCACGTCTTCAGGTTCGCCCACACATAAAATAGGGGTCAGATTCGCCTTTAACCCTTGTTCAACTTTTAACGCAACCACTGCATCAGACTCGTTGTTATCTGCACGACGCTCTGAATGTCCAACAATCACATAGTGGCAGTTAAACTCTTTAAGCATGGCAACCGACACTTCACCAGTGTGGGCCCCCGAGTCAAATTGGCTGATATTTTGGGAGCCTAATTTCACTGTATTTGCAAACAATTCCAAATATGGAAAAGGTGGACAAATCACCACGTCCATATTGTCGAGACTGGCTTCCGCTAGGCTTTGCTGCATTTGCTTAACCAGTGTTTTATCGCCATTCATTTTCCAATTACCGGCGACCAACTGTCTACGATTATTTGTTTGCAAGTTATGCTCCTTCAAACGCCAATAAAAAAGCGCGCGAGATATTAACTAACCCAATGGCAATATACAAGTGGCTGCGGTTAATATTACCCAGTAAAGCCGACTAAACGGTTACTTTACGCACAGCACTGGCTATATGCTCGGCCCAGCTACTCGAATCCTGTTCATCATGGGCTTCTACCATGACTCTAACAAGGGGCTCGGTGCCACTTTTACGTAATAAAACACGGCCTTTGTCACCCAGAGCTTTTTCTGCATCAAGAACAGCTTGTTTAACGGCTTTGTCTTCAAGAGGTGTCGTGCCTTCAGAAAACCTCACATTAATTAAAGTTTGAGGATACTTGCTCATCCCTCGGCTCAATTCATGTAGGGTCATTTCGGCCGTTAACATGGCCGCTAAGACTTGCAACCCCGCTACTATTCCGTCTCCGGTTGAAGCTGCGGCTAGGTTTAGAACATGGCCAGAGCTTTCACCACCAATTAGCCAATCCTTTTGTTTGAGTAGTTCCATAACATGGCGATCCCCTACTTTACTGCGAACAAATGGAATACCTAAGGTTCCTAATGCAACTTCTAAACCTAAGTTACTCATGACTGTACCCACCACTCCGCCTTTTAAGCGTCCTGTTTTAAGGGCGTCTCTGGCGATGATATATACAATTTGGTCACCATCGATCACGTTACCTTTGTGATCGACTAGCATTAAGCGGTCGCCATCTCCATCGAGTGCAAAACCCAAATCAGCTTTATTCTCAACAACGCTTTCGGTTACAGCCTTCATTGAAGTTGCGCCCACTTTCTGGTTAATGTTTAAACCATCGGGTTCAGCGCCAATTTCAATCACTTCTGCACCTAACTCACTAAGTACGTTAGGTGCAATGTGATAGGTTGCACCATGTGCGCAATCGACCACTATTTTTAAGCCCTTAAGCGATAGTGCCGAAGGGAAATTACCTTTACAAAATTCGATATAACGCCCAGGCGCATCGGCAATACGTACTGCTTTGCCCAATTTATCTGATGCAACACATTCCATAGGTTTATCCATCATTGCTTCGATGGCAATCTCAATATCATCGTCTAACTTCATGCCATCGGCAGAGAAAAACTTAATACCATTATCGTAATAAGGATTATGTGAGGCACTAATAACAATACCGGCTTCAGAGCGAAAGGTTTTGGTTAGATAGGCAATAGCAGGTGTGGGCATAGGGCCGAGTAACCCAATATTGATCCCCGCGGCAGACAAACCCGCTTCTAAGGCAGACTCCAACATATAACCTGAAATGCGCGTATCTTTGCCTATTAACACGTTGTTGGTTCCTTGACCGGCCAATATCTTGCCCGCAGCCCAACCGAGTTTCATCACAAACTCTGGGTTAATCATGCTTTCACCCACTTTGCCGCGTATTCCATCCGTACCAAAATATTTTCTATCGCTCATTATTGTTGTTCCTGTAAGCGTTTATCATTTGCGTTACTTTAACAGCATCTACTGTCTCTTTAACATCATGCACTCTAATTATTTGTGCTCTTTTTTGCAGTGCCACTGTGGCCACCGCAATATTGCCGGCTAAGCGTTGCTCTACGTCTCGATTTAACAGGTTGCCCAACATAGATTTTCGGGACATCCCAGCTAAAACCGGCACATTAAGCTGCTGAAATACTTCTAAATTAGCCAATAGCTGATAATTATGCTCTAGGGATTTTCCAAAACCAAAACCGGGGTCAACAATAAGTTGTGACTGGGCAATACCCGCCTCTAAACAACGCTCAATACGTTGTTGTAAAAACTGCATTACGTCTTGCACCACATCACCATACCTTGGATTATGTTGCATTTCCCTAGGTTGACCTTGCATATGCATCAGGCAAACTGGCACCTTGGCATTGGCTGCTGCAGCTAGAGCGCTCGGTTCTTGCAATGCCCTCACATCATTAATCAGACCAGCACCAGCCTTAACCGCTGCTGTCATTACATGTGCTTTGCTGGTGTCTATGGAGATAACCGTATCGAATCTTTGTTTTATTGCCTCTATTACTGGAATGACGCGATCCAGCTCTTGTTGTAGCGATACATCTTTAGCACCAGGCCTTGTAGACTCGCCACCAATATCGATAATATCGGCGCCTTCTGACAGCATTAATTCGGCTTGTGTCAGGGCATTTTCGAGTACATCAAAAGCGCCACCGTCAGAAAATGAATCCGGCGTAACATTTAATATTCCCATAACTTTCGGGGTCGATAAATCTAAGCAGTTATCTTTAAATTGCATAAAGCCTCGATAGTTTGTTCAAGATTTGAGAGCGTATCCATAAAAAAACGCCTTGCTGAATCATCAACAAAGCGCTTTTATTACATCCACTAATCTTAGCTAGTTGCGTCGCTTGGATCGCCTACATTGGGCTCACTAGGCTTGCCATCTTTCTTATCAGAGCCTGTGACAGTAGCACCGCCCGAAGGTGTGTTGCCATCATCTTTGTTATCTCTAATCCAATCTGCTGGCGGTCTAGGTTCTTTTCTGGCCATTAGATCATCGATTTGTTTCGCGTCAATGGTTTCGTATTTCATTAAACAGTCTTTCATGGTTTCCAGAACATCACGATTTTCTTCTAGAATTTTTTCTGCCCGTTCGTAATTGCGGTCAATAATAGACTTAATTTCCGCATCAATAGCACGTGCGGTATCGTCAGACATATTCTTAGATTTTGACATACTGCGTCCAAGAAACACTTCGCCGTCTTCTTCAGCGTATAGCATAGGTCCCATTTTTGAAGATAAGCCCCACTGGGTTACCATTTTACGGGCAATATCGGTAGCACGTTCGATATCGTTAGATGCACCTGTGGTTACGCCTTCCTCGCCTAATGTCATGTTTTCAGCGATACGCCCGCCGAATAAGCTCGATATCATGCTTTCGAGGTGTTGTTTGCTGTGGCTATATCTGTCTTGTTCGGGCAAATACATAGTCACACCTAAAGCCCTACCTCTAGGAATAATAGATACTTTATAAACCGGATCGTGCTCAGGTACCATACGTCCTACTATTGCATGCCCTGCTTCATGGTAGGCAGTATTGGTTTTTTCTTCCTCAGACATCACCATACCCTTGCGCTCAGAGCCCATCATGATTTTGTCTTTGGCTTTATCAAATTCATCCATAGACACTGTTTTTCTACCTGAACGTGCGGCAAATAGCGCGGCTTCGTTCACTAGGTTGGCCAAGTCAGCGCCAGAAAAACCCGGTGTACCGCGAGCAATTAAGCTAGCTTCAACATTGTCACCCAGTGGCACCTTACGCATATGCACTTTAAGGATTTGCTCGCGCCCTCTAATGTCAGGCAAACCAACAGTAACTTGACGGTCAAAACGCCCTGGACGTAATAATGCCGGGTCCAATACATCTGGACGGTTAGTGGCAGCAATCACAATCACGCCTTCGTTACCTTCAAAACCATCCATTTCAACTAACATTTGGTTAAGGGTTTGTTCTCTTTCATCGTGACCACCGCCTACGCCAGCACCACGTTGACGGCCTACTGCATCAATTTCATCGATAAAGATGATACAAGGAGATGATTTTTTAGCTTGTT
This sequence comes from uncultured Paraglaciecola sp., assembly GCF_937123705.1. Taxonomy (GTDB): domain Bacteria; phylum Pseudomonadota; class Gammaproteobacteria; order Enterobacterales; family Alteromonadaceae; genus Paraglaciecola. The sequence continues at coordinate 12,273 of NZ_CAKZKO010000133.1, read as the reverse complement.
CAAACATGTCACGCACACGAGATGCACCCACACCTACAAACATTTCTACAAAATCTGAACCCGATATCGTAAAAAACGGTACTTTTGCTTCACCGGCAATCGCTTTAGCTAACAGGGTTTTACCTGTTCCTGGAGGGCCTACCATAAGCACACCTGTTGGGATCCGGCCGCCTAACTTTTGAAATTTAGTAGGGTCACGCAGAAAATCCACTAACTCAGAAACATCTTCTTTAGCTTCATCACAGCCTGCCACATCGGCAAAGGTGGTTTTAATCTGATCGTCGCCTAACAAACGGGCTTTGCTTTTACCAAATGACATGGCGCCTTTGCCGCCGCCTCCGCCTTGCATTTGACGCATAAAAAATATCCACACACCAATCAACAACAACATAGGGAACCAAGATATAAATATCGAGGTTAAAATTGACGATTCTTCTGGCTCTTTACCAAACACAGCCACATTGTTTTCAATCAACTCGTCCATCAAGGCTAAATCTGTGTAAGGAATAATGGTATTGAAAGACTCACCATTACGTTTTACACCATTAATTTGCCCGGTATTGCGGTCGATAGTGGCACTGCTAACCACACCATTACTGACATCACGTAAAAACATGGTGTAATCAGTATTGGTTGACTGGGATTCATTGCCTGAAAAATTTTGGAAAACCGACATCAATACCACAGCGATAACGAGCCATAAGATTAGATTTTTTGCCATGTCGCTCAAGTTGTTAAACCTCTGTTGTTGCTAGAGTCATTGTGACTCTATGAATTTCGTCTCGCGCTTTTTATCGCGTACCACTTAATGATGACGAGACTACTATAATTTATATCCTGTCGCCACCAGATAAACCTCTCTGGAACGCGCTCTTGATGATTCTGGTTTTCGTGTTTTAACCGATTTGAAGGCATTTTGAACATCCTTCATAAAGGTTTCAAAGCCCGCTCCCATAAATACTTTTACCACAAAACTGCCGTTTTTTTTCAGTACTTGATGGCACATATCCAAGGCTAATTCTACTAAGTACATAGACTTAGCCTGATCGATAGCGTCATTGCCGCTCATATTGGGTGCCATATCAGACATCACCACATCAACGTTTTTACCATCAATTTTATTCAACAATTCATTTAATACACTTTCTTCTCGAAAATCTCCCTGAAGAAATGCTACTCCCATTAAAGGGTCCATAGCTAAAATATCACAAGCGATGACTAAGCCATCATCACCTACTACCTTAGCAGCATATTGCGACCAACCTCCGGGCGCAGCCCCTAAATCAACCACAGTCATAGAGGGTTTGATTAAACCATCTTTGTGTTGAATTTCTTCTATCTTAAATCCAGCCCTTGAACGCAACCCCTGTTTTTGCGCTTTTTTCACAAATTTGTCGTCAAAATGCTCTTTTAACCAACGCTGGCTACTAACCGATTGTTTATTTTTGCTCATTTAACTGTCAAAAACACCGCATTCAAATTAGGAATAAATGTGAGATGGCGCTAGAATAGCGCTTTTCAACCATACATCATCAATAAATTTGTAAGAAAACCTAACTAATGACTTTATCAAACAAACAAAAGCAGCACTTAAAGGGCTTGGCCCACGCACTAAAACCTGTAGTACAACTAGGTAACAATGGCCTAACTGAAGGGGTTTTGGCTGAAATTGAAGGGGCGATTAATCACCATGAATTAATTAAGGTAAAAATCCCGACCGACGATAAAGAAGAAAAATCGTTAATTGTTGACGCCATCGTTAGAGAAACCGCGGCGACTAAGTTGCAAGTGATAGGCCACGTTTTGGTATTATTTAAACAAAGCGACGAGAAAAAAATCGATTTGCCAAAAAAATAGAGAATGTTTTAACTTTTTTCGTTGTCTTTAAATGTAGCCCTAAGTTTTTTTATATTTAGGGCACATAACTTAATTCTTCCTTCCCAAACATCTGTATATCCTTGTTTGCTAAATAAAAAGCTTTGACTACACTAAAATTTAAGTTGTTGAATTTACTTAATTAGAGGTAGTTGCTGGTGAATTTTTTTTCTAAACGCTCAATCCGCTTCAAAATATTAATGATCCCAATCGTTGGTGTAATAGGGTTCATGATTTACTTATTTATTAGCTTATTTGCAATGAATAACAACCTGGTACTTCTTCACAATGCGAAGAACATTCAATTCCCTCTTTTACAGTTCTCATCCGAAAGTTTAATCAAACTAGAAAAAATCAAAGAAACATTAGGCGACGCTGCAGGTATGGCCGAACCTGACAAACTTGATGCTGCCAATGTTATACATCAAGAACTCAAAGACACCTTATATAAAGCCGCAGAAATCGACTCTTCAAATACTAGCAATATCAATGAGTTGATAAAACAATTAGAAAGTTACTATCAACTTGCCTACGCGCTTTCTAAAAGTATCGTTGATGGCACTGCTGATTACTCTACGTTAGCTGAAAAAAGCCAGCAGATGTCGGAACGACTCGAAAAACTGCAGCAAGACTTAAAAGTGTTTAATGAAGCGAGAAACGAAGAGTTTATTGAAGCATTTAATAGTGTCAACGAAAAAACGGAGTCGACTGTTACCATAGGCATTATTGTTGGCGTTATTACAATAGTGCTTTTGTTTGCGGTATCCCTGCCAATCAGTACCGGGATTAAAGGTAGCATTGATGAAATCATAGTTTCAATGCGCCGAATAGCTGAAGAAGATGGCGATCTCACTAGACGAATTAATTCAGCCAGCCAAGATGAAATAGGCGAACTGGTGCGCTGGTTTAATACTTTTATCGAAAAACTACAAAATACCATTAAGCAAACCGTTGAGACAGCTATTCCTTTGGCAGAAACAGCCTCAGCCATTAAACAGCTTACCAGTCGTACTCAAACCATTTTTGAGCAACAGCTGGTTAGTAGTAACCAATCACAAAGTTCAGTAGATGAAATGAATCAAAGTGTTGAACGTATTTCTAACAATGCCGCTAATGCATCAACCTCAGCGGGTGATGCCAAAGAAGGTGCCAACAATGGGCTAAATGATGTTCAAAAAACCATTGATAGTATTCAGTCCTTGGCACAAAACATTACCGAGTCTTCAGATGCAGTTTTAAAGCTTGAACAAGGTTCATCTAAGGTGAATGTTGTGCTTGAAGTGATTAAAGGGATTGCAGAACAAACTAACCTACTCGCTCTCAACGCGGCAATAGAAGCGGCACGGGCCGGTGAGCAAGGCAGAGGATTTGCAGTAGTTGCAGATGAAGTTAGAAATTTGGCATTACGTACCCAGGAGTCTACTGAAGAAATTAACCAAATTCTTGAAGAGCTTCAAGTGTCAGCTAAAGATGCTGTTTCAAAAATGGAAAGCAGTCAAAATCAAGTAAATGTTAGCGTTGAAAGAGCAAGCGATGCAGGAGACAGCTTGAAAAATATTACTGAGACGGTATCTCAAATAAATCGCATGAACCAAGAAATTGCGGGCGACACATCTCAGCAAATTGAAATATCAGGCCGTTTGGTTGATTCGGTTGCGGATATTCAAGAAAAAACCCAAGAATCAAATAGTGCCAGTTCGGAGCTAACAGAAGTCAGCGAAAAACTATCAGGTCTAGCTTCTGTTTTAGAATCCATTGCGACTCAATTTAAAGTCTAAAACATTACTCTAATTAATATTTGTCAGAACACATTAGGAAAACATCCATGAACAAGAAAATACAGTTATTGTTACTAACAGGTAGTAGTTTGGCGTTTCAAACTCACGCAGGAGATATAAATTTTTCAGGCTTTGCCACAATTGCGGGCGGAGTCACTATGGGTAGCGATGAAAATTACGGGGGGTATGACGACAAAATTAGTTTTGCGACTAACTCTCTAGTTGGACTTCAAGCTTCTTCTGATCTAGGCGAAGGCTGGGGAGTTACAACTCAACTTTTAGCCAAAGGAGAAGAAGATTGGGATCTCAGTGCTAAATGGGCTTTTATTAGTTATGACACATCAAACGATTGGCGTATTTTATTTGGCCGACAAAGAGCACCTTTTTATATTTATTCCGATTATCTTGATGTGTCTTATGCCTACCATTGGATAACGCCCCCAGAAGGTGTTTACTCCCTGCCTTTTGACGTAATAGATGGTATTGGTGCAATTAAAAACTTAACGCTAGGTAGTTTTGATTCTACTTTTCACGTGACAATGGGCGGTAATAAGTCCGAGATTAGTGGGTTTGATGCCGAATTTAAAGATGTCATTAGTATTGCTTGGAGCCTCAACAAGGATTGGTTTACCGCAAGGTTAAGTTATGCAGTAGCTGATTTTTCACTTGACTCACCTGACATAACCACTTTAGCTGATGGTTGGCGAGCAGCCATGTTTCCAGAAATAGCAACTGGCGTAGAAATTGTTGAAGATAAGGGTAAGTTTGCTGGAGTTGGTTTTACTTTTGACTTTGAAAACTGGCTTATAGTAACAGAGGTCACTAAAGTCGAAACAGGTGAAAATTTTTATCCCACAAGTGATTCTTATTACATGAGTATTGGATATCGCCTTGGCAATGGCCTGTTGCACCTTACTGCAGGGGCTGATGAAGCAGATCCTGATATTTCATTGCTTGATGATGTTCCTGTAGGCGTAGTGCCTGAGTTAGACTTTTTGTATGCATCTACTGTTGGTATTTTCAATAATGGTGCTGAAGATAGCAGCTTTGTCACCTTAGGCTACAAATGGGACATGGATGCAACCGTCAGCATGAAAGTGGAATACACTAACTTCGATAATAAATTGATGGGTGCAAACGATGCATCTTTACTTCAATTTGCTATAACAACTGTCTTCTAGAGGTCATTCAGATGAAACTTATATATAGGGTAGCCTTACTGAACGTGTTTATTGTAAATTTGCTTTTTTCTCAAGGTGCATTTGCTGAAGTAGCCGTGGTTGTAAACCCAAGCAATGCCGCAACCTTGAGCAATGATGACATCAAACGTTTATTTTTAGGAAAATCAAAGAGCTTTCCTGGCGGCGCTTCAGCTGAACCAGTCAATTTAAAAGGCTCACAAGCAACTAGGGGCGATTTTGAACAGAAGGCCTTAGGGAAATCCAGTAACCAAATGAAGGCTTATTGGTCGAAGTTACTCTTTAGTGGTAAAGCAAATCCACCAAAAGAAGTAGCCAATGATGCAGAAGTAATTAATTTAATTAAGGGAAACCCAGCCGCTATCGGGTACGTTGATGCTGCAAGTGTTAATGCCGATGTAAAGGTTGTTGCTACTTTTTAACTCTCTTGTATTGGCTCAGTTTAGGTGGTTTTGTTGATTGATCATTTCTACTATCAAGCGCATTAAATATGTGATCACATTTTGATGCGGCTTGATATAACACTGGGCCAACTTACCAACTAAGACCATAAAAACTAATTGCGTATAGGTTATGGATTAACTTAAAATTGTGACATGTAAATTACCATCTATTTTTCGGTGTGTCGCTGCATGACATATACTGAATATATCGAGATCATGAAACATTTTTTGGTGCTATTACTGTTATTCACTTTGTCAGCAAATTCTCTTGCTGCTTCAAAGGCATGCATGATGGATCATAATGAAACAGCCCAAAGTGTTACTAAAATGCCTTGTCACGATGAGGTAGAAGAAGAAACCCAAAACGCGCCACATATTTGTGATTGTGATATCTGCTCTCAGTTTGTTTATGGCTTTGAATCAAGTTTTGTTAAGTCACTTCAATATGGCACCCGTATTAATATTGTGAAGCAACTTCACTCTCAAAACAAAAGCCGGAATTACCGCCCTCCTATTTATTTCTCCATTTAAAAAATCGTTGTGCTGATCATCAGCAATTTTTAACTTGGAGATATCTATGAAACCAGTATTAGTAATGCTTTGTGTTTTGTTGACTACAACAGCATATAGCAAAGAAGTGTTCTACGAACTTAATGTAGATCACAAAACCGTTAATTTTTCTGGCCAAACGGCCACAGCCATGGCAATTAATGGCAGCATTCCCGCCCCAAAGCTTGAATTTACTGAAGGCGATGTTGCCATCATTAAAGTCATCAACCATACCCAAGATGAAGCCTCTATTCATTGGCATGGACTATTGTTGCCTCAAGAACAAGATGGAGTGCCCTATATTACTTACTTTCCAATAGCAGCTGGAGCCAGTTTTAAATATAGGTTTGAGCTTAAACATGCGGGAACCTATTGGTATCACAGCCATACACGAATTGATGAACAAAAAGGTCAATATGGTTCGATAGTGGTACACCCAAAGCAAGGCTATCAGCAATCATTTGACCACGATGTGGTGGTGCAATTATCCGATTGGACTGATGAAGACCCAGTCGATGTACTGAAGAATCTAAAAATGGACGGGGATTGGTATGCATATAAAAAAGATTCAGTTTTTAGCATTCAAGGCTACCTTGAAAATAGCAATTTGGATGCGTGGTTAACTAACCGCTGGCAGCGAATGGAAGGTATGGATGTTTCGGATGTAGGTTACGATGCATTTTTAGCAAATGGACAAACATCATTAGCGTTATTACCCGATGCCAAAGCGGGTGAAAAAGTTCGAGTCAGGCTTATTAACTCGGGCGCTTCGAGTTATTTTGATATTCAGCAACGTTCTGGTGTATTTGAAGTGGTCGCTGCTGATGGACTAGATGTTCAACCTATTAAAGTAAAAGAATTGAGAATGGGCATGGCTGAAACCTATGATGTGATAGTCACTATTCCTAGTTCTGGCGGCTTTGAGTTTGCAGCAAATAACATTGATGGAACCGGCGGTGTAAAAGTTAAACTAGGTAGTGGCTCGGCAACACCCTCACCCGATCCTCAACGACCCAATGTTTTTGCGAAAATGCAACATGGTGACGGCGATGGCGAAGATCACTCAATGCATCAGATGTCCAACACAACTGCTGCCAAGCAACAGCCAAAGCCACAACAACACAACCATCATCAACATCACCAGATGATGAAGGATTCAACAGAGCAAATAGTCAACACACTCAATTATGCTTTGCTCAAAACTAGGCAGCCAGTTAAATATACCGGTGAATTACAAACATACACTTTGCGGTTAACCGGTGATATGGAAAGCTATAACTGGAATTTTAACAATCTGCCATTATCGAAAGCAGATGTAATCAAAATAGATAAAGGCAAAGTAGTTCGTTTTCATTTTAAAAATGAATCTATGATGCATCACCCATTACATTTGCATGGGCATTTTTTCAAAGTGATTTCTGGCAATGGTGAATACGACGTACTGAAACACACAGTAGATGTGCCACCTATGGGGAGTGTCACCATAGAGTTTGCCGCCAACGAAGAGAAAGATTGGTTTTTTCATTGCCACAATCTATATCATGCAAAAACAGGTATGGCTCGGGTAGTTCGCTACAGCGATTACCAAGGTAATCCAGCATTTACCAAGGCAAAAATGTTGAGCAATGAGATCATGGATGATGATTGGTATAGCCGCAGTGATTTAACGCTACTTTCTTCGCACCTTTATGCAAAGTTTCGCATCAGCAATACTAATTATATGGTTGAGTTAGCCGCTGAAAAACATTTCTCAGAAGCGCTAGAATTGGGCGCCCGTTTTCATTACAAACAATCTAGTTGGTTGCAGTACTTTTTAGGTGTTGAGCGCGAAGCTCAAGAAAACGAATTGATGGTGGGGCTTAAATACATCACACCATTTAATATTGAAACAGCGATTTGGATTAATGATGAAGGTAAAATACAGGCTGAGGCAGAAACTGAATTTCAGCTCACTCCTAATATAGGTTTATCCATTGGCGCTTCAAGTGAATCAGAGTGGCAAACGGCTTTGGAGTATCGTTCGTCACCTAATTGGTCTATTGCAATAAACGCCAACGAAACTTCAGGCGTAGGTGTTGGGATCACCGCCACTTTTTAGTTAAGTGTTATTATTAGTTAAATCAATCAGTTGGCTTTAACATCAATAGGCCAACTGACTTTTTACATTATAAACTAAAAATAACTTGAAATTTAATTACACGAATATTTATTCAGTTTTGAAAAATGAATCTTGTGAGCTTCTATGCAATCTACCTGCACCCCAAACGTAAAATCTCACCGAATATGATTTAAGTATTTCAACATCTTTCAAATTGATATAAGTTCTATAAGATATTTTTTCATCTCCTATCGACTCATGTTCGTTATAAAAGAATGGCAATGGAATTATTATTCGTCCGTTTTCACCAACGATACTATTTTCAAATTTATTCACCGCTATTCCTCTAGTTGAAGAGATTTTGCTAAAATTAGATTCATTCTTAAATAAATTATTAAATGTTAAAATTGGATTTTCTTCTTCAGGTGATATTAAGAGAATTGCGTTAGTTAATACTTTTCTAGTAGGGCTTTTATTTTCTATAGAAACTTTTACAGTTAAAAATTCGTTTGGCTCGGTTTTTACTTCAACATTAAGATTGACATAACTAACTAAAGTATCACTAACCTTCCAAAAGAAAGCTACAACTCCAAGAATTCCGCCTACAATTTTGAGTGATTCTATATCCATAAAATTCCCTAATGCTGATGCCCACCCACTCCATGAGCATGGCCATGTTGGATTTCTTCTTCTGTAGCTTCGCGAACACTTTCCACTTGTAGTTCAAACTGTAAGGTTTTACCGGCCAGTGGGTGGTTGGTGTCTATGGTGACCATAAATTTACCGGCTTTTACTATTGTCACTTCTCGCTGACCTTGTTCAGTATTAACAACGGCTGTCATACCCGCTTTCCATTTTGGCTTTTTCTCGGCGCTAAGTAAGTGCTTGACCGATATGCGTTGTTCGCTATCAGCTTGAATCTCACCATAGGTTTCTGCGGCTTCTAACTCTACTTCAAGCTCATCGCCTTTTGACATGGATTCTAAAGACTTTTCGATCCCTGGCATCATATTGTTATAACCATGGAGATAGGCCACGGCTTGATCACCAAAATTAGACTCTAACTCTTTGCCATCTAAGTCTTTGATTCGATAATGGAATTGTACAACTGTACCTTTTGAAATTTTCATAATGTCTCTTAGGATTAATGATTATTAATGGCGAGATCCTAACAGAATTAAACCTCACTGTTGAGCGTTAACACTTAAGATTTGGAGTAAGAATGAAATGATTGAAACACAGAGAACGCAGAGCACTGAGCCACGTAGAGGAAAAGAAGGTTTAGATTCTATCTGCTTTTCTTTGTGCCCTCTGTGATCTCTGTGGTTCAATTTTTTTGCTTTTAAATGCATTGCGTGTTGTCAAAGAAAAGAGATTCCCGATAAAAGCACTCGGGAATGGCGGTTTGGGGTAGCATTAAGGAATGATGGCCGTCATTATCTTCGTCCCTGCATGTTGTTAGCATGGGTCCATTTGTTTTATTTAATCAGTTATTGATGATTCAAAAGCTAATTCACCACAGAGCTCACAGAGCGCTGCGCTTCACAGAGGACAAGATAGTGAAAATTAAAATTGTTTTTCTCTGTGCTCTCTGTGTCTTCTGTGGTTCAAAATTCGTTTAGATTTATCTATTCGCCATATTAGTCATCGTCGGCTCCGGCCACTATATTGGCAATATTCAATAGACTCGATACCGCCATATAGTTCACCGAACCTTTAGGGTAACGGCCTTTAGAGTTCTGAATACCCGCGTCTACATCCATCAATAATTCCAAAGCATCATCCACGGTTTCAACCACGCAAATATGGAATTTTTGGGCTTTTACGGCTGCCAGCACTTCTTTATCTAGCATTAAATTTACCTGATTAGATTTGGGAATAATCACCCCTTGAGTCCCCGTTAAGCCGCGATGTTGGCAAAGTTTGAAGAATCCCTCGATTTTTTCATTCACGCCGCCTACAGACTGCACTTGGCCATACTGATTAATTGATCCTGTTATGGCTAAGTCTTGGCGTACTGGCATTTTAGTTAGGGCGGAAATTAACGCCACCAACTCTGCCAGCGATGCGCTATCTCCGTCTATATGACCATAAGATTGTTCGATGGCGATGTTGGCAGATAAGGTCAAAGGAAACAATTGCGCATATTTATGCCCTAGATAACCCGTTAGCAACATCACGCCTTTTGAATGACTCGGCTGACCTAGCTCTACTTCACGTTCGATATCGACCACACCATTTGAACCTGCGTACACGGTCGAAGTTATACGTGCTGGTGTTCCAAACATGCTATCGCCTATTTCTAATACCGTAAGGCCATTCACTTTACCTAGGTCAACTCCTTGGGTAGCAATCAAAATTTGGCCTTGCTTGATATCATCTAAAACCGCTTCACTTACCCGGCCTGTTCTATGGGTTTTTGCCGCTAGTGCCGCCTCAATGTGGGTCACGTCTAGCTCTTGAGTTTGCTGCTGGCGACAAAAATATTCGGCCTCATGAAGCAGTTCAATCACATCAGAAAAACGTGCCGATAAGCGTTGTTGATGCTCTGCAAGTCGCAAGCTGTATTCGACTAAGCGATACATAGCCTTGGCAGAAATAGAGGTTAGGCCTAGCTCTTTGAGTTGTGCCCGTACTCGGCCAACAAAATCAAATAGGGTTTTCTTATCTAACGGAATTTCGTGATCAAAATCCACCAACACCCTAAACAACTCATAAAACTCATCGTCATAATCTTGCAAGGTGTAATACAAGTCTCGTGAGCCTAGCAGTACCACTTTGACATCAATAGGAATTTGTTGGGGGTTAAGGGTGATAGAATTCACCATGCCTACGTCGTGTTGAGGTAGGTCCATTTTTAATGAGCCAAATTTTAGCACCAGTTTTAAGGTTTCCCAGCCGAAAGGTTGTTCAATAAGCTTGTCAACGTCTAACAGCAAATATCCACCGTTGGCGCGGTGAATGGCCCCAGGGCGGATCATCCGGTAGTTAGTATAAACCGATCCTTGAATATTGGTGTATTCAACCCTTCCAAACAAATTTTGATGAGTTGGATTAGGCTCATAGATCACCGGAGAACCACTATTGAGTTCATGGGAAACAATAATATTGGGTAAATACTGTTCTTCTAGAATGGAACGTTTGTCATATTCATCATGTTTATCTTCTTTTTTGTCGTCAGCCAGTACCTCAACAACGGTTTCAACAAGATGAGGTTTCAGTTGCCTTAAAAACTTCAAGATGGCTAAGTTTGATGAATATTTGTGTTCTAAATCTTTTAGTAAGGGTCTTATCCCCTGCTCTGCCGTATCTTTTTTGAGTTTTCTTAACTTTTCTGCGGTTTCACGTTTCCACCTAGGCAACTCAATCAAGGCTTCACTTAACTTGTCTTCGAGCTCGTCAATCAGTTGATAAAAGCGCTGACGTTGTGTATCTGACACTTTGGCAAACTCGGCATCGGTAATGGGCTTACCATCAATAATTGGTGAAAAAGTTATACGATTTGTTAGCTGTCCTTGCATCAATACGGGTATAGTCTCAGCTGAACCAGTTATTTTTTCATCTCTAACATAATAAATGTGATGTTGATATTCCCAGACTCGACCATTTTTCACATCAGGTACCGTACCTGCAGCAAAAAGGGTTCCATTGTCCATGTTACTCATAAAATAATAATTACCCGCTGGTGCCGCAGCCCCTGCAACTAATGCCTCAGGTGTAGACACAACACGTTTAATTTGTAATACGTCTGACTTTTTTTTTGCATCTGTAACACAACCCGATAATATGCTGGCGTTAGTTACTGTATCAGCCCACAGTGTTCTAAAACTACCTGTAGCAAGGGGAAAGGTACCATTATTAACTCCCCCACCAACACATTCACCAACGGGCGCAGCAGGTACCGGGTTGATATTTGCCAACGTAATTGAGCCAGTATAATCGCCCCAAAAATTTTGCCTTAGTAAATCATCACTTAATACACTTATAGCAAATCGACCATTTTCTTGTAATTCGCCGTAATGTGATGTTTCACTCACTGTGCTTTTCATACCGACAAACACGCTTAACACGCCAGCAAAAATGACTAGCCCAATAGCTAGAGCAACAAAGATTTCAAGCAAGCTAAAACCTTGCTGGCGCTTAATTTTTAATTGGGTTTGCTGATAAGCGCTAACATTATGCTTATTATATTTCGTTTTTATTTTCATTTGCTAAAATCTCAACTTAGGCTTATTTTCTAGCTGATTATAATATATAAGCATCGACAACCACTTGCCGACGCGTATTACTGCTTACACCACAAGCATCAACCTTTTTAGCATCTTTAAATT
>NZ_CAKZKO010000132.1 GCF_937123705.1 uncultured Paraglaciecola sp. | reverse complement strand
GGAAGTTCTGAGTGATAGGCTTACAGTTTGGGAAGCCCGCCTTACAAACCCAAAAGAGAGTCAATTTGTTTACGTAGCTGAAATTGAAGACACCTTTGTTGCGTTCGTTTGCGGTTATCTTGATGAAGATTCAGAGTACGGTACCCTAATTGACAACCTTCATGTTAATTCGAAATTTATTGGACAGCGAATTGGTGAAAAATTAATGGTTGGTGCGGCCAGATTATTAGAAGAGAAAAATAAGACATCGATGTATTTATGGGTGCTGACCAGCAACACAAAAGCCATAAATTTTTACGAACGTTTGGGCGGAATACCTGTGGAGACTGTGAACGATTTCGAGATAGGTGATCGAGAAGTAACCAAGACAAGGTACTATTGGCCAAGTTTGAATTTGATTCTGGGTCTTCACAATAAAAAAAAGACAAATGAACGTTGAAGAATTCCGTGATTATTGCCTCTCGAAAAAAGGGGTGACCGAAGGTTTACCTTTTGATGAACATACTTTGGTCTTTAAGGTCATGGGCAAGATGTTTGCTTTGACAGGCCTTGAACGGCTTCCTGCACAGGTGAATTTGAAATGCGATCCTGATTATGCCATCGAACTTCGAGAAGAGCACGATGGGGCGATAATACCGGGTTATCATATGAGTAAGGTGCATTGGAATACGGTGATGCTAGATAACGTTCCGCCCAAATTGGTGATGAAACTCATAGACCATTCATATAATCTGGTGGTTTCTAAATTCACAAAAAAGTTGAAGGCCGAGTTTGATGGTCTTTCCTAGATATTATGTCAAGCGAACTAGAATCAATTATATCGAATCTCAAAGAATCTTTTGACGGGAGGCCCTGGTACGGTATTTCTGTGATGGAAAAGTTGAATCAAATTCCTTGGGAGGTAGTGAATGAAAAAACCTATGGTTCCAAGACGATTGCCGTTCTTGTTCAACATATCATCAATTGGCGAATATTTGTTTTGAAAAAATTAGAAGGCGATTTGGAATTCAATATTGTAATTGACGGTGAAAATGATTGGGATGAGATACATATTGCCACCCAAGAAGAATGGAATTTACTTAAACAGAGACTACAAAGTACCCAAGACAGCTTGATGCATAAAATATCTGAGGAGACAGATGAATTACTGCAAAGACAAGTTCCAGGAAAGGAATATACCTTCGGACCTATTCTTACCAGTATTGCCCAACATGATATTTATCATTTGGGGCAAATCGCGATGTTGAATGCAATGCATAAGAGCTAAGGGAAATACCTATCTTTATCCGGATAAAACCCTCTCCTTGAATGCAGGATTTATTTTCCTTTTATCAAAATCAAATCGAAGAATATTCGACCGCCGTATCAGAGGTCAAAAAACAACTGGCGGGTTCAAGTACGCTTCGTTTATTGGTGTTTATAGCAACTATTTTCTTTAGTTATCTTTTCTTTGAAAACACCAAGCTGGTTTTAGCAATTGCAGTATTGGGAATTGCCGTGTTCCTTTACTTGGTTTCGAGACATACAGACCTGCAATATAAGCGTGACAAACTGATAGCCTTAAAAACCATCAATGAGACCGAGGTTCAAGTATTGAATCGTGATTTTCATAAACTTCCTGAAGGAAATGAGTTTAAGGACCCTTTGCACTATTTCAGCCAGGATATTGACCTCTTTGGGAGGGGCTCATTTTATCAATACAATAATCGTACTGCATTGCGTCAAGGCAGTGAAACACTGGCGGCACTTTTTACGGAGAATTCAATTGTCGACATTACAGAAAAACAAGGAGCGATTAAAGAACTTTCTAAAATACCCCAATGGAGACAAGAGTTTTCGGCAATTGCCTCATTGACCAAAACGCAAACTACAACGGATATTATTGAGCATTGGCTTGAAAACTACTCTCCCTTTGTTCCACCGATTATGAAGTACTTACCGCTGGTTTTTTCCTTTTTGTTTTTTTTCTATGTGTTTAAAAAAAAATAGACGAAGAAGAAGATGAACAATTTGAAGAATTATATCTTGCATATGAAAAATTATATAATGAAAATGAAGAATTAAAAAGAAGATTAAAGGAGGGAAAAGATTCTATTCCGGTAGATTTAAAGCCGAGTATCGCAATGACGCAAGGCTATAATGGAGAAGGTAAGTGGCTAAAAATGACGCATAATTATTAATGGAATTAGAAAGTTTAACGATAAGAGAGTTTTTATTAATGTGCAAATGTACATGGAGTTAATTTATGAACAACGAAGATAAAGTTAAAATTATAAATGATGATTTTATCTGTGATAAGCATAATTTAGATAAACTAAGAGAGTTACATATGCAGCGTCTTGAAAGGAAAAGGAAAATGAAGAACTCCGATGATTCAGTAGCTATAAACGCACACGCCGGTGGGGACGTATTAGGCGCTGGTAGCATAAATGTGGCACACAGAACAAAGAGTGAAGAAGAGATAAACGAATGTTTGGATGCTATGAAATTCGCCTCAAAAATAGGTGAAAATACTCAGTTTTATAGGATGAGATTTAAATCGCTTAACCATGAAGAGCGTGAGAAAAGAAAATCAAGGTGGTTTAAGCTAGCTCGCGTACTATCTTGGTTAAAGTCTATATTTAATGATGATGGGGTTAAATAATGGGGATTCCTACTGTTTTGTTTTTAATTTTTTTAGTTCTAAAGCTGTGTGGCGTTATTTCGTGGTCTTGGTTTTGGGTTTGTTTCCCCATTTCAGTAGAGATATTATCTATAGTTTTAATATTCTTAATTGTTTGTGGATTTAGAGTATTTAAGATTCATAAGTCAAGTAGAGGATAACGTATGGTAAAGTTAACTTCAAATTCATTAACTAGGGTTGTTAGAGATATATTTAGTTTTTTAAAATGTGGCGCGTGCAAAAAAAAAGAGGCGTCTATGATGATATGGTCTCTTTGGTCTGTTAATAATTATGATTCTGATTTAATAGGGGATATTAACGAAAGGATATTAGACAGGATTCACAAAATTATTACTTCTAAGCATAAACAGGAGAAATAAAATGGAAGGGAATAAACCTTGTTCGTTATGCGGACAAATACCCTCTTATCTGGAAAAGTTAATTTTATGTTCTTACAGGATAGACAATAGGGTGTATTTATGCTGTAAAAAATGCTACTGGAAATTACAGGAAATCTGGCGCTACTATCCTTGTGAAGACTTTAATGAGCGTTTAGAAATATTGAACAGACAATCTCGGGAAGAAATAAAGCAAGAATGTCTATTATTCGACCCTTTAGAATATTTACAGGATAACCTAAAATAGGATTTGTTCCATGAAACACTACATCCCTACACTGGAAGAAACAGATATAGAGATTATTACATCGAAATATAAACAGGAGAAATAAATATGCCTAAATACGTAAAGAAACCAATTGAAATCGAGGCTACTCAATGGTTTAAGATGGGTGACCATCCTGCGATAAAGAGATTAGAAGATGCAAAAATGTAAGGTCTACTGATGACCAGTACTATAAGAAAAAAGAAGATACACTTAGGTTTGTTTATGACGTGGTTAATAACGTTTTGGGGGATAGATGAATAAATACTGGGTATCTTGGCACCACTACGAAGAGATGGGAGACTTCTTCTTTAAGGATGAGTTTCCGTGCTGGGAGTATGGGTTCATCCCTCTTTTTAACCCAATGGGCCCTGTGGATATTACTTATGGAGTATGCGCTAACATTTATGTTTCTGCGATTAAAGGAGATGACTTGAATCACGTAAAGTCTATAGTAGAGAAGGCATATGAAAATGATATCGGTGAAATTGATTTTAGATTTATCCTTATTCAGCCAGACGACTGGAACCCGTTTACCAAAAGATTCCCTAGAGCTGATTGGATGGAATGGGATTGATGAAAATGTATAAATATAACTGCTATGGTTGTGATGGATTGACTGAAGCACGATACATTACAAGGTATTTATGTAATAAATGTAGGTATTATTTTTGCTCGAAATGTATGGATAAAGTTGTCTGCAATAAATGCAGAGATGAGCATCACGACAAGTTCCCTGATGTTTGTTTGACTAGGAAAGTACCATTTAGTAGTCGAGAGGAAATACCTGTATTAATAAGAGATGGTTATGTAGAATTAGGAGTTGAGACGCTGACTAATATTGAATCTGGCGTAACTGATAAATTTTTCGTTATGATGTTTGACGAAAGGTTTTACGATCCCGAACAACAGAAATGTGTAAGTTAATAGAATTAAATAATAAAATTATGCTACAATCCCATAATGCTAGAAGACTTCGAAGACCCTATAGACTCCAATATTGACCAATTGCGTCAAGCACTTTTGGACGACCTGTATTTTTTCTTTTTCTATTTCTTTGCTAGGGTTAATAATGTAATACCTGAGACGCCTAATCCGGTTGGTCGTCAGAATCATTTTATAACGATGGCTAACCCAATTATGAAGGCTCTGAGGGGTGATCAAGAGTCTCTGCCTGACCTTGTCCTTCCTATGTACGTACCGCCCAGATACGGCAAAACTGAGATGATTTGCCACGCAATAGCTTGGTGTTATGCCCATAACCCTAGAGCAAACAACATATATGCATCATATAAGAAAATGCTTGCAGCAGAAAAGACTGAAAATGTAAGAAAGATAATGCAATCTCGCACATTTCAAATATTGTTTGACGCACGAATAAGTAAGAGTTCTAGCGCAAAAGACAACTTCTCTACCGTACAAGGTGGAAGGACAATAGCTGTAGGGGCTGATGGTTCAGGACTTGGTAGCGGGGCAGGAACAACAGATAAAGAACCTTACGGCGGTGGCATATTCATGGATGACATGATGAAGGCTCAAGATGGCCACAGTTTAGCTATGATTACATCTGTTAGAAAGCTGTATAGTCAAACGCTTGTAAACAGAAGGAATGACCCTAAAACAACCCCAATAATACATATATCTCAAAGGATATCCGAGCTTGATTTAGGAGGACAGCTTTCAGAAGGCTATAACAATAGTCCTCTTGATAACTACCAAGAGTCATGGGTATCTAATGCGGTTATTATACCGGGCCTTGATTCAGCAAATAACGCACTTTGGCCTGAGAAACATAGCAAAGAGTATTTGTTAGACCTTAAAAAAAATGACCCTTTTACATTCTGGTCTCAAATACAGCAAAGACCCGTATCGGATTCAAATAGAATTTTTAATACTGATGCAATAGTATTTTTCAAAGAAGAGCCTAAAATAATTGCGACATTTGTTGTGGCTGACACAGCGGAGACAGCAGATAGAGTTAATGATGCTAGCGTTTTTTCTATGTTTGGAGTCTATGAGACCATTTTTATGGGGAAAAAGACAGGTCATATAGGTCTCCACTGGATTTCTTGCCATCAAACAAGAAAAGAACCAGAAGAACTTGTAGAAGAATTTGAATATTTTTATGGTTCCTGTTTAAGGCATAAGGTAATACCTGATCGGGTTTTTATTGAGAAGAAAAGCACTGGCAGCATGCTTTTGTCATTCTTCAAAAAGAGGCAGGGCCTTATTGCTGTTGATATAGAAAGAAATGCAGGGAGTGGAAGTAAAACAAATAGGTTTAAAATGGCAGCTCCATTTATGGCGAAAGGGTTTGTTTCTATGAATGAGGACTGCCGACATAGAGATATGTGCATGCACCACCTAAAACAAATAACTTTAGGTGGAAGCCAAAAGCACGACGACATAGCTGATACACTAGCTGATGGAATTAGGCTAGGATTAGAAGAGAAAGTTATATATAATATTAGTAATTCAAGTAAATACGATAGCATCGCGGATGAGATAGCGCGGGAGAATCAATCAAGACGTGCTTAGTTATTTCAAATTAGGAGATATCCATGACAAAAGAAAAATCTAAATCAGAGTCTAAAAAACTCGATTCTATAAAAGAAAATATAGAAGAATCTTTCGCTTATTTTGAAGACAATATTGAACAATATAAGAGGTTGATGCGTTTTGCGTATAAGACCACTATTACAGATAAAGAGCGTCAAAATCTTTCAAAAATCAATAAGCCAGATATAGAGCTAAACTATACATCATCTTACCTATCTAAGGTCGTTGGTGAGTTCTCAAGGCAAGCGCCGGAGGTTTCAGTATCGGGAAATGGAAGTGGCAGTCAAATTAACGTCCTGACAACAGATGTGATTGAAGGGCACATGATGCATGTTTTTCTTGAGTATGAAAAAAGCGGGAAGAATACAGTTATAAAACAACAGTGTGGAGGCTCTTACTCTGCTTTTAAGGTTATAGCTGAGTATGACAATAAGATGTCTTTTACACAAAAAATGTCAATCATAAACGTTGAACCGACAATGTGCTTTTTTGATCCAATGTCTAAGAAGACAGCAAAGGATGATAGCAATTATTGGGGTGAGATATACCCTATTGAGAAAGAAGAGTTTAAACGACAATATCCAAAATATGCCTCTGAAGCTGACAGAATGGGGTATAGCAAAGCATTAAATAATAAATTTTCTTGGACTTACAAGAATGGTAATAAAGATATAATCATGCTTGCTGATTATTATTGCTTAGAGAAAAAGAGAAAACAAATTCATAGGTTATCAGATGGTCAGGTCGTACTTAATTCTGAATATGAAGAAATGATAGAAAATTGGAGTGAGTTATACGCTGCCCCTGAAATAGTTGAATCGAGAGAAGAAGATTTCAATAAAGTAATAAGATATATAATTTTTGGTAACAGCATTATTAAAAAAGAAGATACCCCCTATGAAAGCTCTAATTATTTCTTTGTTGCCGGAGATTGCGCACAAGTATATGAGTCTGATTCTGGAAATCAGGTTAGTCAATCTCTCAAGTCTTACATTAGCAACGCCGTTGGAGCTCAAAAACTTCTGAACTATACTGCTCAAACTCTGGCTAACTTCTCTGAAAATTTAATGCAACAAAAATACATGCTAGAAAAAAGAAGTGTCGTCAATAAAAAGGATTGGCTAAATCCTCAAAAGGCATCCGTTCTTTTGTACTCTTCTGAATCAGATGAAGGAAGCCCTTTACCTGCGCCCAAGGAGGTGGTTCAGCAAGATATACCTCAGTCTATAATGGGTACTTTTGTTGGAATGCCGCAAGTTATACAAAGTACACTTGGTTATTCCGATCCTAGAGTAAACGCCAATGAGGTATCAGGAGAAGCGCTAGATAAGTCTTCGATTGATAATAATGTTATGGCTATGCCATTTAAAGCTAATTACATGGAGGCTCTGAGTGCGGCAGGGGATTTCATGTTAAAAATATTCCCTAAACTCTACGTTACGCCTATGACAATTCCTGTAATAAACGAGAAAGGTGAACGGGTTTTTGTTCCAATTAATCAGCAGCTTTCAGATGGTTCAAAAGATCCTCAAAGCATATTTTTTGATTACAAAGATAATGAGCTTGGTGTCACAATTAAATCTTCATACAGCTTTACTTTACAGAAAGATAGGGCTCTAAAAACAATGACCCAACTTATGGGCGCTGTCCCTTCATTCGGTGAGCTCATGAACCGGAGGGGATTGCCCATTATTGTAGACAACTTGGATATCAGAGGGGCAGATAAGCTAAAAGAAATGGCAGATAAACAAATACAAGAGGAACAAAGCCAGCAGAATCAGCCTAATCCAGCTCAGCAGCAACTTATGATTAAACAGCAAGAGTTGCAGCTTAAGCAGCAAAAAATACAAATGGAATATAAAGTAAAGCAGGAAGAGCTACAAGAGCAGAAAAATCAGATGGCACTTGACGAGAAGTTAGCTATGATAGGTCTGGAAAAAGAGCTTATGAATGCTTCCGTCCAAAATGAGAAGGTACAGGCTGAGATTAAGACAGCTAATATAGATGCTGCTGTAAAAGTGGCTAATCAAGCATTGGCGCACGAAGAGCACCTTTTGAATCGGAACGAGCAACAGCATAATCATACCATTGATGTTATGAGTCTAAATTCTCAATAGGAGGTTAAACATGGTAGAATCGAAAGTTAAGAAAGCAGAATCAGCGTATAAAAGAGCCGTTAAAAAATCAAAGCTTGGAGATGGCAAGAGATTTTCCACAGGCTCTAAGGTATTGCAAGCTAAAGGTAAAAGTAAAAAACAGGCTGATGCTATAATGGCTGCTGCGGGTAGAAAGAAATACGGCGCTAAAAAGATGGCTTCAATGTCTTCCAAAGGTAAAAACAAATAATGTTTTCGTGAACGTAAGAGGTAATAAAAGTGAAAAAAATAATTATGTCTGCATTTTTAGTTTCATTAGTGACAGCTATTTCAGCGTGCACATCTCCGCTGACTATTCACCCTATGAGCCCTGATAATGCATTTCAAATAAAAAGAGCTCAGATAAATGCTAGGTTTTCTGTTGGATTGACAGACAATGGTGAAGACAAAGAAAGTTAGGCGTGTTTAATTAAACCTAAGAATTCAATTGAATGGCAATAGAGATTCTATTATGGCTTCATTTACTTTATCGCAAAGCTGATTAAAGTCGTCTTCTTCAAATTCAAAATCATTAATAAATGTATGAGAAATTATTTCTTTCTTGCCTGAAAAGAAAGAGTCTACCATAAAACCTCCACTTGTTATCGTTACCCTAGAATTTATGTCTTTTTTAAAGGTAAAGGTCATCGCGTTAAATGGGCCTATATTTTCTAATTTCACATCCATCATGAAATCCCCATAAGGATATTTATTTAAAATATCTTTTTGGGAAAGGAAATAATTAAAAAAATTATCAGTTAGTATTTTTAAATTATCGATTTGCTTTTCTAAAAAAGCTATTTCCTCTTTGTGGGATGTATTAAAACCCATAAAAGCGTGCGTTGGTGTAAACTTCATTTTAACCTTCATTAGGATAACGAAACTCGACCTTTATCAGTCTACCATTTTCATCTTCTTCTCTTGGCTTCCCAAGACAGTTACAGCAAAAGTCAAATAACATACAGCATCCGGGAAGAGATGACTCAACCCTTTTAGTCAGACCTGTACATTTATAGCATATATTCTTTTCACAAATAAAGCAGAAATTGTCTTTGTCACCATGTATTTTTGTTCCGCAAGATCCACATTCATTCATTAATTAACAACCGATAAGATAGTTATCTGACCGGGCCCCACCTGACAATAAACATTCATTTTATTTACCCGGAATAAAATAATATCCGATGATCCACCGAATGCTTTAGTCTCACCTTTTGATAAAAGAGTTCCGTTCTCAATGGATTCTCTCATAAACTCCATTACAGAATATTCCATATTTTTATCTGCGTTCTTTAGGTCAGGAAAAGCATTTTTATGAAGGTAAAGGCTCAGAGCTATGTTTTTCATCCCTGCAAATTTAATTAATTGAATATCCGATAATTTTGATTGTTCAATTAGTCTTTTGCAGTTATCTACATGCGCTTCTGTTTCATTGAATTGCTCACATGCCATTCTAATAACTGCCGATACGCTCATATTTGTTCTTTGTGCTCTATCTGAATTTAACTTATGTAGGGATTGCGTCATTCTGACAGATTGATTAATTAAGCTGTTACTCTTTCCCATAAAACTTTCCCTCTTCATGTTTGTATTACCCCGGTGCTACAAATTTTATATATCCATATATTGTGCTCAACTCTAAGCACATTATGCGTTTTTTTTCTTAAAATATCAAATACTTTGTTTAAATTAACCTTCTCTTTTGCTATGTTTAATTTGCTAAGAATTTAGCCGCACGGCGTGAGCCGAGACGTTAAACCGTCATACTGACCAGAGCAGATAATCTGGCGTTACTTGAACGATAACAAGACCGGTAATTCGGATACTCCGTAAGTAGATATAACTTGCAAAGGTGAAATATGACTGATGAAAATTTGAATGCTGATAATTCGGTTGATTCTCAGCAAGTTGATTCTTTTAGCCAAAATGCAGGCTCTCCGGTGGAACAGCAAGCGCCAGATATGGCACCGGCAAAACCACAAGATGGATCTGTTAGCCAAGAAAAGCTAACAAGCATACTTTTGACTGAAAGAAAAAGGGCTTACGAGAAGGGTATGCAGGCAGCGAACCAAAGGGTTAACGAGCCTCAGACTCAGCAACCGATTCGAGCAAATGATCAAGCGGAAAGTATCGATCAGAGGGTTGATGCACTTCTTAATCAAAAGCTTTCAGATATGCAAAAGAATCAGCAAGAAGCATTTAAGCAGCAACAATACGAAACATTTGTAGACGGTCTTGATAAGACTTTTAACAAGAATATAGCGAACGCCAAAGAAGAGATAGACGGATTTGATGAAAAAATGAAGTCTGTTAATAACTTTGATCAGTTTCGCGGAATAAAGCTTGCCATTAGTCAGTTCGGCGAAAGAGGCGGACAAGTGTTAAATTATCTTGCTGATAACCCACACAAGATAGGTGGTTTAGATGTTATTGCGATGCTTCAAGATAAAAAGGGTAATCCAAACTTTACCCCTATCTTGAAGGAATTCAAAAAGATATCTGACAGTATTGCCTTGAACGATAACGCTAAGAAATCGCCAAAGGCTCCAAGTCCAATCAGTCAAATTAATACAAATTCTCGTGATGGATTTGGTAAAACTGAGATTGGAATAGAAGACTGGAAGGCACTTCTTACAACCTGATTTTCCCATATCCGAGCAAATAATTACTTTGTGAGGTTATTATGACTAATGTAGTCGTCAATGTAGAGTCTTATACGCAAGCGTCTTTAGCGCTTCTTTCTAACACTAACCCTTTTATCAAATTAACTAATAAAAAATATAAACATATAGAAGGCATCCCCGGTCAGCGTGGAACAACGGCACTTTTCGATGAGCCACCTACGGTTGATTATGTACCAAGCTTGGCTTTTGGAACATTCGGAAGTTACACGCAAAAATCAGTACCTATCTCTGTTGAAAAAGAAGGTAGTATTCCTCTAGGTACACCAGAGCTTGAGAAATTATTTAATATCGATGTAGATAACTATATGACTCCTCTTGCCAAATCTGGCGTTGTTACGCTAGGTACTAAAGTAGGTAAAGATGTTGCCCTTAACTGTAAAGAGCATACCTACCTTACTTACGGAGACGGAACAGACTCTATCCAAAGCTATCAATCTCTTGACCAAGCCATTGAGAACTATCGAGACGCGGGTAATCCTATTACGGATGAAATGTGCGGTATTATTCCGATGACAGCTTGCCCTAAAATCATCGGTAATGGTTTAACTCAATTTGCACCTAGTCGTAATGATGAAATTGCAAATAGCTGGGAACTTGGTGAATTTGCGGGCGTTAAATGGTACAAGTCAAACTTGTTACCTCGTCATGTTGCCGGTACTGTTGGTGACCAAGCCACAGTGCTTACCGTTGTCAGCATCAATGCCGCTGGTACACAGCTAACATTAAGTGGTGCCGCTAATTCAGATGCTAACGCAATCAAGAAATATGACATTTTAACATTCTCTGATGGCATTTCTGGACAACCAGATATGCGCTATCTAACCTATTTTGGCAGCGAAGAAACTAACTCCGTTGTTCAGGTTAGGGCACAATCTGATGTTGCTTCTGATGAAACTGGAGAAGTTATCATTGATATCTTTCCTGCCTTAATTTCAACATCTGGCGATAGAGATAGCAACATTAACAACGCTGTTACGGCTGGAATGCAAATGACAGCAAAGAAAAGCCATGTGTGCGGACTTCTTTTCGCTAAAAGCGCGTTTATGTTAGCAATGCCTAAATTGGTTGACACATCGCCTTACGAAAATTCAACCATGACTGACCCTTCATCTGGCATATCATTGCGCACTTACAATGGTTATTTCCCGCAGACTGCCGTTAAAGGATTCGTTCAGCAGGTTGCATGGGGTTCACGTCTTGCAGACCGTTACGGTATGAGATTAGCTTTTCCAACATCTAATCCATAAACTTTAAGGCAGTAGAATGAAAGCTAGCGAGCTTGTAGTTAAAGCATTCTACCTATCGAATATTGTGAGTCGAGAGCTGGAAACGGTTTCCGGCTCACAAATTTCGGACGGGATAGATTTGCTGAATGAATTACTTGATGATAAAGCGGCTTCTGGGAACATGATCCCATATTTTTCACACGTAAATTTTGATGCTGTTGTTAACCAAGAAAAATACTTTATACCTTCCTTAATGGAAATGTCATGCCTTGCCTTTAAAGATGGAACAATAAGGTACGAGATGCGTGAACTTGGAAGAATTGAATATTTTGGAAATACTCGCGCGACTAACATATCAAGCTTTCCCAAGGTATACACATTTGAGAGAGCGTTAGGCGGCTCTAACATATATATATATTTCTATCCAGATAGAGATTATGAGTTTGAGATAACTGGTAAGTTTTTTCTTTCTAATGTTTCAGCTTGCGATGATTTAGATTCTTCTCTTGAGGGGTTTTATATCTCTTACCTAAGATATGCTCTTGCTGAAAGCATTTGCGATTTTTACAACGTAGAATTTCCAATTTACAAAAAACAAGCTTTAAATAAAAAAGAAAAGAATTTATTTAAGGTAGACCCACCAGACATGACAATTGAAAAGGTATCATCTCTGAACTCACGAGAAAACATCCTTAATTATGCTGAAATAAACTTTAATAGTGGGTTGAGACCGTAATGATAAGCAAATTACCACTCAAAATTGTCGGCGGGAGTCAATTTTCAAGATATCCAAAGATATCAAGAGAATCTACGTACAATATGAGGATATCAGATGCTGCGTTGGTTCCTTATTTTGGGTATCGAAAAATAAAGGACATTAGGCCCGGTGGCTCTGTTGGACGATCTGTTTACACGAGCCCAAAATATCAACATCAAATAGCCATAATAGACAATGGTGTCTACACCATATCAAACGATTTTGCTGTTTCTCTTGTCGGCCAGCTAGATACATCTACTGGGCCTGTTTTCATATCGGAAAATAATGCCAGCGAAATAGTTATTAGCGAAAACAGTGATAACATTTACGTTTTTAATTACTCAGATGAAACATTTCAAAAGATAAATGTCGGTTTTATTTCAGGATATATCACATTTATTGACGGATATATTGTAGCTCCTCAAGTTGATACACAACAGTGGAGATTGTCGGCTTTAAATAATGCTAAATCATTTCCTTTTGATTCTCAGCATATTGGGGAGTTAGAGTCCAGCCCTGATGTGGTAGTCGCAGCTGAGACTTTAGAAAGACAACTTTTTATCTTCGGAAAGAACATTACTGAGGTCTGGTTGGACGTTCCAACTAGTAGCGCTTTATTTCCATTTCAGCGGCAAAATTCATTGAGCATAGAGTACGGTTGTATAAGTACATCAACGATTGCCTCTGGTTTCCACAGAATAGTGTGGCTTGGTTCTAATGAATCGTCAGGGCCATCTATTCTTGTTAGCACAGGCTCTACACCAAAGAAAATATCAACAGATGGGATTGATTTTCAGCTAGATAATTTAAAGGCTCCCGAAGATTCATTTGGATTCTTATTTGAAGAAGATGGTCATATTTTCTATCAGATAAACTTTCCCTCAGACAATGTGTCTTATGCTTATGACTTCAATGAAGACAAGTTTTTTAATATAACTGATAGTCAGCTAAATGCGCATATTGCCAGAAGGTTATCATTTTTCAATAACACACATATCTTCATAACAGACAGAGATGGTGGGCTATATGAAATGAGCTCCGAATTAGACACATACAAAGAAACAACTGATAAAGATGATGAGGGTCTTACTATTCCCAGAATTAGGATACCGCCACCTTCGAGACTGAAAGATGCCAGCAGATTTATCATTAACAACGTTAATTTAACGATAGAGCAAGGATACAGCGACGAGCAGTTAGATGTCCACCTATCTTTATCAAAAGACGGGGCCCAATCTTTTGGCACGAAGTGGTCTAAAACACTAAACCCAATGGGGAAAAGAGCTAATAAGCTCCTGTACAGAAAATTAGGGTCTGCAAATGATGTTTCTTTCCAGTTTCAATTCTGGGGAAAAGACAGATTTATTGTTACGGATGCAGAAATGGAAGTGTATCAATGAGCATTCCAAGCGTGCCAAGAGCACAAATTGCTGAGAAAGATGGAACACTCAATACAGAGTGGCGAATCTATTTTGACCAACTGTCATTTGTCTTGCAGAGCTCTTTTCCTTTTTCAGGTTACAAGATGCCATCTAAAGATAATTCGGAAATATCGAATTTAGTTAATGAAGATTTAGCAGGCGGGTTTATCTATAACAGAGAACAAAAAAACATGCAGGTTAATACCGAGGAAGCTTACAAGCCCGTAAGCACCTATGAGGAATTAAGCACATCTGAAATAAACGATATTCCGTCAGGTGAACGTAACGGGCGATTTATTTATGACACCGACGAAACGTCATTAAAAGTTGGTTTTAATGACAGTTTTTTAACGGTGACAACAACATGAGGAAAGAATAATGTTTGGTTCAAGCTCAAACCCTTACGATCAGTCAGCAGAGTATTTCGATCAGATACCCGGTATTCAGCAACAATATCTCGGGCCTTACTCTCAAATGGGTCAAACTTTACTTCCTCAGCTACACCAAGGTTATGGGGCTATGGCGCTTCATCCATCCCAAGTTCAAGCTGGATTAGGTCAAGGGTTCCAAGAAGACCCCGGTTATCAGTGGAACGTAGACCAACAACTGCAAGCGCAAAACCAAGCCATGGCAGCAGGCGGCATGTCGGGTAGCCCAGAGTCTCAGCAATTTGCTGAACAAACAGCCGACCAATTAGCTAATCAAAATTACAACCAATACTTAAATCGCAATATGAAAATTGCAGGTTCTGGCCTTCAGGGTGAGCAAGGACTTGAAACACAAGGATATGGCGCGTCAAATCAAATGGCAAAAAACATGACTGACTACCTATACAACCGTGGAAACTTGGCGGGTGCTCAAGCCCAGAATAAAAGAAACATGATGTGGGGTGGCGCAGGTCTTGGCGCTTCTCTTGCTCTTGGAGGGCTTTAATGGCTGGGTTTAATCCAAATACATGGCCTACCTATCAGCAGTCAATGCCTATGGCTCAAGGTGCAATGACGGGTGAGGCTTTGCAAAGAGCTTACTTGCAAAATCAAATGCAGCGTCAACAGAACCAAGCCCAACCTGATTTGAATGCAGCTAAGTTATCCCAAATGCAGTCAGCCACAGAAGGGCAGAACATATCCAATGAGCAAGCACCTGAACTGATGGGGCTTAAAGAGTATATGGCTCAAATATCTGCCCAAAATGCCGCTAGAGGGCTACAAAATATAGGACTTCAAAGAGATAAGATGGGAGCTCTTTACACAAATGCATTTTCAAGGTTTTCCAATACCCCAACTGGGCAGACCTTATTGGCAAACGATCCAAATGCCCAACAAAATGCTCTGGCAGGAAGTGGCGCGTTTAATCAGCAGTTTGCACAATTAACTGGTGCGCCTGCTATTCAGGGTTACAGCCAACCATCACCACAACAACAAGCGGCGTCTCAACAGTCACAGCAATATCAGCCTATTCCTGCGCCTAACTTTCCGACTCTACAAAAGTACATGCAGGGTTCTCAAGGTGGCCAACAGGCTGCACCGCCTTCTCAGCAGTATATTCAAGGCTCACAACAAGCACAGCCTCAAGGTCAGAGATTTCCTCAGCCTGCACAGCAGCAGGTAGACCAAGCTATACAACAGCCTCAACAAAATCCAAATATATCGCCAGATTTAGTCAGGCAGGCGCAAGATGCAAACGCCTCAAGAATGCAGAAGCAGAACGTTTCTGGCCAAACCGCAAATCAAAGAAGGTTTGCCGTAAGCTTGAATAAATTCGGCAATACAATTGAAGAGAAATTACCACTTGTTTCAAGGTATTTTGGTGTTGGCGGAAAGGCTAATTTATTAGCAGACAAGGCTCTTGTTCAATCAGGAAAGCAACCAGAATCGTATGACATTTATCAAGAGCTCGTTAAAACCAACTTCCCAGATTATGCAAATGAATTTGGTAGAGCCATGGGAATAGGGGCAACTGACAAACAAAAAGAAGCCATTAAAAATGTTGTTAATCCTGATTGGATGATGTCTAACCCAGATTTGGCTTTTAAGGTTTTTAAAACTTTAAGAAAAGACGAGTCCGACATGGACGAACAGCTAGCCATGTCACCAGCTCAAGTTCAAAAGTATTTAGCTAGTGGTGGTGCGAAACCCGGTCAGAAGACACAGGAACAGGCAGCATCACCTTCGGGAACTGTTGAGATGGTAGATAATAATGGAACTTACTACGCAGTAAATCAGGACGATGTAGACGGTGCACTTAAATATGGATGGAGGAAAGCATAATGGCTGAATTCGATCCTAGCAAATATCAAGGGTACAAAAACTCCACCCAAAAATCCGGCTTCAACCCAAATAAATATACAGGGTACACAAAATCAAAAAAAGATTCTGGGCAAGATGCAAAAACAATGGCTAGCGATACTAGCACTTATCCAAATCAGGGGTTTAGAGACAAGGTTTTTGATTATATTAACCAGAGTAAGTTATCAGGAGAAGATTTTGCCAAGGGCATTGCATCCGGAGTCCAAAATACAGGTGCTTACGCAACATCTGGACTCCCTCAATCTATGCAAATACCGCGATACGATCCGCAACCAACGTCAAGACAGGGTAAATTTCCCATAGAAGCAGGTAAGTTTGGCTCATCTCTTCTTGCTGCGTTTCTTACCGATGCTGCATCGTTGCCAGCCATGGAAGCCGCAGGGATTCCTTCAAATTTTGCCAGAGTTGCGGGAAGCACAGCAAGCGGGACAGTATCTGCCCCATCTGTTGATGCAAATCCCGTTACCGGCGCTTTTCTTGGCGCTTCCTCTGCCGGGATTCCCGAGGTTGGAATGACTATGCTAGGTCGATATCTCGGAAGGAACGTTACGCCAGAAGAATTTGAAGCAGCAAGACAATCTATCCCGGAAGGCATAAAGTCTCCTATTGGCGAGCTTGCCAAATCTCCTAGGGCTAAAACAAGCTACGCAAAATCTAGAGGCATAGCCTTGTCTCAGGCAGATGTTCCGTACCAGCAAACCTACAATTACCTAAAGAAAAGCACAGATTCTCTTTTTTCTGATGTTCCAGACGTGTCAAATCCTAGCCAACATGTTTACGATGACGTGGAAAAATCCTATATATCAGCATTGGAAAGTAGAAAAAGAAAATACAACACACTGGCAAAATACGCCGATAAAAACGATCTTCCATTTAACGATGCTCCTTTTAAAAATGAGATTGACTCTTCAATAAAAGAGATACAAAAGAATATAACAAACGAAACGACTGAAAATTTATACAGAGAATCTCTCAAAACCTTAAAGGACTTTAGACAGTCAATAAAACCCTC
Source organism: uncultured Paraglaciecola sp. (assembly GCF_937123705.1). Taxonomy (GTDB): domain Bacteria; phylum Pseudomonadota; class Gammaproteobacteria; order Enterobacterales; family Alteromonadaceae; genus Paraglaciecola. The sequence continues at coordinate 18,846 of NZ_CAKZKO010000132.1, read as the reverse complement.
TCTTATTCGAGATAACCCAAGAATAAATTCATTTGGCAACGCTTTATCATCAAGAAGGGCTATCAATGACCTTATTAAGAAGGCATCTAGAAAGGATGACAAATTATATCTTCGTTATCTTAAAAAAATTAAAAACGGTATTGATTTAAGCCTTGAGGCAAGTTCTTCACAAGATCCAAAATTATTTGAACTTTTTCAGGACGCAAACAATTCAAGGATACATCAAGGAACTTATGAAAATTTAAACCTAAATAACAAGACACCTTTTTTTAAAATTTATGAAAAGAAAGGAACTCCTGATAATTTTATTGGTTCATACATAAAATCAAATTCAAAAGGTGATGATTATTCCGGTCTTATGGGTGCTTTAACTGAAAAGTTATCGCCCGACGCAAAGGGCGTCATGGCTAAAGCTTACATAAAGCCAACAGATGAAACTTCACTGGCAAAACAGATCGAAAGAATTAAAAAACTAAGCCCGACTCAAAGATATCTTATGTTTGGAAAGAAAGCGCCCATTGCAGATAGAATTTCAAAAATTTCCGGTCTGTACCCTTCTGCCGCAAGCGCTGACTTTACCCCAAAAACTGGATATACGGCCGGAAAGTTAAGCCAGCTTTTATTTGAGATTAGCGGGTTAACTTCAGGTCTCGGAGTTGGGGCAGCAACGCACAGCCCAGGTGTAGCAGCCACAAGCGCAGCGATCGCAGCAGCACTGCCAGCATATGGACAGATAATACAGAGAGGGTTGAGAAGTGAATTTTTAAAAGATTCTTACATGCGTTACCTGCAAGGTTTAGGGCCAAGGTCAACCCCACTCGGAAAAGCCGCCAGAACAGGCGCAATAGCTTTGACAGGAGACAACAATAATGGCTAATCTTGATCCTAAATTCCTTATTGCACCAAACTTGCAAGAAAATTTTATCGACAAGGATACTGGATGCCCTTTAGTTGGTGGAAAAGTTAAATTTTTTCAAGACGAATCTAGGCAAACACCTAAGAATGTTTATGCATTAACTGGAGCACCTCCTAATTATACTTATACTGATATTGGAAGTGTTGTGACATTAAATGCGGCTGGAGCAACATCTTATGATTTTGGAAGTGGCTCTACTGATGTAAAAATTTACTGTAATCCTTTTGATTCCGATGGAGAAATACAGCTTTATTATGTTGAGGTTGAAAGCTCATCTGGAGTAAAACAGCTTACACGTGAAGCATGGCCTGACACTAAAAGCTCAAGCGGCGGAAGTGGAGGCAATGGTGATAGCGCCTTTACTAATTACATTCCTAACGGTCAGTTTTTACATCATAACGACCTGCAAGACAATGGACTTATTGTTGATGAATCTACAAATATTGCTCTTGGTGGCTGGACTTTTGAGAGATCACCTTCTTCTAGCGCAGTCGACAATGTAACCTTCCCTAGATTTAGTTCCTATTCTGACAACCCTGAGGCACATCCAAGATATGCTGTCAGAGTCATTAACACTGGTGGTGGCTCTGGTGATTTAAAGAAAGACTTGACAGTAAAATTTGACGATGTAAGCAAGTTTGGCTCTGATGAACAGCTATTTACGTTCAAGTTTGCAGGAAAATCGACGTCAGGCAGTTTTGATGTGGATTTGGTTTTAATCAAAAATTACGGTACAGGCGGAAGCTCTACGACAGAAACATCGATCGGTACGTTTACCATGACTGGCTCATACCAATCATTTGTAGCTTCTTTTGTTTTTGGAGATAACTCAACAAAAACAATCGGCACCTTAGATGATGATTTTGTCCAGCTTGCGATAAGGCTACCAATTGGAATTGTCTTTGAGGGGGAATTCACTGACTATTCTTTACTCGAAGGAGAGTTCGCAGATGTGTTTTTTCCTGACACAACAAGCAGGCAGTCTATCAGCCAATTCTTGGGAGGGGCTTTCCCCGTTCCTGACTTTACAGGTAGAGACCTGTACCTTCCTCCAAGACTAACGGCTACAGGATGGGAGTTTGACCATACACAAGTTGGGATGGTTTACGCTAAATCAACCCTATCTCTAGAAGTTGGCGAACTATGGGCGGACGGAAGTTCATATTTAACCAACGATTATTCTTCCGATGGAATACCTTTTATTAGGCTTCAAGAAAAGTATTTCGATTCTGCAACATCGACACCTATTTACGGAACAGGTGACGATTATGCTACCTCTTATTTCCCGGGTGCGGCTGCTGCCTCAGATACATTATTTTTAACTGCTAATGCTGAGGGCTCTGCCTCTGTAATAACAGATGGGTCAACAGCGACAGGTTTTACGTTCACCATTTCGCATTCCGGGGTTGGTTCTTCCTCATTCGGTGCTAATAATTGGGTTACCACACCCGGCAACTCTTGGATGCAGAACGAGGCTAATGGGTTAACTACAGCGCCTAGCTCAGGAACATCAACCGTTATTGTTGGAAGCAACTATGAGATTGATGGAACGGCAGAAACACCCCAAGAATTCGACGTTATATTTCCTCTTGCCTCAACTCTTGGTAATGGAGCTGGTGCAGCAAAATATTGGAGATATTATTCTGTAGGTCAGGCTTATTATGTCTGGTATATAACTGCAACAGAGTCAGACCCTTCCGTTGGTGGAGCGATTGGAATACCTGTCACAATCAATTTAACTGATGATTCGGTGGCTGTTGCAGAAAAAACAGTGGCCGCGATATCTAATTTTCAATCGTCCACAATCACTACCGTAGCAGCTAGTGGTATGACAGCTGGCGCTTACTTTACCTTTGGAGCTCCAAGCGAAGATTTTTATGTTTGGTATACGATTGACGGTGCCGGAACAGACCCGCTTATATCAAACCATACCGAAATTCAAGTTGATATTCTTTCGACAGATGATGCAGATTCGGTAGCACTTAAAACACAAACTTCTATTAATTCAAGAAAATTCGCCGTACCGGATTACAGGGAGCAGTTCTTGCGTGGAGCAAATATGGGAAGGGATGAGATAGGGCTTGATGGTTCCATCCCTTACCGATTTAACCGTAAAAACTTTAAGTTTGGTGCCGACAGTCTTGGTTCAGAAGAACTTAGTCTTATAAGAATGCATAACCATGAGGCAGTCACAACCCCTAACGTGCTTATCGAGGGGGATACTGCCCCGGGAGGGGTAAGTTTTAATAAAGATGTCATTAATGTATCTGTTACCGTATTAGACTCCGGATTCCAAGAATCACGTCCTGCCAACGCATATATAAACTACGTAATTAAATATTGAGGAAATAAAAATGAGTATTTTTAGCAAATTAAGAATAGGAAGAGATGACAGCGGTTATGTTACGAATGAAATACCGTGGCCTAAAGTTGAGCAGTCAAGCAAAATAGGCCTTGAGGCTCGTACGCCTGCATCAATTACTGTTCCAGAATCCGCCTATCATGTGAGGTTTATTCCTGCGTCCGGTGGTGTTGTTTGGTGTGGCTATGGTGATAGCTCTCTTGCTCCCGCCACTGTCGGAATCTTTACAAACGAGGCATCTGAGCTTGTTCCAATAGCGAGGCCTGTTTTTGACCCGTTAGGAGAAAGAATTTCAACACTTCAATTTTTATCTGAGAACGATACATTTTTGAATGTTATTTTTTATGGCAAATATGAAGGAGAAATATCAAAATGAAGGAAATTTACAAAAAACAACCAGTTATAGCGGCCCCAACAAATTCTTTTAATCAGAGCACCGATTCTGCCGATAATTCTTTTAATTCTTTTAATCCTTTCGGTGACACAGGTGGTGATTGCTGTCTAACCACAATTGAAACAAGTGACGAAATAGTTAATACAGAATCAGGCACAGGATATTTACTTACGAGCTCGTCGGAGCAAATTATCAATCTTCCCTCTTCCCCCTCTCTTGGAGATATTATCGCTCTTCATGGTAAGGGAGCCGGCCTATTTAAAGTTGAACAAAGAGCGGCCGAGAAAATAACGATAGGAAATAAGATTACCACAGTGGGTGTTACGGGGTCCGTGACGTCTACAGGAGCGGGCGATGCAATATACCTTATTTGCGATGACCCCGTAGGATTTTGGAGGGCGGATAGTGGTTATGTTGGTTCGTTCAGCATAGATGGCGTCACTAACATTTCAATAGGTGACGATTCCGCTGATAATACTCAAGGCAATAACTCTGTTGCTCTAGGAAATGGTGCTGGTCAGACGTCACAAGGTGATTTTTCTATTGCAATAGGTTCTTTGGCAGCTCAAACAGCGCAAGCAAACCTTTCTATTGCACTTGGAAGATTAGCCGGCAACAACAGTCAGGGGCAGAGCTCTATTGCTCTTGGGCATCAGGCGGCAAATGACACTCAGGGCTCTGATTCTGTCGCGATCGGCCCAAATGCTGGCAAAACCACCCAGTCAACTTCTTGTGTTGCTATTGGGCATGATGCGGCAGAGACATCACAGGGTACAAAAAGCATTGCAATAGGTCTTCAAGCAGGTCAAGACACACAAGGAATGGAGGCAGTCGCTATAGGCGATAGTGCTGGATTAACAACTCAAGGGATGTCTGCAGTAGCGATGGGTAAGTCGGCAGGACTAAATTCGCAAGGGGAAACAAGTGTCGCGATAGGTCCTAATTCCGGTCAGAACTCACAGGGCGAAGGTTCTGTATCTGTAGGTAACCTTGCTGGTCAAATCTCGCAAGGTGCAGGGGCGGTTGCTTTAGGTTTCGAGTCCGGATTAACAACTCAAGGTGACGGGGCAGTTTCGGTAGGCGAGGAGTCCGGAAAGACAAACCAAGGAGAAGGTTCTATCTGTATTGGAGCCGCATGCTCAGAGACCAATGCACCTAATTATAGTGTTAGCCTTGGAGCAGGTTGCGTTGCTCCATCGACAGCAGGAAGGTTAGCCTTTGGTAATTCTATGGAGGCAATAACAGCGATAGGTGCAACAGTGCCCACACAGTCAGGCTACTTGACTCTTGATTGGAATAATACAACATACCGAATCCCTGCTTTCGACAGCGCATCAGACGGGCCCTTAGGTTCAGGAGGTTCGGAGGTAGACGCAGGTTATGTAAATATGGTCAACAATGGTTACAGCGGGCGCGGGAACACATTTTCGGGAACACTGTCTGAGGTTATCCCCGTGTCAGCAACTTATTATTCTGATAACACAGATAATTTCACTAACACGACAAACTCAAGGTTGCAGTACACAGGAACTGAAACAAAAAGATTTTTGGCAAATGTAAAATGTAATATTGATGACACGACCGACAATGGATATTCGTTTGCGCTTGCTGTTAATGGAACTGTAGTTGCTGAATCTGTTTCTTTTGCTGCTGAGAATGACATAGGAAATGTAATCTTTCCCCTTACATTGTCAACAAATGATGAAGTTAGTATTTTTGCAGAAAGAGATGGGTTCGGGTCACAATTAAAAAACATTACTAGCCTTCAGTTTTCATTAACAGGGTAAATTAAAAAAAGAGGTAATTATGATTATTGACTTATTAAATAAAGAAACAAAAGACGAAGACATTAACGGACATAAAAAGATTGTTGTTACACAGGACTCAGTACATGAAAATAGAAGGCTATTTGATGTGTACTACTCAGATGATAACTATGCGGCGTCTTTTTTATGGATTGGTAGTGGCATAGAAGATGGAAGTAAAATAATGCAGCCAGCTATTGCAACTAACAACCCTGAAACAAAGTACTTAGCTTATGACGGGCAGGTAAACCACATAGATGGGTCTTCTCAAATATTAATGCCTTCAAATGGTAACCCTTACCCCATAGAGCAGAATCAGGCATATTTCTTTAGAGGGAGTAACCCCGAGACACCTGTACAAAGTTACGGGTTACAATTCAACAACATGTCGATTAGATTGAATAATATTTCTATCTTTAACGAGAATTTTTCAAAAGGAGTCATGCTGGACTTTAGAGCTAGCATGGAGGGCGTTTTTTCAGATGAGACAAAGAGCGGATACATAGTCGTTTTAGCATCGGTAGACACCATTAATTAAATTAAAATCGTCTTAGGACGATCACATGAATAATGAAAAAATATTTTATAAGTTTTTTAAGAGGCATCAAAAAACCACAATAGGTTTATTATTGGCCATTATTGTTTTTGTAAGCGAGGTATCTGTATCATACTTATCTAACAGTATATCCGTTATACAAAACAACAGAGATAAAATTAGAGATAATGAAGAGGTTCTTTCTTCTTTGAGCTCTTCTGTTTCTCGGAATAAGTCTGTTATTCAAAATATTGTAACAAGGGAAAGCTTTAATGCTTATATTAGAAGAATAGACGAAGAAAGGCATAGCCAAGTTTCCATTAACAATGAAAACAATAGAGACATAGGTTTATTAACTGGAAGGCTTGATATTTTAGAGAAAATTATTTACGAAAACATAAATAAAGGAGATTAAAGATGTCAGAATTAATAACGCAAACCCAAAAACTTATTGATATAGGCTCTTTTGCAGGAGGTGGTTATATTTTAGGCGTCTTAAATGGTATAATACATAAAAAAATAGATAATGGGCACAGTGAGCGAAAACTGTCAATTCGCATTCAGCATCAAAGGTTCCAAGATTCAATAAAAGACACTCAAAACGCAAGAAAATATCAATTTAGTGGGTATTTTCATGATGCCGATCGCTAAATTTCATGATCGCAATGAATTTCCTCGAGTCTTGAAGAGTAGAGCATAGCGATCGACATGGGTCAAGCCATACTCCATCAACAACCATTTTAATACCTTCCAATAGCGGTACTAAAATAGCACTAAGCTGGTTTTTTTCTGAGCGATTCTCCTTTTAAGTTAAGTGTGATTGCTTGATGAACGATCCGATCAAGCATGGCATCAGCAATAGTGTGATCACCAATATAGTCATGCCAATTTTCTACCGGCAACTGAGCAGAGATAATCAGTGAGCGTTGATCATAGCGATCGTCAATGATTTCCAATAAATCACCACGTAATGCGGGATCCAGCTGGGTATTTTCACGAAGTCGATCAGTAAATTTCATCAAGTCGATCGCTGAATTTCATCATGCCGATCACCGATTTTCATAATTGCCCAAAAGTGATCGACTATGATGAAATTCAGCGATCGACTTGATGAAATTTACTGATCGACATGATGAAATTCCGTGATCGACTTCGTGAAAATACCCAATTTAGGTTTGCCAGAAGACTAATAGCCTTCTCACTTTTCATTATGGCGCCTTTATTATTATTTTTCACAAACTTTCTAGGCAATAAAACAGCCGTTCCCGTGTCAACTAGCAAATCCTATTTATGGGGCCTTTTCAATACAAGCTCTAATCAAATTCATGTGATAAGTGCGTATTACTATGACCCCATTACATTTCTATGTCTATCGTCTATGGTTGCTGGACTTTATTTTGGTAAGAATACAGATTAATTTACTCTTTATCAGTATCTCTTATCCACTCCCTTTCCCTCACAACCTGTACTTCTTTAGGTGCACGTATTCCTAATCTTACACCCGACCTACTTGCTGAGTTAACCCTTACCTCTACTTCTTCCCCTGAAAGATAAAAGAATAATGACTCTCCCTCTCTTCTCGTTAAAACTAACATACCGTATCCTCTTTTTTGATGTATAATTGTTTACTTTTTAATGAAAAAACTTCTTTCTTTCTCAAGCCTACATTTTATATCTCTTTTAAATGATATTTTTTTTGATCTCAAATCTTCTTTATGTTGAAAAAATCCTTTTTCTGTTAAATTCCTCATCATTACGTCGAAATTAACCGTTTTAGGCTTTCTCATATCATCGTGTCCTTTTGTGGTGCCGATATCTTCTTCGTAATCATCCATTTAAACTATCCTTCTGTTTTTTGTAATCCTCTCTTAGCAAATCCTTATCTTCATCGCTAATATCTGTTTTTGATTTTATCTTTTCTGCGCATATCTCAAGGTCTCTAATTGTGTTTGCCGCCTGAATTTCATCAAGAAGCAATTCAGATTCTGTTGCGACAGGGTCGTTATAGTCATAAATTGCCACCTCTTCCCCCTTAACCTTCTCAATCTCTTCACCATCCAAAGAAGATTCTGTTATCCCTAATGCATTCTTTGCTTCCTGAACCCCTGACTTTCTACTGGTTTTAATTTCATTTACGGGTTTCTCCTCTCTTTCTTTTATTTCATCAATTTCATCATGGGTATAAATTCCTGCTAAAACTTCTCCGGCAAATGCTTTAGCGGCATTTGATATGCATCTTGCTCTTAGCATGGCCTTGGGATGAAGTTTCCATACTGAGTCAACATTTCCATATTTTCCCTTGTGAACCTTCCCCCATAGACCTGCTGTTTCTGCGTCCTGCTTCGTATAAGACATTTCTATTGAAGTTTTGTCAGGCGCGGTTATAACAACTGTAGCTACTTCTTCGCTACTTTCTGGCCACTCTACGGCGTAACCTGCACCTTTAAGTAAAGCTATTATCCCAGATGCCGATATGCCGACATTTCCTTTATGAACATACATTAACCTAAGGGATGCCATCGGCTTAAAGCCAAGTTCTATACCACTTAACATACATGCCGCAATTGCCCCTGCATTTCCTTGTAAATTAGATGGAATAAAATCACCTGCGTTTTTTATTTTGTCTGCAAAAATATAAACATCTTTCGCAAGGACAGAAAAATCTACCCCTTCCTTGACTAATTCACCCATTTGTTTTGCTCCTCAATAAATTAACTATTGCCTCATTTCTGATAACCGAAGATTTAGCTGAATAAAGCTCTAGTTCCGCTATCCTTAATGCTTCATTGTTGTTTGCAGATATATCAATATCTGATTCAAGACAGTCATTCACTTCATCAACTTGATTTTTAAAAACTGCTTTAATTAACTTTTCATGTTTATTTAATATACTAATATCCACTTTGTAGCCTCCATTTATATAACCTTTAAAACCCTGACACCGTCTTTTCTTTGATTGAAAGTAACCAGCCTTTCGTTCCCCGCCACAAGCGTATCGCAAGATCCCATGCAGCTCGCAATCTTTAGCTTGTTCTCTTTAAGCTCTCTTTCTTTACCAGAGATTTCATCTCTAAGCGTCCTAGCATTCGTGACCGCTAAAATAATATCTTCTGTTGCCTGTTTTTTAGTCTTTACAGAATGAGGATATAACTTATTTACATCTGGCAAGTCTTGAGGTTTAGGCGCTATCTTTTTTTGAACATTGATAAACCAGAAGTTTTTAAGTGCCTGATGAAACCCATCTATTAACTCCTGACTTCTTTTAATGTGAAAGAACTTTAAAACTCCCTTTAGTCTTATTGCCACGTCTGCCTCATACATCCCTGTTACATTCAAGTAATGATGAACCTGAAAAGTATAATCTAATGGGATTTGATCACTTCCTTCTTCTCCCCATTTTTCATATCTATCATGATCCCAATTTTTAACCTCAAGCAAAACATCACCTCTTTCTTTCGTCTTTGCTATTCCGTCAATATTTGCAATAAGCCACGGATATTCAGGATGAACAAGCTGCCCGTATTCTTTTCCCCTTATTACGTCTGTTATTTTTTCTTTCTCATACTCCTTTATAATAGGCTCCTCTAAAATCTTACCCCAATACCTGCTTGCGGTCTTCGTGTCGCAAGGACTTAATTCTTCATATTTAACCTCGCCTAGCTTTTCTCTCCACACGTCAACAGCCGTTTTAAATGTAGACTTTCCAAGTATTGCGGCAACATCACTGCCGCCAATACCTAACCTTCTTTTTTCTAAAAAACCAATATCATTAAGCATATTCTTCCTCCATAATGTCGAAGCATTGTATACACAATGGTTTTTCCACTATCTCGTTTATGCCAACACAGCGCTTAAATGATTTAATACAAGCGACACACAACAAAGAACCGCATGACCCGCATTGATAATGAGATAGCTCACCGTGTTTTCCGCACCCACATATACCAATAGGTTTGATAAAATCTTTCATGTCAATCTTCCTCCATAATTCCCAAGCATTCCATGCAAATTTCCGACTCAACATGCGTTCCACTCAAGCACTCCCCAAATACTAGGGTATGCTCTTTGCATGTTGAATCCCCGCATATTTTACACTCGCTTAAATCCTCCGTATTTCCGCATTGGCATTCGTGTATATCCTGACTGAGATCCTCATCACAAGTAGGGCAAGTATTTAAACCGGTTGGCTTAACGTCTATCCCGCATGTTTGGCAATAAAATTCCATATTAATCTTCCTCTTTTAAAAACTCATCTATCTGTCTAACCGCTTCTCCGGCTGCTTTTTTGTCAAATGAGTTTTTCTCAACATATTCATGGACTCTACGAACCATTAATGAGCTATCAAGCCCCTGAATGACCGGCATTCTCATTCTGAATAATTCAGCAACTTTTTTATCGTCATTAATGAACCCGTAACTTTCATTTTGAAGATTTTCAATTTCACCAATCCAATGAAGAAGAAATTTAATTAACTCCCTATGCCCCTTAATAACTTCAAGCAATTTATCCTCGTCCATTCCCTCCGTAAAATTACGTCCACATTTAGAGCAGGTATCCCATTCAGTTAACAACCTGTCTCTATCGCAGAATGGACAGTAATGCGTGTCTGTAGTTTTCATTTAAGTCTCCTTACTTGTTAAGTTCGTTTAATTTCTCATCAAGACTAATCAGCTCCTTGTCAATATAATAAATTAAATCCTCATCTTTTAATTTATCTTTAAGTGCACATTTAACATCGTTTAAGAAACCCTTCATCTCAGCAATTCCCTATCTATTCTAAAACTTATGTCTCTAAGCTCGTTCCTAATTTCAGAGCAACTATAGTCCAACTCATAAGCCAACTCGTACACGCGTTTTCCAATATATGATATAAACTCATATTTTTTAGAATTATTTAAATTGCATTTATTATCTTCCATTTAAATATCCTCCATAACATTTGAAAAAGAAGGGGTTCCAGCACCAAACGGTGATTGGTTTTCAGGAGATTGTATTTCTTCTTTTAGCTCTGAAAGCTCATGCCGCGTTAGCTGATACCCCCCGGGGAAATCCTTTATTCTTTTAATTTTTGAGCAAATCATATCGTCTAATTTATCTAGCACGTCAAAAACATCCAAACCCGGAAATGGAGTGTCTTTTTCATCATAGAGTACGTCATTTATTTTGTTATTTACTTCTGCCGCCCTAATAAGGTCAATATGGATTGACTCTAGGCGAGATATGGCTGAATCTAAGGCTTCTAACCTTAATTGTGAACATATAGGCTGGTCTTTTGGGTACATATCAACTTCTCCGTTTTGTTTCGGTTCGGTCAAAATGCATAACTCTAAATTTCTTATTTGTTTTTCTGTGTTCATTTTATCATCTCCTTTGATTTACAACAATATCAACGCTTGCTGATTTGGTAATCGTAGTCTATTTTAATTAGATTGTCAACACAAAAAATAATAATTTTTATTTGTTTATTTTTAAATCAAATTCTATCAACACATACATCTGATGCTTTTATCTCACCTTTAGTTTTCTTTTCTATTAGTTTGGCACACCTCAGTGAAACGCATGATTGCCCCAACCTCCATTTACACACCAATCTATTTGAGACGCCTATCGCATCCCCTAAATCCTTATCAAACTCGCCAAAATACTTGATGGCCTTTTTTACTGACGCGATGCTCTTCCTTGTTGGGCTACTTCCTTTCGGTCTTCCGGGATTGTTTTTTTTAATCATTTTATTTTTTTACCTTCTTTTTTTAGCTGAATCATCGAAAAATACATCAGGATTACGGCTACGTTTAGCTTTATCATCAAATTCAAATAAATTTTCCAGAATTGACGGTAGACCAATAAAAATAAAGAATATAGCAATAATCCCTAATGGAATCGCCATAATACAAAGCCATACATACGATACTATAGTAATAACATGTACATATCCCGGGCTTAATTTTGCCGCTATAAACGACAGCAAAGCAATTACTGCTATCATAAATATCCGGGGAAAATACGAATGTTCTTTCATGGTTAACCTCTTTTATTGCCAAGCAGACAATTTAAATTAGACTTAACGATTGTAAGCTATATCTCAAGTTTTAGCAATAAGCTTGATTTGGTATGGGATAAGAGGTAGGTTTAGGGATGGCTAGCGCCGGATACGATGACGCTAGCCGAAATGTTGGTCTATCTTACAAGGAAACCCCAACAAACTTAGTACTATTAAATTCTATGTAAATTAGAATGCGATTGCAAGGGTTTGTTTGACGGTTTAAATTTAAACGGGAAATAAACTATGCTTGCGTTACAAAATGTATCATCTATAATATCTTCACAATCAGAGCTCTATACTGAGCCAAAAAAATTTAATGCCCACTTTGCCCCAACCTCTTATTCTGGGTTCGTTCCCAACGAAGTGTTTAATTTATGCTCACCTATTGAGATAACAGTTTTCGCTGTTATCCAGTACCTTTCTTTTTTCTCGATCAAGTGCTCAAACAGAAATATCGGGAAAAATATGAGCTCATCTGCCAGTGGCATCAAGAATGCTCTAAATTCCCTTTCTAAGAGGGGTTTAACACATAGGAAACCCGATGGCACCTATTCTTTCAGAACGTCAAGTATAGACCATCCTTCCGCCTTCTGTGAGGCTAAAGAACTATGTCGACAATCCCTTGGTTACTGGTTCCCGATAGATACGCTAAAAAGCAATAAAATAACCAATCAAGAGAAGAAAGCATTCTCGCTGCTCAAGAACCTAACCAGTCAACAGCCAAGAAAAATGGACATGGAGTTCATCGCTCTAAAATTAGGCATATCTAGGGTTTCGGTTTCTAAAATAATAAACAGCCTTTTATCAAAGAAACTAATCTCACGATTCAGACCACACCACCGAAGTGCTTACACTTACCAAACAGGAGGCCAAGAAATGAGCATATACAAAAAGGACTTATCCACAGAAAACAGGAAACTAATTGAACAAGGTACTCAAAACGATACACCAAAAGGTACTCAAAACTTTACATCTCTTAGTATTAATAAGAGTAAGAGATCTTTTATAGATATAGGTAAAGAAGAGAGGAGTTCAGATACTTACAAATCTGGTCAAAAAAAGTCTTTGTTTTTTTTCAAAGAATTGATTGAGCTTCTTATTGTCGAAATTCAGGAGATGGACAGAAACAAAAACCAAGAACAAGACAGCCAAAGCCTTGATGAGCAATACACTCAGGCATGCATAGGCGGTGACTTAGATAAAATCCAAGAGCTTCGGTTCAAGATGGCAACAAACGAGATTAGAGGCAATAAAACTGAACAAATAAAAAACAGCTCTGAGAGAACAAAATCAATTCTCACAGACTACGAGTATCTCATGAAGAAAGACGCGTATATAAAAATACCAGATGAACTCATCAAAAAAATAGGAAGCTCAGTTAAAAGCAAGGTAGATTTGAGCAAGCATGAGGATTCAAAATCTCGGAAGATGGCATTTTGTCTAACTTTCAACTCATTTTTTCTTGACCTTAAAGCACAATTGGCTAGGTCAGATATGAGAACTTCAGTCGAAATATGCTTGAAGAGGCTTTCGCGAGACAGCTACGATATTAACTACGAAATAATATCTAGGAGCGTGCAGAATTCATGCAATGAGCACGTATCAGCGTCTAATCAACTGTATGAAAGTAATAAAAACTGGATGGATTAAAAGTAGATTAATGTTCTACGTGGAACAATTTTAACAACCCTGCGTAGTTGCTATAAAAAACAAAAACATCTACAATATGAGGTGTGAACGATTATTAATTAAATTTATTGAGGATGTTAAATGTCAAGACCGTTGAGAATAAAAGAATACGACTTGCACGAAATTATCAAGGATTTGGTAGACGCAGCGTTAGAGATAGACAGGCCAAACAAAGAGAAGATATGTAAATTTATTGTAAATCTCGTGGATAATGGCGGCAATAAAACAATGGCCGCTATCGATGCCGGTTTTGGAGCTAAAAAAGGAAAGGATGGTAAAGCACGAACGTTAGATGAGAGAAAAGCTGTTGCCTCTACAGAAGGTGACAGACTGCTTAGAAACGCTGCAATATCATCACTGTACGAGAAGTTATTGTCTCACAGATTTATTTCTACAATCTTTACAAAAACATTTACAAAAGAACATTCGGCTAATATCTTGTATCAAATCGGAATGAACACTTATGAGACAAACCCTAGACAAGCTATTGCGGCTTTCAAAGAAGCTTCAACGTTGGCAGGTCATTACAAGGATATGGATGACAGTAGTGATGAAGAAAAACAAAAGAGAACGGCTGAGCTCATCAAAGCAGGTAATGTTATTGATGCTTGGAAGCATGCTCAAAATCAGGTTGATAGCAAGAAAGTTGATAAGGAAGTTGAACAGGTGAGAGTTAAGAGTGAGGTTTATAATTGATGAGCTATAAGAAAGTATTTTTAATATATAGGGGGGCTGATGAGATTATCTGTTACTGCAAATCTGAGCTTGAAGCAGGTAAAATATATTCTTTAATGGTTAAGTCAGGAGTTTATACCGACATACATATAGGTGAAGAGTTTGATGATTCATATTATTCTATAGTGGAGAGAAAAAGAGATTCTCTTCTCGACCTTATTGAAAGCACATTAATCTCTTTAAGTTTACTAAGACATGGAGAAATAGATGATAAAACTAAAAATATAGCCAGACTAACAATTAATTTTTCCGAAAGCCTTATTTGCGAAAACATTAAAATTATAAAAGGGGTTTATCTTGGAAACTTATCCCATCAAAATCTAAAGGATGTAGTTGATAATTTTGACTGCTCAGTTTACAAATGGCTTTCAAAAAATCCCATTAATTGGCTTGATAAAAATAATGGGTAAATAGCATGACAGATAAAGGAGAATTCTTCACCATCCAATTCAACAAACCCAAGAAATGTGCCCAATGTGGCGTTGAAATCACATCAGGAAACGTATACCTAGGCGGAGGGTATCTGGGGGTTAACCACCCGTTTTTGTGCTCTGAATGCGACGACAGGATGATGAAGAGAGATTTAAGGAATGAGGCGCCGCCTTATATAAATAAAACTATGAAGAGGGAAGAATGTTAAAAATATTGAAATTTAATTGGAAAGATATTCTAATTCATCTAAAGGGTATATTTGATAGTTATCGAGTTAATTCTATTGACTTAACTATTCATGAGGATGACACACCTTTTGATTTTGGTGTTAAAGCAGAAAATGCAATTTATTCTTACAGAAAAAAACGAGGTAAAAAAGTTAATAGATACCTAAAGTCTATTGTTAAATCTGGCAAGAAATATGGTTTCGTACTATCACATCAAGACTGTCAAGGCGCATTTGAGGTCATTGAAAGAGAAAATAAAGATAAATATACTATTGATTTCGATGAGTGGATAATGGATGCTACATACAGGAAAAAAGAAGATAAATAAGCTAATTACAGAAAAAGATGTTGACGATATTAGGGGCGCTCTAAAGAATATCGACAACATTACAGGGGTTAATGAAATTGAGATTAACCCCGGCCTGATTTTTCCGTACCCTGGGTTTATCGCCGAGACAAATTCAAAATTTATAATAAAGGCTTATCTTTTTTATGATTTTCGTGTGGGTTGTTCTAATTTTGTCCTTGAATTTTTCTGTGAAGATGACGAAAATATTTGTATTTACCGTCGGGTTAAAGAAAATTTATCACTTAATAAATTTTTAGATTTCATAAAAGAAATAGATATAGAACTTGGACGCATACATAGTGAGATTAAACCCAGCAACATCATGGATGTTTTATATAAATACCACAAGGGAGAATGAAGATTAATGGTAACCGTGAAAGAGTTAATAGATATTCTAAGCATTTTTGATAAGGATTTGGTTGTATCGATATCTGCTGGGTCGACTGATGATTGCGATTATGTTTCTGATAGGATTGGCTTTGACGTAGAAAATGTCTTATTGAACCAGAAAAAATATAAAGTTGAGTCGTATGAACGCCCATATAAAAAACGTACTTTTGCAGATGTTTATGACCATATGATTATCCCTGATGATATGCCTCCGTGCTGCGACATATACGTAAGAGATAAAAGACTTAATATTTCACTGAAAAAAAATCATCCCGGAGAAGGATTCTTGAGAAAATATAATTTGAGACAATACAAAAGGCAACGTGCACTACCTATTTTAAATAAGTTCCGTGATGGATTTCCTACAGGAAATTTTTTATCAGATGAAGCCGATACTCTAGCAGCACTCGAGTATGTAAGGCGTCTAAGCGAAGACTTTGAAGACTTGATTGAACATGAGGAAGAAGGTCTTTTTTTAAATTTTTTGGCTCGTACAATCTTGATTCTTTATGAATCCATAAAATCATTTCATGAGGAAAAGGACTGCTTGATAAAGTCTTTCGAGAAAGAGGATTCAAGATTTTATTTTAGAATATTAACAGTTGCCGTAAATGATAATTTTTTTTCGAAACAGCCACTTAAAAAAAGGGGAGACGATATATGAACAGTAACTTATACTTTGATATTTTAAATAAATTTGGGGATGATTTTCCTACGGGTGAATTTTTACCGGATGACTCTAAAACTAGAGAAGTCTTTAATTATGTTATGGAACTAAAGGAAGACGGCAAAGAGACTGAGGATATGTTCTTAGGTTTTATTCTTGCTCTAATTTGTAGGCTTCATGGAGCCATAACCTCATATCATTCCGAGAAAGATTCTTGCGTTAAATTAGCCAGCAGTGGGGATGTTCGGTTTCATTTCAGAATACTAACTAGCGTCCTAAGAGAGAAAGGTTTGTCTGGAAGGCATCAAGGAGCAGCAGACGACGGTTGTGCTCATGGGGAAAATTTGCGCAATCTGGTTAGAAATTCTTTAACTACCCTTTAATTTATGTTCAAGTGAGAACTATTAAGCCAGATTCTTAGTTGTTGACAGTCTAGTTAAATTAGACTATTCTTTTGGTGTGGACGTTACATCTCATATCTAGAGAGTGGGTCATAGTTGTTTTTTAAATTAGTTTAAATGGGAGATTTCAAATGGCGTATTTATCTTTGGCTTCGGTTATAAAATGGGCTGAAAAACACTTTAAAAAAGATGAAGATAAGGGCGTTCTAGATGCACAATTAATTCAGGAGGAAAGAACAATGACGTTGGCAGAAGAAATGTTAAAGATATCCAATCAAGCAGTGATTAAAAGAATGATAGAACTGCAAAAAGATTGTCTTAATGAAATAAAACACTCAGCAGATATGGGCATAACAAAGAATTTTTACAAAACAGACTTAGTATATTTTCAAGATTCTGAAAACTTGAAGAAATTCAAAGATTATTTTATTCATAGAGGTTTTAAGGTAATCGACGGAGAATCGCTAAAAACAAACAGAGATGAACTACCTTATATTTATATTTATTGGGGAGACGATGAGGGTTATGAAAGACTACTTGAATAGGACGGACAGGACTGATTTAAGGGAGTAATTAACAGAGAATTTTAATTTAAAGAGGTGTTTAACGATGCATAATTTATATTTTTTCGAGGCTGGTATTCTTGTGGGTATTATTTTGGGGGCCGCCCTAACTCTTTCTAGGGTTTCCCATTATCTTAAAAAAGATTAGAGCAAGGAAATAACATGGAGTTTTTAACTATGGGTAGTTTGGATTTTTTCTCGATTGGGCTTTTTTGTATTTTGATATTTTAATAATCCATTGAAAGGCTATTTACGATTTCTACCATTTCGCTTAAAGCCTCTGGGTCAACCGCACGATCAAATGTAAATTTCAATTGAGCAATGTCTTTTCCTTTGGCTTCAGCAAAAAGGAGCACTTGAAGGGTTTCTCCATTATCGCCTTTTTTAGTGTAGGCATAAAATTCATCAACTTGAAATTTTAGCTTCTTGTAGGATTTAACTTTTTTCATTTTAGCACCTTCCATTTTAGCCATGTTCTTACAAACAGATTCTGGGGTTAGGTTTCTTTCATCAAAGCATATAGCATCAAGAGCATAAAACTGTTCGTTGCTATCGTTGTCTCTCACTCCTTTTCTAAATATTCTGTCAATAGATATTCCTTGTACTGTTTTTCCATATTCATCTTTACTGGAGTGAATCCATCTAGCTGGTAACTTTAGCTGATAGCCACAAGGTGCTGTGTATTCTTGTATAAAATGCTCATTACTAATGTACTCACCACTTTTATCGTAATACTTCCATTCACCTATTCTGGAACCTTTACTGAAGTCTCCTGTTGAAGATAGTTTTCCATTTTCGTGATAGTAGTTTGTGAGACCTTCTTGCAGGCCATCCGCGAGGGTAGTTTCAATATCTCTGTTACCATTATCAAAGAAAGTCACGTATTTGCCTTCTTTTACATTGTCTACATAGTTGTATATACCAGTTGTATCCCCATTTTCGTCAAAGTAGATAAAAAGACCCTGCTTTACTTTTTGTTCAGCAGTTTCGTGTGCACCTATCATTTGTAGTTGACCGTTTTTAAAATAGTCCAATTGGCCCCATAGATTGTTATCCGTTTTGAATGTTTTACCATAATAGAAATAATCTTCTTTAGCACATTCATTCCATTCTGAGTCAGAGTAGGTGTAAATAGTGTCTTGAGCGTAAGATTGCATTTTTATTACAAAAAGACTTGTAAGAAGAAGTATGTATTTTAATTTCATTTATGTTTTCAAATGATTTGGTTTAAAAATGGCAAGTTAACTGTGTTGTTTATCAATTCAAAGATTGATACTAATGAAAAATCCCCACTGAGAATCTCAATGGGGATTAAAATATGTTGAAGTATTCTTGAT
>NZ_CAKZKO010000131.1 GCF_937123705.1 uncultured Paraglaciecola sp. | reverse complement strand
ATGTGGAATTTTTTGCAGCCGATGATAAGCCCGATTGTTGGGAAATTGATTGATTTAATACCCGACAAAAATGCCAGGGCTAAGGCGAAAGAAGATTTTGAAAAAGACCTTCTTGAAGCAGTCACGCAGGCCAGTAATGCGCAGGCCAAGATAAACGAGGTAGAGGCAGCTCATAGTAGTGTATTTGTTGCAGGGTGGCGACCTTTTATTGGTTGGATTTGCGGGGTAGGGCTTGCGTGGGCTTATATCGTTCAGCCTGTAGTGCTTTGGTATATATCTGTTGCTCACCCTGGCATTAGCACGATTCCGCAAATTAGCACTGATGGCCTATATCAGCTAGTACTCGCAATGCTAGGCATGGGTGGATTGCGAACTTTGGAGAAAATGAAGGGAGTGTCTCGTGAAACAAAATAACAACAAGGAAAAAATAATGTTTATTTATAATAAAACAAACATTACTGATGAAATTAATCATATTAACTGTACTCTTGGTCGAATCACTGAGATAGATCGCAGATTAAGAGTTGAGAATAGAGATTACATTGACCAGATTGAGGATTTAAATAATAAAAATGAGAAAGTAGCTAAAGAGTTAGTCCATGCGAAGTGTATGGAAAAGGAAGCAAGGAATTTAAGGTTCAGAGATATCGGCATATTGCTGTTAATGTTTGCTGCTTTTGCCATGTATGTAACTTATGTTTCTTTTTAAATAGACGCAAACAAAAGGAATAAACATGATTGTAACATTGACAGATTTTCAAACTTCTGGGCCACCTGGGCCACCTGGGCCACCTGGGCCACCTGGGGATGCCGGAGAAGACGGAACCGTAGCGCCTACCCCTGTGACGAATTTTGCAGCTTTGCCAAGCGCGTCCGAGAATGCAAACGCTGTAATATTAGTAGATGACCCTTTCATATTGTTTAGATCAGACGGCGTTGATTGGCGTCCATTAAATGGACTCGCGTTACTTAAAGCTGCATCTGATGCGCATACAGTTATTCAAGGAAACCAAGGCATAACTTGGACTGCGGCAGATAATGGCAGCGGGAAAGTCAGATTAACATCAAACGCCGCGCACGGCTTGACAACATCGCCAGCGGTCGGCGCATCGTTGTTTTGCACAATGACTCAAAACAACTGGATCGCTGAAACATATCATGAAATATCAGCGATTATAAGCACAACACAAATTGATTTAACAACAGACATAGGCAGTCTTGGTGTGCCTGTTTTTGCGCTCGCGGGAACTGAAGTACCTATTGCCACAATACCAGTCCCGCCTTTAAGTCCTAATGGCGGAGTGGAGATAAAACACAGTTGGCTTTTCACCCCTGCATCTACAAATGAGAAACGAGTTAGAATTATTTTTGGAGGGACTAGGTTTCACAACTCAAACCAAACAGGCGGATCGAACACACTTAAAAACACATCCACAACGATACAAAATCAAGGCAGCAGGACATCACAGCTATCAAGTTTCTCGGAAGGTAATGGCACAGGGTATGGAGCTACCGCGGCGCTTCCGGTGTACGGTAACGTGGATACATCGGTATCTCAAAATTTAACGTTATCAGTAATGGCTGGGGCTGCAAATGAAGTTATACCATCCAGTCGATATCTTATAAAGCTTTTTGGATGAAGTCTCTATTTACAGGGCAGGATATCGTTGAGACGCCGGACGTGTTTACTCCGGGGATAAAACTGAAATTGTTGACTTCGGATACTTCCGTATCTTCTAAGCTTGATATAAAATTTACAGAGTTCTCATCTATCCCAGTGATACGGGGTGTTTCGGTGGATATTTCATGGGGTGACATAGAAACGGCATATGATGTATTTGACTGGACATTCATGGACGATATTGTTGCTCGTGCAAATGCCTTGTCTGCTTCTCGCGGCGATCCGTTTTATGTGACTTTCATACTGTCTTGGAGAGAGTTCAAGAGCGAAGATGGAGTATCCAAAATATTGCCTTCTTACTTACATGGTGATGGCGGTACTTATACCGGAGACCCGAATTGGAATCACACTTTATACGATTATGCTTACGCTTTTCGTAACTCAAATCAGCCGGGTAGCTACGGATACAATCTGAAATTGTGGGAACCTTTGGTCTTAGAAAGAGCGGAGAATCTTTTTAAGCATATAGCTAAGCGGTACGATAAAAATCCTACAGTTGTCTGTATCGCAACTGAAGAAACCGCCTCCGGTGTAACTGCTGTTGATCCATCAGATAGATCGGCTATGAGCTACTCTCAATCACTGCAAGAACTCGGGCAGGTTGAATACGTCAGAGCCATGCGCAGGCATTTTCAGCATACCAGGGTTTCCGTCTCTCTTAATTTCTCTAGAGATACAGTAAAAGACAATTGGCAACCGATATTGCAAGAACTACGCATCAATGTGAATTGCCCTAATGCTAATTATCAGGGCGCATTGATAACAGTCGGTGACCCGCAAGGCGCATTGCTTTATTACCCAGGATATAACGGCGTGTACATGACTACAGTAGGTTTCCAGGGTGATGATTATATAGACGATGAAAATCTGCCTAATAACATATTGCGCCCATCTTATGCAGATATGTATGCTAGAGCTAAGGACGTGCTTCAGGTCAACGAAATTGAAATGATGGTTAGGTATAACGAGTGGTATGGTTTGGGAGATGCAAATGTTCCAGGGCAAGGCAGCCTGCAGGATTTTTTGAAAACCTACCCGGCTATTATAAATGGGGGGATATCGGGTGGGTTGATTTCTACAGTTCCAACGTATTACTAAATTAAAAGGTTAAAAAATGGAAACTAACAACAGAAAACAAAAAATTATGTTTATAGACGACAAGACAAATATAGAAGATGAAATCACGCATATCAACCGCACGCTCGGACAGATATCTGAGATAGACAGAAGGTTGCGCATCGATAAAAGAAATTATATTTCACAGATTAAAGAGTTGAATGTAAAAAATAAGAATTTTGTCGCTGAATTAATTCAAGCCAAAGAACGGGAAAATAAAGCAAAGAACTTGCGTTATAGAGATATTGGTATATTGCTTTGCATATTTGTTGCTTTCGCTGGTTATGTTACTTACGTGTCTTTTTGAAAATCAATCCAATTTCTTAGCCAGTTCTTCTGCAGATTTATTATAGTAAATTTGAAGCATACGTATATCCTTATGGCCAACGGCACGCGCCAATTCTAAAACATCCAGCTTACTAGCCAGTCTGGTGATTGCAAGATGACGTGAATCATGAAAATGTAAATCTTCAACCATTGCCATCTTTTTTGCTTTACGAAACAATGAATCTATCTGGCTAGATTTTAACTGAAAAACTGATTCATAATCACTTCCAAGCTGCCGTAAAATCCGTATTGCTTCCGTAGATAACGGTACCTTTCTTTTGCTACCGTTCTTTGTTTCAATAAGTAGAGCAGTGCGCTTATCAATATTTAACTGATCCCATGTCAAACCAGTTATTTCACTGGCACGCATAGCTGTTTCAACCGCAAACAGTAGAGCAGCGCCCACACGACTTGACGCTGTATTCAGTTGTGCTTCGTAATCGTATCCAAGTGCAAATAAAAGCCTAGTCAGCTCGTCATCGGTTATTATTCTGTCTCTGGCTAACGGTTGAGTAGGGCGCTTGATAAATGACAGCGGGTTTTCTTTAAGCCATCGCCACTCTTTAATGGCTATATTTATTGCATGACTAAGCAAATTCCAATCCCGTAATACAGTGCCAGCAGATACAGAACGAAGCCTCCTGTCGCGCCATGAGGCGAAGTTATCAGGCTTTAAGTCGCATAACATTACATCCGTAATTGGGTCTCTTAAAAATGCCTTGACGCGCTTTACTTCCCATTCATGACTGCGTTTTTTTGGCGACACTTCATTTGCGTATCTTTGCAACAATTCACCAAAAGTTTTGTTAGGAATATCGCCGCGTTTTCCTGATAAAATCTCTTTCTCTATTTCTGCAGCCCAAAATGTAGCCTCGCGTTTCGTACTGAATGTTTTAGACTTGCGCGCATGTCCTTTGATGCATATAGCGGCTTCCCATCTTTTTCCCTTTTGTCTGAAAGATGCCATTCCGTAATCCAATCCGTAAATTTGCCGTAAAGGATAGCATTAAAACAGTAGAAAATAGTATAAAAGATACTTAAATAAGAGTGGTATATTCGATCAAAACGCCCTTGTGTCGGGCATTTAAGGATAAAAAGTAGGTAAGAATATAAAACAGGAAAAAGGCTGGTGGTACCCGGGGCCGGAATACATAAACAAGCGCTATCAATGGTTTTAGTCATTATTCCGTAATATTTCCGTAATTAGTTTGTTGGGATTCATTTTTTAATCCATTTTCCGTGTGGGTTAGGTTCCTGAATTACTTTTTTGATCTTCTACGTCTTGCCTGTTTATCCCAGTGCGCTTCAACCCATTCCATAACTTCTGAAGCTTTCCAGTTTGGGTGTCCGCCTGCTATTTTTGCTGACACTGGAAAATCTGGCCTAGGTGCTATTTTTTGCTGGAAATGTGATATTGATTTGCCGAGATAAGCGGCGCATTTTCTGGAATCCCACGGCGTTTTATCAGGTGGAGTTATCGGTTTTTCCAATGCCTCAGTATTAGCAATCAAAGCCTGAGTCAATTTCTGTATTGCTTCTATTTCTTGGGGTTGCATTTATATTGCCCTCATTCAACATGCTCCGTGTCTTCAGCAACGCTTAACGCGTCACATATACCTTCCGCAAGCGTTTCATAACAATCCATCTCTAAGGATTCTTTGTCTTTTACCAAGGACAGAGAATGTCCATGTTTTTCAATCTCAAGCCTGATAATAAAACCTTCCGGCAAATGCTTTGCCGCATTTTGAATTGCTTCATCTATTGTCATATCATTACACTCATTATCTTAGTTTGGTTGTGTTTTGTTTATCTCGTTGTCCAGAGTTTCACCTAATTTTGATTGCCAAAAATCACAAACAGATGTTGATTGGCAAATAAAACTAAACAGTTTGCATCTGCCTTTGTGGTGCTTATACAAGCTGTTACTCATTGCAACATGGTCCTGACTATAGAAATTACAGTTAAAACAAGCCGGAGGGTTTGAGTCGAAATTTATTAGCTGTTTAAACCTTTTAACGCTTTTTTTACTAAATCTTTTATATTTGCCAGATTCAACACTTTTTATTCGTGTATCTGGATCCATGGTGTTGTCGAAGTTAGACATTATTCAACTCTTTCCATAGTTGTGGGGTGTATGCTGTCCATTCACACATGCAATAAAATGTGTCCTCAGAACTTATAAAATTCACATGCTCTCCTGTACACCAATGTGATGGAGCGTGGTTATCTGAAAACCTAAATATATACTCATCTTTGGTATCAGCCGGCATCTGATCGGCGCATTTGATCCAGGTTGTCATTGTTTTACTCATTGTCATCATCAACATCAAAAAAATATTCATCATCTAAATCTGGGGCGATTCTTCGTAATCATCTCGATCTCTGTCTTGCTCCATTTCATCAAGCCAGTATTCATCAACCATTTCATAATCACCTATAACGTTTTAGACTTATCAGCATCAGCAAGACTGAAAACTAGTCCGGTTACCCTATCCGGGGCATACGCTGAGGTTTTCCAACTTGCTCAATATGCGGATTTATAACTCTAAGTAGCTTATTTAGGGAATTGGTTACGGTCCCCGATGTTCGTCTGCCCAACACGCGGTGTAGATTGAATGGTTGGGTTAGCTACTTGCGGGCAGGATGTTACAAACTTAACTTCTACATCTGCTTCAATAGCTGCCACTTGAAGGCTATCCGTAATAGTTTCTATAGTGCTATCGCAGAAACTTCCTTTGACTGGGACCGCAATTGTTTCTATAGATGGTACAGGGTTACCCACAAAGAACATAAATGAAATAATAATTGCTGTATGCGTAAACATAATATACCGCTCCTAATTAATAATTTAAATAAATATTTCAAGCATGGATACTTTTGCAAATACCCATGCTAGTGGTATTTATAGTTAGTCAGGGATATTCAGCCACGCTGCCCTGCCAGCGACTCTCAGCATTGATTCTCTCTCTGCTTGGCTTAATTAACCATTCAAACCTGGACCGTTTGCTTTGTGCCATGCTGTATGGCATTTAGGGCACAGCCACCTAACCTCAAGTGGTTTAGCATAATCGTCATGGTGTCCTTGTATATGAACATTTGATATTCCGCATGATTCGCAATTGTTACTTTTTATAATCCTACCATCTCTGATAGAATTGTTAACAATAGTAGAGGCTCCTTTCTTAATCGCATTTCTCGCTTCCCAAGCTTTTTTCGCTCTATTGCCAGCGGATTTACCTTTTTCTGTCTGGGCATACTGAAGTCTGGCATTAACTCTTTTTGGCAAGTTACTTCTAGTTTTATCATATAAAGACTGGCAAATTTTACACTTTGATGATAAACCATCAATAGAAGCTGTTCGCTTGCCAAATTCTGATATTTGTTTATATATTTTACAAGTACGGCAATATTTCATATTGTCCTCTTAAAAGAGTAATTATACCCTCATAAAAGGATATGTCAAGTATATACCCTAGAACGGAATTGAGTCATCCATATCATCAAATCCCGAACCACTAGCCTGGCTTTTCTGAGGCTTGTTTTCTTGATCCGGCTTTGATTCTTGGCGGTTGCCTAACATTTTCATGTCGTTGGCAATTATTTCTGTTGTGTATCGATCTTGGCCGGATTTGTCCTGCCATTTACGCGTCTCAAGGCGACCTTCGATATAAACCTGGCGACCTTTTTTCAGATATTCACCGGCAATTTCAGCGAGCTTTCGATACATAGTTATTCGGTGCCATTCTGTTTTTTCGTTCTTCTCGCCAGAAGATTTATCCTTCCATGTTTCTGTAGTGGCCAGTGTGATATTGGTTACTGCTTCACCATTGGACATGTAACGAGTTTCAGGATCTTTCCCCAAATTTCCAACGAGTATTACTTTATTGACACTAGCCATTTGATTCTCCATTAGCGGATGCTTCTACACCACTTGATATGCGTCCTTTTGACATGATTCCACTAGGTGCCCACCCAGGACCATATATAAACTTTAACCATTGCTCATAGCTGGCTGTACTGTGGCCAAAAGATGAGGCATTGTTCTCATGTAACCATTTAGCTAATTCTTCTGGTGTTTTGAAAACAGGTGACATTGGAGTTCCTTCTGTAGTTGTGCTCCATAACTGATAACCATCACCAGCAGGCGGCTCAATGTACTCAAATTCGTCTTGTAACTTGGCGTATTTCTCATCCGCCCATAAAACACCTGAACCATTACAGTGTTTGCATTCAAGCTCCGTTATACCAAGTCTTTTCGCTCTGGCTTTTACACAAATCCATTTATTTATCGCATCATGACCAAACCCTGATTCAGCCCATTTATTCACTTCTTCCGCTGTTGGCACATAACCATTATCAAAAGGAAGCCAACTATTTCCTCCATCGGAAACCTTGTTTTTCACAATCTCTTTATGCTCGTCATTAATTGGCACTCGAGTGAAATCCATTAACCTTCTTTCATCAAGAAGCGCTTGTACTTCGTCTTGAGTGATGCTGTAACACCACCTCTTAGATGTATCATCAAAACCATACCAGCTATCAGATATCTCCTTAAGTTCAGGTGATTCGCCAGTTCCGTCGCATGCTGAACACTTCAGGCCACTATATGGATTATGAAATCCTTTCCAAATCATTCCATTAACCGGATAATCAAAATCAAGAGCGACCCTTTTAATTTCTCTTCCCATCATTTATCCTTAATTTCTGATTCTTCTAACTGTTTGCACAGTCCTGTAAAAAAACATGTAGCAGCTTCTTCATCAACAAATGCAAATTTATTTGTTCTTCTGATTCCTCCCTTGACATCTTCAACAGCTATGAATATTTCAGCGTCTCCATAATCTACCGGACAAGGCAACTCAACCCCATTAAGATTAAATGTGCGCTTGGGTTTTGGTGGCGGTTGCCAGGTGAACGCGCCAGATATAGATTTCCAAATTGCCGGGGAATTATCAAAATCTATCCTCAATAGACCGTCATCAAATAACTTATCTATGATTGCTTTTCTTCCATTATCTTTCTTGTATAATATATCCCCAACGAATACTGGCTTGTCTTCAAGGATTGCAACAGCGAACTTATAATCATCTCCTCCATCAAAACTAGGGTGGCGATCAAAACCTCCCCCTTTATGTTTAACAGCTAACCAGGGCATATCCTCCAACGCGGTACTAGTACACATCTCAATAACCCTTGAGTAATCTAGATACAGTTGGTTTGTTTTGTTTACTGATACCATCATTTCTCCTTAATATTCTTTAATCTGTATTCCTTAGTTACCCGATAAATAGATTGCCTTATTTTGTGTCTGTTAAGTTTTATTCCCTGTTATATCAGTGTCGTAAAGATCATCTGCAATCTCAGGAGCGGTTTTGTGATTCATGTGTTTCAATACATAATCAACAAATTCAGATCTCTGTTTTTTTGTCATAACAATGTAGTTTTCTCTTTTGTCCCTAACCGGATTATCAAGATGACGCTGCATTTTTTCTAATGACTCAAACCTTACGCTGTCCTTCATTACGTAAGATAATTTGCCTGTCGGTAGCTGTATATTCATCATTTTCATTTTAAAATTTGATTAATTCTTTGGATAAAATTTTTACTAGAAAAAATAGCCCACGTCTTCTTGTTCTTTATCTTGCACTTAGAGCAATAAAGATGTGTTTTGATTTTCATGTTGTTGCATGACTTGCATTTAGTGTGCGTGCAGCTATAAAACCTAGCTCTGTGTTCTGAATCTTTATAATTACCAAAGAAATGCCATTGTCTGCTAAACCATCCTTTGCCTTCAATAAAAGTTGAGCCATCTTTCCCGTATCTGATTATTTTTTTATCAATCATTACTAGTCCTGATGCACTGGTTCTTCTGCAGCATTAATCTCATCGTCATTAGAGATTATTTCTTCTCCGTGCAAATACACGATTCGCGACGCAAGCAGAAATAATATTAATAGAATATAAATAGTTAAGAGTCCTGTCCCGCTTGTTTTTTTTCTTTTCTTTTTTGGCATGAATTTAATGTATGTATTCATATCAACTATTGCCGAGTATTTTTTATCATTCTCATAAAACACAAGCATCAAATCATCTGGATAACATCCGTATTCGTAGCAGTACGCTAGTAAAGTTTCTGGATCGTCAAAAGATATATTTCTGGACTCTGAGTACAATTTAGTTTTGTGATACCATTTTTTCTTTTCTAGTGAGTTATATTCTTGTTTATTCATAGACTTATAAACCGAAAAGTGTAAATATCAACTGTGTTTTCCATACTGTCCTCAATATTGGATAGTTACGTTAACTTTCTTTCTTTGCCGTTTTTCTATCAGTCCAGCCCATAGACTTAAGATCTGAAACAATATTATTAGCAATCGGGTATTTCATAACTTGATTTGGTTTAGGAAAATATTTATCAAATTCCGGCATTAAATCTCTTGCTGCTTTTATGGTTGACACAGAATCTAATGCGATTAATATTTGGTTCTTTATTCGTCTTCTGTCTTCTTTTTGTATATTATTTCTTTGCGCGATAGCGTCCATAGATATACGAATTTTTGATTCATCGAATTCGCTGTTTAATGTTCGAATTGATCCTAGCCCTGAGTTAAAGCACCTAACAGTTGATCCACCTAAATATTTACGCAATTCAGGATTGTCGTATATCTTTTTAATTTGCTCAGGTAGTTGTTTGTAAGACTCTTTATGAACTAGCTTTTCAAACTGAGTTTGAAAATCTTCTGTAGGAACATCATTCATAATTGAATCTACAATATTGTTACGTATTGAATTTGTCAGTCTCATATTTACCTCAGTAATTAATGGTTACGTGATTAATCCTACCTTCAGCAATTGCCTTAACAATGACAGCACTTAAATCATCCCGTGGTGATGCTGAGTCGATTATTGCGGCCAGGGATTCAGTTGCTTCCTGAATGGCTGTTTCTTGTTTTGCTTGCTCTTTGGATTCCATGAGCTCTCCCTGTTGATAATTACGCTGCTGATTTGGATAATTTAAGCTGAGTTGAGAACGTCAATTTCTTGTACATTTCACGCGTTCTATGTACATCATCTTTGCAGTAATCTATGACTTTCTGAGGATCTGTAAGCCAAGTTTCCGCAACCATAGATCCGTCAAAATCACCTTTTCCATATATACCAAATGCTTTACAAAGCCTATCCATTGAACCTTGTTTATGTTTGTCTGCTGACCACATGAGCATCGTGTCTGCTATACAGATATCCCAGGGCTTAGCATTCATGGCTTCAAGTAGCTTGTTAGGCGGCCTAATGCCTAATATTATTGATCTATGTTTCAGGAAGGGCAGGTCAAAACCGGCTATGTTGTGGCCGCAGAAAAGGTATTCTCGTATTGAGCTGTTTTCGATAGAGTCATAAAATAAAGTTATCGCCTCAGCTTCACTCATATAGTCATTCGTTGATAATATTTCTCCATCATCAAATGCCCATGCTATACATGCAACACGACCATACATGCCATCGAATGACGTTTTAGAAACAATTTTTTCAAGCTCTGCTTCCTTGTTCTCTTTCATCCATACCGCTATTGATTCAGGCTTTTTAAACTGGCCAGGAGCTTTAATCTCTTTTTGTAATTCCAAAATAGTTTCTTGGTCATTGCACGGTAGAGTTTCGATATCAAATACGATCATTGGGGAACATCCTCCATCATTGTTTTGCGTGTAACTTCTGCCTTCTTCTTTTTCAGAGAATTTAATGCTGATTGGTATTGATCTGCCGGTATTTCTTCTATCTTTGATACGTTAACAACCGCACAGAATGCAGATATATTTGATTTTGTTTCTTTGCATAAGTCGGTTAGAACAATAGCTTGATCGCTGCTAATGACTTTAATTTCTTCCCTTGTAGGCGGTGCCTTAGCAGCGCTATTCCCGTCATCATCTTCTGGCGCTACACCAACCATCGCAGCTAGTGCATATCTTCTTGCATAAGTAATTGCGCTTCCGACTGCCTGAGCATCCACTTTTGAAACTGGCATAACATAAGAGCTGGTTATCCACTGTCCACTAGAATGACAAAGCATAGTCTCAATAGTGATTCCATTTTGTGCCGTCTCAGGCGATTGAACAATTGATAACTCATTACTTGACAGCGCATCCCTGCAAGCTTCCCAGACACTTGACAAATCTGCGTATTTTGATTTAAAGAAAGGGTTAGCGCTGTCTTTCACTGCGCCTTTTATCTGCCCTTGCGCTTTAGATAGTGCAGATGCAAGCTCGCTTATTGATTCACTTTTATTCACCTAATCACCTCTATTGATCCAATGTCTTCATGCATATCACAAAGAGCTTTTCTCCTGGTGAAATATGATCCATCTAAATCACACCCATGCTCTGCTGCTGCAATAATTTCTCTGGCAAGCTGTAGATCTTTGTAAATCAAAGAATCCTCACCAACAGACTCTTGTTTGCGTTCAATAGCTATTGTCAATGCCCCAACTGTGTTACATAAGCCATTCTGTTGCATGCATATTTGTGCAGCATGAATCATGTTTTGCCAACACGCTTCTTGGGATAGTGTCTTAGTTCGCGTTAGTTGTGGCTGTGTGTTATTCATCACTTAATTCCTCTAACCCGAATGGCAGAGCCAGCAAACAAATCTAAAATAACTCTGTCAGCATCACGCTGATTAGGGAATATTCCTCCGATTACAGGAACACGCTCACCATTTTTTTGTACAAAAATACAAAATGGTTTTGATATTGCTCGAACTCGATTGCTTTTGTTTTTGATAGCTATTTGTAATCTGTGAAATGCTGTTTTTGTGTTTGGTTTAATGGTTTTCATCTCTATCTCCTAGTTAATAATTAATTCAGTCAACAAATAAAAGCCATACAAAAGACCGAAAGAGATTATTATTGGCAATGTGTAAAAGTTTTTCATTTTGAATTTATATAATTTATTAAGTCGACCGAGACCCCGACCTCGATCTCGACCTCGACCTCGACCACGACCTCGATCTCGACCTCGACCTCGACCCCGACCTCGACCACGACCTCGACCACGACCCCGACCTCGACCCCGACCACGACCACGATCCCGACCTCGACCCCGACCTCGACCACGACCACGATCCCGACCTCGACCTCGACCCCGACCTCGACCACGACCTCGACCACCCCTCCCGCAACATAGCTGCGTTCATTTTTGTGACCTTGGTAGGCTTGTTTTCATTTCGCAGATATCAAGCAGCGATCCACGATTAACAAATACATCTAATTCTTCAGGATAAGGTTCGCATTCATTTACTTTGCCTTCTGCAACAAAATTCATATACCTTCCAGTCTCTGGTATCCACGAACATTCATTTAAAATAAAATCAGTATCAGTCACTTGCTTAAGCTTTCCAGTGTAGATCATTGTCACAGTGCGTACAATCACATTTGCGCCGACTGGATAAGTGCTTTTGTTTTTCATTTCTCCGACGCATATTGATTGAATTTCTTTAATCTGTCCGATCGTTAGTTGGTTTATGTCCATTTAATATCCTTATTCGTTTATCTGTTTTGTGATCAACAATCACCGGCGCTTACGACTTATGGTGTTTTGGTGTTGATGTGTAGATATTAAACCACTTGTTTATAGATTGTCAACAGTTATTTTATTTTTTAAAATTAATTGCAAAAATTAAACCACTAGTTTATAGTGTGATAATGGAAAAAATAAAACGTGACGCAGAATTAATTGATGTACTTGGTGGGCCGACAGTTGTGGCTAATTTACTAGGGTATGATAAAAGTAAAGGCGGCACTCAGCGTGTTTTCAATTGGAAAAAAAGAGGCATTCCGTATCGTGTTCTATTCGAACATTCGGAAGTTTTAAAAACATCAAATGAAGAAAGCGCAGCAAGAAAACTGTAGACAGTCAAATGATCAAAGAATACGCCAATCCTCCTTGTGCGTGTGAGTCGGCTCATGAAGGAACCGTGAGTCGGTTATGTGGAACCGCGGGGGTTTGTCCCCATTCCTCCGTGGGTTCATATTCAAAAGTTTCAACCGCCTGGCGCAGGGCGGCAATACTGCGCTATTTGCTTGGTTTTGCCCGTCGTCTTAAATTGGCGGCGGGTTTTTTTTAATAAAAATTCAATTCAAAAAATGAACAGTCATTACTTCAGAAACACAGAGCATTTAGATCACATTGATATCTACAGAATCATAGATTTGTACCAAGTAAATCACCCATGCTTACAGCATGCTTTGAAGAAGATTATATGCGCCGGTGAGAGAGGATCAAAAGATTACGAGACTGATGTTCGTGAGGCTATTAGATCACTTGAAAGGGCGCTGCAGATGGTCGCTGAGGATTGTAATAAGGTTAAGGGTGATGCCTAGACCATTAAATCCAAATAACTATTATGGATGGAGAAAACTTGTTTTGCAAAGAGATAACTATTCTTGTGTACTTTGCGGCTCCAAAGAAGAATTAGAAGTGGACCATATACTGCCACATTCAACGCATCGCAATATTCAATTTCAACTAGAAAATGGTAGGACATTGTGTAATACATGCCATAGGAAAACAGATACATATGGCGGAAAGATGCATAAAGGTAAGAAAAGGAATTAGGGGTATTTTATGGCTAGATCTAGAAACATTAAACCAGGCTTCTTTTTAAATGAAGAGTTATCAGAGCTTTCGTTTGAAACACGCTTGCTGTTCATAGGACTCTGGACTATAGCCGACAAGGAAGGCCGGTTAGAAGATCGTCCAAAGCGCATACATATTTCATGCTTGCCTTATGATCAAGTCAATGTTGATTCAATGTTGAATGATCTTCAATCAAGTGGATTTATCGTTAGATATTCGATTGAAGGTAAAAAATATATTCAGATAATAAATTGGCTTAAACATCAAGCGCCGCACCACAAAGAAGTAGACTCAGAAATACCAAAATATGCAATTAATCATAAAGATAACCATGCTCAAGTCAAGCATGATCCAAGCATAACTCAAGAACAAGTCAACAAGAACGCTTCTTGTCACACTGATTCCCTTAACCTGATTCCTGATTCCGGATTCTCTGATTCCCTTAACACCGCAGCACCGGAAAAAACAAAACAAGAAAAAATTAAATGCGAATCTGAAAAATTGCCAGATCAAAATTTAGTATCTCAAGAACTTTGGGATTCATTCTTAAAAATCAGACAAAAAGCAAAAGCAGTTAATTCCACGCAAGCAATCAAATGCTTGATTACTGAACTTCACAAGTTGAGAACCCAGGGCCACGATCCTACGGAGGTTGTAAATCAATCAATTAGATCAACCTGGAAGGATGTTTATCCTTTGAAAAACAGATTACCTACGGCAGAAATGACCCAAGGACGCGATGAGTTCAATAGGCAGCAGACAGAAATAGCAAGACAAAAACTTTTTGGTAATGAATCTCAAGAAAAGGACATTACAAATGAAGCAAGAACACTTTAATGAGTTTTGCAGCCTGCTTGATAACGTTGCTGAACAGTACAGCAAAACATTGTCACAAAGCCTGAAATCTTTGTACTGGCAAGGCTTGCATGATGTGGAGTTTGAAGCTGTGAGAGATGCGCTATTTCGTCATATTCGTAATACAGACAAGGACGGTGATTTCATGCCGAAAATATCCAATATCAGAAAAATGATAGAGGGTAGCTCAGAAGATTCTTCACTCTCTGCATGGACAAAAATAGATAAAGCATTGCGTAGCGTTGGAACCTACAAATCAGTTGTTTTTGATGATCCTTTGATACACAAAGTTATTCAGGATATGGGTGGGTGGATTGCTTTTGGTACAAAAACAGAAGATGAATGGCCGTTCGTTGCTAACGAATTCCAGAAGCGTTACAGGGGATTTAAATCAAGAAGTATGGAACCTGAATACCCTTCTCATTTAATTGGCATGGCAGAATCTAATAATTCCAAAGAGGGTTATCGAATAGATCCACCAAGGCTTATTGGTAACCAAGAAAAAGCTAATCAGGTAATGAATAGTGGAATTGGTTTAATTGAATTTAATAATTCGATTGGATTGAAGCCAATGAAAAATGACGTTGAGAAGGCTGTTGGCAGTATGTGTATGCTGGACAAAAATGAAGCTTCGGCATGATGTATCTATTGTTGAGTTTTATATTAATTGATCCTCAATTACTTACTGTTTTCATACTGATTATTAGTCTTCTAATGAGTGGAATAGCGATTATTAATTTTATTTTATTTCAATTAACAAAATAACTAAAAAGGAAAAATCATGACAGCAAGAACAGAGAAAAAAGATATTGAGTGTGTTCATACGATTATTTATGAAAAAGCTTTTCTTGATGGAATAGGGACTTATCTAGATAAAGAAAATGAGAATAAGGTGCCAAGAAAAGAAGCTCTGACTAGGCATATTAAAGCAGCAGAAAAGCGACATAACTGGATGGGTATAAGCAAGAGCCAGGTCATTAGTTATGCGTATGAGTTGTTAAGTAGGGAAAGTCTAAATTAAGGATAAACAATGGCCCATTTCGCAGAGTTAATCGGGTATGTGATTTTAATGCTTATGGGT
Source organism: uncultured Paraglaciecola sp. (assembly GCF_937123705.1). GTDB lineage: Bacteria > Pseudomonadota > Gammaproteobacteria > Enterobacterales > Alteromonadaceae > Paraglaciecola. The sequence goes on along the minus strand of NZ_CAKZKO010000131.1, from coordinate 21,316 downwards.
GTTGCTTGGACAATAGTTTTCGTTTGTTTATTAGTTTATCTAAGTTTGGAAAGTAAGAATATTTGGAAAAGTTTTGAGGAATGGTTGGATGATTGAAGTCACAGAGCCAGAGTGGATGAAGAAAATGAATGGAGATTCATGCATTGCAGATAAAGAAGTAAAAAAAGCATTTGGAGTAAAAACTAATGTTGATACGGACACATTAATTTATGAAAAAGCAATACCTGAGCCACTTGAACGAAAATCAAGAAACAAGGAAAGGCCAGAAAGGATGCTTTGGAAAGTCGCAGATTTGAGGAAGGTTTTTAAAAAGGATTGATATGGAAATACTGTTAATAATTTTTCTTGCGCCTTTGGCGTTTATAGGTGGAATATTTTTTCTTATGTTGGTTTGTGTGGTGATTGGTGAAGTGATAGACAAAATTAGTAAAAAATCACATAAATTCGACATAACAAATCGGTAATGTTAAAAACTATAATTGAATAATAAACTTAAAGGGGAAACATGAGGTTAAGCCAGAAAGATTTAAATTCTTTGATTGCTCATAAGGCTTTTTTGGTTTCACTTAGAACAAGTGATGATTTTTATAAGATCGTTTGTAAGCACGGCGAAATATTTGAATTAGAAATGAGCTCTGGAAAGATTAAGTTGATTTCTTTCTTCGGTGAGGTTTATGCATAACTAAGCAACCAATTTCTTAACCACAAATGAGCAAAAGAATAATTTATTTAATAGATGACCAGCGCAAGAAATACGCGTATGAGTGCATTCAAAATGCACCAGAAGATTATGTTTGCACTATTCAGGAGAGAACAAGAACGCTTGAGCAGAACGCATATCAATGGCCGTACTTGGAAGGTTTTTCTAAGCAGTTGCAATGGTGTGTTAATGGCGAAAAAGTGTGGATGAGTAACGAAGAATGGAAAGATGTACTAACTAGCGCTTATGAAGATGATGTTATGCCTAGATTGGCCGCAGGTTTTGATGGCGGTGGGGTTGTTATGCTTGGTAGGCGTACAAGTAAATATGGGAAAAAGAAATTTGCAGAATGGATGGAATGGTTAATAGCTGCTGCAAGTCTTCGTGGTGTTGAGCCAGTTTTTAAAAACAATGCAAAAAAATGGAGAGATCAATCATGAACCCTAAAGATTTCATTTGCAACAATGTGTACCGGGGGGGGATGAAAAAAGGCGCCTCAGAGAGCAGCGCATACAGAGCGGCAGTATCAGCCCTTGATGAATACAACAAAGGGCGTTTTGACAAGGTTAGTAAGTTGATTGAACGGAAGATTGCAGAGGCTAAGAGAAACTCTATTTAAAACATGACATATCGCAATAGAAAATTACTTGATTTAGCCCACAACATGCCATGTATGGCGACTTTCGATCATCAATGCTTTGGCTACCTTGGCTGCGATCCTGCACATAGTGACTCAAATATATTCGGGCGTGGAATCAATCATAAATCAAATGATTTTGCTTTTGCTGCAATGTGCAATAACTCTCACAAGATGCTTGATACGTTTGATAAGGAATTGAAATTCTTTGAGTGGTTGAGGGCTTATGTAAAGACCCAGGAGTATTTATGGGAAAACGAACTAATAAAGGTTAAGTGATGATCATTGATTATGATGTTGTGAAAGAAATGACCGATGAGATAAAGAGGCAGAAAACCATAGCGAAAGAAAACCAGAAGAAATTATTGGTTATGATATTGGCAAATTTTTCATTGGTTATTTTTTATGTGCTTTTATATGTTTGGAATCATTAATGGCCCATTTCAAAGAGGAAGATATTCAAAAAGGTTACGTGGTTTGTGAGCAATGCAGACAAAACGTCCATGTATTAAATGCCGGTACAGAAATGGATATTTTCCAGTGCCAAAGATGCTATGAGTTTGTTTGTGATAAGGCAGAGTTTGAAGCTGGGAATCTTGGAGTGGAGATATTAATGAAATGAGAGATGAAACTATATTTGTAAAAATAACAGGACAAGAAACTGTCAGGTACAGAAAAGTGGTTCTTATGACAATGGATGAGTATAAAAAACACCTACCTATGCTTAATTCTAGTGATCGAATGTTAATGAACACCGCTATAGATAACATAGCTTATTTGCTAGATAGTGATGATATTTATCATACAGACAGGCTTGAGTTGGATGAATTTGACGAAATAGTGAAATTAGACAAATGACCGAAATAAACCAAGACGCAGAAGGCAATATATTAAGCCAAAAAGAATTGAAGAGGCAATTAACTTATAACCCTGAAACGGGTGTATTTACAAGAAATATTGCAAACATTCATACCGTGAAGATAGGCGAAGAAGCCGGGTCTGTTAATTCTAATATAGATGGTAAAAAATACACCAGAATCAGAATAAATAATAAACGTTATTTGGCTCATAGACTTGCTGTCTTATATGTTGACGGAATATTTCCTAAACATCAAGTGGACCATATTAATGGTGATGGAACAGATAATAAATGGAGTAATTTGCGTCAGGTAACAAGTGCAGAGAACCAAAGAAACGCTAGATTGCAAGCAAATAACAGATCCGGTGTTTGCGGAGTTAGTTATGACAACAATAAAAATAGATGGCGCGCGCAAATTAAGGTTAATTACAAACAAATAGGTTTAGGCTACTTTATAGATTTTGATGAAGCTTGCAGAGCTAGGAAGCTGGCTGAGGAAAAATATAATTATCACAATAATCACGGAATGCGACGACCATTGTGATGCGTTATATATAAACCGGGGGAATGATGACAGAAAACGAAAGAGCTATAAATAACGAATTAAAAGAGTCTTTTAAAGTGTTGATGGAAGCGGCTATAGAATATTGTGAATATCAACATGATGGCGATCCATGGACTGAGGATTCAAGGGCGATGGGAGAAATGATGCTGGACGACATAAAGAGCGACGGAAGATTGGAAAAATATAAAAGATTACTTAGAAAGCTAGATGATTCGTTGGAGAAATATAAAACATTAACCTGAAAATCGAATTAACGAAATTAATCATTGATTGACAAAAACTCAGAGAAATACCGGAGATTCTGTGAAGCAAAACACGCGCTCAGAATGACTAAATTTAAAAGAGATATCTACCTAAGTGGAGTTAAGCAAAAACGCGGTGAGGATGGATATTGGTTGCTTGTTGAGGATATTGAGAAGTTAGAGGAAAAACTAAATAAAAATGGTTAATAGTTATAATAATCAAAGGGTTGTGTTATAATTAAGCTATGAAATGTCATGTATGCGAAGATGTAATTGCAGATTTTAATTGTTGCCAGTGTGATGATCCTGTGTGCGAGGATTGTTGTGTAGTACCGACTTACATGAATCAGATTGAAGAGACTATTTGTAATGTTTGTGGTGACAACAATGAATGCGATAGAGCTGAAGAGGCGAAAAGAGAGTACGAGGCAGATGAAAAGCAGAAAGAAAAACGCGAAGCAATAAACTTAAAGCGTAGAGAGACATACTGGAAGCCGGAGAATATACAAAAGCGTAGGTTAGCTAAAATTCAAAGGAACAAAGAAAGGTTTGAGAGAAACCGAAAAATTATTGAGGAAACTTTCAATATTGTTAATTCGATGTTTCGTTAGGAAATATAAAGGCATTACATGATGCATTGCACAGAGAAACGACACAGTTTTAAATCAGGGATCGCAATCATAAATGGGGTGAGTGGTAGACCGGAACGTTTTGAAGAAGACCGAGTAACAATGTCGGTTCTTGTTGGTGATGTTTAATTTTTTAAATGGAGAAGATATGAAACCAGAAACTCAATTTGATTTTGGGAGAGCTATACATTTATTAAAGGACGGTTGTAAGGTTACGCGTTCTGGTTGGAACGGCAAGGGAATGTTTTTATTTTTGGTGTCAGCATCAACTTTTCAAGTTAATCGCCCACCACTTTTGGGTATTTATGCAGAAGGAACTGAAATCAATTATCACGCGCATATTGATATGAAAACAGCAGATAACAAAGTCGTTCCGTGGCTCGCAAGTCAAGTAGATGTGCTTGCTGAAGATTGGGAGCTTGTTAATTAAAGAATGGCCTCAACTAGGATTTCGCAAGCCGGGATCATCTCCTGACGCCAACTTCAATTAATGGAGATTGTGATGAGTAATATCATAAATTTAGGGCTAAATTATAAAATTAACGTCCTTTAAGTAAAATGTTTTCTTAAAGGATAGGTGATTTAAACATTTGATGAATAGCTATATGGATGAGAACGAAACGATATGCCCTGCTTGCATGGAGAACGATCAAGACACAGGTCATGCGTGCCCGTTTAAGCAGTCGTTGAATCAAGATAATGCGTGTGCGTGTTGCCAAGAATGTACTGCTGGGTGTGCTGATTATATTGATCCAGAATGTAAGGAGGCGTAGAGAATGAAGACTGGATTTTATGCGCTAGGAAGACTCAAAAAAGGCCAGCGTAACAAAACAGAGCAAGCATATGAATCCATGTTAAATAAAATGATGGTTGCTGGTGAGATTCTGTGGTATCGGTTTGAGGGTATTAAATTAAGGTTGGCAGATAACACATTTTATTCTCCTGACTTTGCTGTGATGCTTGCTAGCGGACAAATGGAAATGCACGAAGTTAAAGGTCACTGGCTTGATGATGCGAGGGTAAAGATAAAGGTCGCTGCTGAACAATATCCTTTTAGATTCATTGCCGCAAAACCTAAAACCAAGAGAAGTGGCGGCGGTTGGGAAATTGAGTCTTTTGATTGATATAACGCAGATATGATATTAACAACAGCCAAATTCAAACTACAGTAATTTAGTGAATCCAATAGGCATAATCTAACATGAGAATATCATGTGTGGAAATATGATGCTTAAACATGATCTCATACTTATTAGGTTTTTATATGGCTATATCAATTAAACACGACATAAGGAAATTGCAGGAAGAAATGGGCCGGACAAGAAAAAGTCAGGTGCCATTCGCTATAAGGTTGACACTCAATCAGTTAGCTCGAAACAGTAAGAAGGTTATTGATAAACAAATTTTATCAAGAATAGATAGGCCCACCAGATTCACTCAGAGAGCAATAGCAACTAAGAACGCAACACGCCGGACCATGACATCAAGGGTTATGGTTAAAGACAGAAGGAATGAGAATAGATTGCTTGAGCATTTATTTACTGGCGGAGGCAGGACAGCAAAGAATGCTGAGGGAACATTAAAGGGTTTAGGTGTGCTTCCATCGGGTAAGTTTATAGTTCCTGGTAAGTTTGCACCACGTGATTCATTTGGCAATATACGCAGAGCATTTATTAATAAGCTTGTTAAATACTTTCAAACATTCAGGCCAGATTCAAATACAACTTCTACTTTATCACCAGGTGTATGGATTAGAAGGTTTGACAGAGGGCAGAAGAAAACTAGAAAGAATCAAGGCAAGACCGGCAGCTTTGAGTTCTTTGTTGTGCATAAACAGGTATCAGGTGGAGGCAAGTCAAGGCGCGGTAAGAAGCGTAAGGCACCTGAGCCGGTATTACTTTTCGTTGATAGGCCAAGGTATAGGAGATTATTTAATATGGAAGAAACAGCAAGGCAGGTAATACTACGTGACTTGGCTATTGAGTTTAGGAAGGCTTATTCGCGTGCTGTGAGTACTGCTAGATGAAGATGTGTAGCAGATGTCATAACCTTAAGGAAGATATCGAATACTCGATACGTAAGTTTCGCAGTGGGAATTATGGTTTAAGGGGAATATGCAAGGAATGCTCTTGTTTAAGAGATAAGGAATATAGATCAAAATTTACTGAAGATAGGAAAACCAAGATAAGAAGTCAAGTTAAAAAGATAAGCAAAGAATGGCGTGAAAGAAATAGAGATAAAGATCTGGCAAGAAAGGTTGAGTATAGGATAAGACAGAAAACTTTAAGATTGCAAGGAATTAAGCATGATCATCATGTTATTTTACACGAAAGAATATTGGAGTCCAGAAAGAATGCAAAGCATGATTGTCACGTGAAAGAATGGAAGAAAGACAAAGCAAGATTTGCTCGGTGGAAACATAAGAACGATCCAAACTACATTGTTTACCAAAGACTGAAAACATGCATGAATAAACATATAAAAAGAAAAACTGATTCAATAAAATGGTCAAAGTATTTGAAATGTACAACACAAGAATTAATAGATCACCTGGAAAAGCAGTTTTTAAATGGTATGGATTGGGGGAATAAAGGTTTGTGGCACATAGATCACATCATACCAGTTTCCTCATTTGATTTAACAAGAGAAGAAGACATCATTGCGTGTTACAGACTAAGCAACCTTCGGCCGTTATGGTCAGGGGATAATATATCTAAGAGCAATAAGATTGAAAATCTTTTATGATATTTATGTTTAGGTTCTTCTGGGAGTATCCGTCGTGCGGGCAGATGCGACCGAGCACAAAATCTAGTAAAACATTTTTCAAAACGAGTTAACACATTTGGTAATCAACAAGTTTGGTAAATAGCAAAAGAAAGTTAACCAGGCAGGTTAACGAAGAAAACGAAATGACTAAGGCGGCATACGCTCGTTATAAGGGTGTAAGCAAACCTATGGTTACGAAGTGGCTCAACGATGGGCGCTTAGTGTTAACCGATGATGATAAACGTGTACTGGTTAACGAAAGTAATAAACGAATCAAAGAAACCGTTAACTTAAACAACTACGCAAACGAGATGCAAGCAAAGGCTGCGCGGGTTGAAGTTGATAAAGCCATTGAAGATAAATCGTTCACACAATTAAAAACCGAAGTTAACGACACGCAATTGGATTTAGCAACAAAAGATGCTGATACTTTATTTAAAAACTCACGCGCATTACGTGAGAAGGCGGTAGCATTACAAGCATCGGCAGACTATGATAAATCAATGTCCTTATTAGTTAGTAGAGAATTGGTAGAAAAGATAATGTTTGAACGTGCAAGGGCTTGCAGGGATACATTGATAACAAGCGCCAGAAGAATGTCTCCGGTAATTGTTGGTAAGACAGATATATCTGAAGTAGAGTCATTATTGAATGATGAGTACAGAATGATACTTGATAATTTTGCGAGAATGCCAATAATTGAGTGATCTTTTACAATTTCAGAAAGCATTAGAGGCTGGATTCCTTCCAGACCTTGATTTAACGGTCGATGAATGGTCGGACCGTTTTATGATTATTCCAAAGTCTACGGGCAGTAATGAATATGGAGCCTACAAAACAGAAAGAACTCCACATGCCAGAGAAATAATGCTTTGCTTATCTGATGACCATAAATGTAAAACTGTTGTCGCAAAAGTAGCTAGCCAGATGTTCAAAACACAGATCTGTTTAAACTGGTTTGGCTCAACAGTTCACCAGTCTCCGTCAAACTTTCTTTGGTTAATGCCAACAGGCAAACTTCATAAGCGCATAGCTGGACGTATTGATAAAACTATTAAAGCTGTTGATGTATTACGTGAGAGAGTTGCAAAACCAAACTCACGTGATGCTATGAATAACCAGGACACTAAAGAATACATAGGCGGCACCCTTTTTATTGCAACGGCTGGCAGCGCTGCGAATCTATCAGAAGTCCCGGCGCGTAGAGTTGCGATTGATGAGGTTGATCGCGGCGAGGAAAATGTAGATGGTGAAGGCGACCCGGTAAAACTCGCAGAAGCAAGACAGACCACTTTTGAGCATAACCGTAAATCTTACTATTATTCATCACCGACCATTGAAGAAGAATCGAGGATTGACGAATTATTCAAACAAGGCACTCAAAGACATGCATTAGCTGAGTGCGTGCATTGCGGTCATACTCAAGAATTGATATTTGAGAAATTATTTTTATCTGAGAATGACGAGGCTTTGTATCCGTGCAAAGAGTGCGGCGGACTGCATAAAGAATCAGACAAGACTAAGATGTTTGCAAATGGCTTATGGTCTGATGGCGTAGAAAATAAAACCACTGAATCATTTACAGCTAGCGCAATGTATTTGCCCTATGGGTGGAAGTCATGGCGCGGGTTGATGCGTGATTACGAAGAAGCTAAAAAGCTTCTTGATGCCGGTGATGAATCAGAGATGATTGTTTTCTATAACACGCGGCTTGCTAGATGTTGGGAACGAAAGAAAGAAGCTACTAAATATGACGCTTTAATGGCAAGAGCTGAAGATTACAGACTTGGTACGGTTCCTGATGGTGTTATGGTTTTAACTGCTGCAATAGATACTCAGGCTGATAGATTGGAGTTAAAGGTGGCAGGTTGGGGCCGTGATATGGAATGCTGGATAGTGGATTATCGGGTCATTATTGGAGATCCTTCTGATAATGATACTTGGAAACAGGCATATGAAACTCTGGTATCTGATTTTAGTTATGCATCGGGATCAATATTAAATATAAGTACCTCATTAATAGATTCAGGTGGCCACCATACGCAAGAGGTCTATAACTTTGTTCGACGCAATAAATCAAAGAAAGTTTTCGCCATTAAAGGTGAATCAGTGCGAAATAGACCAATAATCCCTAATAGGCCATCAAATGTTGATTTCAATTACAAAGGTGAGCATGTAAAAAAAGGTGTTGTTCTATGGAAGATTGGAACCGATACCGCAAAAGATTATCTTTTCTCAAGATGGAAGCGTGATAAAGGACCAGGAGCTGTTCGTTTTTCAAATGAATTGCCAGAAGAATACTATAAGCAGCTTGTATCTGAATATCGATCGGCTAAATATGTGAATGGAAGGAAGAAAACCATTTGGGAAAAGAAGCAGTCAGATAGAAATGAGGCGCTTGATTTGATGGTTTATAACCTAGCAGCAGCTTATAAGCTTGGTTTGCATAGATATACACAAAATCATTGGGATTTGTTAGAGAAACAGGTAAAAATTGATGCTAATGAGAGAAAAACCAATAATAGACCGGATGTAGCCAGTAGTCACTCGAAAAAACAAACAACTCTTTCTCGCGGCAGGAATCTGATGAAATCCATTAGAGGCAGAAATGGACGTAATTGATAGAATAAGTGAAATTCTTGTAGAAAATGGTGTTTTGCCTGCGAATGCTGAAAAAATTACCAATTCAGTTAGGCATGAATACGGCGGTGAAATGGTTTATGTGCCTAAGCGATCACATTTGTACAAAGAAGCTATTATGAGAGATTTAAGAACTTCAGGTAACTTTAAGTTATTAGCTAAAGAACATAGAGTCCACTATAACACAGTTAGGCGCATGGCAAAAAAACTGAGGAGAAGTAAATAATGAGCTTCACTGTTGAACAATTGACCGCAATAGAGTCAGCAATTGCGAGCGGTGAGCTAAAGGTAGTATTTGACGGGCGCGAGGTAACTTACAGGTCTGTAGATGATCTTCTAAAGGCCAGAAACACAGTTAAATCCGCTTTGCAGGAATCTGGCGCATTAACTAAGAAACGTAGATTTTCATTTGTCTCAAGGAATATGGATTAATTATGGCCTTTTTTGATCATATAGTAGGTGTTTTTAGCCCAAAAAGACAGCTCGATAATATGAGAACAAGACGGGCTATCGAAATAATGCAGAAGCGTGGTTACGATGGAGCCAAAACAGGAAGAAGGACTAGCGGATGGGTGGCACCTAGCACTTCTGCAAATTCAGAAATAACGCCAAGTTTGGTTAAATTACGCGATAGATCAAGGGATCTGGTAAGAAATAATCCTTATGCATCAAAATCAATGCGGGTTCTCACATGTAATGTTGTCGGTACAGGTATAGTACCCAGCATACCAGACGAAAAAACTGCTGAATTATGGGAGTCATGGGCTTTTGAGTCAGATCAATGCGATGCTGATGGTTGTCTTGATTTCTATGGAATACAGAAAATAGTAGCTAGAACATTATTTGAGTCTGGTGAATGCATTGTTAGATTTATTCATAAAAAAGCAAGTGATGGTCTTGTAGTTCCTTTGCAGTTACAGGTTCTTGAGCCGGATTATCTTGATTCCACAAAGCATGAGAAGCTAAAAAATGGCGGATATATTCAGCATGGCATTGAATATGATGGAGAAGGAAAAAGAGTCGCTTATTGGTTGTATAGACGGCATCCTGGCGAGAATACTCCGCTTTCAATTGGTTTAGAATCATTCCGCGTTGTTTCTCAAGATATTATTCATGTATATGAAAAATTAAGGCCAGGGCAGTCAAGAGGAGTTCCTGTTTTAGCACCATCAATGATTACATCAAATGATCTTGATGAGTATGAGGAAGCTACACTTGTACGTAAAGCTGCGGAAGCTTGTATAACTGCAGTAGTTCAATCTGATGATGATGGTGCTGAAATTGGTAGGGTTTCTGAAGAGCAGGGCACCGGGAGAAAAATTGAAGAATTATCACCTGGAATGATTGAATATTTGAACGGCGGAGAAAGCATAACATTTAATAATCCTCCTGCTTCTACTGGATACTCTGAGTATGTGAATACAAGATTACACGCTATAGCCGCAGGATCGGGTGTTACCTATGAGCAAATGACAGGCGATCTGTCTCAGGTAAATTTCTCGTCAATTCGGTCTGGAACACTTGATTTTAGGCGCGAAGTTGAGCAAATACAATGGCTGGTTTTTATTCCTATGTTCTGTAGACGTGTAATAAGAACTTGGAGCCGTTCCGCGACACTTGCCAAGAAAAAAACTAAATTACCGTCTAGAATAGAATGGACAACGCCTCGTTTTGACTGGGTAGACCCTAAAAAAGACGTTGAAAGCGAAACCGAGGAACTATCAACTTCAAGAATGTCTTTCTCGGAAGCGGCCAGGAAGCGAGGTTATAACCCACAAAAATTAGTAGAAGAAATTAAAAAAGACAAAGAGATGTTTAAAAAAGCCGGCATAGAATACCCGTTTAACGGCTTGCTAGAAGAAAAGAAAGTAGAGCAAGAAAAGTAATACCATTTTTAATGGTTTTGTAATTCCATATTATCAATAATACGCTTTAATCAATAGTTTTTAAGCGTATGCCAGAGCAAATTCTTACAAGAAGTTTTGATCTTGATGTCACGAAACGCGCTGACACGGATGACGCTTCGACAAATAAAAACCTAGTTCTTGAGTTCCCTTTTTCTTCCGAAGAACCTTATACACGCTCAAATTTCTTTGATGAGCCGTGGGTTGAGGTATTAGGCCATAGAAATACAGAAATAGATTTGTCTCGTTTAAATGACGGCGCACCTGTATTACTTAATCATGGGATTAGCAGAACAGAGAATGCGCCGTTACGTTCAATTGGTAAAACTACAAGAGCTTGGATAGAAAATGGCCGTGGATTTGTTGAAATAAAGTTATCCAGGCGTGATGACATGAAATCAGTTCTTCAAGACCTTGAAGACGATCTTATACCAAATGTTAGTGTAGGTTACAGGATTTTAGAGCGCACTCTTACACAAAAGAATGACGGATCACCGGATGAATATAGGGTAACGAGGTGGTTACCTATGGAAGTAACTCTATGCGATATACCAGTAGATGCAACGGTAGGAATTGGACGATCAATTAATAGTGAGGAAACATCAATGCCAGTAACTAAGACTGAAGAAAAATCTGAACAAGTAATTGATCAGAATATTGCCGAAGTTGATTCTGCCCGTTCAGTTAAGGCAGAAGATAAACCGATTGATACAAGCAAAATCCAAAGCGATGCTGTTAAAGCAGAACGCAAACGAACAACTGAAATCAAGCAAATATGCCGTTCAGTATCTGTTGATGAAAGTGTTGTCGATGATTTGATTGAGCGTGGTGTTACAGTCGACGAGGCTAGGAAAGAGGTTTTAGATAAATTAGCTAATCGCACATCAGAACAAAATATTTCAAGCCGTTCCGATATCCATACTTTAGTGGATGAAACAGAAACACGCAGGGATATGATGGAGGCCGCTCTATTGCATAGAGCAAATCCAAGTACAGAGCTACCAGATGGTGCGAGACAATTCGCTGGCTTGTCTTTGCTTGAATTATCCCGCGAAAATATGCGTGTTCGTGGTGTTAATACAAATGGAATGGATAAGATGCAGGTTGCTGGACGTGCTTTCGAGTCAACATCTGATTTGCCAAACGTTCTTGCTAATGTTGCTAACAAATCATTACGTAATGCATATGAAGCAGCGCCAAGAACTTTTCAGGCATGGGCTCGTCAAGCTTCTGCTTCTGATTTCAAGCCAATTAACAAAATGGTTTTATCTGATGCACCAGCACTTGAGACCGTTAATGAAAATGGTGAATTCAAGCGCGGCGCAGTAACAGACGGGAAAGAAACTTATCAGCTTGCAACGGTTGGTAAGATTATCGGACTTACACGACAAGCTATCATTAATGACGATTTAAGCGCTTTCACTAGATTGCCTGCAATGTTCGCTACATCAGCAGCAAACTATGAAAGTGATACTGTTTATGGGATCTTAACGGCAAATGCACCTCTTGCTGATGGTGTTGCGCTATTTCACGCGACTCATAAGAATTTGACTGGTACAGGAACAGCTATATCTATTAACTCTTTAAGTGAAGGACGTAAGAAACTAAGAAAACAGAAGACCATAAAAGGTGTTTCTATGAACCTTGGCGCGAGATATTTCCTTGTACCAACTTCTTTGGAAACAGCTGCAGAGCAAATAGTTAGTCAACAGTATTTAGCGGCTCAATCAGCAAATATTAACCCGTTTGCTGGAAGATTGCAGGTAATTGTTGAGGATCGTTTGGATGAGTCAAGCGAGACTGCATGGTATCTCCTTGCTGATAATTCAGTCATTGATACAGTTGAATACTGCTACTTGGAAGGAAATAGCGGTGTTTATATTGAAACCCGACAGGGTTTTGATGTTGATGGTATGGAAATTAAGGCACGTTTAGATTTTGCTGCTAAGGCAATAGATTATCGTGGTGTTTACAAAAACAATGGAGCTTAATTAATGCAGAACTTTATTCAGCCAGGACATACTCTTGATCTTGTGCCAAGTGCAGACGTAGCGAGCGGCGTTGGATATTTATTCGGAACGAGTCTCTTTGGTGTGGCAACAGGGGATGTTGCGAATGGAGAAACGGGCGCATTTTTAACAGATGGCGTTGTAGAGATAGCAAAAACAAGCGCATTATCCGTTTCTGTTGGTGATAGGGTATTTTGGGTGCCTGGTTCGTCTGTTGTTAATAAGACGGCCACGGCGCAGCAGTGCGTAGGCATTGCTGTTGAAGATGCTGCGAATCCAAGCCCTACCGTAAAAATTAAACTTGGTTCGGTGAATGCTGTAGCTGCCTAATATGCCAACACCATTTGCATCATTAGAAACGCGTGTGAATGATTCGGTATTAAGAAGACTAGCTAATAAAACACTAACAATTGATCATGTTGATGTTGATGGAATATTCAAAGATCCTTTTGAAGAAGTTGGTTTTGTAGAGTCGTCAAACCCTACTTTTGAGACATTAGAGTCAAATTTGGATTGTATAGAACAAGGCTCAATGGCAGAAGAAATGTCGACCGGTAAGCAGTGGGAAATAATAGGCATAGAGAAAGATGGCACAGGAATTGTGAAGCTGGAATTGCGTGTTAAGTGGTACGAATAAATGCACATAAGGCAACAGTTACGCAAGAAAATAAAGTCTTTACTTGAGCCGGCGTTATTAAACGCGGTGCATGTTAACAGAACGAAGCTATTTAGCCCTTCTGAGTTGCCAGGAATAATTGTTACTACTAGCAACGAGGTTGTTGAACACCTAACTTTTAATAGCTCTAATCGTGAAATTGAACTAACTATAACAATTCATGAAAAAGCATTTTCAACTGTTGATGATCAATTAGATGCTTTATGCGTAAAGATTGAAAATGCAATAAGCAATGATACGACTATTAAAGCGCAAGATATTGAGTTGAATGCAACAACAATAGAAATTGAAGACGGTGATCAGCCTGTAGGAATTGCGACAATGATTTATACAGCTAAGTTTTTAGATGTAACAGATCCAGAACAAGTTATTTAAAGCAGAAAAGCGGCCATCGTTGTGAAACGCCGCCGCCCAAATTTTTAACCTTAACGGCGCGAGTCGCAGGAGAAAGTAAAGATGGCAGTCATATTATTGTTAGATACATCTATCGAAATGCAGAGCGCGTTAGGTACTTCAGCGGCAATAACAGGTGTTACAAGTACAAATCCGGTGGTTGTTACATCAGCAAACAGCTTTAGCGGCGGGGAAATAGTTGTTTTAAAGGCTCCTGGTGGTCTGGTTGAGTTAGATAATTTGCAGGTCAGAGTAGCTAATCCCACAGGCACCACATTTGAATGTGAAGGTTTGGACGGTACCACACTAGGTACCTATACATCCGGTGGAACTGTCGAAGAAGTAACAACTTTTACCGCATTTAATAACGCCACATCTTTCAATTTCCCTGAGCCTAATCCAAACCGTATTGACGTTACAACCATCAACCGTACAACTAAAGTTGAAGTTTTTGGTCTTGATGATGCGCCACAGATCACCATACCAATGAATGCGAGCCCACTTGATCCTCATGTTTTAGAGATGAGAAAAGCCAGTCTGTCAAAGACAGACAGAGTGTTTCGTGTGACTTTGCAGAACGGAAATGTACTTATATTTAACGGTGGTGTTGCAGGTGGTCGCGGTCTAGATGGTTCTGTTGGTGCAGTTGCTACGGCGAGTTGTTCTGTAACCTTATCTGCAAATGAGCAGTGGTTTGTATCATGAGTGACCTGGCAGAAAAAATAAGAAACTCACGGCGTTTAGAAATAACAGTCGGGAAAATGAAATTTTTCGGACGTAGAGCAACAACAGCAGAGTATTACAAGATGTTACGTCAGCAGGCAGAAGACGTTGAAGTCGTAAAAATGCTTGTGGATGGATGGGAAAATGTACAGGAAAGCGATCTATTTGAGGGTAGTAGCGATAAAAAAATACCTTTCGATAAAGAGATTTTCTGTGAAGCAATTGAAGATCTTCCTAAAATATGGAAGCCAATTGTAGAAAAGATTGTTGAGTCAACCTCAGAGCATATGAAGAAAAAAGAGGAAGACGAAAAAAACTTAAAAGCTGGCTCCAAACAAGCCAGCTAAAAAATAAAGTTGATAACAAGAATATTGGGTTAACTGAAACGAATCAGAGCGCTTATCGTGTTTGGCTTCTGATGGATAACCAACTCGATTGGTCATCTCTCAACGCTATATTGGAGTACGCGGAAATTGTTGAGGTAGATAGCATTATTTCTTCCCTTTTGGTTCTGAAAGATTACTGCGATAAATTAAGGCAAGCGCAGCAATGACAAAAACATTCGTTGACATCGTAGGACGTGATTTTACAGGATCAGCTTTTGATAGCGCTGGCCGTAAAATAAGCAGTCTTGATGCAGGTGTTATAAGTCTCACGCGCAGTTTTACACTGCTCGGTGGCGCTGCTGTTGCTGGTTTCTTCTCGGCTTCTACGGTACGGTCCATCACTGAAGCAAATATTCAAGTCCAAAGGTTTAATAATTCCCTAACAGTAGGAACTGGTTCGGCGGAAGGTGCAGCAAAGGCAATGTCTTTTGTTCGTAAATCTGCAGAAGAACTTGGTTTAGATCTAAGCACATCAGCCAATCAGTTTTCTAAGCTCACAGCGGCAGCGAAGGGTACTGCTTTAGAAGGTCAAGCAACTAGAGATATTTTTCTAGGAATTGCCAAAGCATCAACTGTTCTAGGTTTGTCGGCGGATCAGGCTGGCGGCGCGTTAACTGCTGTTGAGCAAATTATATCCAAAGGCAAAGTATCTGCAGAAGAATTGCGCGGGCAATTGGGCGAAAGATTACCGGGTGCATTCCAAATAGCAGCAAGATCTATTGGGGTCACTACTGTAGAGCTGGATAAGATGCTTAAAGCTGGTGATTTGCTGGCGGAAGATTTATTGCCAGCACTGGCCGCAGAGCTTGATAAAACATTTGGAGATCAGGCAAAAGATGCTTCACAGCAGCTAAACGCCAATATAAACAGATTAAATACGGCAATGTTTGATCTTAAGGTTGCTGTCGGCAACTCTGGATTAATTGATTTCTTAACAGAAGCCACTTCGTTAAGTGCGAAATTAGTTAAGGATTTGACTACAGAAGGTGTAGCAAACTCCACAATATTCAATGCCATACTTGGGCCAATCGGTTTTCTACGTGAGCAAGCCAAGCAAGTAAGAAACTCAAGAAAACAGATTCAGCAGGAAGCCGATGAAGTAGAAAAGGTATTTGAAAAACTGGAAAATGCTGTTACACCAGGAAGTAAACCTAATACTCCATCAAGTTTTAACTCCCCAAGAAAAACAGCAATAAGTGAATCCCAAAGATTTATTGCTTCCCTAAAAAAAGAAGCTTCTCAAGCTGGATTAACTGCTACGCAAATTAAAAAGCTTGAAGCCGCAACGTTGGGTGTATCTAAGGTTGCCAATCCTTTAATAGACAGTATAGCTAAAACCAATAAGGAGCTAGAAGATCAACAGAAAGTTGCAAGAGCGCTTGAAGATGATCTGCAAAAAATAGAATCAATCACGCAGTCAGTTAGAACTGAAGAAGAAAAGTTTGCAGATGAAGTGCGTGAGCTTGATCGATTGCTTGAATCAGGCCTTGGCACAGAAGCTTACTCAAGACAATTAGACAAATTAGAAGATCAACTGCTTGGAACATCTGACACAACCAGAAAAGTAACAGACGAGTTTAGTAGATTGTGGGATCAGGCTCAAAGGAATGTCCAGTCAGTTCTATCAAATGGAATATTTAATTTCTTTAATGATGGTCTGGACGGCATGGTTAAGAATGCTGCCTTGGCCGTTGGTCGTATAGCCTCAGAATTTGCAGCGCTAAAAATTGCTCAAAGTGTTGGTATAGGTTCTGTTTTTGGTGGCGCTACATCTGGCGGTTCATCATCAAACGCCTTAAGTCTTGCCGGCATAGGATCTGGTATATCAGGAGGATTCTCTAGCCTACGATCTGCATTAACCGGTGGCGGATCTGTATTCAGTGCGGGAAGTGCTGGTGCTGGAACTGCTTTCATTGGTGGGCCAGGTACCGCTATCGGTGGCGCTGGTACCGGCGCAGCAGGTGGATTATCGCTCGCAACTGGCGGTTTAGTTGTAGGAGCAGCGTTACTCACTGATCAGTTCAATAAATTAATTGCAAATGACAATAAATTATTCGGTGCATCAAGCAAGACACTTAACACAATAATAAACCCATTAAGCAAAATACCAGTAGTCGGTAAGTTCTTGCCGGATTTAGGCGGAATATTAACGGGTTTATTTGGCCGAGGCGAGTTAAAGCAAAAAGAAACGAATTTAATCGGTGATTTCAATTCTGAAGGTTTTGAAGGTGCTACTTCTGTCAAATTCAAGGCAAAAGGCGGCGTGTTCAGTGGAAGTAAGACTGACAGGGTTATCAATGATACAGACTCAGGTGAACTGTTAAATGGGTTCAGAGGTGTTAGTGAAAGCGGAATATCTAGCGCGTTAAATGAAGTCGCTGAAGAAGCAGGTAAAGCATCAGTGCAGCTTGGAGAGTTTCTTGATACAACTGTACAGGGTTTTTCTTCTTCATTACGTAATGCGGCTAAAAACCTAGGATTAAGCACTGAGTCGATTGATAACTTCTCGACTAGCATTAATATTGCCAGTGAGAAAGGAGAGGCTTTATCTGAAGCTCAAATAGCTGAAGTACTAGAAGATATTAGCAATCAACTATCCACTGGCCTTATACCTGAAATCGACAGTCTAGCGAATAGCAGCGAGACGGCTTTTCAAGCAATAGTACGTATTAATTCAGAGTTCGACTCATTAAGTAACATAATGTTGCTGCTTGGAAGGTCAACAGAAGAAGCTAAAAATGAATTAAGAGATTTGTCTATCACTCAACGAACAGAGTTAATTGATAAGTTAGGTGGCGTTCAAAATGCCAATGCTTCTTTTGATTCTTTCTTTAATAATTTTCTGTCTCCTGAAGATCAGCTGGAAATATTGTCTGAGCAGCTTCTGACTGAGTTACAAAAGGTTGATATTAACCGGATAGTGTCTCCTCAGGAAGTAGCTGACGCATTCAGAGCCAATTCACTTTCTACAGATCAGCTTTCTGCAGCTTTAAGCCTTCCCTTGCAAACCTTGATACTTTCTGTTGATCAGCTTAAAACAAGTGCCGAGGGCGCATCACAAGCAGTAGAAGAAATTCCAGTAGAAAGCACTGTGACCAAAAACTTGCAGCCAATCAATGACTCATTCGGCGCATTGTCTCGATCAATTGCATCAGAGCAGAAAACCATTGCTGAAGAAATAACAGAAGTTAGCAGGCGAATGAATGATTTGTCGGGTGTTTTGCGTTCAGCAGGCAGCGCGATAAATACAATAAACCCAGTTACTAAATTTGCTGCAACCAGCTTAATACAAGAGGCTATTAATGATAGTGACTTCAAAGATCCAAGACTTGGTAATGCAATAACGGCATTAACCAAATCATCAGCAGACGGGTTTTCAACACGTGCCGACTTCTTGAGAGATCAAGCAGACTCAGCAAACACCTTAAGAGATCTTGAAGACGCGGCAGGAAAACAACTATCACTGGAAGAACAAACATTATCAGCGCTTGAATCTGAAGGGCAGCAACTTGAGGGAATTCTCACTAATGCTCAATTACAGCTTGATGCAATAAATGGCGTTGATAGTTCTATCAAATCACTTGCTGATTCACTGGCAAGCTTTAACACGCAGAGTGTCGGAGCAGGTGGAAATGCTGTTGTTGGTCAAGGTGGATCACTGCCATTTGACGGCAATAGAAATATAACTGGCGATCAAATAAGAGACTTCTTTAGTGTCCAGAGAACGGATCAAGAAATAGCATCTGAAGCTGCAAGGACTGGTGTTACATCTAACCAAATACTAGCAAACACAGACTTTACTAATCAGGATAGAGAGGATTTCTTTGCAAGGAATCCTAATATACCGAGATTTGAAAGCGGTGGATTTCACTCTGGTGGACTAAGAATAGTAGGTGAAAACGGGCCAGAATTAGAGTTCACTCAGCCAAGCAGAATTGCAAGTAACTCTGATTCTAAAAAGCTCCTTGATAATTCTGAGGTTGTTGCTTTGCTTAAACAAGTCCTTGCCGCGATCAAAGACGGAAATCTAAGCGCTGAACAAACCGCAACAATTCTTGATGATGTAACTGCAGGCGGTAATGCAATGCTTGTCGAGCAGGAGGCCGCCTAATGACTGAAGCTGTATTAAGCGTCATGGTGCCGGTTGTTGTTGATGACAATACCTTAACATCAACAACAATTACTGAGAATGATCACGCTGTATATGATAGCGGAACAACTTATGCATTAGGCGACAAGGTTATCAGTACTGTCACACATAGGATTTATGAGAGTGGCGCGGACACTAATTTGGATAATGATCCAACGGAAATAGAAAACCGCGTTGCTGATGCAGACAGTGTTATCTGGTGGATAGATGTTTCTGCAACAAACGCATGGAAGATGTTTGATGGAGAAAGCAGCTCCAAAACCAAAGCGTCCTCACCTTTAACAATTGTAAATTCTCTTGGGTTTATAAGCTCCTTATACGTTGCGGGACTTGTTAATGTAGATACAGCAACAATCAATGTGAAAGATTCACCAGATGGAACGAACGTTTACAGTAAAACTCTTGAGCTAGAGAACTCATTCCCGCCAGATTATTACGAATATTGCTTTTCTCCATTCAGCCAGCAGCCAGATTTCGTTCTTAATGACTTGCCTCCTTATACAAATAGTGAGCTAACCGTAACTTTGTCTTCAACTTCCGGTGATTTGGAGGTTGGCATGTATCAAGTTGGAGATCTAAGGCCAATAGGAAACACTCTACTGGGCGGCGCAAGTGTTACACCAAAAACTTACAGCTACATAAAGATAGATGATTTCGGGAATAACGAAATAAAACGCAGAAAGTCTGGACGCGACATGAAGATACGCGCTCACGTCAAGAAAGACTACGCAGATACAGCAATAGACATACTCACTCAAGTTCTAGATGTGCCAAGTGTATGGATAGCGAGTACCAAAAGCGAATATTCATCATTAAGAGTATTTGGTTTAGGAAGTGGAGAGCTTGATTATCAGAACCCCGATGATTTTTTTATAAGAATAAATATTAAAGGTTTGATTTAATGGCGCTAACAAAGTACACAGGCAATAAACCTCAGAGAAATATACGCGCCACATTCAGCAATTATATGGATGCGTGGATTACATGGTTTCTTGATGTTTTTATGCAAGAAATTGATGGCGTTGTTGATGCTCTCAATCTTAACAACGTGTCAGACACCAGCGCATCATCTATAAGCATAAATCTGACCACAGGCAAGACTGCTGCCGTTTCAAGCGGAAAAGGGTTTTTGCCTGGCGGATACCTGATATTTGCTGATGCTGCTGCACCTGCAGCAAATTCTATGGTTGTGCAGGTCGTTAGTTATGTTGGCACAACATTAACATTCGATCCTGTTACCACTAAAGGAAGCGGAACAAAGACAAGCTGGGTTATATCTTTTTCTGCTCAACCTCAACTGACCGTTGGAGATCATGAAATATATATGACAACACCAAACGGTTATGGATCTACAGACTTAAATATACGCGGGTACTCAGTTACCCAACGCAGCGTAGGAACCGCAATATCGCACGCTTATACAGCGGCAAACGGTTCTGTTTTCACGATTAACGAAAACGGAAAATACGATATCCAGTTTGCGGATCAAGCGAATGCTTCTAATGAAAATATCGGTATATCTGTAAATAGCTCTGAACTGACAACGAATATAAAAATTATAAACGCAGCTGACAGGATATCCCTTTTAAATAATATATCAGAAACATCATCGTCTCATTGCTCGGCTTTAGGAGTGACGCTATCAGTAGGCGATAAGGTGCGTATACATACTAATAGAAACTCTGCCGCAGGGGATGTGACAGGTTGGATGAGAATAGTAAAAAAGCAGGCTCTATAAATGCAAATACTAGTTGATTTTCCATCAGGCAAGCAAGATTTAATAAATGTCGGAGAAGGCGGGGCTTATGTAGATCCATCCGCCGTAATTTGGGATGAAAATATAGACGGTGTTTTGCCATCTATAACACTTGGCGGAATGGTTAGAAGTGGCGGATCATTAAATTTCGACCAAACCAGAAAAGATACTCACGACGCTGCGGTATTACCAGATATCAAGTCTCAGAAGATATTGGAACTGCAAGCGGCATATGCTGCAGAGATATACGCAAATATAGACTATGACAGCAAGACTTGGGT
>NZ_CAKZKO010000130.1 GCF_937123705.1 uncultured Paraglaciecola sp. | reverse complement strand
CGGCGTTTTTTGGGACTCACTGGAAGAACCGTTTTCAGACTGGTTTGAACCTGACGCGTCAGGTTGTTTTCGTGGATTTTCGCTTGTTAGCAAACCACTTATTAAACCAGTTTGACCGCTTAGCATTAGAGCAGCATCAGAAAGAGAGTGGCCGTTTTTTAGAAGCACCTCTAATTGTCTAGAAATGAGTCTAGCTTCTGGTATTCCACGGCTGACAAATTCACCTGTAAACCTGAAAAGTAAGCTCAAAATATCGAAGGCTAAAACAAAGATTAACCACTTCAAGTCCCGCGCTTTTTCTTCAGGAATGTTGAGCAACCACGCGATCATTTTATCATCCGCACCGTGGCCTGATTGACTGGCAATATTGCCACCTGTGAGCAGCTCCGCCCGTTGTGTCTCAAGGTCTGCTATCAGTTGCTTAGTTCCTGAATAGCTCTGATTCCCTGAGTAGTAAGTAAGGGCGTTCAACTGGTTCTGGAGAGTGTCAATTTTCTGCTGGTTCGGGTTAATGCACTTAGTCAGGTAGTTTGCAGGGCATCGACTTAATGCAGTCCTGGCACTGACTAATTGCGTGTTCAATTTTGATGCTGTTGCACTTTCTGCAGCGGCCTTATTCGCATCAGCATAGCTCGAAAGACTCGTTAGCTTATTTCTAGCGGCTTCTAGCTGTGCGTCGAGTGCTCGGATAGGTGCGCTTGCCGTAGCTTCCTGTGCAGACTTTCCAGCGCCTTCAATACCACCATGAAAAGACCCTGCAAAATAGACAATACCGTAAGTACCAATCAGGGCAGGGATAGCAAAAACCAACGCAGGATAGTTACTATCCGTAAAGGCTTTGGATAGCGCGGGCACTATGGAGGCTTTAGCAACGGCCAAGCCCACAAAGCCAAGGACAAAAATCCAAGTCAGCAAGCCTGAGCCGTTTTTAACACTCCAATAAATAGCCATTGAGCCAGCTAATAATTCTAAGGTTAAAGCAGAATAACCAAGCCATGAGCGTGACTGATCCGCATGGCCACGTTGTTGATAAGCGATAAGCGCAAGCAGTAGGGCAATGATACCCAGTGTCGCAATGAGTGTTTCACTATTGAAACTAGTGTTAATATCGTTGTGCATTTTTTATCGACTCCGATCGTCGTTAATTTATGTAGTCCTGCCGTTGGATTGCCGTCCTTCGGTAGGGCGCTTTCTAACTCGTTTTATTTGCCTTTTTTGCCTCCATTTAGTGGTATTTGTTGCTGGTCGTTCTCTGCAAATTTAATTGAATATGATGTGATTTTACGCCCTGTTTTCTTGGGTGTTAGCTGTAGCCTTATTTCTGCCTTATGCAATAGTTCATTAGTAACATGCTCTAATACTGACTTCTTAAACCTTCCCTGATTATATGATGCGGGTACGCCTAGCATTTTTCGTAATTCATCAACATCTACATCAAACCAACCGCAAAAAACACCACCTGTATTAATTTTTGGCTGTGCCCAGCTAACTAATAATTCGTAGAGTCGCCAAGTGTACGAACTACTAAAGTTTATAACTTTATTTAGTGGGTATGAGCTGAATTTAGCCTTCATACCTATAAGGTGATGAACTATCAACGGGTTAAATGTGCAGGTAATAGTACCCTCGGTTTTTGTATACACTGCTTGAGCCATAAGACTGCTTTCAATGACATTGATACCTTCAGTGGTAGTTATAACTTTCCTCATTAACCCTTGTGCGGCAGTGGACAGGTCTCTGTAAGCGTTTTCAGTGCTGTAAGTCTTCGCATAGTCGGTAGCTAACAATTTAATATGCTGTAAATCGTTATCTGTCCTCTGTGGATGCAATCGACTTATTAGTGCTTCCATTATTCGCTTTTCTGGAATTGTAAATCTGTAGTAAGCGCGAGCTAATGCGTTTGATCTAGTTACCGTGTTATCCGCTAAGTCTCGCTCTTCTACACAATCAGCATTTGTATTAACTGTTTTATTTTGCGCGGCTAGCCGCTTCTGTATCCCTGCTAACTGTGCGTCTAATGTTGTTGCCATCCGAAGATAAACCTTTTTAAAGTGAAAAATAAAAATAGCATGACATTAAAATAAAAGCAACAGACTAAAAATCTATCACTTTATTTTAAAAGATCATGTTTCCAAAAGCTTCACAGTTAACAGTCAATTCTTCACTTTACAGCGTCAATTTTTCACAGTTAACAGTCAATTCTTCACTTTTAAGTCTGTAACTATATGATTTTAATAGGCTTATAGCCCCTAGAAACAAGAAGAAACAAAGAAACAAACAGAAAGCTGTGGATAACTCATAAAAATATCTAAAAAATAATGTAACTGTTAAATAGAAAACAAAGACAACTACAGTTCATTACCCTCACGAAATCGTTTAGAAACACTCTGTGACTTACTTATCTCGTTTTCCTTTTTCAATGCTTCTGCTTGTTCCAGTAGGTTACGTATTTGATTTTTAGTTAATCCTTGAAACGGACTGTGTGCCCTTTTAAGCTCATTTCTCTGGTTTTCCATAGTCATGGTTAGATCAGCTAACCGTTTTCTATCCTGTAGCGCTACAGAAGCATTTGCGACCACTTCCTGATAACCATCTTTTACCGCTTCGGTTAGTCTCGATGCAACATGAGCAGAAGATTCAACCGTTTTACTGAAAACCCCTTTTTTTAACACCTTGGGTTCAACCGACTCAGGGCTGACAATCACTACTTGCTCTTCACTTTTTTGAATAGCCGCGTAGTGTTTTTTGATACTTTGGTGTGTTGCCTTGCTCCCTTCGATACCTCTTTCCAGCCCCAGGTGTTGAACGACACATGCAAAACTAGTTTGGTCCTTGGACATTTTACTTTTATTGCCGATGAAATCTTTCGCGCTCAGTCTGCCGTCTTGGGTCACCGGTGCAACAAAAGCACTGAGGTGTGGCGATGTCTCATCGCGGTGGATCGTGGCAGTAATAATATTTTGCTGGCCGTACTTATCCGCTAACCATTTTTCTGAAGCATCAAAGAACTGTTGTTGCTCTGCTCCTGATGCTGTTACCCACCATTCAGGGCTAGCCGTCAAAACGTATTCAATCGCTAACACAGCATCCTTTCTTCGCTTGCTTGGCAGTATCGCTTTCAACTTCGTTGTAGCTTCTGCAGTTGACTCGGCGGCTCTATGTTCGTTCTCTGGTGTTCGCTCTGCATCTGCATTCATTGTTTCCCGTTCCCGGTAGCAATGATTGAGCGATGCGGTCACGTTCGCCATCGTCTTTAACTTCTTTGCTCTCATGATCGCAAAAGCCATTTTCACTCACTCGCAGATTATCGTTAAAAGACAGGGCGTCAGGACGGGTGCTTTTGTGAAAGAGTACTCACTAGACTTTGCTGCGCAAAGTCGCTCGGGGTTTCACCCGATGAGCGGCGATAATCTGCTTGATTATCTGCGCTTTGAAGGTCGTAAAAAGAAGTTTATCAGGGTGGTGTAGGCGCACTAATTAAGCTGAGTTAGTGCTTTGATAATTATTCATCCTGAAAGAATCATTGGGAATGCTCCGCAACAAAGGCGGTTGTCCGTATCGCTACGCGCTACAAAAAATTATCCACAATGGTTAACGAAGCTTATTGTTATGATGTTCATCTTTTGAACTATAAAGGCTTACTAATGAGTGACTTTAACGATGATATTTTAATACCTTTATCCTTAGTAACTGGCTCTATGAAGGAAACAGAATCCCTTCTTCTGGTAGCTTATTCAGCCGCACCTACTATTCAATATAAAGGTAAGAGTTTTATGGTTCTCAAAGAGGCAATTGCATGGAATGAAAGCGAGGTTCCTATGTCATCAGGGGTTGAGCGTGAATTCAGGGAATTGCTTGTGAAAGAATTGCAAAAAACTTTAGTTACAGGACAGTTCAAATATACAGATGAGATGATCGAAAAATGGGCCATTCTTTTTAAAGGACAGTCTGAAGCTTTACTTAAAACGAAAAGCAAAAAAGTCCCTGACGGACTCAGAGTTTTAGTTCAAAAAGCAATTTCAAAATAATGTATAGAGGCTTACGAGCCTAAGGTGATTTTATGGCTACAAAAACAGAGATGTCTCTTGATATAAAAGTTAAGTCAGTGAAGGGTGAAACCTTAGGCTGGCTGCAGTTGACGAGCGGCAATGTTAGCTACTATCGGAAACATGCTAAAACGGAATCCGCGCGTTATACATATCAGCAGATTATGTACTTAATTGAAAAGGATTTAGAAGAAAACGAGTAACAGGGGGGTATACAAAAATCAGTTATACGTCACTGTTTCTTTGGAACAGTGACGTATAACTGAGGGGCTTATGTAGCCTATTCCGGAGGGCTGTTTTCAACAGTGACAGCCCCGTGACGGGGTAAATTACGCTAGGATATGCGATGCTTTTCCGATACCACCAAGGGGTTTTAATACGCCCTCTTCTTCCGCTCTATTGACCCACGAACGGTGGATGTCTTGAATCTCCATTGGCGTGATGGTTTTGGATTGTTTACCCTTGGTTAGTCGATCACTAATAAACGCTTTTCCATCGTTCCTTGTGCATTTGATAATCTTGTTCTGAACTTGGTGTAACCACTCCGAATACAGTTGCTCGTCATTATCTAAAAGTGGTGTATTTTGGGACTCACTGGAAGGGCTATTTTCAGACTGGTTTGAACCTGACGCGTCAGGTGCTTCTAACCGTTTTTCACTTGTTAGTGAGCCACTTATTAAACCAGTTTGACCGCTTAGCATGAGCGCAGCATCAGAAAGAGAATGGCCATTTTTCAGCAGCACTTCTAATTGTCTGGAAATGAGTCTGGTTTCTGGTATTCCACGGCTCACAAATTCACCTGTAAACCTAAACAATAAGCTCAAAATATCGAAAGCTAAAACAAAGATTAACCATTTCAAGTCCCGCGCTTTTTCTTCAGGAATGTTGAGCAACCACGCTATCATTTTGTCATCGGCACCATGACCGGATTCACTGGCAATATTGCCGCCTGTAAGCAGCCCCGCCCGTTGTGTCTCAAGGTCTGCTATCAGTTGTTTAGTGCCTGAATAGTTCTGATTTCCTGAGTAGTAAGTAAGGGCGCTCAACTGGCTCTGGAGGGTGTCAATTTTCTGTTGGTTCGGGTTAATGCACTTAGTCAGATAGTTTGCAGGGCATCGACTTAATGCAGCCCTGGTACTGACTAATTGCGTATTCAAGCTTGATGCTTTTGTACTTTCTGCAATGGCCTTATTAGCATCAGCGTAGTTGGAAAGGTTGGTTAGCTTGTTTCTAGCGGCTTCTAATTGTGCGTCTAGTGCTCGAATGGGGGCGCTTGCGATTGCTTCCTGTGCAGACTTCCCCGCACCCTCAATACCTCCATGAAAAGATCCCGCAAAATAGACAATTCCATAAGTACCGATCAGGGCAGGAATAGCAAAAACGAGGGCAGGGTAATTACTATCCGTAAACGCTTTAGATAATGCCGGCACGATGGAAGCCTTCGCGACTGCTAAGCCAATAAAGCCCAGTACAAAAATCCATGTGAGCAAGCCTGAGCCATTTTTAACACTCCAGTAAATAGCCATTGATCCGGCTAATAATTCTAGGGTTAAAGCAGAATAGCCAAGCCATGAACGCGACTGATCCGCATGGCCACGTTGTTGATAAGCGATAAGCGCAAGCAGTAGGGCAATGATACCCAGCGTCGCAATGAGTGTTTCACTATTGAAACTAGTGTTAATATCGTTGTGCATTTTTCGATCCTTCGGTGATCGTTAAGTGAAGTCCTGCCTCAGTGTTGACGCACTGGGGAAGGGCGGTTACTGCTATTTAGTCTGTTTCTTGGCTTCCTCCCTTAGTCGTTTTCCGGCTTGTTCGTAGCTTTCGCCTGGTCTGGCGTGCTTCTCAATAAACGCTTTATCAATTTTGAATAATTCGTGTTGTTGTTCAACGGGAAATTTGAACTCTAGCGTGGTTACTTTCCGTCCTTCCTTTATTGGTTGCCAAGTGACTTTAAGTCCGTCTTTCTCTCTAATTTCTTTGACTGCTGGCTCGATCACTCGTGCAGTTAGGTTTGTAAATTTTGACCTCATTGATTTTGGCGTGTCCATTGAATGATGGAAATCATCCAATGGGATTTTTAGGTAGCCAGTTTTTTTGAATTGCATCAGCAATTCAAATAACCTCCACGCATACTTTGACCTTAAGCCACCTGCTCGACCCAACCTATAGCTTGTAAACTGCCGCTCTAGTTCAAATAGCATAGGACTCAATTCATGCCAGAACACAAGTTCAATCAGCCCTTCTCCCTCTTTGTATGTAGCTCTTCCGACCCACTGCATCCGTATTTCACTTTTACCATCTCTAAACCTTATGTATCGGTTCATTAACTGTTCCGTAGCCGCTTTGGCTTCGCTATAAAGTGTCTTTGAGGTAATGTCATATTCACTAGCAAATTCAGTAACATTAATTTCTACAGTCATGTTTTGAGGCGTTACAGGAAGCCTGCTATCTAGTTTTGCTACCGCAAGCATGAGTAACCGTTTTTCTTGTAAAGAAAGGCCATGAGCAGCTCTAACTAGAGCATTGGACATACTGACTTGCTGCCGGTCATCTTTTTTAGCTAGGTTGCTTAAACTCATAGTGAATATCTACTCCAAATATAATGTAGATATAAACATAAAAACCATTTTAAATCTACATTATATTTAATGTAGTTTATAACCCCAAAAATGTAGCCCTAACACCCCAAAAATGTAGCCCTAACACCCCAAAAATGTAGCCCTAACACCCCAAAAATGTAGCCCTAAGCCCTCTGTAACGTAGCTATAGTGCGGCTCTCAGCCCGCCTAAAAAGGTTTTAAAAAGGTTTTAAAAAGATAAAAAAGGAAAAGCCGATAAAAAAACTGTGGATAACCTTAACAATCGACCTTGAATTAGTTGGACTCATTTTTGGGGTTTGTGAGCCAGTCAGCTCACTAGCATCTATGAAGTTAATTCTGACCATTCCAGCCAAACAATCAAAAGCAAAAGTAGTTAAGGGACTTTGTCCCTCTTGGGCTATGCCCAATTCACCCAAGGATACGGACTAGAAGATGGC
The DNA here is from genome assembly GCF_937123705.1 of uncultured Paraglaciecola sp. GTDB lineage: Bacteria > Pseudomonadota > Gammaproteobacteria > Enterobacterales > Alteromonadaceae > Paraglaciecola. The sequence continues at coordinate 1,154 of NZ_CAKZKO010000130.1, read as the reverse complement.
TGAAAGCTACGCAGGATCGTTTCTAAGCCGATTTATCGGTAACACCAATAAAATCTATGCTACATAGGGAAAAACCGTTCTGAGCGCATTCTGAACGATCCCGGTACTTGCAAGCTTTAAAAGCGGTTTAACAAATGATGAACTGTAGATTTTCAAAAGAATCACCCCGTAAGATCAGCTCCTGAGTTAAGGGTGAGATGAGGAGAATGCTGCGCAAGCGTTTGCCGTAGGGGCGAAGCCCCCTACACCCCCTAATGTAGGCCAGAAATAAGCTCCTAGAATGTGGTAAAATCAATCTTTAAAACACATGACAGATAGGTATCAATTTGAAATATTCACTAGCTTTAATTTCATTGTTTTTTTTAAGCGTCAGCTCTTTCGCAGATGATGCGAAGTACACCTATGAGGTAATAAAGGAAAGCAGTATCCCAGGAATAAAACACAGTATTGATATCTCATTAAATAAGAAGATAAGTAAAGACGAACTTGCTAGTTTAGCCCAGAAACTAAAGGGGAGTGCGCAATACGAAAGAACCTTCATTGGGTATGTTATAAACATGTCTGAAGTGAAAAATGGTTACTGGGCAACAACTCATTTTAATCCTGATCTAAACGTTAAAATACTGGGACTGACCATTGAGCAAGAAAGAGAAATGGAGTCTGAAAGAGAGCTAGGTGAGGGTAAGGAAATAGTTTCAAGATGGGTTGATGACCGCCCGTATATAGGGGCTAAAATCACGGTTTACCAAGAAGATGAAAAGTTCTATATGATGTCTCTGTATGGGGATAAAAGCTCTTCAGTTGAAGAGATTAAAATAACCAAACATAAAAATGGGAGAAAGGTTGAAGCCTTGGAAAGCAATGGGTTTGGCGAGTACTTTCTAATCAACAAAAAAGGCGCCCTGGAATTTTGGAGCAGTACTAGCAATTACTATACTGCGAAAGAAATTAAGTAAGGCACCATCACAAGCTGGCCTCTAAAAACCTGCTTGAGTTGACGCTAAAAACAAGGCTCTTAGGGTAAACTCACGCCATCCGCTAGTGCGTATCCTAGCGGGTGAATTGGGTCGATCGCGACCCAAGAGGGCAGCAATGCAGCCCTTGCTAAAAAAAGGTCGCTCAACTGCGGGAACATCCCAACAAATTTAGGCTGA
>NZ_CAKZKO010000129.1 GCF_937123705.1 uncultured Paraglaciecola sp. | reverse complement strand
CATGACGCAACGGATACTGTTTCTCTAACAGATAGTAACGGCCTGTCCCATGACTACAACGCCATTGTGCACGAAGGTACTGCCAGTGTTTCGTTACAGGATTTGTTTGTTAATGATCAACCAAACTTTAGCTCTGCAGACATCGCTGGTGGTTATGGCTCAGAAGATTTGTTTGTCACGATTAAGCTTACTCAAGATCAAGTGGATGCAGGTTTTGGTATCAGTGGCTCAGGCGTTACTCAAGTTATGGCAACAGAGTGGATTGTTGAATCCGCGAACTTTGATAATGCCAACCTAGATATCCCTACAAACTTTAACGGCACGGTTGGTTTTAACTTAGACCTGCAAACGGTTGAAAACGATGACTTGAGCGGCAATACCCAAGGGGATTCAGATAAAGTTAATATCGCTCTATCTGTACTTGTTACACCTGAAGCTGAAGGCACGGTCAATAACAGCGCAACCCAAAGTGAAGATACAGATCAAATTTTAGATTTCACTTTCTCTGGTAATGGTGGTCCGAATGAGCAATTAACAGGTGTATGGATCAATACGGAGTCTATTCCGGAAGGTATTGAACTCATTACGCAAAACCATGGAACACTAACACAAACAAGTGCTGGTTCAGCGCAATGGGTGCAACTTGACGTCGCGAATAATACCGTTGAGCAAGTGACAGCGCGCTTCCAAGACAGCCGTCACGACGGCGATGAAGATTACACCTTCGACTTCCGCTATACCGTATCGGACAGCACGCCAGCGGGGGATCATCCGTATACAGACACGACGCCAACAGGCAATAGTTATGATGCAGCGTCTACAGATTACGTGTCGGCGACTTACAACGTTACAGTCAATGCCGTGACGGATGCCGCGACCCTAAATCTAGGTGCCATTACTGATGTAGATGGAGATGGCAATAGTGACCTGACCTATGATGCGGCAACAAATACAGTAACCGTTACCGATAACACTATCTTCGAAGTACCTTTCACGCTTATTGCTAATGATATGATCGGCGAAGGGAGCTCTGGCAACGGTCAGGATATCGATGGCTCAGAAACGATTAAACAAACCGTTGAGCTTTTTGGTGTACCAGAGGGTATTGATATCGTAGGGGGCACTTACCTTGGTGATATCACTGATGCCGACGGCAACGCCGTACATACAGGGCGCTGGCGTGTAGATATCAGTGATGATCTGATCATTGATAGTGCGTCAGGTGAAACAAACAGTATTCGCTTTATCGTTGATCGTGCAACTTATACTGATATCGATCAAATAGTGACTATTCGCGTAAGCCATCAAGATACGGATGCTGATGTGCTATCAAATGATGTTACTTTCAGGCTTGCGATCGATGGCGATACATTTGCGGGCAGTGGCCCTGCGCCAACCGATCCAATGGATCTTGTTGTTACGCTTAATGATGTAGATTTTACGGAAGATACTCCACGTAACTTAGATGAATTGGTATCTGTAACGGATGGTGCTACATCAGGAGATAGCAGTAAATATACGATTACGATCAAAAATCTTGAAGGTGCTTCTTTATCTGGTGCTGAGTATGTCGACGAGGACGGTGGATACTACACATTATCAGGTGAAGGTGACGTGAATGCTGTGATTGCTTCGCTAGAGCAGCTAACATTGACGCCGAATAGTAATGAGAATATTAACTCTTCAACTTCAGCGGACTTCGATATTGCTATTACGACCTATGGTCTAAATGAACACCATAGTTACCCAATTGATAATGCTACTTTTGATATTGCCCCAGTAACGGATGAGAGTACCCTATCCATCACTGAGCCAGCAATTCTTGAGGATACAGCAACCGATTTTGTGATTAATTTAGCGAATGATGCCGATAATCCACGTCAGTTGCTTATTGATGGGAAACTGTATATCCAAGTGACTCAGACAGCTAGCTCTAATGTCGGTGACTTAGGAACATTTACGCTAAACGGTAGTTCTTTACCGAGCACTATTAACTTTACAGCGGGTCAATTGACAGATGGTCAAATACCTGCGAATGAACTACCAGCAGGTGATTATATTGTAATCGATGGCGCAAGCTTTGGTAACAGCATTACTATCACTTATACACCGCCAGCGAATCAGCACGGTAATGAAGTGAGCATTAAGGCTTGGGCGTTAACGCAAGAAGATCCTCAATCCTCCGGCTACAGCACGGCTACTTGGCTTACATCGAGTGAAGTCACCGCGACAGTACAAGCGGTAAACGATGGGCTTACTAATGCGGATCCGACGATGACCGGTGATGAGGATGGCATAGCTCTACTAGATTTAGGTGACAACGTCGCGCTTGCTGATGCAAATAGTGAAAATATTACCTCTGCAACGTTAACGGGCGTACCGCTGGGTTACGAGGTATTGCTAAATGGTGTCGTGCAAACGGGTACTATATCGGGTGTGGACGCAAATGGAGATTACCTATACGACTATATTCTTAATGTCGCCTCTATCACTGATCTAGAAACCATTGGTATTCAGCGCACTGCGGCAGTAGAGCATTTCTCGGGTACGATTGAGGTGGGTTTAGCAATTACTTCTGGTGAGTCTGGTATGGAGACCGCACAGTCCTGGCCTAATTTCCAAGTAAGCTTCAATCCGGTAGCGGATGACTTACTAAATATGGAAGCTACTAAAACCTTCGGCGATGAATACACGTGGGTAGCGCTGAATTTGAACGCCAACGTAGCGGATACCGATGGCTCCGAAACATTAATGGTAACGTTCGAAGGTGTAGCAACAGCCTTAGACGATACTGCATTGTTCCGCTTAAATGGCACCTTGCTAGATGCACCTCAAGCGAACTTTGGTAGTGGTAAGTGGGTCATTACGGATGTGCCTTATGACCAGATCGGTAATATTGAAATGCTATACCACTCGTTTAATGACGATGTGAACGTAACGGTGCAAACAGTGGACAGCGCAACAGGACTACCGACCAGTACTTTGACTTCTGGATCGACTGATACCTTTAACTTACGCTTAGACGAAAGCCAAACAATTACCACAGGTGATGAAGATAACAACATTGTTGTGAGTGCGACCAGCGGTGCGACCATAGACTCTGGTGCCGGTAATGATACCATTGTCGGTGGTGCAGGGGATGATACAGCTGTATACGGTTCAGATATTACCGCTTATCAAATGAGCTACGATGCCAGCTCAGGAGAACTAACAATCTCAGGGGCAGAAGGTATAGATACGCTTATCAACGTAGAGCAACTAACGTTTAACGGCGAGACCTACACCCTAGAACTGGGCAGCAACAATGATGACACGATCAACGTGGCAGGTAGTGGACGTTACCTGATCATTGCCGGAGCTGGAAGTGACAACATCACAGCAGACGCTGATGATTATGTTGTCTCTGGTCCTGCTAGTAGCTTGACGACGCCTGTGTTATTCAGTTCGCTGGATACGGCAGATAACTCGGAAGAGACTCCTAATAATGGCATCATTATCGATGGTATTATCGAAGGCATGTACTACGAAACCTCCTCAGGTATGACGGGTTACACAGATGCTCAAGGTGGCTTTAGTTACCAGAACGGTGACAGCGTTACCTTTAGTGTGGGTGGTGTATTGATCGGTACCGCGATGGCAGACGACCTGGCGCGTGGCAATGTCTTCTTGCAGGACCTTGCGGACGTATCTCGTACTGACCTATCTAACGACTACGTACAGAAAATGGCTGTGTTCCTACAGTCACTGGACAGCGAAGGCAACACCGCTGGTGGTATTCAAATCTCTGCTGCATCACGCGATGCCCTTGCTTCGACTTCGTTGAACTTAAACTCAGCGAGCATGGATGACGTTAATAATCTATTGGTTAATCAAGGTTTTACGCCAGTAGAGCTTATGACGGCAATGGAGCACGTCCAAGACATGCTGGTCAACTACACCGAGCTTGACGAGGAAGATTTCGGTGATGCCCTAGACGAATTTATCGTAGCCGAAGAAACACTAGAGCAGGCTCTTGAAGAGACGGCAGGAGAAGAGGTTGTTGAGTCTGATGAAGTTGAAGTAATCGACGAAACATTGATAGAAGATGACATCGAAGGCGCTCAGGTTGTCGATACAGATGTGGTCGAAGAAACAGAAAGTGATGGCAACAACGGTAATGTTGATGAAAACATCACCGAAGTCGAAGATGTGCTTTCACAACCAGCCGACGCTGAAGATGAGTTAGAACAAATCGAAGAAGTTGTTGGATCTGACTTGGCAACAGATTCAGAAGAGCCGGAAACTGACGAAGTGGTTGAGACAGATGTAGTCCCTGAAGTGGGAGAGGTTGCTATGGACAATAACGACCTTCTAACCGACCGCAGCTTGATGTTTGATGCTCCTGAGACTGAGACTGAGACTGAGACTGAGACTGAAACTGAGACTGCTGAAGAAGAGAGCTTTGATAGCTTACTGACTGACGACGCCATTATCATCGAAGACAACGCCTTCGACGAAGAAGATTCTGAAACAGGGCCAGAAGACGAACTTCCAGCAGAAGAAGAAATCTTCGAACCCGAGTCAGAAGAAGTGCCGTTGTCAGAGCCAACAACTGAGCAACCAGCTGAAGAGCAGGAAAGTGCAGCTGAGCCAGCATCTTCGAGCGACAGTGTTGTTATCTTGGAGAACCCAGATATTCAACCTGTTCAAGAACAAAGTCATAGCGATTTTTAGTCTTACTAATATTGTGAGTCAAAATATTTAAATTCCCTCCGGTAATAAGAGCTTTATATTATTGGAGGGAGTTTAAATTCTGTTCTTTGGAGTTTTCTTTATAAACTTAAAATAAAGAACATTGCGAATACATACCTAGCCCCTTCTATAGCTTTTCCAGTTTGTGGATTGATTAAATTCACTCCTAACCATCCAAACTCACCCACTTTTAAGTTACTGTTTGCTATAGCCGTGGCTATACTCTTTTTCTTCGATATTCCTAACCCCATTCTCCAATGCGGAATGCATTTTCTCATGATGTTGCTATGACTCTGGCCTTTGCCATGCAGCAGGGTGAAAGTTATGGCCACATCAGCAGTTTTAAGTAGGGACAATGCTTCGATAATAGGTTTCGCAGCCTCAACACTTGTGAATCTCATTAAGTGATTTCGTTTTTGAGTGTGCTGCTGAAAACCGTTTAACAGTACTTGTAGCTGTTCTGGCTGATTCTTACTCAGTTCATCAAGTGACTTAATCAGGCTTAGGTATGCTGCGCGATCTTGAACTATTTTTCTGGGCTGTGCTGGTAGAGGAAGTGTTTCGCCGTTGTAGCTTTCTAGATTGATTTTCTTGGCGTTCGATATGTCGAATTTATGAGCACCAGCACTCAAAAGTGAAAGTAGATTGTTCTGCCATGTTTCAATATCGGACTTAGCTATACCTGTGCTATCGGATAGCCGTGAGATCTTGTCAAATGTGTTGGAGCTCTGTATTAACTTAAACAGAACCTTACGACATTGGTTAAATTCTCTCTCAAGATCGCTATTAGCGGTCTCAAGACTAAAGTTTATGATCGCTTCTGCGGGTGGGATGGATACTGTTTTTTGATCAATGATTAGAAACTTCTTGCGAAAGTTTTCTCTGTATTTGTTCTTTCCAGGTTCTAGCCAGCGATAGATGGTGCTCATAGATTGGCCGGATGCTAATGCGAGTTGTTCGTGTGTTGGCGCCAGCCTTTCTTCAATCAATTCACGGGCAATATAATCTAGCAGGTGGCTATAGTGTTCGAGCGTTGTTTCAGGGGAGGCATGCCCCATGAGCATTGATATTGCGTACAGACTCTTTTTAGTGGGGGTTAAAGTCCCAAATAGATGTCTCTTGAGTCCTTCGCTGTTTCTAATCCACTCCTGTGTCCGTGGATACGAATCAAAAATACTTAAAGAGGATTTGTCATTCAGCATTAGGGAACATGCGATTAAGTCGGTAACATGAGACAATCTTGCCGACTTAATCTGACTACGACTCCAGCCGATCATG
>NZ_CAKZKO010000128.1 GCF_937123705.1 uncultured Paraglaciecola sp. | reverse complement strand
TGCGCTTGTATCAATATCCAATTGAAGCCCTTTGAGGCGTCTTTAACAACCGTACGAACGACAGATCCGCCATCGTCGAGAAGTTCTACTTGAATGATGCCTTTGGCAATATAAGTAGTGTGATCAAAATTGTGTGCATGACCATCCACGACTTTGCCTTTTTCGGTAAAAACCATCTGACGTATGGCTATATTGCCAGACACATAATCTATACTCATATTTTATACCTTTGTTATTAACCTTTAATCGAACGTAATTGCATCAAGTTCTGATTCGTCTGTTGCAGCCTCAATTTCTGCAAGTTTTGCTTGCAAAGTTGTATCGATGCCCAATCCTCTTGTAACAATAGCAGATGACAACCCCTGTAAGTCTGCATAGCTCATTGTTTGAGCTGTGCCGCTACTGTCACGCCAGTACATCCCAGCCGGGACACTTCCAGCGGATAGAACAGCCACTAATAAATCTTGGTCTTCCTGCTTGGCTGTAAATGTGAAAGTGTTGTGGACAATATTCTCGCGTATAGCCGACATTGCCGCTTCGGTAATCTCGACAGTTTTAACTTGCTTCTGTTTTGAAAATGTCTGTGTCTGCGCCGTGGAGTCAGCACTAATTCCTGCTGCGGAAAGTATCCAACCGTTATCATAGATGTATAGGCCCGACGCATAGTCATTGGGCACGTTTTCGCTAACATCTTCAAGGACCGAATTTACTGGCGTGATTCGCTTAGATTCCCATCCATCACCTTTTGCATGACTATCAAGTGTCAAAGATGAACCTATAAAGATTACTATTTTTGTCGCTTTGTCCTTGATTATTTTCATTTACCTGTTGCCTCCAAAACATGAGCAGAAGCATAGCCGTCAGCGTTAGAACCCATTACAATGAACTCGTTATCATCGATATTTCCCATCAATACCCCTGATAATGATTGAGAGCTGCCTGACTCCAAGACATCTACCGCAAAACCGTTATATTCTAGTGTTGCAACGCTCACCGTCTTATCAGATTGATACTGCATGATGATTTGGTCGTCAGTGTTTATCAGCGTAGACAACGTTGCGTTAACATCATCAGAGGTTATAGCTACTCCGTGCAACCTTGCGGACTTTATGTCTAAGATAGATGTTCCAGACTTCTTGCCTATAACCACTTCTATTTGCTGACTTCCAGTTATTCCTGCTGTCAATGCAACAATCGTTCCATCAGATAAAATCTCAATAGAAAACGATCTTCTGCTTGTTGCTGATCCACTAGGCTTGGTGAACATAGTGACCCCAGACGGAAATGATAGAGCGGTAACAGATAGCGTTCCGATTCCTGCCCACACATCATTCTTATTCCCATCCGGACCAAACCCGACAAGAATTTCAGTGGCAGAAATAGCGCGCATGGTAGGGTTCAAAAATCCTGCTGGAGCTGGCGCAACCGCCGCGCCACCAGACACAACATTCCCCGTCACGGACAAACCCATTAATTCATATGATGTAGTGGTTCCGAAGCTCACAACAGCCTTAGTCGATGACATGCGGACTATATTTGATTTATATAGGCTAAGAACAACTGTATCGATGGTGAACTCTGGGCCGGGTAATGAAGGTACAGTATCTGTAATTGTTACTGCCTTAGCTCGTGCGCCGCCTGATGTGTGGTAAACAACTAAGGCCTGAGTGGCACTCAATGATTCAATGGATGCATTCCCAAGCGTTGCCCCAGGAATAATAACCGGGGAACCTGCTGATGTAATACGGTCGTTAGCGCCTTTTGACAATACCACCATGTATGTTTGACCGGCTTCGTCATATACGGCGATGGTCTTGGTAGCAGTAAGTGGATTCTGTGCAACGTGATGATCAGTTATTGCTGATGAGTTGATTACCTCTATCAGACCAGGGTTTGGTAAATGCCCTAGGCTGGAAGTCCACTTATTAGCGGCAGCGTTAGTGAGCCCGATCGATGTTGACTTACCAGGATCAATCCTTGCTATTAAATTCTCATCCGAATCTCTCAAGCATAACGTATTTGGTCCTTGATTCTTGAAGTTAAAAAGATCCGATCCTTCAAGAGATGAAATTGGTACAGGCAATAGAACGCTCTTGAACAACTCCGTCATGGTGATGACTTGCAAGCGTGGAGAGTTGTTAGTCAATGTTATGTCGACAGCGCTAGTTTGCTCGTTAGACAATCCAGTAGGTACGCGCATCATTGCTGACACCCAATTTGTACCATCAATAGAAGGGTCCGTAGTGCCAGCACCATTTGTTGTTCTGCGATAAGATAGAAAGTCCATTGGACTCCAGCGCACATCACCTGTCGTATAACTTGATCCCGACACCCATTCTAAATCCGCAACACCTGCAATTAATGCGTCAATATTAACAACTGCTAAATTTATCCCCGCTATCGATGCATTCAACTGATCCCTGAATGGCGGTATTTTCCCTAAACAATCATCCCCATCAATATCGAATGTAGACGTTGAGGTTGTGGTAGGAACTTTGTCAAAAACTACGCTTATTGTCTCTATAGTCATTAAATTTCCTCGATCTCTATATCGATTGTGCAATCATTAGGATGCAACAGCGCCGGGCTTTGTTCGCGCAAAAAACCATTAATAAATGTGGTTGGGAAGTAACCATGATCCGAGTCATCGGTCCCCGCCCATACGGTCACTCTAGCTTCTAAAGAAAGTAAAGTTTTTTCAACCTTTGGTAACTGTGATTTTTTAACAAATAAACGCCCGACAAGCGTGGGTACGTTCTTTCTAGGCGTTAATTCAACATCACCAAATTCTGGATCACGCTCAACTTTCGAGAAGTTAATGCGCGGACCGGTTGCCCCAAGTGATAAGCCACCAATAAATACACTACCTCCTATTTTGAAACCACCACACTCGACCAGGCCTTCATTTCTTGTCAGGGTTAATGTGATTTCTGGATCGATAACAGG
>NZ_CAKZKO010000127.1 GCF_937123705.1 uncultured Paraglaciecola sp. | reverse complement strand
GATTTGGTTGTAATTGGTTTGCGTCAATATCTTGTTGTTTACGTTTTTCCTGAAATTGCAGGGCCAAACTGTAGATAACTGGAAATACCAGTAGGCTCAGTAAGAGTACGGTAACCATGCCACCCAACACAGGCGCAGCAATACGATGTGTGACATCTGCACCACTACCAGTAGCCATCATAATGGGCACTAAACCTATCATGGTAGAAAACGCAGTAATTGCAACAGGCCTCACACGCATGGCAGTGGCTGCTTCGACCGCTTCACGGATTTCTGCGGAGGATAACAGTGTTTGTTTTTGCCGGCGCAATTTGGCAATTTCAATATCAATAAAGTTTAATACCATCACCCCGGTTTCCGCTGCAGTTCCAGCCAGTGCAATAAAACCAACATAAACAGCAACAGAAAGGTTAAACCCGAGTAGATAGACTAGCCATATGCCGCCGACAAGACCAAAGGGAATAGTTAGCATCACAATAATGGGTTCAACTGCATTACGAAAGATAAGGTATAGCAGTAAAAAGATAAGCATCAGTGTGAATGGCACCACAATGCGTAGTTTTTCTGCAGCGCGTTCCATGTATTCAAACTGACCCGACCAGCTAATGGTGTAGCCAGCAGGAAGGACTATCTGACTGGCTACCAGCTGCTGTGCCTGGGTTACAAAACCGCCTATGTCGGAGGTTTTTAGATCCACATAAATCCAAGCATTAGGACGCGCATTTTCACTTTTAATGGCGGGTGGACCACGTCTCAAGTTGAGATCAGCCACTAGTGACAACGGAATCTGAGCACCCGTTGGGGTTGGGATTAACATACGTTTAAGGCTTTCCTGGTTGTCACGTAATTCTCGTGGATAGCGCAAATTAACTGGATAACGCTCCAATCCCTCGACGGTTTCAGTGATGTTCATGCCTCCAATGGCACTTTGAATGACATCTTGTACGTCACCAACGGTTAAACCGTAACGTGCAGCTGCGTCACGTTTGATATCAAAGTCCAAATAATATCCCCCGGCAGCGCGATCACCGAAAGCGGATAGTGTTTCCGGCATGGTTTTCATCACTTGTTCAATTTGTTCAGATAAACGTTGTAATTCATTCAAGTCAGATCCGGAAACTTTGATACCAACAGGTGTTTTAATCCCGGTTGATAGCATATCGATACGTGTTTTTATGGGCATCGTCCAGGCGTTGGCTACACCTGGGAAATTAATCGCTTGATCCATTTCGGCCACTAACTCCTGGGAAGTTTTGTTTGGATCAGGCCACTCTGATTTGGGTTTAAGTCGTATGGTCGTTTCTATCATTGACAGTGGCGCGGGATCTGTAGCAGTCTCAGCTCGCCCAATTTTTCCGAATACATGATGTACTTCAGGAAAAGTTTTAATAATTTTATCCGTCTGCTGTAGCAGCTCTCTGGCCTTAGTGATGGAAATCCCTGGAAATGTACTGGGCATGTAGAGAATATCACCCTCGTCCAACGGCGGCATAAATTCACTGCCAATCTTGGACAACGGATAAAGGGTTGAAGCCAGTAATAGTATGGCCAGCATTAATGTGATTGACCGCCAGCGCATGGCCAGTTTGAGCACTGGAGAGTGAATAAAATGTAAGAACCGATTAGCCGGGTTTTTTCTCTCTGGAATAATTTTTCCGCGAATGAAATAACCCATTAATACGGGTACAACCGTAATGGTTAACATGGCCGCAGCTGCCATGGCATAAGACTTGGTATAAGCCAGAGGACTAAACATACGCCCTTCCTGTGCTTCCATAGCAAAAATGGGTATAAACGAAACGGTAATAATTAGTAATGAAAAAAACAATGCGGGCGCGACTTCACGTGAGGCCGTACCAATGGCTTGCCAGCGTTCACTTTCAGTCAGTTCGGCTTTTTTCTTTGCAATTGCTTCACTGATATGTTTGTGAGCGTTTTCCACCATCACGATGGCACCATCAACCATATCACCAATGGCAATGGCTATACCGCCCAAGGACATGATGTTGGCATTAATGCCTTGCCATTTCATGACAATAAATGCCATTAGTACAGCCAGTGGTAACGTGATTACGACGACCAATGATGAACGCAGATGGAGTAAAAACAAACCAACCAGTACACAGACAATGATTAGTTCCTGAATCAATGCAGTATTCAACGTCTCCACTGCTTGTTCAATTAAATCACCGCGATCATAAACAGTAACAATTTCAACACCTTCTGGAAGCCCTTGTTTGAGTTCTTCCAGTTTTTCACGCACCCCTAGTATGGTCGCCTGCGCATTATCGCCATAACGCATAATGACGACACCACCGGCTACTTCGCCTTCACCATTTAACTCTACGATGCCACGGCGTAGCTCTGGACCAATTTGAACATGTGCGACATCTTGTATGCGAATAGGGGTGCCATTATCATCAAACCCTACCGGAATGCTCCGAATATCTTCCAGAGAGCGAATATAGCCCGGGCTACGCACCATATATTCCGTTTCAGCCATTTCAATTAGTCGTCCGCCAACATCGTTATTCGAACGTTTAATGGCACGTTTTACTTTGGATAAAGGTATGCCGTAGGCAAGCAAGGCATTAGGATTAACTTCTATCTGATATTGTTTGACATGACCGCCGACGGATGCGACTTCTGCCACGCCCGGAACAGTTTGCAATGGATATCGCAGGTACCAATCCTGAATGGAACGTAATTCAGCCAGATCGTGTTTACCGGTTTTATCGACCAGCGCATATTCATAAACCCAGCCAACACCGGTCGCATCCGGTCCCAATGATGGACTAACACCTTGCGGCAGCCGCTCGCTGGCATAATTGAGGTATTCCAGTACCCGCGATCTGGCCCAGTACATGTCGGTATCATCGTCAAAAATAATATAAACGAACGATAGCCCAAAGAAGGAATAGCCACGCACCACTTTGGCATGAGGGACTGCCAGCATGGCCGTGGTCAACGGATAGGTGACTTGGTCTTCGACTACTTGGGGGGCTTGCCCAGGGAATTCAGTAAACACAATAACTTGCACATCTGACAAATCAGGAATGGCGTCTAATGAAATATTTTTAAAAGACCAGAATCCGGCCGTGGCTAGTATAACAACTGCCAGTAGAACTATAAATCGGTTATTCAGAGAACCATTAATGATGGCGTTAATCATGTTGATGCCCCCCCTGTTCTATCTGTAACGGGTTGGGTTCTTCGGGTTTTTGTATTCCTGGATTCATCATTTTGGTGGTGGCTTCACGCAGACTGGATTCAGAATCAATTAAAAACTGAGATGAAATGACAATTTCTTCGTCTTCTTCGAGTCCTTCCAGAACAATCACTTTTCCATCAGACGCGATGCCTGTTGTAATAGTGCGCGGTTCAAATTTACCCGCACTGCGTACCACGAAAACCTTGTCACGGGTGCCTGAACGGATGATTGCTTCGGACGGAATCACTAATGCACTTGTTTGCTGGCCGGCATAGATCGATACTTCAGCGAACATTTCAGGTTTTAATAATAATTCCGCATTATCAAATTCCAGACGTACTTTAATTGTTCGCGTTTTTGCTTCGGCATATGGATAGATGAAAGCCAGATGTCCTCTGAAAATACGTCCAGGAATCCCTGCTAAATGCATTTCAACCAGGTCACCCTGTTTAACCCAAGACAACTCATTTTCGTAGATATCGGCATATACCCAGACTGTAGATAAATCAGCAATCATATAAATTTCGGTAGCAGGGGTTACATACTGGCCTTCACGCGCACCAATATTGACTACAATGCCGGATGTTGGGCTGTGAATATGCAGACTTTCATGGATATTATGATCCTGCGTCAGATGACGCAGTTGATGTTCAGGAACATCCAGTAGTCTTAGCCGTTTACGTGAACTACTTACCAGCTCTTCTGCACCTCGGCGGATATCTTCAATTGGACTTTGTTCCAACGCGTTGAGGCTGTTTAAGGCCAGGATGTATTCTTGTTGGCTGACGACCAGTTGCGGAGAATAAATACTGAGTAGATCTTGATTTCTCTTGACCTTCTCACCCGTTTTATCCACACGCATCGTTTCAATCCAGCCTTCTACCTTAGGGTGTAAACGTACAATGCGTTCTTCATCATAATCCACACGACCGACTGCCCGCACGATATGTGACAGAATATCTTTTTTTACGATTGCGGTACGTACACCCATATTTTGCTCAGTGACGGGATCAACACTGACGGTACCCAGCGGCGGGCTGTCAGCATCTGTATCATCGTCACCGTAAACTGGTACATAATCCATGCCCATTGAATCTTTTGCGGGAACAAGAGAAGTAGCCGATGGGTTCATGGGACTGCGATAAAATAGCGGCTCCTTAATTTTATCTGAATGGACAGTTTGTCCGTTATCTCGCTGAGATTTTGTAATGCTTGGTTGTATGTGGCTAGCGTACCAATAGCCACCACTGATACCAATAACTAACACTAAAACAGCATTTATTATTAACGACTTATTCATAAATTCCTTCCTCGCCGACAGCGGCCGTTAAATTAGCCAAAGCCTGATTGGCTTCTGCAAAAGCATTCCAGTACTGCAGTTCATGATTTAATAAAGAGATCTGACTGCGAACCAGATTCAGAAAATCAACTTGACTCACCTGATAGCCAGCCAACATAGAAGCTACCGTTTGCTTTGCTTGAGGAATAATGCCTGTTTTGAACAATATCACTTGTTCTTTGGCACGTTGGAAATCACTGTGGCTTTGTGAGATCTGGGTACGTACTCGATTCCATTCATCTTGTAATATATATTTTTGTTGTAGCAATTCACTGTTACGTTGATCCACCGCTTTGGCTTGTTTTCGGTCAAAGAAGATCGGGATGCTCATACTCAGATTCAGTGTTAAAAGATCTGCTCGATCTATACCCGTGGGGCGGTCACGACGGAAACCGTAAAAAGCCCCTAATTTAAAATCCGGGTAATAGTCTTTCTTGGCCAAATCTACACGGGCTCGTGCGGCATTGATAGATTCATGTTTCGATGCCAGCAAGGCTCTGGAGTGCTCCGCCTGCTGGAACAGTGCAGTTTCTGAAAGAATAGTCGGTAATTGTTCTGCTATCTCTTCAGGTAACTTTACCGGCTGATTGGCGGCTTTATCTAGTAATGCATTCAATTGGGCAACAGAATTACGTCGTGCACCCTCCAGTTTAAGCTGTTGATCCAACAAATTGGACAACTCCAATTGTGCCAGCAAGATATCTTGTTGCAATCCTTCGCCCACTTCATATTTAGTGCGGGTGATCTGAATAAATTGTTTTAATAGTGTTTGGTTATTTTTTACGATCTGCAAGGCATGATCCAGGTAAAAAACTTGCCACCAAACTTGTTTGACATTACTAAGCAACCACCATCGGGCTTCTGTTACATTTTTCAGGGCCGCTTCCGCTTCAAAAGTTGCTGCTGCGCTACGTAGTGCAAGTTTCCCAGGAAAAGGCATCGCTTGAGAGATGCCTGGTCCAATGAGCGTCATATCTTCTTGTCCAGTGTTGAATGTATTTACAGGTAGGTTCCTGGCGTTGAAACTGATTATAGGATCAGGCAAGGTGCCCACTTGTGATGGAATAGCAGCCATTGCTTCGGCACGCGCTCGCATTTGCGCCAGATCTGGATTGTTCTGGACCGCCAATTCTGTCGCTGCTTTAAGAGTAAGAACATTTTGTCCTGAACCAGCAGTAGCAGCGTTTACAAGTAGTAGTACGCCCAAAGAAACGCAAGTGAAAAAAATGAATAATTGCGACATAAATACCTCGTATTCTTGGTATTGAAACTTAAAGCGAATGGTATTCCCATCCATGAAAGCTATTGAATGAGTTATATCAATGTATCTAACCAGGGGGATGAACTTACTTGTAGGCTATTGGTTTTAATCTGCTACAAGTAAAGATCGTCGAGCCCAGTTTAGGCACGTACTTATCAATGCTGTGGATATATGGTGATGCGTGCGGCGGAACTTAAGCGAGAGGAGGGCGTTGAGGTTGCTCAGGAATGAAAGAGATAGAATTAGGTATAAATAAAACTGTGTGGGAAGAACTATTGGAGGGAGTTGCTGTGGGGTGTGCGGATGTAATGACTGTGCTGCAACTTGCATGACATATTGTGTTTGCCTCACATTCTTGGTTAGAGGGCATCTTGTTATCTTTCGGTTGCTCATGACCAATAGTGTGAAGGTGATCATCAATTACGGTGATAATGTCGGTATTTAATGTACTGGCATTTTCTTCATGTGCACACAGTGGCACTGCAGCAGCCAATGCTCCTTGCAGCGGTAACCAAAGCATGATTAAAATCAGAAAATATCTACGCACTATAGCAACCCGTTCGTTATGAATTTTATTTATGAACACAAAACATGTAATATCTTTACATTAATGCATCGTTCGTGTCAATTATATTTATGAGTGTGAGGTAAAAAATCCCTATAGTAGTGTATTGGATGCTTTGAAGTTTTTCATGATTCCACGGGCCTTCCATCTATTTTTTCACTACCCCAAGATCAAATAACGGTTCTGCAGTGAATATTTGATATTTTAAATAAACTTTACCAATATTGATCCGTTAGTCGAACCAATTTCGGTTAGCGGTCATGTATCCAAGCATATTCAGGGGGCGTATTCACCGTTACCACATAAGCCCGCTGTTCATTATTTCTTTCTGCTAATAACCCTTGAATCACCATGCTCTTATCCAACTCTACCCAGTGGGATTGTTTCTCTTGGTCTTTTTCCATAAATTGGTCAGCAACAATTAAAACCGGCCTTGGACGCCAGGGTTTCCATTTACCACTTTGAATAGAATTCAACCGCGCCCAACCGCCGTTGGGAAACTTAACGATTGACTCATTCTTACGCATACCCCACGTAACCCATGTAACATTCCCATCCCGTAAGCGCACAGGCAAACGTGCACCCGGTTGTGGAAAAAAGACTTTCTGATCCTGGTATTCAATCCCGCCACACATATAATTTTAGCCGCTATAATTAACGACCACGACCTCCGCGTTTAGCTTTAAAGCCATCATCCTTAATAGTCGTTCGAGTATTTCCGAATAGCCCTGCTCCTGCATCATTCGTAATGTTTGGAGAAACTCCCATTGTCCGCAAAGTATTTTTGGCTTTTCCATCCCCTGAAATCATCACAACATCGCTTAACACCCCACTCTCAACAGCTTTGATAAATTGAGGATGATTTAGATTGTCAGCATCAGTGACGGCAAACACTGTATTTATACCAGAATGACGTGCAAAGTTACGTAGACGGGCATGTAAGACGCGGTCTTTTTGTTGAAGAATAGACAATGGCATTTCGCTTATTGAGTGCACAAAACCGGTTGTATTTATGCCAATTAATGCAAAGAACTCATCCTTTTGTTTTAGCAACTGTCCCACATGCGCTAATTCAGATGTGCTGGTGATTTTCATTTGGAGTAAATCATGATCTTTATAGGGTTTGTTTGAATGCCCCCCTGCCAACCCATCCATATTACTTATCAGTTCAACATTTCCGTTCTTCTCGATAGTGCTATATTCATTTGAATTGATAACAACATGACCTTTGAAGCCAGGAATACTCTTAGCAATCTCAATCGTTAATTTGATATCAGCATCTGATGGTTTTGAATGCCCTGTTGGGTGATTGTGTAACAACCAATAGCCATCAGCCTCTACCTGTTTATGCGTTCGCCTGAAATGTTCTAGCGTATTCTTATCCAGATAAACAGCACCAGGCAACCTAGAACTCACTGCCGTATGATGAATGATCTGCTCATCCTTTACAAAGAAAACCCTGAATGTCTCAAAG
Organism: uncultured Paraglaciecola sp.; assembly: GCF_937123705.1. Taxonomy (GTDB): domain Bacteria; phylum Pseudomonadota; class Gammaproteobacteria; order Enterobacterales; family Alteromonadaceae; genus Paraglaciecola. Next base: position 880 of record NZ_CAKZKO010000127.1, on the reverse strand, counting down.
CGCGGATCACGCACTACTTGCGCTAATACAGCCAAGTCATCTTCTGACTTGACCACTCGGCCTAAGAGTCTTGATCCGCCTTGTTTTTTAAAGTCTTTGGCGAAAGCAGAACCAAGTAGGGAGCCGCCTGCCCATCGAGCGTGTGATTCGAGAAGTTCTGTGTAGGCGCTCTCGCCGGTTTCTTTTTGTTTTTCGGTTGTGCCGGGACGGGTTTTAATTTTTTCATAAGGATCACCTTCATCTTGACGGGGTAGGTTTCTTGAAATCCTCGATGTATTAACGTTCATAATGCACCTCCTTATGATTAAATGGAAACTACACGCTTGGTTTTCTTTGTCTTAATCTGATCTTGTATCTGTTGCCGCTTTGCTTCCACGATAGCTTTATCTATCACGGGCTGTACTTGACGTTTAACAGCCGAACGTCCTAACTTGCTTCTATTGCCAAGATCATTAAAATCGCTCAATCCAGATGAGACTTTTTCACCTGGCGCAAAGACTGGCAAAACCGCTGTTCCATTAACTAATGCAGCTGCTTCCAACGCCTTTCCCTTACCCGGATTTTTGCCATTCTTGGCTTCTTGAGCATGGTCATCATCCCCAGCGATAATGATGGGTTTGCCTGGATATTTGTCATGTAATTCTTTGGCTACTTTTGATAAATTACCTGAGTCAAAAGCCGCAACAACTGGCTGACCAAGCGCTTGTGATAAGGTATCTGCGGTCGCATAACCTTCAGCAATCACAATGGCAGGTGTCGTTTCTAGTGCGCCAATATTATTAGCGCCATTGACCACATAAAAATTCCCTTCCTTTTTACTGCCCGTTGCAAAATACTTAGTACCGCCCGACTGTATGGTCTGCACTGACCATATTTCATT
>NZ_CAKZKO010000126.1 GCF_937123705.1 uncultured Paraglaciecola sp. | reverse complement strand
CGGATTGCACTGCCTCGCCAGCAACCAGTTTATTAATGTCACCCACGACCGTACTCGTTGTTGACCCGGTTAATGATGATGTTTGCCTCTGCTGCTGTGCTTCGGCGTAGGCGGAACCCGCCGCCCCCAATCCTGCCAGCCCAATACGCTGGGAAATAAATGAGGGTGCGTTGGTGACAAAGCGCCCGGCCACACAGGGCACACCGCTAGGGTCAGAGATGTAGCCCAAGGGTTGCCCCTGGCTACTGTGGTTCACGATAGAGCCGTCCTCAAAGATGAACGTTGCCGATGTTAGGCGAGCGCTGACACAGGAGAGATTCCAGTCACCAAAACCCAAACCACTGAAAATCATGCCCTCGACCTCTGGCATATCGTGACCATTGGCTAACAGATTTTCTTTGCCGATATAGATTTTTACCGGATAAGGATCGGGTGTCTGTCCCTCTACCGGAATACGGCCAATCAAAGCCGTTAGTGCCAGTCCGTCCGTCAACGTTGCATCTTTGGGTATCGTATAAATCGGCTCGACAATAATCTGATGTTTCTTCTCAGAATCTTGTACCTCGTTATTCGCTTCAGCCGTATTAGGTGAGCGAGGTAGCAATCCAGTAAAGCGGCCTTTATTACCTTCTGTTGTTTCTGGCTCAACATAATCAATAGGGTTATACCAGGCACCCTGATCTGGATTGATCGGAATCACGTTCTGACCATCAAAACCAAAGCCAACAGGCAACCCATCCTGATTTAATTTCCCAATGTCGGCTGAGCTTTTATCTTCTTTCAAATCCTTAAGTTCACGTCTTAGCTGACTGAGATGCTGCTGAAGCGAACCTATGGTCGCCGTGGTTTCATTCAGTGCTTCCTGGGCCTGCTGATTTGCCGCTTCCAGCTTTGATACTTTTTGCTGATTCTCCAGCACCCTACCCATGTTTTCTTTAGTCGATGCATTCAGCGTATCCGCTTTTTTTACCGCTTCTCGGGCGTAGGCCTGCAATGCTTTGATAGTATCGGTCTGCGTATCACCGTCCTGAGGCTTGGCCGCAGGGTCATATCCAGGCATCTGTTCAACAGGCTGGTAACTTTCCTGTGGCTCCGAGCACATCACGAGTGACAGGCAGCCAATGGCCAGCGCAGCACCTCCAATCAGTAACGGATTCATGCGCTTTTCAGCCATCTTGCATTTCCTCTTTACCGGTTTGCCCACTTTGAAGAACCCGGCTGTCAATCGGCAAGGACAGGCTTTCCACGAAAGACCGATTCGAGACCAGATACAAGGTGGTTGTATCTGTTTCGTCACCCATTGCCCCCAAGCGATCATGTTGCAATGTCGCCGTCAGCCAATCTCCACGGACAAGATAACTTAGGTCTAGTGCCTGGAGAGAATCAGATCGATCAAACTGTAACTGCAGCGACTGTCGCGATAAATTACGCACTCTAACCGCAGTCACTGTTAATCCATGGCCTTGCCACGAAGCTATAGGCACCGTTTCTATAAGACCACCGCGAATCAGTGGCACTGACGTTTTTGATTCAACCGGAATTCGTTTAATCGCGCTGTCACCATCGACTAACCGCTCCGGCGCATAGAGTTGTTGCGCAGCATAACGGGTCAATCGGATACGCCAGTCCTCTGTCGTTCTGTACGCAGTTGCTTCCTTACTGCGATTCCGAGTGTTTTCCTTTGTCATCACAATCAATTCATCGCTAACTGCCGCGACTTCACTGGCTGTTATATCTAACAAATAGACTTGCTGATCGTTCAGCCCCTGAATACGAAGACGGGTTGTCGGAAATGGTTCCATTGCCCTGATATACAAAACGCCGTTTGCCGCCAGCACTGACACATGGCGTTTAACCGTATCAGGCAACCAATAACGCACATCATCTGGGAAATGAATAATGCGCTCATTACCGACTTGCAGATGAACGTTAATGGGGCGTTTATCCCAAAGCACGCGCTCTGATGCATCGGCTAGGACGGTAGCAGAGGCTAAAGTCAGTAAGATCACAAACAACCTTTGGATACAGCTTTTCATAATTCACCTCCAGGACGCCGGAACGGTTTTCCAAGCTGATCCTCTGATAACAGCACTGGGCGCATGGCTTCATTGCAGGCTAATGCCAACCCCCAAGGGTTAACCTCTTTATCCACGTCGAATCGAACAATACGCAGGGGGTAACGCAACAGCACATCCTTAACTGGATGGCCTCCAATCGATTCCGTGACATTGACATCCAGCCAGATTCTCCACGCACTGCTGGTTTCTATCTGGACACGTTGGCGGGTATAGCTTTGACCGAGAATTTCCTGTACCGAACGAACCCGTTGTCGCAGCTCACCCAGTTCCTGTTTGGTATTCATATCCGTTTCCAGCGCAGCTCGACATCCCGGTGTAAGAAAACCCTGGAGTGCGTATATCTGCTTGGGATAGTCCTTCTCTCCGTCACTTGGCCAGCGGTTCAATTGCTGAAAAATATAATGAGCGAAGGTATATACCGTCGGCGCTGGCACACTATCAAAATTAGTTACCAGCCCTTGAGTTAAATCGGGAGGGATATAGAGCCGTCGAGTTTCCTGCAATACGCCGTTACGCCACCAAAGCGCGACTACTGCAACAAGCAAACACACTACAATAATACGCAAAGTACGAATATGATCACTGGTGGCCAGCAATCGCTGCCGCGCCTGGTTGTTTCTGATTGCCGTTGGTTTATTGAGTGGCTTTTTCATCATTTTGCTCTCTACCTCACTTTCCACTTCAGTCGGCGTCCAACATCCCAAACCCGGCTTTGTCGTATAAACGAGGAACGCAACAAGTGAAGGTCTTCAAGCCATAAGCGTAGCCGCAACTGGTAGTAACCCAGTGGCCTGCCCCGTTTAAGTTTCTGTAATACCGTTGCCCCAATGACGACCCAGGCAATCACCAATAGCAAACCGATGCCGACGCCCATCATGAGATAGCCAAACAGGCCGCACACAATGACACTACCGGGCACCAGAGCGATACCGCCCACAGTGACCAGCAGCATCAATTCTGAGAGCGAACAACCCCTGAAGATCGACGGCTCGGCATTCAAGCGCACCGGTAACAGTTCGTTAGCTTGCTGCGATTCCATGCCTCAGATGATTCCAACGGCTTCGTTCAGGAAGAAAGACACGATGGCCAACAGCACACCAGCTATAACTGCGGTCAAGCCCACAGAGCCCCAATCAGGATCATTGGAGCTGCGCGCTTCATTGAATTTGGAGAGCAGTATCCAACCGATCCATAAGAAGCCAGCTCCGGAAATAGCGAGCGCAATATAATCGACAGCGTCGCCTGTCCAGCCCTGCATAAAGGCTAAGTAGTTGCCATTAGGCGCACCGCTCGACGGATCGACGGGTGTAGGCAACTGTGCCTGAGCTGATATTGAAACCAGCCACAGCCAAAACATCGATAAAGGAGCAATATTGCGCTTCTGTTTAAAAGTAGATTCATGCATTACGGGGTTCATAGTCTTCCTCACATTACGAGCTAAAAGTTTCGCGTTGTATGTTTTTCGTTAGCGCTATCGCAGTAGGAAGCCAAGAACGAGGGTTAAAAAAATTGAGCGGACTGACCGAGTCAGAAAATCATAGAAATTTATTTTTCGGTGTGACCAGGCTTTCCACTGAGTGACAATGACCCAGGCGACCCAGATATAGAGCACCGAATACAAGATCAAAAGAATCGTTAGGCTAAAGCTCCCCATGGGTACGCCTAGCGTTGCCCCGGTGAAAGCAGCCTCTTGTGACGCTGATACGGCCATCAGCGATAATCTCCTTCGATGGGAGGTAACGACCGTGGCTCACGCCGCACCGTGTTGGCGGCATCAAGAATGCCTTCTTGGATTTTTAGCATATCAGCTCTCAGGCGCTGGTAATTAACCTGTCTGCGATCATCCGGATTCGCGGCCTGCTGAGCTT
>NZ_CAKZKO010000125.1 GCF_937123705.1 uncultured Paraglaciecola sp. | reverse complement strand
TGATGATCCAAGCGTCGTCGCCATTTGCTACCCTCCTATAATTGAATTTCCAATAATTTTTGTACCGCCACCACCACCACCACCGCTGGCCACTATCGCCCCGCGCCCTTGCGGGTTAGACGCTATGCCTGTGCTGCTAACGGCAGGGTCAATAGTTGTGTTGTCGTCTACGCTATCGTAGTTGCTCAACCAGTGCGAGTTACCATCTGATGTATTGCCATAAAATGTATTGCGCTCTGCAATAATAGTGTTGGTCGAGCCTACGTTGGTCTCGAAGTGTATACCCACTGACTCGCCATCGATAATATTGCTGGACACTTCCATGTTGTCGGTTGCATTAGCAATAGAAATGCCTCGATTGTTGTTGCCGCTAACTGTGTTGTAGATAATTGTAGCGACAGTTGTCGAGTTAATTTCTATGCCAATGCCATCGCTAGAGTTGTGGCCGTTATTGACGCACCGATTGTTAATAATCATTATCGGGTTCGTCGTACTTCCCGCCGCCGATGTATCAATTCCATCGTCCTCGTTGCCATGACAATAATTGCTATCAACGCGATTGCCAGCAACCGTCGTATTTAAAATGCCAATGCCGCCACCTGAGCCTGTCCCCTCCTGATTGGCGCACTCATTTTCGCGTATTTCAGCGCTACCGCCATCCTGATAAATGCCCACTGTATTGTTGTACTTGCAGGTATTATCAATAATGCGTGAGCCGGTAGCACTGTTTGTGCGTATACCGTGATGCAATCCGTAATAAACTTTACATCGTTGTATAGTGAGATAGTCGCCCTGCATATCGATAACCGCCGCCGAGTTTCCCGCGTAAGGAATCTCAATATGATCGCTGGTAATGGTCTCGCCCGAGGCCGGTCGGTAGTAGATCGTGTTAAACGCAAGTGTGTCGTTGTCTCCGTAATCAAATTCACCGGCGGCAAGCGAGCCCATTGTGCCTTTGGTGCGCTTTTCTGTTAGGTTTTCCATGCCGGCAAACGACGATGCAATGCCGATGAAATTCGGCTCAGCGTCGAAGCCGGGATTTGCCCCGCCGGTTCTTGTGACGTAATACTCACCACTTTGTGATGGTGATTCCGTCCAGCTGAAGTCGCCGCCGTGGGTGGCATTGATCGAGCCGGTAATCGGCGCACCGTGTCCGTCTAGGTGCATTCGACTGGTCGCTGTGCCATCCCATGTAAGCGGCACGCGCCCGCCCTGCTTGGCATTAAATCGATACGGGTTCGCCGCACCGTTATCAACCAGATTAACCACATCACCCGCACGCATACTACCGAGACCGGCTGCCAGCGATTTCATTGGCGACGCGCTGCTGCCGGTGTTGGCATCATCGCCCAGAACATTGTCGATATAGTACGCAGCGCGCCCCGCTGTATACACTCGATTGGTGCTGATCTCTACGTCGTCGATCTGGTAGCCAACCGCATTAACAAAGCCGCCAGACACGCCTATCCCTAATCGTATTTCATCGAAAACGCTATTTGCGCCGTTGATGTTTGAATCGATGTTAGTTAGCGAAAATACTGGCGTACCACCCCCGTCTATGTATACGTCAAGCACTCCGTCGTCCATACCCTCTTGCGCGCAACGAAAAAATACCTCGATGGTGTGGTCGCCGTCGTTGCTAATAGATGTAAATTCATCGCTTTCGACTAGCTGCTGCGCACCCGTAGAATTGTCGTACACTGCACGAAGTCTTGTTATTTGTCCTGTGCTGGCGTCGGATAGCAGCCGAAGGTCTAGCGGTATATTGGCTGTTGACGTGTTGTTAATAAAGCTCACAACCGATGCGTTCCGATTGCCGCCAACTGACCCGTATGGAATGTTTAGGGTGAACTTTACCCAACCTTGCACCATGCCATCTAACAGATTTCCGGTATTACCGTTGCCTCGACCGATATATACATAGCCTTCGCTGGTGCCTTCAAGATACACCAGTCGATTACCTGTATAGGCGGGTGTGCCGCTCTCACCTTGCCATGCGCTGCTATCGCCGGATGCAAAATCATCTGTAAATAAAAGTCCCATAGGATCAGCCACCGATTTCCAAGTTATGTCTTTTTCAATACCGTCTGTTGTGCCAAACGGGTTTGTACCGATAGGCCATACCCATTGATAGCGGTCGCCTAGCTCATAGAATGTTGCATCTTCACGCAGATAAACTACGCCATCAACTGCGAAGCTATACCAGCCAGAGTTCGTGCCCTGCCTGCCGGTCGTTATCTCTAGTACGACACCGTTGTCTGCAGTGTTCCAGCCAAGATGTCCTACAGTGACCGTACCGTAGGTGAACTCCTCTGTTAGCGGATCAAGCGATCCATAAGCAAGATCGACGTCGTAGCCGTAGTTTGTAACGACTGACGGAATCGTATAGCTGCCCGTCGTTAAGGTTGCCATTCGCTACACTACCAGCATTCTGTGCGTAAAGTGCCGCTTACCCTCACCACTCACCGACTGATAACCATTGCCCTTGTTCGGGTCTTGTGAGCTAGGCTCGACGAAGGCGCTGTTCCAGATTATGTCGCGGCAATGCTCGTCAATGTCTAAGCCACCTTCCAGCGAGGCGTCAATATGATGTCCGTCTGAAACTAGGTAGTTCACACTCTTAAGCGTCATGCCGACACCCTTCACAGCAGTATGGCCGCCATGAAGGTAAATGTGATTGAAGAACTCGCCATTCTCTCTCTGCGATTTCGGGATCATGTTCTGGAATAGCCAGCCATTTGAAGGCTTGCCTCCATCCCACTGGATAACATGGACGTCGTAGTAGTGTCCTAGCGTATGGCGTGCGCTAGGCACCTCATCGCCTCGACTAGGCCAGCGTGAAGGCTTCCAGTCGGGCAACCGTCGAGTAATCACTCGTATACCATAGCCCCATTCAGGATGAACCCAAACGTCTCGCATGAGAGGTTCGCCGGGGTTGATGAGCGTGATGTTGCTTTTGACCGTAAAGCCTTCCAGACTCGGCCGCCAGCCTACAATCCGCATTCTGTTCGTCAAGAAGCTAACACCAGCCCCAAGTCCCTTCACCGTCACATTGGGTTTGAGGTTATTTCCACGCTCGACAAACTGCTCCCAAAGCAGATCGTTTTGTTCTGTGTTGTCGGTTAGCTGGAGAAAAGGCATAGCTACTACTGCACCACGATCACAGCTTCGAGGTTCAGGATTCGCGACAAGGGGCTTAGCTCGCCGCCTACGCTATCAATAAACGCCTGATCGAATCCCGCGTTCACTATGTTGGTCGGGCTGTATTGCGCGGCCTCATTGCCGTAAATGTCCACGGTTGTTATGTCTAGCGCAATGGAGACCTGTCCGTCGTCTAACACGTCCGCTACAGTTACTGCCAAGACCATTGGAACCGCCGTTCCAGACTCAGCGTAATCAACGATGGTCGCGCCGCCTGATGTTGCTGCTCGCAGCTTATGTCCAGCAATCTCGCTTGCGGGTAGAGGTGTTCCATCTATTCGAGTCGTTGGCTCGTCAAAACAAACTCTAATCTGAATCGGGCAATTCATCGTCCCTGCGTCGCACGCCAGTATTGGGGTTTCTGTTAGCGGCACGCAGTCCTGAGCCTGAGCAAGAGTGGCAAGCGCCAAAGTTGCGGCCAGTAAAGCGTATGTTGTCAATTTCTTCATGGATTGCCTCGTACTCTGTTGATCGCAGCGACCGACTTGGCCCTGATGGGTAGTGATTTTTGCGCTTCGTCGTCATAGCACTGAACCGTCTGCAAGAGTATGCATTCCCGTTCGTCGGTGAAGGTGTTGGCGTGAGCGTTTGCTGATCCTGATATGCGCAAAGCGAAAGCGCCAAGCACCCATAGAACCGTCGCCAGAATAACCAGAACCCGCGATGTCCTAATCAGCCACGGACTAAATACAACATGGCCATCTTTGAAGCGGAATGGCTTAATCATTTTGAAAGCCTCTGAATATATTTTTTAGCGACCGCGACCGTAAAGTTAATACCGATGACGCCAATAGCACCAGCAATGAGATACATGACGCTATCAGACCACTCGCGCCACTTGCCGGTGTTGATGATGATCGAGGTGATGACTGCGTTGAGCATGAGATTGCCGAGGATGATTCGCCAGTGGATTGGCTTACCATTGATAAGCGCCTGACCGAGCTGGCCCATGAACAGCAGAATAAATATTTCAAGCCCATTGGCAGCGCCGATATGTACGCCAACGTGTTCGACAAAGAATGCTTTAATTTTTGAGATAAACAGCACACAGCTCACCTACACATCTTTGAAAAATTCGGCATAAAGCGGCAAAGGATGCTCGCTACCGCCTTGTACGCGAATGCCTTTGAATACTTCCTTGCCAATCCGCTGCATACCCGGTGGCACCCATGTCACCATGTCGTAAGGATTGACGTAATGCGTTGTACTCTGCCGCAACCAGTTCTCGTGATGCGCGCTGTAGATTTTCCTGATGTACTGCGGTGCGCCGAATGTCACAACCTGCGTTATCAGCTCTTGCCGGTACGATACCGCTGCGAATATTCCGCCCTCACCACCGCCCGCCGAGTGACCGCCGACAATGTTCTGCTTGCCGGTACTGAGCAGTGTGTCAATTTCTTGCAGGTGTTCAATGACCTTGCACGCATAGCCGCGATGGAATTTGCCAATGTGCTGGACTTTCTTCGTTGGCCAAGCATAGAAATTCTGCAACCAGTCCGGCAGTGTCTTGCTGCCCTGAAAAGCAATATTGACCACATCGTCCAGCTCTTGCCGAAAGACCACCATATTCCCCCCGAAAACATGAAACGATTCGCCGGTGGGTAGTTTGGTATCAACTGGCAGATAGGCGCGCTCACAGACTGAGTGGAAGTGCTTGCGCTGTTCTAGCGGTGTCATTGGGTTATCTGTACTGATTCGACGGTAGCAATCAGCTCAGCGACTAACTGATCGAGCGTGACCGTCACATCGTCGGTTTCGATTGCTTTCAGTGCCGTTAGCTGTGCGCCGATCTGCGCCATGTATCGCTGACCGGCGACGGTTTTACACCAGACACCGCATTCCTCGGCCAGCATCGCAGAGAGGATATCC
>NZ_CAKZKO010000124.1 GCF_937123705.1 uncultured Paraglaciecola sp. | reverse complement strand
GGAAGTGTGCCATTACGACGCAACTCAGATTGGCGTTGAACCAATAGATGTGCGTAATAAACAGGTGCAGGCATTAACGATTCAGTTTCGTTTGTCGCATAACCAAACATTAAACCTTGGTCGCCGGCGCCTTGATCTTCAGGTTTAGCACGGTCAACACCTTGGTTAATGTCTACAGACTGCTTGCCAATACCATTTAGCACAGCACACGTTGCGCCGTCAAAACCCACATCGGAACTGTTATAACCAATGCCTGTAATCACATCACGAACGATGTCTTCAAGATCAACATAGCAAGAGGTTGTTACTTCGCCAGCAACAACCGCCATACCAGTTTTTACTAGCGTTTCTACAGCAACACGCGCATGCGGGTCGCGGGCAATAATGGCATCCAGAACCGCATCAGAAATCTGATCGGCAACTTTGTCTGGGTGTCCTTCTGAAACGGACTCAGAAGTAAAAATCGAATATTCGCTCATGTGTGTCTCCTATTTTCTATAGTAGCTGAGGCTTCATGCCACAGCGCGACGGAATGTTCTGAATTGGATTTGGAATCCATTTCGTAACGCTAAAAACTGTGTTTGCTCCTCGCATAACTGAGCTTCTTTGGCCCAGCTTGTTAAATCTTCAGGAGCAAACCCTAACCACAGATCACCACAAGATTCACGTGCCCAAGTTTGATCATGGGCGCACAAATCGGTAATTAATAAACAACCACCTGGCTTCAATAATTGAGCGCTGTGGTTAAAAATTTCTTTAGGGGCTGGCACATGATGCAGCACCATATTGCAGGTGACTAAATCGGCCTGCACGTTTTGGCTTAATGCAAACAGGCAATCGCCATGCACTAATTCAATGTTCTCTAAATCCTGTTCAGCTACTTTCAAATTGGCTTTTTTCAGCATGGCTTCTGATACATCTAAGCCGATGACTTGCTGAAAACGCTGACTTAATGCGCTAAGCAAGTACCCTTCACCCGGTCCAATCTCTAGCGCCGTAGTGGTTTGTTGTAAATTGAGCGTAGCCACTAAATCTTCTAAGGTTTCACCATACTGTTCATGAGAGGCAATTAAGTCCTGCTTTTCATGAAATTCACTCGCGTGCTTAGTAAAAAACTCTTGTGAGTTCTTTGCTCGTTCTTGATACAAGCCTTGTAAGCGCTCAGTGATTATCTCAGAAGGCGCTATTTTATCTAAGGTACGGAATAAAACCTGAGTTAGATCAAACCAAGCAGAATTAGAGTTTCCAATAGCCACGTTTAATAGTGAGCGACGATAAAAAATTGAATTGCCTTCGCGCCTGGTAGTCACCAAACCTGCTTTAGCCAAAATTTTTAAATGATGACTCATACTGCTTTGTTTTATTTCAAACAACTCACATAGCTCTAAAACTCCGAAAGAACCTTCGCCTAAAATACGTAAAATATTCAGGCGTAATGGATCAGCGCTGGCTTTGGTATGAGCCGCTAAGGCATCAATATCCGACGCGGTATCTGAAACTAACTTTAATGCGGTTGTATCTAACATGGAGGGCAGTTTAACAGAAAAACAATCTATATCAATTTATTTTGATATAGATTGCTGAAAGAGGTAGTCTATGTAGGAAAAATTTGGAATTAATGCTCTATTCAGCAGGCATTTGTATTCATTTCTCAAGAAAGTTTCTAATAAAATAGGACTAGTAGAAAATTGCGAAACTAGTCATTATTTCTGATTTCTTGTCGTTGCGTGAGAAAGAGCCCTCAAAGCTGTAAAATTTTGATTGAATTTTTTCGGTCTGAAGCCTAGTGTTTATGATCAAATGATTTTGATGGAGGCAAAGGATGCATTCCGATTTAAGTGTGTTTGACACACTTGCTTTTATCGTGAAAAAAATCATTAGTTAAACAAAACACGCTATGCAAATAGTACGTTTCATTAAGACTGAAGGGATCCGAAAATGGACGTTTTACATTTCAAAAAAAGACAACTAGTTTCAGCTATTGCTGTTGTAACAAGTGCAATCGCATTAACAGGCTGTATTGATGGTGACAGTTCTAAATCAAACACGACTTCGACCAATATAGTTGAAGATTCAGCTCGCCACGAAGTGGTTCAACAGAAAGCACAAACCTCTAGCGTTTATGGTGTGGTTCAAGACACCAACGGTAATCCTATTGCGGGCGCAACGGTCAGCATCGGTAGTATCGTTGCTACAACGAATGCCACGGGTGGATATGAGTTAGCGGGTGTCCCTGTTACGGGTCTAGCTCAGACCACGACTTCTGAGAATGGTGATATTTCTATTCAGCCTGGAGCGGCTGGTGATGCTCTACAAATTTCTGTTAAAACGCCTACTGGATTCTTAGATGCTACTTTGACAGTAATACCTAAAGCTGGTCAGAACCTAGTTGCATCGTCTCATTTTAATGGTTCAGGCGGTAACGACACCTTGGCATCAGATGATGGTCTATTGGTGGTTGTATTGGGTGAAGGTCTGGCTGTTGGTGCGGGTATTACTGTTGTTCCTGCAACTAACGCAACAGTTACCGGTGTTTTACGTAATCAGAATACCGGTGAAATCATTGCTGATACGGTTGTTGCTTTGGAATTGGTCGCAGTTGCGGGTAATGATCAGCAGCAAGATCACGCAGGCAAAGATGTAGGTTATAGCGCTCAGCCTTATATGGCGACTACCGATGCTGAAGGTCGTTTTACTATGACTTCTGTGCCGGAAGATACAGACTTTGATATTATTGTTGAAGGTTGGTCTAACGCTCATATCGACGGCAGTACTAATGGTGTGATCGGTGATGCAAACGATGGCATGTTCTCTACTACCCCTGAAGTTGCTGTGCAAAATATTGGTGACATCACAGTAGAAGCAATTCACTCAGTTGACGGCGAAGAGCCTTTTGTTGTTAGTGTAGATGGTGTTGTGAGCAATGCGGCACGTGCTTTATTAAATGATGATCTAGATGGTACTCAGGGAATTGTGATTCACTTCAGTGAAGCCATTACTACTGAAGTAGATGCTAATTCTGTGTATGTGGTTACTGATGTTGCATCAGGCTATCCATTGCAGGTAGACATTGAAGCGCCAGTTTTAAGTGCTGATGGTATGTCTCTTACGGTCACTACCGTCAATCCGCTAGCTGCAGGTACTAAATTCAATATCATGCTGCTGACCGCTGATTTTGAAGATGTGGCAATGAACTCTCTTGATGAAGGCGCTGGTGGTAACTACCTCGGCCGAACTCTGCCGAATTTTGATGACCTAGATGATAGTTTTCTGGAACTAGCGTTACAGATTCACAAAGATCCTGTTGTTAGCTCTGGCGCAGTAGCCTTTGTTGATGTTAGTGGTGCTGCAACTACCGGTCCTATTAATAATGACCCTCGTGGCGATGATGAATTTGAACTGTTAGCGGCAATCAATAGCAACTTTATCGATAACGACAATGCGAGTGCTGGTGATGACTTGTCGCAGTTGAATAATTCTGAAACAACGACAGCAACACGCTTGCAGCAGCTGGGTGATAGCATTATTACAGGTGCCGGTATTGGTGATGCACCAGCTTCGGTAACAACGGATCGTGCACGTGTACACTTCACTTTGTCTGACGCCAGAGAGTACAACCTGTCTTTGAAGGATGAAGATGGAATCTCTAAGGACTTGGCGGGTGATGTAGGTTTTGCTGCTGGCACTGAGACTGGCTTAACGATAGCTGGTGCTGGCCAACCTAATGCGATTCAGATTGAAGTTGATGACGCATACGCTGGTCAAACGGTTGAGATCTTAATAGATAACGTTGACGTTAATGATGTATTAACAGTTACTTCGATTTCTACTCTGGGAACTTTGTTAGCCGAAGCTTCCATTACTTTGACTGATCAGGTTTCACCTACGACGGTTCTGCAAAGAAGTTATGGTCTAACGGCTGGCGGAATGCCACAAATTAACCAAGACTATGGTAACGGTGGTGAATTATCTCAGATCGCTAATACTACTTTTGGTACTCCATACCTTTACGTAACCCCTGCTCTATTGACGCCTCAGGCGGGTGCAGACAGTCTGGCCCTGCAGCGCAGTGAAACTTGGGATACGTTGGAGGATGCGTTTGAAACTGACGTGACTAATGCAAGTAATGGCCAGCTGGAAATGGATGTTGACGCCAATATTCCTGGGGGCGTTGCTGTCTATAACGAAGCTACTATGGCTGCTTGGACGCCGGGCTCTCGTAACGTTGGTGTAGCTTTCTCTGAAGATGTTGCTTTAGTGGGTGGTGTTACCATTCCAGTAACTAGCTTCACGGCTTCTTTGACAGGTTTTACTGCGCAGAACGATGTACTCGTTAATGATCAAGGTGGTAATGCGGTTGTTAATGATGCTGATCTAGTAAACGTTGCAGTAGACAATGTCATTACCCTAGCCAACTCAGATGACGGTAAAGTTTTAGACTTCACTGGTGCGGTTCAAGATGAAACGGCTAACGTTGCAGCAACCTCTGATAACGCTCGCGTTATCTTTAAAGATGCAATGCCTCCAATCCCAATGTCTGCTGAGTACCGCGGTGACTCTATCGTAGTGACTTATAACGAAGCAGTCTCTTTAGAAGATACGGATGTATTCTCTTTATATGGTACAGGTTCTACCGATACGGTTAGTGTTGACGCTGATATGGCAGAAGCAAACCAAGATACAACGATAGTAACTCTGAACTTGCTAACGGTTGATTATGCTGGTGGTATCAGTGTGGCTAATCGTCAAGTTCAGTCGTTGAATAAATTGGCGATCTTCGATCGTGGTGAATTCGACAACGACGACGATGCTGCAACGCCACCTGTGCTAGCAAGTAAGCCAGTGGGTGAAAATGTAGTATCTGTATTGTATGCACCGTCTGTTAAAGACGCCGCTAATGGTGTTTCTTGGAATTCACATGCAGCCGGTGTTGATAAGCTCGCAATCGTGATTGAAGATAAAACGGGTAACTTTGAGTTGGCGTCTGCTATTTCCCCAGCAGCATTGCCGGCAACTGATACCAGCTTTGATGTGACTTATAGCTTCACTCATCGTATAGATCTTGGTGATCTTTGTGCAGTTCCAGCGGGTACTCTGACGCTGACGGCTGCCGAGGTAGCTGCTTGCTTCCAGGTATCTACTGCTACGATTGATCCTTTAGATACTCCTGCTGATGCAGGTACGCCTTCTGGTGCAACCTTGAGTACAGATGGTAAAACCTTAGTTGTTACTGCAAACGTAACAGCAGCAGTTTCGGCAACAGATACTTTTGGTCCTGCTAATAACCTGACAAGTGCTTGGGATTCTTCAGCAAGTATTCTGGCCAGCTCTGCTGATCCAGATGTAACTGACTTAGAGATTCCAGTAACTCCAACACCATAATTTATATCGTTTGATATAAAAGAGGTGGAAGGCCACATAGCAATATGCGGCCTTTTTTAAAGAATCAATATAATCATTAATTACATAAGATCTTTTTTCTGATAATTAACCTCAAGTGCTTGATGCGTATTGTTATGAGAAAAATGGTTTTTAATTTTATTTGAAGAATTAGGACGCTATCGGATTTTGTTTATCTGATTGGGTGTCAGGGAGATTTAATGTCAAGGAATAAAAGTTTTTTAGCCAGTATTTCTATATGTTTGGGATTGGGGATTTTTACATCTGCTAACGCGGCTTTAATTTCAGTTAACTCGGTTGGAGACGAGATAACTAATAATGGCAACTGCTCATTGAGAGAGGCCGTTCAATCTGCTAATGACGATTCAGCCGTTGACGGTTGTGCTATGGGTAGTGGTTCTGACGTAATTCAGATTCCTGCTGGAACGTTCAGTCTTGCTTTAGGGGAAATAGTATTAAGCGATGCCGTTCGGATTACAGGGCAGGGTATTGGCCAAACGATTATAGATGGTCAAGACGTATCTAGAATTTTCAGCGTAGATGATAGCGATAATGCTCAATTTTCGACTGTGACACTCGAAAGAATGACACTACAGAATGCCAGAACGACAACACCTGGCGCAGCAATTCGCAGTCGTGAAGCTCTTACTATTAAAGATATGAGATTAGAAGGGAATATTGCCTCTTCTGGTGGTGGCTTGGCTCAGATTGATGGTCCTTTAACAATCGACAGGGCGTTGTTCATTGATAATGAAGGTACAAGAACATCGGGCTGCTGTACTTCGAATGTCGGAGCCGGCGCTGTAGAAGTGACGTCTGGCGACGATGCAACTGTCATCAGTCATAGTGCACTTGTTAGCAATAGAGCAGGCCAGTATGGCGGGGCAATGTGGTATGACGGCGGCCCGTTAACGATGAGCTTTACAACCATCGGTGACAATTATGCCAGAAGCGGTATTGGTGGGGCGTTATTTACGAGTATGAGTAGGGTTGATATAGATCTTTCTTATGTGACAGTTTACAACAATGAAGGCCGTAGTTTTAATGGCGGGCTTTATTCTTGGAGTGGTGGTGGTAGTGGTGTCGATATTAATCTGCAGCATACTATTATTACTCAAAATATTACTTCTGGTTCTCAAAGCAGTGCAGATTTCCAGTTTGGTGGAGGCCAGTTTTATAGTGAAGGCTATAACGTAATATCTCGAACGCTGACGAGTAGAGCTAACCCCAATACAGATACGATAAGCTCATTAGCTGGATTAGCACCATTGGCTATTGAGGTCGGTAGTGCATATTATCAGCTTACTTTGGCAAGTCCTGTAGTGAACGCTGGGGCGAAGCCAAATGCAGTAGGAGGATTCACATTTTTAACAGCGACTGCATTGAACGTAGGTGTTGATGAATACGTCAGGTTGGATATTGAGCTAGGCAGTGGGTACAAGGCTCCGGTAGTGATCTCTGCAACCGAAATTCCAGGTTTCTTAAATCTTTATGATAATGGAGATGGGACGGCAACTTTGGAAGGTTATCAGGTGTTAAAGTCAACTTTTCAGGTTACTCTTAAGGCGACTGATGATGATGGCGTTATGGTAGAAAAGAAATTTGATCTTAGCCCAGAAGGCCAAGTCTCATCTAATGAAGAAGGTATGTTGGTTAGCGAGGATGAAGAGGGTTATGACTATTCTGATAAGGAAACTACAGACATCGAAGAAAGCGCAGGTGCTCTCAATTACTTATTTATTCTAATACTTATGCTCATTACAGGGATAAGATTACAACGTCGTATGAGTTAATATTATTTGATGGCGTGACTTAAAGCCCGGCAGGTTCATCCCGTCGGGCTTTTTTATTGCCCAAACAGTGCAATTAAGCGACAATAGCGCGCCTTTTTTATCCGTCTGATGCTTCTGTGTATCGGTTATGATGACAGAAACTACAAAATCAGCAGTTTAGGCGCTGAATGCTAGTCTTAGAAACTAGCATCGTACTTAATTTTAAAACCGTAATAGCCGGAGAGTCATTTCATGACATCACGTACAGAGCTTGCCAATGCCATTCGTGCCTTGAGTATGGACGCCGT
>NZ_CAKZKO010000123.1 GCF_937123705.1 uncultured Paraglaciecola sp. | reverse complement strand
CTAACATCGCGTGATGAGTTTTATCTTTATTTACCACGTTTAAAGGCAACATAAAATCAGCGGGTATTAAACTAGTGCCTTGATGAATAAGCTGGTGGAATGAATGTTGACCATTAGTGCCTTCACTACCCCAAATAACAGGGCCGGTTGCATAATCTACTTGGGTATGTGAACCGGCAATTCTTTTACCGTTACTTTCCATATCCAATTGTTGCACATAGGCTGGAAAACCACGTAAGTAATGATAATAGGGTAATAACACATGGCTTTGGGCATCAAAAAAGTTAACGTACCAAACTCCGAGTAAGGCTAAAATCATCGGTAAGTTTTGTTCCATAGGCGCTTGTTGAAAATGCTGGTCCATTTCAAATGCACCTTGTAATAAGGCCCGATAATTGTCGTAACCTATTGTCAGTGCAATAGGTAAACCAATGGCTGACCAAAGTGAATAACGTCCACCTACCCAATCCCACATTGGGAAAATATTCTCTACTGCCATGCCGAACTCTGTGGCTGCTTTAATATTCGATGAAACGGCAATAAAGTGTTTGGCTATATCTTGCTGAGTACCGCCTGCATTTAAAAACCATGATTTGGCGGTTAGGGTATTTTGCAGTGTTTCTTGGGTAGTGAACGATTTAGAAGACATTACCACTAAGGTTTCTTGATGATCTAAAGAGGCCAATACGTCTTGAATATGGCAACCATCAACATTGGCGACATAATGCACTTTAACCCCTGCAAACCAATAGGGTTTTAGCGCTTCAGACATGATTTTAGGACCAAGAAAAGATCCCCCAATACCAATCGCAACAATCTGTTTGAGTGGCTTATTGGTATAACCTTTACGCTCACCATTGTGGATGCTAGCCACAAAGTCTTGAATTTTTTGTTGGCAATCTAAGACTTCGGGCATTACGTCAACACCGTCCACTAACACAGGATTGCCAGAAAAATTTCGAAGCGCGGTATGTAAAACAGCACGATTCTCGGTGTGATTGATTATTTCGCCTGCAAACATGGCTTGTCGTTTTTCATTTACTAAACACTCATTGGCGAGCGCATGCAAAGCTTGCATAACCTCGTCGGTGATTAGGTTTTTTGAAAAGTCTAATTCGATACCACAAGCCGATTGAGTCAAGTTTTCAGCACGTTTTGGATCTGCCGCAAACCAATCACGCATGTGTTGGTTTTTTATCGTTGAGGCGAGTGATTGAAGCGCTTGCCAAGATGGAGTTGCAGTCAGTGCGGTCATAATTCTTCTCAATATTTGCTAAAAAACGAAATGTATCACTATGATTTAAAACACAAAAAGCGTCAAACTAGACGCTTTTATGCTTAAAACCTTTAAACTTATAGGTAACTTCTTAACATAGTTTCAAGTTTTACTTGGTCGATGGCAAAATTACGGATGCCTTCTGACAGTTTTTCGGTAGCCATTGCATCTTGGTTCATTTCCCAACGAAATTGAGTTTCAGTTAATGGCGCACCAGGCGTTTTAGTCGCGCCATTATCTTTTAGCTTAACCGGTAAAGGTGCGTCTGTTTGTGATAATTCTTCTAATAATCCCGGGCCTATTGTTAATCGGTCACATCCAGCTAATTCGGTGATTTCTCCGGTATTTCGGAAGCTCGCACCCATCACTACTGTGTTGTAGCCGTGGTCTTTGTAGTAGTTATAACTTTTGGTTACAGATAACACCCCAGGATCATCGGCAGATGTGTAATCTGTTTTACCGGTACTCTTTTTAAACCAATCCAAAATTCGGCCAACAAAAGGAGAAATTAGAAATGCACCGGCTTCGGCACAGGCTTGTGCTTGAGCAAATCCAAATAACAAAGTTAGGTTGCAGTTAATACCTTCTTTTTCAAGCACTTCAGCAGCGCGGATCCCTTCCCAAGTAGACGCCAACTTAATCAAAATACGACTTTTGTCGATACCTGCTGCTTGGTAAAGGCCGATCAACTTGTGGGCTTTTTCGATGCTAGCAGCAGCATCAAAAGACAAACGAGCATCCACTTCGGTAGAGATCCGTCCTGGAATGATATTGACAATATCGGTACCAATAGTCACAGATAACTTGTCGCCAGCATCAATAATTTGCTGTTCAACATCGTTAGATTGTTGTTTAGCCCATGCTACTGCGTCTTCAAGATGTGATTGGTATTGCGGCATTTCTGCGGCTTTAAGTAATAATGAAGGGTTAGTTGTGGCATCGACTGGTTGATATTTTTTAATGGCTTCTATATCGCCGGTATCTGCTACAACTGTGGTTATTTC
>NZ_CAKZKO010000122.1 GCF_937123705.1 uncultured Paraglaciecola sp. | reverse complement strand
TTGCTCGCCAGTATTCGCGTGGCGAAGTGTCGGCTGCTGCTTGGGATGCTGCTAGGGATGCTGCTTGGGATGCTGCTAGGGATGCTGCTTGGGCTGCTGCTAGGGATGCTGCTTGGGCTGCTGCTAAGGATGCTGCTTGGGCTGCTGCTAAGGATGCTGCTTGGGCTGCTGCTTGGGATGCTGCTAGGGATGCTGCTTGGGCTGCTGCTAGGGATGCTGCTTGGGCTGCTGCTAGGGATGCTGCTAGGGATGCTGAAGAGCAGTGGCAACTCGACCGACTTGTCCAACGAATGAGCGATACAGAGCCGCAAGATTGGCCTCTTGAACCTACAAGGAGTGTATGACAATGAAAAAACGAATTAGCGCTGAGGCGCACCTTCACCGGATGATTGAGCGCAAGCGATGGAATATCGCGTTCCATAGACGGCACCCACTAGGGACCGGATACGGACCCAAGCGAACCCGGTACATGCCACACCAAGGCCAGCAGGAGTGCGAGCGCCGCGCCGGGAGGCGTATATCGAAACAATTAAAAAGGCAGACAATGTTGATGACCTTAAAGAAATATTGATCAACATTGTCCATCAGATCTTACGATAACAGGAGAACGCAAGCCGTGATATTCTACAGCGCAGGAAGCCAGTTTTTCGAAATGAAGAACGACGCAGACACCCACCGCAAGGGGCTTGGGATGAAACCCAAGGATTGCCTTAAGATCTCAATCTCAAACCGGGAGGAGATGGTGGAGTTTCTCAACGGGATCTGTCAGGGAAAATTCACACCAGCAGGGAACCAGCGCGTGCCAGAGGAGTGGAAGACGGTTGCCAGTCGCGTGGACGTGGATGATGACCGCGTGCCGGACTACGTGCCGAGGTTCTTGTTGAGCCAAGAGCAGCGCAAGCAGCGGGAGGCGAGATGATGGCGATCATAACTCAACCATGCCCATTCTGTGGGTGTGATGAAAAAGATCTAACGCTCTCGTCTGAGAAATCCATCTCCTGCGTCTGGCACTTTGTTTTGTGTGGTAACTGCTCTGCGCAAGGCCCGCAGGAAAAAAGTGCGGGTGAGGCGTGGGAACGCTGGAATGATCGAATTTGACGAAACCCTGAACTCCATATAAAGACCTGTTAGCAAGCCAAAGGAAAACGACAATGACTAATGACGCAAAAAATTTCTACAATAAAATTAACTATTCCTTTCCACACATTTTCGGAAGTGCCGCAGTAGGTTACTACGCGGTTGGTCACGAGCAAGAGTGGCACGCAGCCTACGCGCGTAAAGAATTTGAAACATTGATATTAGATCTCGGTTATGAGGTGCGCAGGAAACCGAACGTTGTTCAGCAGTTCATGCGCGAACTGGCCACGCTGTCATCACTCCACGAAGATCCGTTTTCTGCTGCTGAGGCTCTCCCAGAGAACCAGCGTGAAATGTATTATATCTACAACGTCGAAAAACGTTTGCTGTGGCGGAAAGGTGGCCTTGGTCACACTAACGATCAAGAGGATGCTGCACTGTACCACGAGGCGCAGGCTATGGATATTTGTGCGCAGGGACCGGATCTTTCTCCCATCCTGCCAATAGCAGCATCAACACTGAAAAAACTCCGCTCTGCGCGTATGCGATGGAAGACAGAGGGGCGTAATCCTGTGTCAGTACAGCGAGAACCCCGCAAGATCCCGGAAACCGTATCAGAGGTAATCTGGCACGATGACGGTAAGGATCTGCTGTGACTGACACTATCGAAGTTGAGTGCCATATTAAAATCAATACAGGGAAAGCTGTATTGGTTACCGATATGTCATGGACTGTTAAGGCGTGGTTGCCGCTGTCTCAAATTGAGATGAGTGACAGCGATCACCCTCAAAGAAAATTCATCACTATGCCAGAGTGGCTGGCCAGAGAAAAGGATCTGATTTGATGGAGAGTTGGAGGTGGTATTTCGCTCTTTGTTTTATTCATTGGGGATATCGTCTAGCCCCGGATGGGGATGAAAAGATGAAACTGGCCCGTATGCTTTTGGAATTTTTAGAAACAACCAAACTGGAAGGAGAGGATGGGTAAACAGCGTTCTCGCAGGGCGCGCCTAACCCGTGAGTTGGCACGAGAGCAGAAATGGAAATGCTACTATTGCGAACAACGGATGGCGAAAGACTTGCAGGAAGCCAACAACGTACTGTCGAGGGTTTCCACAACCGAGAAGACACGCAGGCTGGCCGCAGCATGGCGTGTAGTCACATACGAACACCTTAAGCCCGTATCGAAAGGCGGGGAAGTTAGTGAGGAAAACGGCGCAGCGGCCTGCGCATGGTGCAATGGGTTTCGAGGGAAGTTTGATGAGAGCGTGGCTAAGAGATTGATCATGTATCTTGTTGGCCACAATCTCCATCCTCACCAGACGTTCATTAAGACAGGCCTACTGGTGACACCGCACCCATCAATTCGCGGCATGATAAAAATCGCAGAGGAGAATTTGGAATGCAAATAACAGCTCAAGCCAACGTATTGCGCGAGGCGCTCAAGCCTCACACACACGTCATCGAAAAAGCCAACACGATACCGATATTATTTTGCGTTCGACTGAAACTGAAAAAAGGTCGTCTATTAATCACCTGCACCGATTTGAATATGTATCTGGAGACGGATTGCGACCTATCTATCGGAGATGGGGACAGCGATACGTTTGATGTATGCACAAATCTTGCGCCATTGCTGGCTGTCATTACATCGATGAAAACAGACGCCGTTATGATCCAGTCTACCAATGACTTGCAGCTAGTTCTCTCAGCGCCCGGCGTGAAATGTATTTTACCAGCGTTACCTCCCTCTGATTTCCCGGAAGCCGATCTGGATAGGCCGTGGCTCTACAGAGATGAAAGCTTCGACAATGGCGAGTTTATTAGCCATTTAAGAGACGTACTGGACACCGTTTCCACAGAGGAAACACGGTATTATCTCAACGGTATTCACTGGTTGCGCGATAAAAAGAGCAGCTACATGGAGAGCACGGATGGTCATCGTCTCACTCGCAGAATTATTGAGAAAGAGGATGGTCTTCACCCAGTCAGAGTGAGTGCTATCATGCCAACCAAAGCGTGCAAGGTTTTATCCGCAGTCATGCCGACGGCAATTAAAGTCAGGACCCACTACTTGGAAGAAAAAGACAAGGCCGGGTCAACGATTGCAAGGCCTGAGTATATAAAGGTGAGTGGTCTTGGTGTCAGGTTGCTGTACAGGTTGATTGATGCCCAGTACCCGAACACGAACCGCGTGATACCCGATTATGGACCCTCTGCTACATCACTGACTACAAATCGCGAGGCTTGGTTGGAGGCCGCTGAGGCAGCTATGTTATTCAATAAATCCCTCAATCGCCAAACCAGATACGGGCGATCCGTGAAAATCGAGACTAACAGTTATGGCGATACCGAAGTATCGGTGGAGAGTATTGATATGGGATCAGTCCGGCGTAGTTTGAGGATAACCGCCAACAACGTTGAGCCCAAGCAAACATACAAGATTGGTTTCAACTCGAAATACCTGTTGAACACAATCAAGGCCTGCACCGGCAGTACCTTGACAATCAGGCAGGAGGACATTGGTTCTCCATGTCGCTTTGATGATGGTGACGACAACACTATCCGCATTGTGATGCCCATGAGGGTTGAATGACAACGACCAACTACAATGGCGGATCTCGCAACTCATTCAACGCTGGCACGCAGGAGGCAGAGATGATTGCCTTCGACCAGCTCGACGGTGAGCTGCGGCTGTTGCTCAAGAATACCAGTGTGCAATTCAGCGCGGTTCAGGTGACTGAGTTGCTGGCTGTTGAGGGTCGAGATTATATCGTGAATTTTTTGAAGGGTGTACAGGCGAAAATATGACCAAGCATAACGTGATCTACGATTTTATGGCCGACAGGTTCCGGGAGCTCGACAGCCAGCCCATTGAATTGGAGAAACTATTAATGGACGCTGAGAGAGAGGGGTTTGGCGAGATCTGGGATATGGACAAGCACGGTATGGCCAATGCTCTACAGGCGCGCGGCCTTGTCCTCCTGTCCGGCACAGTGAAACTCCCGGACGTGGAGGGAACCCCATTCGATCCTGTCGTCACCGGCTACGATGATTTCACCAAGAGAGCCCAAGACATCATGGCCAGCCAGACTGTACCACTTGAGGCAGATGAGATTGTTAGCCTTGTTGGCCTCCAGAGAGCTGCCATTCCATTCTCGAATATGAAGTTTCACCTTAAGAAAGTTGGCATCCATTATATCCCCGGTGTTGGGTACTGGAGATACCCACAATACACCCTTGAAGATGGAACATTCGTTTCAAAGCGATGCAGGTCAGAGCGGCAAGCACAGCTCGTTGAGGTTTTCCGTAAGCATGGGTGGCCTATCACGGGCCGAGACGCGACGGTATGGAGTGAAGGGTTTGTGACTAGTCGCTATCTGGTGAAGCAAGCCCAAATCAATCACGCGAGGATCTCCGGCCTTGGTAGCGGATTGTACGTGCCGAGAGACCAGACCGAGCGATGGCGTATTCCAATGTCTCGCAATGTAGTGGAAAGGATCTTGTCAATCGATCCGCGAGAGCTTATCCGTGATAAGCCGGAGTTGAGAATATTCAGAATATTGCTCTTGATGGAACGGAAGGGGATGGCTACCCTTGCTCGCTCGCGATCCAGCGTTGGCAATGAACGTTGCCAGACACTGCGAGCTAAATTGACGAAGGAAGGGAGGGAAACATTAGAGAGGATGAGCCAATCTTCTCAAGACGAATTTTGATCCAAACAGTTAATACGCAAGCCAGAAACGCAGCATAATGAGCAATGATAAATTTGACATTGACGGCATCCGAGATAAGTACCCGCTGCCCGACTTTGTATCAAGTTCCGGGATAAAACTTCGGGCATCAGGAAATGAGTTTTGGGCGTGTTGTCCGTTCCATGGTGAGAAGACTTCAAGCTTTCATATATTTCCATCCAACCAATCGGCAATCTACAAGTACCATTGCTTTGGCTGCGGCGCGTCTGGAGATGTGATCGACTACGCGCAGGAGCTGTATGGCACGGACTTTAAGGGTGCGGTCGAAATTATCACAGGCGAAACAGTAGCGACCGCCAAGCCACTTTCATACAAAGAGATTGTAGATCCATACGCTGGATATGATTTCCGTCGCCCCCCAGAAGACCAGTCGCCAATTAAACCGAACGAGAAAACACCGCCTATACTTAACCCAAAACGAGTTAATTCTGAAACGGGCAAACCGAAGGTGGTTCAATATACACCGTCAATGGTGTTTCCTTATAAGGATCGAAAAGGCCTTCTACTGGGTTACGTCCTGCGCGTCGAATTTGATGACAAGAAAATAACGCCGGGTGTATGGTGGATGAAGAACCACGATGCAAAATTTACAGGATGGAGCCATGGCAGTTATCCCGAACCCAGACCGTTATATGGTCTTGACCGACTTCACAAAAATCCAGACCACCAAGTCCTTCTTGTTGAGGGTGAGAAGTGCGCCGACGCTGGAGAACGATTACTCGCAGAAAAAAAGATCGTCTCGGTATCTTGGATGGGTGGTGGAAAGGCCATTGCCAAAGTCCACTGGAAATCCCTAGCAGGTCGATCCATCCTGATATGGCCAGATAACGACAAGCCCGGCTGGTCCACTGTAATGGGCGACGTTAAGCGAGATAAAGACGGAGAACCAATTAGGCCTATTAAGTGGGTTCCCGGCCTTGTGGAGCGCCTATACGCAGCCAACGTCAAGCGGATTAAGATAGTCCACATTACCCCAGACAGTAGGGAGAAGGGTTGGGATATTGCTGACGCGGAGAAAGAGGGGCTTGGTACCGATGGCGTATCCCTCATCATTCGCGACAGGATCAGACACTGGAGCCGGGACAAATTTGAGGCTTGGAAGGCTGACAAACTCCGCAAGGCAGACCCAGTACCCGAGAACAATGTCATTGAGCACCAGTCAAACCCTCAATCAGATGAACCACCAGCACCCTCAAAGAGACACTTCGAAATTGACGGGGAAAACTGGAGAAATCACCTCATCTTCAAAGCAGACGGAGACGGGATAAGAGGAACCAGCCTTCAAAACATCAACCTGATTATGACATACGATAACAGGTTTAGTGGCCTTTTCGCATGGAACGAATTTGCAACAGAGGTTTATGTGATGCGCAAGCCAGTCTGGGATCAAAGCGAACATACTGGGAAATGGGTTCCTCGAATGATTACCGATAACGATATCTCTAGCGCCACAGCATGGTTGGAATATACAGGTCTATCTCCGAAGCGGAATGATGTTGGCAGTATGATTATGGTTGTAGCCAAAGCCAATGCATTCAACCCTGTAACAGAGAAGCTCGAAAGCCTATCTTGGGATGGCGTGCCACGTCTGTTTGGTGGCCAAACCAACAACGGTAACATTCCCTGTATGCTGACCTATTATTTTGGCTCCGAACAGACGCGGGCGAATATGGCGTTTGGCGGCAAATGGATGATTGGAGCTGTGGCGCGAGCCTTCAAGCCGGGCTGCAAGATGGACACAATGATAATTCTTGAGGGGAACCAAGGCATCAAAAAATCCACAGCGCTTAAGGTTCTGTCTGATGCTGTTGCTCCAGATCTATTCACCGATCAGATCGATGACCCAAACTCAAAAGATGCAGCGCTTCAGTTGCAAGGATCTTTCATCGTGGAGATTGCGGAGCTGGACGCGTTCAGGCGAGCGGAGATATCCCAGATCAAGGCATGGGTATCTCGTATGGATGACAGGTTTCGCAGGCCTTACGGCAAGATCATTGAGAAGTTTCCAAGATCTTGCGTATTCGCCGGGACTGTCAACCCATCAGGAACCGGCTACCTCAAGGATGCCACGGGCGCGCGCCGGTTCTGGCCAGTTAAGTGTGACGGTATAGATTTGGATGCCATTAAATCTGATGCAATCCAGCTATGGGCAGAGGCAGTGAAGCGATATAAGGATGGCGAGATTTGGTGGCTGGAAGGCGAGGATCAAAAGGCAGCACACGAAGCTCAGTTGGACCGTTATGAAGTGGACCCTTGGGCTCAAATGATCAACGACTTTGCGGACACACAGAACCGCGTCACGCTGCATAACGTAATGGCCCACCTTGAGATACCAAAAGAGCGTCGAAGCAACCTCACAGCCAAGAGGATTGGGGATCACCTGCATTCTAAGGGCTGGACTAAAACCGTCAGTCATGGACGAGTTGTATACCTGAAACCAGAAGTTGACGCGGTGTCACAGGAATAGTAGACAACAGTTGCGCTTTGGCTTGCGCAAAACCGGGGCTCGTTGGCGCTTACCACTAGGCGCTGCGAGCCCCAACCTTTTAGGCATCAAGCGATCTATCGACCATGCCGATGCCGCCAAGCTTATTCACCATCTCAAGAAATTTCCTCTGCTCTGTCGTGAGCTGGTCATTCCCGGCCTTGACCTCTCTTGCGGTAAACAGGCCGACAGTCTTTCCCACCATCTCCTGAGTGACAACAATGGGAGTGATGCCGATGATATCGCTGGAGCCCTTGCATAACCCAGCGTGTAGCGGTCGCGGATTGCCAAGAGTAATTGCCGTCTTGGTTTTACCCAAAATCTTACCTACCCAGCCCATGCCGGTGTTTTGGCGGAATAATCGCGCTCCTCGTTTAGTGCTTGCGAGCAAGATACTGTCTGTAATTTCGTTCGCGGTGGGTTTTCCAGTCATCTGCATCAATCTCCGTTGCATGGTATTTGCGGCCAAATCTTAGAAATTGACCATCATATGTGTAAGCGTTCCAGTAATCGACAAACCAGCCATTGCTGTTCTTATCTGGACTTGTGCAATATTCTGCCCGCTCAATTAATCGAGTATCCATCATCTTAGGAAGTCCATCTGTCCGGCCAATCTCTTGTTGA
This sequence comes from uncultured Paraglaciecola sp., assembly GCF_937123705.1. Lineage (GTDB taxonomy): Bacteria > Pseudomonadota > Gammaproteobacteria > Enterobacterales > Alteromonadaceae > Paraglaciecola. Next base: position 39,518 of record NZ_CAKZKO010000122.1, on the reverse strand, counting down.
TGGCCCGCTCTCGTGCCGTCCATATGTGTGCCGCCCATTGCTCAGGGCTCTTGTATCCGCGTTGCTTTGCTATTCGTACCAGATCATCAACCGTTCGAGCTCCCCACTCCTCCTGCTTTTTGATCTTGCGACGTTCCTTCACGTCGATCTCCTCCAGATCTCCGTCCTCTTGCTCAACCTCGCGGCCCCCACCATCCGCAGGAGCCTTTTCTACACCGCACTCCGGGCACAGTTTGGCGCTTATCGGATACATGGCAAAACAATTCTCACATTGTTTAACCGTAGACCCGCCAGAGCCATCCTTCTCCACCCCCCGCAATGACCATTCTCTTTCATCATCAACTAGCCCGTGGCGAGAGATGTTCCCTGCGTGGTCCAAGATGATGGCCGGATGCGGTTTTGGCCTCAGTGAGCGTCCAACCTGCTGCATATAAAGGCCAAGAGACTGTGTTGGCCGGGCAAGTCCAACCGTCTCAATCGTCACTTCCATTTGAGCCTGAGCTGCGAGGTCGTATCCTTCTCCAAACAAATCAACATTGGTCAAGACCAGCTTTTCTCTGCGAGCAAATCGTTGAGCTGCATCCATTCGCTCTGCTGTCGAGCTGTTGCCGTCGAGGTGCAGTGCCGGTATGCCGCTCTCGCAGAATGATGCAGCGACGTGTTGGCTATGCTTGACGGATGAGCAGAAATACACCGCCAAACTGCCCGGTGCTATTTTCTTGTAGTGCCCAACCATATCACCGATCAAGACAGATCTATCCATGACCTCATCAATCTCTCCTTTCACGTAGTCACCGCGCCTTGTGGAGACGCCAGTGAGATCTGGAGCAGATGGTGCAAACGCGCGGTAGTCCGCAAGCGACCCCTCCTCAATCAACTCTCGGATTGTTGGCCCTATGACCATCTCGTCAAAATAATCATCAAGACCTTTACCATCCAACCGGACTGGTGTTGCTGTCAGTCCTATGTGGATGGTATCTGGCCACGCCGTCATAATCCGCGCCCATGTCTTAGCGCCTATGTGATGGCACTCATCCCAGATTGCGACCTTTGGAGCCTGTACCTTGGACAGCCTATTAGTGAGGGTTGGGATCATGCATACGGTCACAGGCGCGAACCGATTATGCCAGCGACCAGCGGCGACAAAGCTGTGTTCAATGTCATTGCTGAGAAACGTTTTGCTTGTTTGATCTACCAGAAAATCGCGATGACACAGAAACGATAGAGAGTTTCCACGCTTCACAACTCCATCAGCTATCAGGGCGGCAATTACGGTTTTTCCACCTCCTGTCGGTAGCTGAATGAGGACACGCTTTACGCGCCTGAGCGCGGCTCTGGTGTCATCCAAGACGCGCGCTTGGTATGGCCTTGGCTTGAGCTTCATTTACCCCTCCAGAGGGTGGCCACACTTTGGGCATACTGGGATATCTAGGCAAGATCTCACCTTCTCCAGCCACTCCTCTGGAGTTTCGTATTTGGCTTTATCCCAAGTACCCTTGTCGATAATATCACGAGCGCCCAGCATAATTGTGGAAATATGATCCTGCGGCACAGTTCCTCCGCGCCTGTCCTTCCACTGGCTAAGAGCCGAGGGGCTCAGGTTCAGGTATGAAGCCAGAACCACCTTCCCTCCAAACAATTTACCTAGTTCGTCTACGTCCATCATCTAATTTCTCCGTTGTCTTGACAACTAGTCAATACACCCTTATTGGTGTCGAAGCAAGCAATATTGACAAGTAGTTAAACCGGAGCAAGCCAATGCCCTTTGTGGATCAAACAAACGATGAATACCATAGTGACGATACAGCCGTATCCAAATCCAAGCTTTGGAAACTGTGGAACAAAACGCCATTTCACGCGAAGTACGAGCCGTACAAACCAAGTCACGCATTTGACTTTGGCACCGCTGCGCACACCGCCATCTTGGAGCCTGAACTGCTGGAGAGTGTCATCACCAGAGGGCCGGAAACGCGCCGTGGTAATCAGTGGAAGGAAGCTATGGATTTTGCTGAGTTCAACAACACCACTCTACTCATTGAAAAGGATTATGACAGCGTTCTGGTTATCCGGGATCTGGCTGACACGCTCTCCGAACTTCGCACGCTACGCAACAGCGAACACCTCATCGAACAGTCCTGCTACGCGATGGATGAGGAGTTTGATATCGGTATCAAGTGTCGCGGTGACTTCCTCAGCACTGAGCTCAATATCGGTCTTGATATCAAGAACATGGCCTCAGCCAGCCCGAACGAGTTTGATAACTCAATTGGTAAATTTGGTTATCATATGCAGGACACCATGTACCGGGACGTTTGGCGTCAGGGTGCAGGGCTAGAGATCGAAACATTCTTTTTCATCGTATTCGAGAAGGGTGATCCACCAACTGTGGCCATGTATGAAATGGACCGCAACACCGCTCTTGAAGGATACGCCGTCTATCGTGCTGCGTTGAAGAAATACGCAGAGGCATTCAAGAATGATGAGTGGCCTTCGTATCCGACCGAGATCCAGCCCATTGGCCTGCGTCGGTACCATTACAAACTGACTAAACCTGAATTGGAGATGACCTACGATGACGAATAAAACAGCAGTCGCTAAGCAACCAAGATCTCAGAAATTGGTTGAAATGTTTGATGAACAAAAGGACAAAATAGCCAGCACGTTGATGCCCGGCATAGACCCGAATAAGTTCATCCAAATCGTCAAGAATGCCGTACTGCAAAACCCGGACATTGCAGAGGCCAGTCATACCAGTGTCTTTCTGGAGTGCCAAAAGGCTGCGGCAGATGGCCTTGTGATCGATGGCAGAGAGGCTGCGCTGGTTGTTTACAATCAGAGTTACAAAGTCGGTAACGAGTGGAAGAAAAAGAAAGTCTGCACCTACATTCCTATGGTTGCCGGTGTTATCAAGCGCGTCCGATCCAGCGGTCAGATCCGCGCTTGGCAGGTTGGCGCAGTATATGCGGCAGAGATTGATCAAGACCGCTTCGACTACCACGCAGGAGACAATCCTTCCATAAGACACCATCCGGTTATCTTTGGTGATCGTGGCGACATTGTAGCCTTCTACTCCAGCGTAAAGCTTGCGGATGGCACCATGCACCACGAGCTAATGACGCGCGAAGAAGTCGATGGGATTATGCGCAGGTCCAAGACCTACGATAAGCAGAAGAATATTGCCAAAGGACCGTGGGCGACTGACTACGCCGAGATGGGCAAGAAGACCGTTATCAAAAGGCATTCCAAGCGATTGCCTATCGACGCAGATCTTGGCCACGTTCTTGAGCGTGAGAACGTCTTGTATGATTTTGAGCAAACAAAGGATGGATCGTTCGAGGAGGTTCCAGAGCCCCCTAAACACATTGCTCCTCGCAAGAAAAAATCGGCCGCAAAGAAACTCAAGGAAGCGGAGACACCGCCAGAGGAGGAGATAGAAGAAGCCGAAATCATCGAAGACGATGACGTTATCGATGGTGAAATCATCGAAGACGACGGCGATCAAATCAACCCGGACGACGAATTTTAATCGCCGTCCACAACACCAAGCCAAAGGAGACAAATAGTCATGGCATCAAAAGCAACTCTACCTCTCGCTCAAGCGGAGGCAACCAAAACCGTTTCTGGATACGCTATCCAGTTCTTGGGTTTCATTCCAGTACCCAAAGATGATTTGAGACGGCAGATCTCGGTCGCGGAAAAAATACTTGAGCTGGAAAGTTCCGACGAACCAAAGCCGGAGATCATAGCTGAGTTATTGGCCATGTCCCACGAGCCAAATATCCGCGCGCAGAGCCTCAATAAGCGGTTTCCAGTCAGTGAGGCTAACGCCATGCTTGGCGACGCCGCAGGGGCCGATGATGGAGAGGAGGGAGACCCAGAAGGATCTGAGTAACCTCGAATTTTAACAACGAGCTGGCCGAGAGGCTGGCTCGTTTTCGCAAGCCGGAGAATATTATGAAAGAGCAATTTATTAACAAGAGGTTCAACGCCAAGAGCGTGGCCACCATCAACGAAGCCAACTCCATCATTGATGAGTATCTTGGAAAGGGTTTTAGTCTCACGGTTAGGCAACTCTATTATCAATTTGTAGCCCGAGGCATGATGAAAAACGAGCAGCGCAATTACAAACGTCTGGTCAAGCTTATGTCAGACGCGCGATTGGCCGGGCTCACAGACTGGAAGGCTTTGGAGGACAGAACCAGAAATCTGGCAGGTGGTGATTGTGGTTTTGAAAACCCGGACGAATACATGCGGAGTATTGGTTCAGACTATTCCAAGGAATGGTGGACTGGGCAGAAAAATTACGTAGAAGTCTGGGTGGAAAAGGAAGCATTGGCCGGAGTGATTAGCAAACCGTGCAGAAAATGGCGCGTCAACTATTTCTCGTGCCGTGGCTACACATCTCAATCCGAGCAGTACAAGGCGGGAAGGCGTTTTTATGAACAGCTAAGCCTTGGCAAATCGTGTTATCTTCTCCATCTTGGAGACCACGACCCTTCCGGGATCGACATGACGAGGGATAACAACGATAGGCTGGATATGTTCTCACCGTCTGCCGTTACCGTCGAAAGAATGGCCCTTAACATGGATCAGGTTCGAGAGCAGCGCCCGCCACCAAATCCAGCTAAGGAAACAGACAGCAGGCATGGAGCTTATCTGGCAAACTACGGATCGAAGTCATGGGAGCTGGACGCGCTAGATCCTGATTACATATCTGACCTCATTACAACTAGAATTGAGGAGCTTGTTGATATGGATCTAATGAACGCGCGGAAACGTGAGGAGGCCGACGAGCGCTACCGAATAACCGAAATCGGTGAGGCAATCTCAGAGAACTACGAGGAAGTGCAAGCGTATCTTGAAGATCAAGGTTGGCTGTAAAAAGGTCTTGACCAATAAACATATATCGTGATAGAAACTTGCCAGTGACTAGTTACAAGGTTACTGGCAAGCCAAAGGAACGATACCATGACAATCACCACCCAACATGCCTGCGCAGAGTGTTCCTCGCCCTACACCCGCAAAAGAGTGACGCAGGATTTCTGCTGTAACTCCTGTATGAAGTCCTTCAACAATCGCCGGGCAATACGTGGAGCTCAACTCTACGACCTCTTTATGATAATGAGATTTGAGCGCAAGCGGGCAAAGGTTCGCGGAGTATGGGCGCTGGCCTGTAGGCTGGCCATGTACTGGAGGGAAGAAGATCTCCGGGACCGCAATCAAAACCGGAGCTGGAAACGCCTAGAGCACGCGGAAGATCAAACGAGCTGGGCGCGCGCTACCATCGTGCATCGCGGTTAAATCTAGTTGCGCTTTCGTCTCGCTCTAATGTATCCGACTGCGATGGCACCGATGAAAAGCGCGAAGTCAACCAGTGCGGGGACAACCCACCAGTTCGTATACGCAGTGACTGCAATAGTCGCAAGAACCACGCAGACAAAAATACACCACGATCTGGACCGACCTTGCCGCAAAGTAAAATACCTATGACACAAAGCGCTTCCAGCGTCAGGCGACTTTGATTGTACGTTGTAATATCCAAGTTATTGGATAGGTATAACAACGAAACTGCACCGACAAAACCACTAAATATTGTATCGAGATAAATGAAAGTCAGCACAGCAAGTGCAAACGTACAAAGAAAGTAGTAAGTCTCTATGTTTGGTGCGCCTGAAAACTTGATAAGCTGGACCGAAACGACGGTAACAATCAAACTAATAGCTGCATTCTGGTTACGGAAACACCACTTGGTGAAGGGGAGGCGGAAACCCATGAACACTAGAGCACCAAGAGCGATGAACAAAGTCCAGACCGGAAATCCAATTGCCTGTAAGAACATCAGCGATCAGACGCTGTTATGATGGGCGTGTCGTCGCCAGTAAGGGATAGCGCGGTGCACTGGACGTTCGATAGCTGGCTGTGCGCCGCTTCAATAGCCCGCAATCCACTCTCAATATTCTTGATCGCGGTCCTGAGATTGTGCCCTATCATGTGTTCGGCGCTGTTCTCACACCTACCGACAAGACGCTCCAGCAAGTCCGGGTAGTCGTCGTTGACCAACTCGTTAAGATGGTTCTCGGCGCGCACCAATCGGTGTGACGCCTGACGCATGGCTTTGTGGTCGTCTTTAGTAAATTCTTTCATGTCATTGCCCTCTTATTTTATGGTGACCTTACCTACGATAGACGCGGTAAATCCTTCGTTAGTCTTATATTCCCACGATGCGATTGCAACGTCACCCGCCATAAGGTCCGGGCACTTGTCTCCAGTCCAATCAGACGGCGTGAAACTGACAGGGCTTCCTTCGTATGGAGCCGTGTTACCGCCGTCACAAAGTATATGAGTTCCGCGCAAGACCTTGGCCGACCAGTTAGCCTGTATGACAGCCCGGCCCACAGGAACCACCAACTGATGAAATTCGCCATTCTCATACGTCAGGGATTTCAGATCAAGGTGGTAGTGAGTTGGCGGCTTAGTGAACTTGTTGGCGATATCAATTGACCCGACGCCACCGAGAAACCCCAACGAACCAAGCGCAGCTATACCGACCGCCGTGAGTGCTGATGTATTCATTAGAACCACCCTTGAGATTTGGACCACGCGCCGAAGATTGCGGCAACTAAGACAACAGGGCCACCTATCCTGATCATTCGAGAAACCACTACAATCCCCTCTACAACTGAAGATGTATCTTCAAGGACGGGCCATCTTTCGGTAAGTTTATTTAGCATGTGCCTGTGCTTTGCAGCTTCGGGTCCTGTTATTGGCTCGGTCGAAAAACCGCCCCCATCAAAAGGGTCATCCATATTGTAGCCTCATCTCTATGCCGTTACTCTGGCACGCCCCGTGTGTCGGTTCTTACCTTGTTATACCATGCCGCACAACGCCTAGTTCTTGCGTTCTGTCTGCTGAGCGCCTGATCTGTTCTAATCAACGCAACGTCCAGCCTTTCCCCGGCGCGAACGCCACTCCGCGCAGTCTTGGCACAATCATCTGGCAATATAGGCAGAACTACACCCGCCAACTGACCAGCATTTATTGCAGCGTCCAACGCCTGTTTCTCAGCGGTTACGCAACCTGTTAACGAGATTGCTATCAACAGCACACTGAGCGTTGACTGTAGTGTTGTTCGCATATTCTTCCAGCTCCAAACTCGCCTCAGCCGCAGCCTGTTCGGCTACTGCCGCCTGCTTAATGAGCGCAATCTTTGCGTCCTCTGCGGCCTTGATCCATTTACCTTGCGTCTCGACAGTTGATTTCAGCGTGGCAATTGTCACTTTGTCGGCCAAGGCCTGCTTTGCGTTTCGTACTGCCACAGTCTTATCGATGATGTGCCACGTGTACATAGCGGACAATCCGACCATCAATCCAATGGCGATCAAGCCAGACTTACTCAGCAGTATCCTTGCGAGTAACGCGCCCATCAGTCCCCCAGACCGTCGTTTGGGTCCGCCACTCCCGTAGGTACATGAACCTCATATTCAGATTTACTCTTGTTCTGGTATTTTTCGACCGACCTACCAGCCACATACGTACCTGTCACAACGCCACCCATACCAAGCATCGTAACAAGGATACTTGAAGCCTGTTCAAGTGTGATCCACCTCAACCAAAGCATAGCAATTAGCGATAAACCCAGTACAGCAAAAAACAGAATGAATACCCAGCCGAACACTGGACGCCAAGCGGACTTGATTGCCGCAAACGAAATCATGCCTCATTCCGAGACATTGCGCCCGCAACAGTCATGCGCTCAAGTTCTGGACCAGACCACCCGGACGGACCGCGACACTCTAGCAAGCGGTTTTTGGCGATTTTTGCGATAGTCACGTTATCAGATTGATTACCACCCAAGATCACATAGTAATCTGGACCCTCGCCAATGATGAATGCGACGTGACCATTACCGGATTTTGTCTTGTGAGTACGCCAGAAGACACCAATGCACCAAGCGCACGGGTTAACTTCTTGACCAAATGCGCGCCATGCACGAGCGCCAAGGCGATTGAATTCCTGAGCTTCATCAGGCGCACCGATTGACATGCAGTGCGCAACGAACAATCCACACCAAGGAACGTCATCGCCTGGATACCATTGATCCAACTCTTCCGCCCAATCCATGATGATCGGATTGTTACCCTTACCGCGAACCTCGCGAGTGCCCAACAGGTTGCGGGCTTCTGCTGCCCATAGCGGTTCCCCCGGTTGCGGCTTCGGCTTGGGTGCTGGCTTGGCGTCCGGGCTGAAGATCGCAGTCATGGTCAGCGGGCCGATTTTGTCCCGTGGTGCCAGACCGTGATTGCGCTTGAATTCGATCACCGCGTTTGATGTGCCTGGACCTTCCTGCCCATCGACCACCAAACGATAGTAACCGAGGTACGCGAGGCGCTGTTGCGTGACTGTGAGTAGTTGCGTTTTCATGCTCATGCTGTTGTTTCCTTTCAGTTAACGGGGCCGTCAATGATGTTATCGAAGTGGGTCATCAGATATCACCGCCTAGGCAAACGACATTTAAGCTCCCGTCGAGATCAACCAGAGATGTGAAATCTGCTGTGTCGTAAACTCTAATGCGAAGCACTGTCGCAGTTTTAATGTAGACCACAGCCTTTTTGTCCGCGTCGAGATAATCTTCCGTCAGTGCAACCGCATAGTCCGCTGTTGCCACTGCATTGTCGAAAGTAATCGTATAATCGCCTGTTGCATTTCGGGCGACAGAAGCTGCATTATAGTTTGAAGCACTCAAGGCCAACGCATTGGTGAATGCACAGTGAAGAACAGCCGCTCCAATATGACCCATCGGTGTTGCTTTGACACCAGCAGCAACTCTCTGCGCTTCTAGCCGCCTGTTTACTGCTGCTGGCGTGACATCATAGGTGATAGCAACACCGTTAGGCGTAAGAGAATTTGCATCCAACCACGAAAAAATTGGATCGACGGTAACTTCTTCATTGTGAAATCCCCCTGTTCTTGTTGGAGTAACTGACAAAGAACCTCCAACAGCAACATCTGTGTAATTCTCCCCCGGCCTCAGTCCACAAAACGCAATACGTCCAGTTTTTTGGCCAAAGTAAATCGGTAGCCCTTGCGTCCTGCTGTAAGTGGCCGTGGTAATAGTTGTTGAGCTGGTTTCCGCAGGGCCAACCCTTGAAAGAGTTTCACCAGCTTGGAATGAGCCACTTAACCACACCAAGACCATACTTGTTGCAGCTATGGAAACGACCTGTCCAACTGCCCCTGATGTATCCCCAACCAGAATATCATCTACAACGGGATTGGTAGTGAAATGATCGGTCCCTACGCCAGCAATCGCCCATCGCTTGACCCAAATATGAATAGATGCGCCAGAAAACGGAGACGAGCCCGCAACTTGATTAGCGTATGTCTCGTAAAGTGTCCGAAAAACATCTGTATCTTCATCAAAGATATTATGTGAAGCCCTAGCGGGATTATCTTTTGATTGACCTACGCCAAGTTCACTATCGTGGCCTGTGATGTTTTTCCGTACATTTATTACTTGAGCCGGATGATAGGCCGCTTCAATACGTTGTTCATTGACAATGCCATCCACATTAGCATTCGCATAAAATATCCGTTCCTCGTTTGAAGCGACAATTGATGTGTCAGATAGATCATCTTCCCCGAAATATTTAAGAATGGAGCGTTCGGGAAACGTCAAGCTAAGGATATTGAAACGAACATCTTTCGGGACACGAACAACACCGCCGCCTGATGGAAGTGCTGCTAATGCTAAGTCAACTTCAGTAGAATTATCTGTGGAGCCGTCCTGTAGCGCTCCGTGGTCCATTGGGTTGATGTCCCAATTGGTTTGGGCTACCCAACCTGTGTTTCCCACCCCAGACTTTTTAGTGTAGAACGTTGTACCCTCCGCACCATTAGTTCTCCGATACGTGCTGCCAACCGCCGCTGTTAAAACACCTTCTGGTGAGCCTGAGCCTGTTTTGTCAGTGACGCTTCCGCCTGACGTGCCGAACCTAATCGTTCCGCCCACCGCTTGGAGTTCTGTTGCAGCACGAATATAGTCTGCTTCCGCTGCACCGGCCCCAATATTCGAAAGACGCAGAACTTCTAAATTGCTCGTTTCATTTAAGAAAACAATATCACCGGTCGAAGCTTCAAGCTGCATTCGAGCCTGTTGAGTTGGATTACCAAAATCATCGACCATAATGATTTCAGCATTTGTGAACGCGCCGTTGATGGTGTTGGCTTGCTGAATGCCCAATATCCCGCCCATCGTAAACGGATAAACAGCCTTGTCGCCTTGGATGTTGGAGAAGAGATTGCCACTCTCTTTGGCAGAAAACCCTAACCGATTGCTTCTGGACGTATAGGCCAACGTTCCGGCGTCCGTAATAGTATCCGTTGTTGTTTCGGCAGCAGGCTCAAGAATAACGGTTTCTCCGACAACAAACGTTCCCGAAAGCCACGAGATAATCACGCTACCTACATTAATCTGTTTCACCCAACCGCGAGCGCCGGATGTTGAGCCCTTGATCATATCGTTGACCGCGAGGGTGGCGGAAAAACTCGACTGATCGATGCCCGTTAAAGTGTATCTTGCTTCGTGAATTTGGGCGGTCCAACCATCATCTGCACCGGGGGACGATGTGTCGCCAGCAGCATCAGTATATTTTAGCTGAACCCTGTTGATCCCGTCCTGTCGCCAGACATATGAAACACGACCGAATTCGACATCTTGTCCGGCACCAACATTAGGGGCATTTACATCCCTTCGAACATCAAGAATTTGCCCGGTTGAGTACCCTGAAGAAAGTTGATTTTCGTTGGCATACCCACTCGAGTTGTTGTTTTGAATGAACAACACACGCTCGTTAGTGGCGTTAGCTCCTGGTTGTCCGGGTGACGAAGTATCATCGTTGGCGCGATAATTGAGACTGTAATACCCATTTGAACCGGAGTTGTTGGGAAACGTCAGCGCCGATAAATCAAAGTAACATTTGTCAGGAACAAAAACCTCACCCCCATCCGCCGCATCAAGTGCTGCCTGTACTTTTGCCGTGTTGTCGGTGCTTTCATCTAATGTTGGGTTGTAATCACCTACAGAAACCCCGTAGATATTAAGTGTTGCCCTTGCCGCTTCTGCGTCTGCGTCGTCTGTAAGTGTTGCGCCGAATGCCGAAACACCGCTTGCCATGAACGCACCGGCAGTGGCAACATTAACGGCGTTTACCGTGGCATCAGAACCATCTGCACCGTCAGCACCTGTCGCCCCTGTAGCCCCAGTGTCACCTTGTGGACCTTGAGCCCCCGTGGCCCCTGTCGCTCCAGCAGGAATACCGAACGTAAGTGTTCTGTTCGCCGACGTACCTGACAAAGCTACTGTTGGAGATGCACCGGCAGCAAGACCGTTGGCAACAACATTGGCGAGGAACTCGGTACCCCGGAAATTTAAAGCATCAGCAGGCAATGCAACAATTGTCCCGTTAGGCCCATAGTAACCTGTTTGCGGTTTCGTGCCAGTTCCACCCGTCCAATCATCGACTTTGAAAACAATGCGAGATGCCCCGTCCTCATGTGCCTCCCAAACTGGCGTCCAAGCATCCGATCCATACGATTGAGCCAACCACTCAGACAGCGTGAGTAACCCACCGCCCGCAACGTACAACTCATACGCACTCAACCCGTCTTGAGGATTTTTTTGGCCCGCAGATAAAATTTCCCTCACAGTGACCACGGATACGCCACGTTCATGCTCATTCGTATCTACATCGTTGTAAGTCCTATTAAGAGCCAGCTCAGTCGTACTATTGAAGCGGCAATGTATTTCATACGTATACGAACCGGCAGCGCCGGGGGTGTCTTTAAGTTTTATTGGCTGCGGAGCCATAATGGAATTTTGCGATTGGTCGTAAACAGTGGAAGAAAGGCCGGAAACCCGATTACCGGCTGCGGCTGGCGTTCCTACCTCAACCGACGCGCCTGCGCCAAGTTTACGCTTCACATAAAACATTGCGTTGTAGTACATGTCTACTTGAAGCAGCGCATCTAGCTCCACGGTGCTGTCAGCTTCAGCAACTGTGATAGTAATATCAAGGTGCGTTAAATGCAGATCTGTCGAAGTCCCATAGCGCACTGGTGTATCGACTTGGATTGTGTTGTAGCCAGCTACTGAACTGGTATTGTGTGCATTGATGAGCGCATTTATAGCCGCATCAGACACACCCATTGACAATTTTCTTACACTACCATCCAGTACAACTGCTTTTGTAAGGTTTCCGGTTACTGCAATCTTATCGTCAAGGCTATCTGGAGCCGCATCAACGTCATCCGTCTTGACGCCACCTGCCTGAGCCGCAGCGGTTTCCGCAGCCAATTTATCCGCAGCTACCTGCGCGGCCTGAGTGTCAACCTGTACGCGATTGGCTTCAACGGCAGCAACATCAAGGGCAATGTCGCCCTCTCCTACGGAAGCGTTAATATAGCCATCTGCGTTTGAATTACCTACCAAAGCCTTACCAGCCTCTGGCGCAGGTATATCTCCGGCCAAGGAAGTTCCTTTTTGAACTTTTAACGAACGACCTGCCTCCTCGTCCACTTCTTGGATCTGCATCTCAAGCCGGTCGAATGTATCTTCATGCACTGTCGCAAAGAATTTTCCATCACGCCCAATAGCATTGGGTTGCGTTTTTCCGGTGTCGCGATAGGGGAAAACAGTGACCCCGCTCAGGATTGGATTATTCGGAGATACTGGGTACGTAATTGTGCCGCCATCACTAGATTTGATATCGGCATCCGGGATGGTAAACCCTGTGCTGATTATGGTTTCAGTGCCATCCGTTGCCCGTAGCAATAGGCGTATGTCTGAGATGTTATCAACACGGAAACCGAAGTCCCATGATCGATTGGTTCCATCCGCCGTGTAAGGGCCATCTAACGGGGTGCGGTCATTTACAGTCATTTGGCAGCTCTCCTAGTATGGTCGCGATAGCACAAGATCACGTAATTGGAAATCATCTTCTTCAATACCTTTCCATACATTATCGGTAGTTGTGGCCAGTTGGCCAAGTGGTAACTTTGTAGCGTATCCCACAGAGCGAATGGTTTGCTTGACAGCCTTGCGCGCTTCCAGCTCACCTTTTGTGGCGTCCATGAACAATTGGACGGGCTTGATAAGAACTGCGTCAATAGCCTGTGAGGCTGGGGTGAAGCTATATGAAAAACCACTATCGAAAACCCCAAATGCATCACGAGCAACAGGGACAGCAGCGAGCGGATAGAACAAAGATTTCCTCAAGCCCCACTCCGTCCAGCTTTCATCATCTTCCTCAGATGGCCCTCGACCAACGAGAAGCTCTGATATCGTCGCCGGAATAACCGTCATGAACACTTGGCGAGCAATGAGATCCGGCAAGGCTCCAACGTCCCCCGAAGACACTGCGGCCTTGGCTTCTCGCCCCCAATTTCTTTGCCGATTGTAGTAAGCTGAGAAATACGAATAGAACATGGTCACAAGTTTGGTCAGCTCGTTATTCCGTTGCACTGCTGCGAGATCCTTCGCGCCACCAGAGCCCTGTGTCAGCCTCACCACTTTATCACCATAGGCAATAGCGCCCTGTTTGTCTCCCGGATTTGCTGCGAGGTGTTCATTGTACGCCGCCATCCATGTGGGCACCGTGACAATCTTATCCATGAACCCGATACCGGCAAATGCGAAACGACGAGCATCATCTGCAAGGCCTGTCTTCCCAGCAGCTCGTCGCAAATTCTCTCTGATATCCCTATCGACCTGAGACGCTCTGTACCGCATTTCACCGGACATGGCGTTGACGGTTTCCCACGTATCCAAAGGAGCCAATAGAAAATCTTTCGTTGCCCCGGCCATAGATTTCGCGCTGACCATTTCGAGTGAAGATGAATAACCGGCAAGCTGCGTAAGAATAGTGGACACCCGAAATCCCATGCCCATAATAGTGGACCTTGTGCGGATACCTTTGAACATTCTTTCAACCGCACCAAGCCCCTCATCTTTGTACGCATCATGAGCGATCGATTGAAGCCATGGTACGAATTGCTTATACAATTCAGGGCTATAACGTGCCTCTATAGTAGACCTTGTGACCGCATTCGTCAGCAGTTTATGAGCATCCATGATGGCTTCGCGATGAGTTAAGTCGTGGATCACTGCTGTCATGTGACGACCGGCACCATCAAGATCGAAAAGCAACGGGCGAGCGTAAGCTTGCTGTCTCTCATTGGTAAACCCGTGGCGCGTCTCAGGGCGCAAATAGGTGTTCTCGAAAAGCTTATCAGCCGCAGCGGCACCTCTATCCTCAACATCGTGAGCTCTGCGAGGATCATAAACCAACGGATAGTAGCCACCCTCCAATTGTCCAAATGGTGTGTCAACAGTCTTAGCCTCTACCTTTGGCGGTTCAACGCCGCTCAATCGTTTCTGGAGTGCTGCAATTTCTGGCCACAGCTCATTGACTGTATCCCAGATCTTTTGAACAGCTTGCCACTCCTCTGCATTCAGGTGTGACACCACGCTATCCAGTGTGCTTTGCGTCCACGCCTCGCCTCGCATCATCTTATCAAGATTGCTCTCGTTCCCCATATTGAGAGCGACGGCCATGATTTCAGATCTCTGCATGGATTGAGCAATACCCGGAATTGAAATCCGCTCCGCCAGACGAGACTTATCCAGCCCGACCATGATCTGTCCCATCTTGCCAGTGTATTCAGCGCGCAAGTCATTCTCGCGAACCTCTGCATCAGCTATTGGTTGCCAGACAAATCTGCGCATCGGTCCGTTGACGTTTCCACTGTCCATCCAATCCACAATTTGCTCAATCTTGAGTAACGAGCTCTCCATGGATTTGGCGTGACTGATCAAGTCATCAAATTTGGTTGGGTTGCGTGTCTTGTCCGCAGGTTTTACATCTTGGCTGTTCTCAATACTGGTAACCAACTCATCACGCACAGCCTCAAATTCTCGCAGCGCCTTAGCGGATAGCAATTTGTCTTTCGTGCGTCCGAGGTGTTCGATATTCTTAACTGCATCACGCAGTCCCATGAGATCATCGACCGTCATCATCTTGTACGGTTTTCTGAATGCCTGATCTCTCAGCGCATCCGGGATAGCTATGATGTGACCAAGCGCCTCTTGCTCATTGATCCACTCAGTCAGGCTCAATCTGTTCGCACCCTGCTCAAGACGCGTCGCATTCGCACGCGCTTCTCTGAAAGCGGGTTCCGCAGCCTTGCGTCTGGCCTCCGCTATGCGCGCCTCTGGAGACACTGGAGCATTGGTGCGAAGGTCAAACCGTTCCAACATGCCTTCGATCTGGTCGAGGTGTTCAGGATCGACACCCTTGACCCTCTTGCGCCCGGTAAACTTGTTGAGATACCGCATCGCTTTCTCAGTATCGCGCTCAGCAGTACGAGCCTCCATGGCCAGATAGTGGTTGAGCATTTGGCGCTTTTTTGCTGCGACTGCTTCAGCCCATTTCCCGGCACGTATGGCAACCTCCGCCTCATTCGCAGCCTTGCGATTTGCCTCCATATATAAAGGAAGCTTTATAGCCTCGCGGATGGTCTTGCTGGCAATCACGGCCTTGGCCGTCTTTTGCGCATCCTTCCGGTTAATCGACGTTGCGACTAGCCCCTTGGACACAAGCACCTTGAGCTCAGCTTCAAGCAACTCTCCCGTGGCATCGTTCGCAATTGCAGCCTCAGCCTCTCTCGCACGCGCTACGCCGTCTCCCATAAGATCACCGAATTTACGACGCATCCGCTGATCAGTCTCTGCCTTGGTTGCCTTTTTCAGACTATCTGAGCTGGACATCGTGTTGAGCATATCGTGGCCAGACTTAAACCCGAACAGCTCAGCCAGCACGTCAGGATGAACACCACCCTTGCGCGTGTAGACTGGAGGCACGGCTTTTGGCATTGCGGTGAGGCCACCGCTGCCAAGGATATCTTCAATCGCATCAGCGTCCAGCGCTTGCCGTCCGAAGTTCTCCGGCACCGCATCACTCTTGCCGGTGCGCAGATAATCCATCAGGCGATAGACCGGGAGATCTCTGAGCTCTTTATCGACCTGAGTGCGCACCTCTTTCGTTGCGGATCTCCATTCCTTAGTTGTCTCGCGAGACACCTCTGCCATCATCCGCACGTCCATATCGCGCCGGGCTGCATCAACAGCCTTCTCTGCGGCCTGCATGTAACCCTGCCATTGGGTATCCGTCATACCGGCTTCCTCAGCACTGCGGAACGCAGGCCGGAAATCTGCGCCCGTACCTGCGCGTGAGATTTCCTCATCTGTAGCCAACATGCGATCCATCACGCCGCGAATTTTGTCATTGATTGGCGCGTTCAGAGCTTTGGCGGATCTGTAGACAAAAGCCAGCCATGAACGGAAGCGAGCCATAATCCCAACCAGCTCAGGAGATGGAGCGTTGCCCTCAAACAGATACGCCTCAAACGACCGGGCGAATTTTTCATGCGCAGCAACAGAGACCTCGCCATCCTCGCCAATCTCCAGATACTCTTTCAGAGCGTTCCAGTCCGACTGTAATTGAGTTGATGGCCCAACCTCTGGAGATGGAGATGCCTCAGCCAGATCTCGCATGACCTCCAGAAAGAAATGGCCGCTCTCGTGCAGGAAGGTTGAGAGGTTCGCATTGTCAAACATATTGATGACAGTTCGACCTTCAGATATCTGGATCGATCCTCTTGTTTCTTGAAAGAATTGACCATCTACCTCGCCTTGAGTTGCTGTATCGCCGTCCGCATTTGTGGTTCCAATGCGCTCTAGTAGTGCCTCTATTTCCTCATTCGTATTGGTTTCTGGATTAACGCCAAGTTCATCAAGTTGATCGGCCAATGCAACCAATGCGCGCATTCTGTCAAATCTCGCGTCACCATCTATCGAGTTTTCCGCGCTGTATCGTGGAGATCCAGCAAACTCCTCAGCAATTGCCTCAATCAACTCATTCGTGCCGGGAGGCGTTGCGATGCTGTCCTGAGATTTGTAATCGCCAAACTCTGGGAAGTACCCCTCACTAAATAGATCTACCGCAGCTACATCGGGGCCTTGACCATCTTCTGAAATGTAGCGAGCAGGAAGGCCAGCCGCAGCGAGATCTCCACCGTCATCACGCAAACCGCCACGCTCAGCGATCCTCTGCAACACGGATGCGCCCTGAGCCTTCTGGATATCTTTACGGAACACCTCAGCCTGTCCGCGTCTGATTGCCTCAAATGCCAGTCGTTGAGGATCTGTGCCCACGAATTGACTGTCACCCGGCAACTTGCGCCGGATCTCAAATCCATACTGCTGATACAGATCCATTATGTCTGCGCCGGTTCTACCCGCCATGGTTGAGAAAAACGAACCATACAACCTTGCGTACTGGTCAGCTTGATCTGGCACAATCCCAGCGTCCATGGCGCGAGCCTTCACGTCCTCATAGACGAGCTCCTGCCCTTCCATATTCAATCTATTGTTTGTGCCTTGATCCTCATAATCCTCCAGTATGGCGTCTCTCGTCTCAGCCCACTCATCATTGAACTGCTCAGCTTCCTGCGAAGTCATACCAGTCTGTTCAAGCTTGGTGTGTTGCTGGAGCGCCCGGCCCTCCTCAGTTCCTGCAATGTTGGCGTAGTAGACGCCCATAGGAACCTCAACGGATCTCCCAATGGCGGAGGCTTCCTGAAACTCGTCAGTCAATCCGTTCCGCTCGACAAACTCCGCCAAGGCCGCATCATCCTGAAACAGCTCCCGGATACCAGCAGGATCGATAAATACACTCGTTGCCCGGCCATCTTTATTGAGCTCGTCAATCGCCTCTTTGGCCTTCTCCGGCAACCTCTCGCGCAGCTCAGAGCCTTCCGCGTGCTCGTTGATCTTGTCGATGATATCCGCATCGCGCTCAGCGTCTCTTGCGCGCCTCAAATCCATACCAATACGACTGGAAGCAAGCCCCGGCCCGAGGATTGTCATCGTCTGAGCTGTCTTTATTGCCGCGTCTGCAAGCCTCTCTGCGGCTTCGTTGCCACCTATTCCCTCGATTGCGCCCCCAGTTTCAGCGTTAGAGCGTAGTTTGGCAACTTCCCCCACAAACATCACAATCGCCTCCTGAGCGACCTCTGTGGAGATTTCGACGCTACCTGCTTTCAAGGTGTTTTTGGCAAACTGCGTCAAGGCGTGTCTCAACGGCGGTTGCTTCAATGCCCACTTGACGCCATCTTTGCCGACGATGCCCATGATATCCTTCGTGCCCGGCACCATTTTGGTGAGGTATTTAATCCCGTACACTTCAAAAACAGCCGACGCGGCACCGGCCACAATAGCGGCACCACGAGCGGTGTCTGCGTCCATGGGGTTGCCAGCTTCATCCTTCAGGCTGCGGAACTCATCATAGGCCAGACCAGCCTCCAGCTTGAACCCAGCCTGCCATTGGCCAAGCGTGTAACCGTATCCGGCACCAGCAATAGCCGCGCCCGGAACCGTCACCAGTTCTTCTGGGAGCGCCACTTGAGGACCAAGCTGGCCAGCAATCCCAGCGGCAACGGCACCAGTGCCAGCGCCAATCAGTGCCTCATCAATACCGCCAACCATGATATTAGCGAGAATTGGTATTTGCTCACCAAGCGCGACAACAGATTTATCCATCCAGCCATCAGCGCCATAGGTGCGTGCGCCAAGGCCAGCGCTCAGTTGATCCGCCTTGATCCTTTCTGCGTCTGTCAGTTCACCCATGATTTGGCGAAACCTTAGATCAGCGAGCTCGACCGTGCTCATACCGGACATGAAGCTATCGCGTGACGCACCCCACAGCCAACGCAGGCCACCCAAATGCCTCAGATCATCAGTTTTGATTGCCGCAGGGTTGTCGCCGGACGAAAACCATTTGGCCATGTCCGCATCGCTGGAGAGTATCTCCGCAAGATCCTCCTCAGCAGCCTTGGCTTTTAGTCGATCTTCATTACGCTGGACAAAAGGAACATCGACGCCAAAACGATCAGCCAGCTCACGACTGTCGCCATACGCGTCAGGGTTCGACACTTTCGCCTTGATCTGAGAGAGGCCAGTTGTGGCTCTTTCCTGTGACGCAAATTCATCCATTCCCTCAGATAAGAAATCGGGCTCCTCAGGCTTATCTAGCTTTGGTAGTAAGGCGGTCGATTGCTGCGGTTGATCGGTGTCGAGATTGAATTTCCCCGCATCCATTTCAGAGAAAACTGAGCCAATAATATCATCACTCATTAGATCCGGCCCTACTCGCTTTGATGACTGTACGTGTCCAGAGGCTGGCCACTTCCTCCTCTGTAGGACGACGCCCGAGCCTTGACAACAGGCCCTGTTCAATCACCTTGCGAATATTATCAGGCGGTAATGGCCGCAGGCCGACTGACACGCGAACAACATCATTGTAGAAATCGATTGCCTCAACCTCGCCCGGCTGTTCTTTGAATATCTTGGAATACGAGCTGGCCACAACCACGCGCGCATCCTCTGGTATATCCTCAAAACTTTCGGCAGATTTTCCCTCCAGCATGAACTTGTCAGCCATCTCTGGAGTGACTTCAAACAATCTCATTTCCTGATCATTGAAAAAACCGGGAACCTCGCCCTCCAGCAGCAAACGGTCCATCATTCCCTGCATAGCATCGCCATCCGGCTCCTTACCACCGTTGCCGTTCATGTAAGTTAGGATCTGATCATTCATTGCGCGCTGTAGCTTCGCCATCTTTTCAGCGTCGCCCGTGCTCTTGTTTGGTTTTAGCCCCAATATATTCTCAGCGCTGGACATAATCTGAGTGCGCGTCTGATCTGTTGAGCGTGATTTTCCATCACCCCTCTGGAGTGCGGCTTGCCGATCAGCAAGTTTCCTAAGATCTGCCCCGCTCAAGTTGTCAGCGTGCAGCATAAGATCGACGTTCTGAAACTCCTCCTGCGTCATGTTTGACAGTTTGTAATAGGTCGCGTCGTCCGTTTTATCGTCTTCACTTTGAAACTTGTTCTCCAGTGTCAGTAGTTTTGACACGTTCTCTGGACCAAGCTCTTGCAATTTCAGCGGGTCCATATTGGTGACTTGCTCACCGGCCATAATCTCTCGAAACGCTTCCTTCGTTTTTTGATCGATATCCGCGTCTTTACGAGCCTTCGTGATTTTGAAGTCATTCACGATTTGGCGCTCGACTTCGGCCAGCAGAGGTGGATTATCAGCATACGTCTCGCGCGCCTGTTCAATCATGTCTGGGAGATTAGGAGCTTCATTCGCCATCGAAAATGGCGCTCCTGCATCTGTGTAGACTTGAGAAGCGTCGGCAACCCGGCTGGCAACAGATACAACTGTGTTCCCACCTCTATTAGACTGTGGAGCACTCTGAGAACCGCCCCGCGTCTCAGCGGCCTCTATATGCCAAGGCTCGTGCCCCAATGGAAATTTTAACCCATATTTCTCTGCGTTCGCGTGTATCCAATCTTTCACTTCCTTTGGAGCGCTGGAGAATGCTGCGCCTTTGTACCCAAGATCCACCGCGTCACCATGATTGTGCTGAGAGTTTCCCGGAGGAGCGACCCACTTGCGAGCTGCGGCTACTGATCCATATTTCTTGACGGCACGCTCAAACAGCTTGGCCTGTCGATCTTCAGACCTGTATCCAGACATTACGGTAACTGCATCGCGTATTGCCGCTGGAGCCGCATCAAGCATAGCAGCCAAACGATCAGCCATCACCGGCTCAAGGCCTTTTATGTGTTCAGACCCGTGGCCAGCGTGAAGGCGGCTGGAGAGGAATTCACGCGCATCACCTTTGCTATACAGCGGCTTACCGGAATGTATGGCGCTCTGATACCGAGCAGAGCCCTCACCCGCTCCAAAATCCATATTGGCCCCAGTTAAACGGCCAAGAACTTTGCGCACATAAGGCTCTGTTTCCTCACGCTTTGGCAGAACCGAGTAATCCCTACCTGCGTCGAGAAACTTACGCGCGTTCCCCGGCCCTGCGTTGTAGGCCACCAGCGCAGCCTCAACGTCACCGCCAAAAGTTCTCATCTGATCGTTGAGGTAAGACTTACCAATCCGTTTATTATCGATCTGGCCACGCGGTGAGCGGAAATGCGCACGCAGCTCCTTATCATTCATTCCAGCGATACCACTCATTCCGAGTTGTACAGCTACCTCACGAGCAGTATCCGGCATCACCTGCATCAATCCCAGAGCACCTTTTGGCGACACTGCTGTAGGGTCATTTGAACTCTCTGTACCTTGTACGGCAGCAGCAAGATTGGCCATGCCGCCAGTGGTCATGATCTCCTTAGCGGCAGACCGAGCTGTGCGCGCTTTCTGGACGCCCTTCACATACGTATTAATGGTGGAGTGATCTGCGCCAGACACTTGGTTTTTGATGACGCCATAATACTCCAGCGCCTTGCCCGGATCGTCCTGAGCTAGACGTTGCGCAACGGAGACATGCAGAGCTGAAATCGCCTCGCGCTCAAGTCTGGCAACACCCTCTACTGACATGCCATCTGGGTTGGAGCGGATAATGCCACGTACCGCGTCTAGTGTTCCCTTAAGCGCATCAGGATCTTGATAGTTGGCCACGGCATCCGCCTGCAATGATGCAAGGCTAGAGGCTTTTTGTTCCGTGGCATACGCACGGCCCTGCGCAAATTCATGTCGCGCAGCTTGGTCCTTTGTTGTCTCTGCCTTACGTGTCCACATTCTTTCAAAGGCATTTTTCTCCTCCTCTGTTTTGAATGTGCCAGACAACCGCTCTTTGATATCATCTGCCGTCTGCGCCGCTTCATCATACACCTCTGTTGCGTTCGCGCCTGTACGATTGAATAACCCTTGCTCCGGGTCATAAAGCGTCGATCTAAGCTGTTCAGTCCCCTGTGTGTATGCATCCATGACGCGACTGGCCTGTTGTTCTCTCTCGCGCTTCTCAATATCTTGAAAACCCTGAGCAGCCATGCGGTTCCCTGCATTCGAGAGCTGTCCCCCGAGGCTTTTTAGAGCGGCACCCTCAAGAGATCCAAACGCCTCTGGTGTCGCGCGCTCTGGATTGTGCGCTTTGGTGAGCTGCGTTCCACCAGCATTGTATGTTGGGAGTTCTCCGGCCATTAAGCTGTCCTCAATCCATTCCATGGGTCATGAGAATTTGGTGTGCCGCCAAAGCTCCCCCATTTCTGTGCGATTGATGAAACCCCGCCAAGAACAATGCCAGCCACCTCAAGCTTGCCAGCGGAACGAGCACTATCTGCGGCCATACCTTGAAGGTCCGCGTTGGCAAAATGTCCAGCCGCTTCTCGCTCCCCATCAGCACGAATAACACGCGCATCCAATTCTCCAAGCTGAGCCGTGTCGGCAAGAATATCCAACGGAGATCCTGTCGTCAGGTCAAGATTGGAGCCACCCATCAACGCGCGTTGACGGCCTTCAAGTTGAGAAGTTTCACGCCTCTGCGCCTGTTCTTTTTGAGCTGCGCGTTTTCGGCTATCTTCGGCCAAGATTATGGATTGTTTTTGCTGGTACTCAAGTGCCGCAGCGCGTGATTTCGCCTGTCGATCCGCGCCAGCCGCAGCTACTCCAGTGCCAAGTAGAGATGTAACCGAGCCAATAGCGGCCATTGTGACGGGATCAATACACACGATGTTATCCTTTCGTGAACGGATGGAACTTCGCACGTCCAATCCCGTATGGTACAGCCTCGCCTATATCAAAGCCAAGCCATCTAAGCCAGCCTATCGCAGTTGTATTTTCGGCCAGAACATGATTTTCCATTCGAGGAAACACCAACTCCATCCGATCCACGTAAGGCTTACACCTTCTAAGGAACCCTTTTTGATGCTTCTCCAGCTCTGGAGTAGCAACCAACCAAGGCACCCCAACATCTCTATCCAATGGCCCGCGATAATTGACGCCAAAGACAACCATCGGTACTCCATTATAACTCCCCGACCACGCGGCGACACTCCGTACTTCCGAAACCTCAAGGGCCAACAACGGACCTACGCCGACAGACAGACGTATTTCCCTCCTGTCGATCTCCCTGCAATTTGCCGCTACGTATTCAAGTGCCTCGTGTGTCAGTCTCTCAACGGTTATACCGCTATCCACCGTACTCAATCTCCTGCGTTATTTTCTGCAAGGTCATTGGTAGCGGTAACTTCTGTTGAGCGCAAACTTTGCTCTCTCTCTCCCAGTTGTCGAGAAACGTAATTTCCAGCTCCTCTGTTTTTGTTCTGGCTGGCTCATCATATGCCTCGTATGATCTGTCCTCCAGTGGTTCAAGGTCTTCGAAATTCGGACCCCACTCAACACCTCGTGTCTCATAAACCTCTGCGTATATTTTTGACTGCCCTTTGAGAACTCCGGCATCATTAACGGTTGGGTTGATACAATCCCTCGTTTTGATGCGTGATATATATTGCAGCCCTGCGTGAACCCGGAATACAGGCTCATCAAAAACCAAATCCCCTCCAGTTACCGTGAGCCCCTGAACAACATTCCCATCCGCCAAGGCTGAAACGTCTCGGCCCTCAAGATGGTCATAACCCGAAACTGTCGTGACACCTTTTCGGATAAACCCATCGCCATAATAAGCGGCACCGGCCACAGCACTGACCGCGAGATACTCACGCTCCCCGGTTTCCTCCGATCTCAGGTATGGATACCAAGGGTCATCAAACTCCGTTGTTACAGTGACAATATCACCATTAACCTCTGACACCTTGGCGCGCCCGTCATACAGGCCTTTGACGAGGTAATCCTGCCCCTCAAGGACAATTTTATCCAGCTCCACCGTATCGCCTACGGAGAGGCCGTGGCCAGCCGCAGTGAACGTTGGAGGGTCTGTTGCTGTGAGCGCTGTTACGGAAATTGGTACATCGTAAGTCAAACCGCTATCAACAAAAAATCCATCACGGATATCCCCAAAATCCCTATCCTTCATGAACTCTATGAACTTCTTGGTAACGCCACCAATCCGTCTTTCGATGAGGAAATAAGGTACATCTCTCCCGCCCTCTGCAATGAC
The DNA here is from genome assembly GCF_937123705.1 of uncultured Paraglaciecola sp. Lineage (GTDB taxonomy): Bacteria > Pseudomonadota > Gammaproteobacteria > Enterobacterales > Alteromonadaceae > Paraglaciecola. The sequence goes on along the minus strand of NZ_CAKZKO010000122.1, from coordinate 15,485 downwards.
TTTAACATCAAGAATTTTGCCGGACGTGTTCATGCGTGACCACCCCCACACATCATGCTCTTTGAGATAAGTAAGCACCGAGGCCGTGCCATCTTCCATAACGCAGAAAATCCAGCCGCTTGGCTCTTGCGCATAATCCATTGCGATGACGCGTCTACCTGTACCTCTAAACAGATGCTCCGCCATGAGCGTGAGATCCAGAGACTTGTACCGATCGATTGAAACGGAATACTCCATATCTCTTAATTGTCGGGCCGTCCTCGTTAGGAATAGTAATTGCTCCCCAACAATCAGCGGCTCCACATCTGGATCAGAACCCCAGAACGATTGAGGCTCCGGGAGAATTGATGATGGAGTTATCACGCTGTCCGTTCTGCCAATAACCCGCCACTCACCTGCCTTTGTGAAAACAATCATACCCTTCTCAAGAGGAACAATATGATTGATATCTTGCTTCTTTCTGGCAGACAACGTGAACTCTACAGCGTCATCGTCTTTGGTTGGTATTGACACCCCAAAGTTTGGAAACGAACCAGTTTGAGACATGCGAATAGTTTGCTTGTAATCCGCGATTTTTGAAAACACTCTCCGTTGCTGAACGAAGGTAACGATGCCCGGATATAACCCCGTAGCGTTAAATGGGTTCTCACCAGCCTGTGGCCCATCTGCTGTTGATGGCGCTATACCATCATCTCTAAAGCTCGTGTCCGTTGAGCGCCCTATATATCCCCAATATTCAGAATTTTCATCCTTTTTATAAATGGCGTATTCTTCTGCCCCAACAACAGCGGCCCAGCTTATTGTATTGTAGTTCGCCTCATACCCAAGATGGTTGGCTGTTGAAGTGCCAATAGCGCTGAGGGTACTTTCCTCGCCACTTTCTGCTACTGTTGCGATAGCATAATCAAAAATGCTTGATGCCGCCGCGTTATTCCCATCCGTGTTTGGGTTGTAAATAAGCGTTGTGACAACCGTTACAGCCCCAGCAGGAGGTTGCGCCACTGGAGCGAATGTCACCGTGTCAAATGTGAATGTGATGGCCCCGGTTCTCGCGAGCTCTTTGATTACATGCGTACCATCCACCACCGTGGCAACATCATTCGACTGATCTATCCTTAAGCTCGGAAGATCCGACGCAGTGTATTCGGTCACCGTTTCGATTGGTACGGCTGGGTCAGCTCCGTTGTCGATTAATCCACCTTGATAGATGTATCTGAAGTACAGCTCGCCAGCCTCAATAAGCATGGCATCCTCTCCGTCTACCTCAAACCTTTGTAGACGAACTTTCTCCGTACTATCTTTAACTTCAGTGACAAATTGTAAGCCAGCGCGATTTTCCCCGCCGCCATACACCATGCAGAACACATTTTCCAACAGCTCTGCGCCGTTCTGAACTTTTGCCAGATCCTCTTTGTAGGAGACCTTTGGGGAGATCTCGCCACCATTCAGCGAGTTTAGGGTTAGACGATCTCCGGCCATTACTGATCCCGTGCATCATGGTAAAAACCGTAACCGTCCGGCTCCGGCTCTTGCTCGTTCATAGTGCTCGCCTCTGCGATGCTAGTGTACATGACTGCATTCTTCTCGCACTTTTCCAACAGCTTCACATTTTTGGTCAACGGCATACATATGAGCGAAGATAGCTGCCATGACAGTGCGCGGATAAATTCCCATGAGAACGTCGATACGTCCTCCTTATCGACCGTGAACTCAAACACTGGTGTCAACTGGTTGGTTTGGATTATCTTGCCGGGCGTTCCGTCCATCCTATCCGTAACCTCCATGGGGATGAGCGGATCGTGGACACTGGATCGCAGTATCCTGAATACCTTCAGAGCTTCATTTGGGTATGAATAGACATAACACCACGGAGGTTTAGGGTCGACTTCCAGCTTGACGCCCAGACGCCAGCCAGACGCAAAATTCCACAGCGCTCCTTCCAGCGTAGTCAGGCGCGCTATGTCGTAATTGTCCTTACAGGTCACCGCCTCTTTGCCGGGTTGTTCGAGGGATGATATGTTCTTCGCGCCAACATTTCTGAGGGCCATGTTGCAGATACGGACTACATCAATTTGCATGGCTTATTCCTTTGGATAGAGTGTCGCGCTCAAGTCCAGTTTTTTCTCTGGTTTGGCCACCGATAGTTTTCGGAGTTGAATAGTCAGGCTTCTCCGCTTCTTGCCGTTGATGGTATGTGATGTTGCAGTGGTCACTGTGGCCTCACTGACAAGCTCAAGAACGTCATCCGCCTCACAGTCCTCTAGTCCTAGCTTGGTGACATCAACCTCCTCCAAACTGATGGATAGGCCATATGGATAATCTGGCGTGTTTTCTGGTGTATCCGTTTTCCAACGGTCCGCCTCTTTTTTGCGCTCCGCCTTGGTGCGAGCCATGTTAATCATTTTAGCCATCAGATCCTCCAAAGAAAAAGGCGGCAGGCCCTAAGCCAACCGCCCTTGTGAACTCGATATATTGAATGAGCTTACTGCTGATCTCTCAGCCACTTGTCATAACCCTTGCATTCATCTTTCGTCGCCGGGCGATGCCAAGAACCTTTGATGCCGGTAAACGTGAAGACCTCACCAGTGCTGCGGACACCCCCGCCATATACGCCTTTTGCGATGGTCATCATCCGAACATTCTTGACGTAATTAGGGTGATCTTCAACCTCTGCCTGTTTGGCCTTTTGCTTTCGGTCAAACACTGACATGCCTTCGGTCTCTGCAACCTCTGGAGGTTGTGGTGGCTGAGTGTCCCTAGCCGCTGCCTGCGTATTCTTGTCAGATGATCCGCCAGATGTGTGAGCCGGACGCTCAAAATCTGGAGCATGTTCTTTGATATGAGCAGCGCGAATTTCTGAGTTCTGCGCTACACGTTGAACCGCAGCGACAGATGGTGAGCCGTTGTCATTCCAGTCCTCATCCTTATTAGGGTCAAGACCAGCTAATGCGGCTTCGATAGTTTGCTTATCCATTGTTCTCTCTCAGTTGGAGGTGTTTACACTTCCAGCCTTATCGGCTGTTGGCTGCGGCCACAACTCCTGCTGTGATCTTACCAGCCGTTGCGTCCGAGCCAGTAACGACATAATTCAATCGCATATACCGACCACTAACGCCTTCCGGGAAGGTTGGGTACGGCAGGGTTTTGCCAGCAACAAGATCCGCTACCGCAATATCTGCGATGGTGATCTCTGTCGGCGATGACATGTTTTCAGCGGCAGACGCCTGCAAAACGATGGCCAACGATGTGAGTGTGAGAAAAGTTTCAACAACTTGAACCGCCAGAGGGATCTCCATACCGACAGCAATGTCGCGAGCCGGTCCGGCTGTTTCACCGTGAGGCGCGTCATTTGCTCCAAGGTCGATGACGTTGGTAGAGACAGCGGTAGCTGTAATCGCCTGCGCATCGCTGAACTGTAGGGTTTTATCGAAGATCATTTCTTTTGGTTCCCGTTAGAAGAAAGGCGGAAGTCCGCGCCGATTAAACGACGCGAGCCTCAGTGTTTAGAAGGGCGTCCGTTTCGCGGATTGGAATGCCGCGATAGGTAAGGACTTCCTCACCTTGGATCTCCATTGGACGGAGGCGAACAAAATTATCATTCGCTCCCGAGTTGGTTCCGACTGCATCCAGCGCTTCCAGAACATCCGAGTTGCAGTAGATAGCCAGTTGGCGAATTTTGCCAGCTTGGTTTTTCATGTTGTTGCCAGCGCGATTGGCGCGGCGGCTCTGCAATTTGTAGAATGCCTTACGCATCACATCGTAGATACTCGTACCAGCACCGTCGATGCTTGTAGGATCTGCGATCAGATTGGATACATCAATATTCGCAATCCGGGAATTGTAGCGGTAGTCGGCAATGGCCAGACCAAGATGCCAGCGGAATGTTTCCTCAAAAATGTAATAAGGATTGCCATTCGCATCCAACGCGCGCTGTTTGCCGTGGTCCTCACGTTTCAGACCAGCGGTCGCTCCGGCAGGATAAATGAGATGGGTAGTGTCTTCACCCCATGTCACAAAATAGATTGATGTGTTGTCGGACCCAATACCGCCAGCATCAACGATCTGGTTGCCTTCCCCGAAGGTAGCTAGCTGGCCGTAACGGGCGTCAAGTCCTTTGAATTTCTCCGGCGTGGTCGCCGTGTCGTGATAGAATAGGCCGGTTGCCGCCTCTTGAGCCATACTCTCTGCGTGGGCCGCCGCCTCAGATAACCGAACCGAATTGAGCAATCCGCCAGAGGTAACCTCGCCCATGCGAGTATCAACGGCAGACGCAGCTTCGAGGAAGCCGGTTGTGTCTTCAACCTGTTGCTTGGCAGATTTGGATTGCGGGATACCTTGATAAAGAGCGCCCCAAGCATTTGACGGGAGTTTTGTGCGGATTGTGTGCTTGTGCTTGTTACCATTGTTACAAGCCACCGCTACGGCATCGTCAAGGATGCCTGTGTTTTGCATGAGCAATTCGATGATTGCCGCGTGGGTTTTGCCATCCTGCGTGGATTTCATTGTATCCACGAGATTAAGATAGGTGTTGCCGACTGTGGCCATCTGAATAGTCCCTTGTTGCGTTTGTAGCGTCGTTCGCTGTTAGCACCCGTATAACAGCGAACGACTAGTTACAACGTCCAAAAACGGACCCCCTGCTTATTCCTCGCTATTTCCGTACAGGATTTCCTCGTGTGTTTGTTCCGCCTGTGTCTCTTTCCCTGTGATGATACCAGCCTCACTCATCATCTCTCCAAGGCGTGCCATTCCCTTAACGAACGGAGGATAAACACCAAACCCAGTTTGATTTAATATGGCCTTGAAATTCTTATCGAAGGGCACGAAAACGTCTTCGACAACCTTGATACCGGCGTTGATGGTTTTATTGTAGTTCGGACCACCAACCACTTTGTCAGCCTTCAGCTCCTGCCCCCACTCTTTGATCTGAGTGGCATGTGCAACGGCGGCTTTTTCCTGCATCTTCCGCTGCATGGTGACGAGTGTATCAACGTCCTCCTGCGACATCTTGCGCTCCTCAGCGAACGTTCGGAACTCCGTTTCAATTTCCGTATCGAGCTGGAACCCGTCCGGTGTTTCGATGGTGTAGTCTTCTGCCTTCAGAGCATCCTCATCCTCCTCAGCAGTTTTCTTTTTTTCCTCTCGCTCTTTTTCGTGGGCCGCTCTGGCCTCAGCGTTTTCCTCCTCGGTCTTGTCGGGATCATCCACGTAATCTTCGTCCAGATCATCATCGCCATCCCCGGATTTGTCGTCGCCATCATCGTCGCCGTCCTGCTCTCCCGACTTGGCTTCAGACGCTTCGCCGTCATCCCCATCTTTGGTTTCGCCGTCTTTATCTTCTCCGTCCTCTGAAAACGTTTCGCCGCCCAGACCGACACCCTCCCCAGCTCCTGTTTCGCCTGAGCCGCTTTCGTCTTCCCCCTCGTAGGTAATCATTGGGCCAAACAAGGCTGTACCTGAATACAGGTTTCTAATGAGATTATTCATGAGTTATTCTCCTTGATCATGAGGAGCGCATTATCTCTATCGCACAGCAGAAGGCGCTCAAATTCTGCGTGCGCATGATTGTATTTATCTGAGTTCTCTGGCAGCACTCGCTGCATAAAACCAGCACCCTCCAGAGTGGTCCAGATGTATGCACGGCCCTGCAATGTGGAGAGAGCTTCGCGCATACCGTCAATGGCCAACGCTTCGCGAGTGTCTATCTTGTCTTGTTCAAGTTTCTCAGCGTCTGTGGTCACGGCTATACCCTGCCGACACTACCACCCAATATATCCGCGAGCAAATTGCTATCGCGAGACGTGTCTGCCTCACTCAATACTTTTGCGCCTTCTGCGGCTACCATGGCTTGGCTCATGCTTTCGTCTTGCTGTTCTTTCTGCGCCCTTTGCTTACGCAGTTGTTCCACTTCATCATCACTACGAACCATGGACGCTGGTACACCCAGCGCATCCGTGTATTCGTCCACTGTCTGATCTCTATCCCATTTATCCATAACTTGAGGATCACCCGCAGCGAGATTGCCAAGGAACCCGGAATACCGTTCGATCTGGCCAACGCCAATGGCACGCTGAGCTACGGCGAGGATCGATGTGTACTCTGCCTTCAGAGGTGACCCATCCATTTCCTTTGGTGGAGGAGGAATTGCCCCACCACGCGCTGCAATATTAAAGATCCTGCGGACTTCGTAATCCAGACCCTCTGAGTGTGTGTTCTCAAGTACCGGGCCAAGTGCAATCAGTTTTTCTTCATGTTTCTCTACAACCTCCGTTGCTGTTTGGTTTCTTCTGTCGTCACGAGACACCATCAAAAACAGATCAACGAAATAACCACGATCCATACGATTAACGATGGCTTGCTCCTCAGCGGAAAGCACCGTCAAGGAGTTTGGATCGATCTTGTACAGAGGAGTGATTGGCCCGTGGCCAGCCCCGCCTTGCCCTTGCGCCTGATCTGGATACCATGTGTTCTTGCCCGGAGCGTGATCAATCTTGCTCTTGCCTTTGATAGACGCCGGAGCCTGCGTTGGTGGCACGGCCAGCTTATCAACGATCTGTCCCTTACGCTTCTCCAACGCCTGTAGCGACTTGGACGCCTGTAAGATCAACGCTCCACAGCCATCTCCGTATGCGTCAAGCTGTCCGTCCACTTCCCATGGTGGCGAGGAAAACGGCATCTCGTGATACCCTCGCGTCTGCATGATGGAGTTGGCATCACCATCCTCGACACCTTCGCAATAATACAAATTCAAAAACGGCATACCCAGCGGACCAAGCTGGCCTTTGATCTGCCTTATGTTTGGTTCGATTACGTGGATTACCTCAAACGGAGCCTGATACTCTCCACGATCATATTTCTCCAACACCTCACGCGGAGCGTTGCGACCGAACTTCGTGACGATCTGCAAGACGGTCATCGACATTTCACGATACAGAGTGTCCCTCCTACCGCGATGGTCAACCCCCAACAGGTACTCACCAGCGGGACTTACGTAGGAGTTGATAACGTCCTCTGCATCCTCATCAATCAGCATTGGGCCTTGGCCAAAGTCCCCCATATCGCGAAAGGATCTATGACGGGTTCCATAATAATTCGACCCGGCCAGTATGCGATAGAACACTCTTTGAGCTTTATCCAGCCACAACTTGACAGCCTTGATCTCGTTCAGATCCGAATTTGGTGTGGTGAGTTTAACCCACGGTCTGGATGGTGATGCTACGCCGCCCATCATGCCAGCGCCAAGTACACGGCTATTAAATATCCCTGTTTCGTTCAGGATTGCTTTGTTTCGTGTGTTCTTGCGATTGGATTTACTAAGGCGTTTTCCCCGCCTTGTCCGTACATGATCACCGATACCCTTCCAGTCCTCTAGGAACTCGTTACGCTCCTGCGACATCTGTTCGCGCTTGTCATTGAACTGCGCTCGCTTTGTGTGGAAAAAAAGCAGGGCAGGAGCCGGGAGATCCGAGCTGGATGGTTTATCGCCTATCATGACTTACTGGCCGAGTAATACTTTGCCAGTAGATGTGGGCTTGTCCGAAGTGCGAACAGTTGATGCCGATCCTGTCGCGGCACGTGCCTTCCGCTTCGTATCGTCACGCGCCTGTTTAACCTCTGTGTCCACAATCCGTGGAGGTGTTCGGATTTGTTGTGGTGCAGGAATTTCTGGATTACTTCCGCCTAAAAGGCCTTGGATGCACATGGATAATCTCTCCAATTGTTATCGGTCGTAATCCTGCCCTATCACGTCATCTTCACTTTCTCCAGTCATTTCTGCACGCGTGGTTGCCACCCTACGTCTGCCAACAGGAGTTGCGAATGTGAGGCAGAACCCATCCGCTCTGTCTGGGCTTCCTTCACCTGCGCCTGTCATGCCTTTTTTGATTGCCTCCGTTTTCATGTCGTCTTTACTCTCGATTTTGTACTGCGTGAACCTTCTACCCTGTACCATACCGTATTTTCGAACTTTCAACTGACGAATAAGCACAGGATCGTTTGGTATCGCTGCGCCTTCTTTCTTTAACCACTCCCGCGCCTCGCCCATCATGTATGTGGCCATGTCAGCATATTCTGAATTAGGTGATGTGCCCCCGAAGTTAATTTCGTGAACATTAGGAACACCCCAATTAACTAGATTATCAATCACACCAGAGCCAACCGGACCTGCATCAATGTTTATTGCGTCTGGCAATATGTCATCAGCTATTCGTTTTATCTCCAGTGAGAGTTGAAATGTATCTACTTTGTTGAATATCTTGTACGGGTGATGGCGGCAATCTCGACCCCGCCTGATGTAAATCGTGCTCTCGTCATCACCAAATCTGGCCACGTCAACACCAAGAATAACAGGATCTGTCGCAACGAAGCTGGGTTCCAATAATGGGTTTGCTGCGTTATCGACCAAATGACCATCTATAAATTGTCTATCACCAGTCATTGGAAATTCTCCTAGCACCCGGACCTTGACAAAATCGCTCTCAAGTCCTCTGTCTTCGATCCACTGATTAATCAACTCTTTGTTTGTCATCTTAGCGGTCCGGCTGTCTATTTGGAACGTCTTGAACCGCTTGCGCATTTCCCCATGATGGCTCTCATAGAAAAACCCGGTTGGCTGTGTCGGGTTGGAGAACATGAAAAAGAACGGCTCTCCATCCGTCAACGCGCCCTGTGCCGTCTCCAGTATGTTCTGAGGTATCTCAGAGGCCTCATCAAACAAATACCATGGCGATGAATTGGCCGCGTGAAGACCTGCAAACGCAGCCGGGCGACTTGCGTCCCACGCCATGCCGTCAATGCGCCAATCATCATGTACCTTGTTGACGATCTTAAGCGCGCCACGACCAGACGTGATACGGAACCAGCGCGCCGTGATCATAAGACCGCACCACTTGGCTATTTCTTGCCACGTTGTTGTTTGGAGTTGTGGGATTGAGTTGGCCGATACACGACCTTTGGAGTGTGGTCTGGTGGACAGAAGAAAGCCAGCCACCATGCCAGTGAGCGCAGATTTACCTACTCCGTGACCGGACGTTGTGGACGCCATGTACGGCATGACAGGATTAATCCCGTCAAAGTCTCTGGATCGTATGGCTCTGCCAAGGTCACTAAGCCAATCCCGTTGCCAAGTGTCTGGACCGTCGTGCCCTGAGAGTTCGCCTTGTCCCCACGGAAATGCATAGCGCACCCATTCCAACGGATCATCCGAGAGATCCGCTGCATCCTCTGAGAGCATTCGATCAATAGAAGCATATTCAGCAGTCACCTAAGTCCCATATCATCCAATTGCCTATCCATATCGGATTGTGCTGGCTTTACCCAGAACGCGCGCAGCCTGTCCCAATTTTGCCAGAACCGCTTGCCGTACAGCCTAATAGCGCGTTCGCTGCGATTGTCTGGCTTTCTGCGCATTTGCCCTGAGTAGAGCCTGCGCCATTTCTTGATAGCGTATCGATAGTGCGATGGTGAGTTGCGCCAATGCGTCGCGCACAAGATCTCGCCATCCGCTGCGTCTCCGTCCCTACGTGGATAACTACGACCGCAGCCGGGCACGATGCAATGAACGCGGTCAGTCACTCAATCAATCCATCTCGTATTGCTATGGCCACGGCCTCAGTAATTGTCAGAGCGCCGAGCTTCACGCGACACTCCCGAGAATGCCAGTGGACGCTGTTGATCGACAGATCCATGAGGTGTGCCATCTCCTCATACGAATAGCCAAGAGACGCATTGGTTAGGACGGCGCGTTGATTTATTGTGAGCTCCAGAGTGGCGTCATTCTTCACCGGCATCGAAGCGCTCCAACCCTATGATGCAATAGCCTTGCTCTAAGCCCTCTTTCCCTCCTGCCATAACGTATTGCACCCGCCTTATCGCGTGCAATGAGGAGCCGCCGTATAACAATTCCTCAGTTTCCATTGCTGACGAGTTTAGGTCTACTTTGATATCAACATAATCACCGCACTGAATGCCGATATCTGGGCCTACCATAAAGTTTTTTCGGCAGTTTTTAATATCCTCAAACGTGTCTTCATTCGCTTTAAGGTATCGCGTTCTTGCGTTATTCTTCGTTTCCGGCATCTTGATTATCCTCTTTGGCCTGCTGTCTGCGCGCTCGACTTGCGGCGCGTCGTTCGCGGATAGTCTCCGCAACGTCCTCCGTTGTAGTTTCCTCAATCACATCTGTCCAGAGCTTCTGGTTCTTACCCAGCAACTCCAGCGCGCCAATCTTTGGAACCAGCTTGATCTTTACGGACTTGACCACCTTATGATCGTCGGGATCATCCTTATCCATATACGTATCGATGGTCATCTCGTGGATGGCCGCGTACTGCTCAGCGCTCAGGCCGGACAGATCAAACTGTGGCGTGCCATCCTCCTGCATCACAACGAAGTCTGTCATGTTGGAAAAAGCCAACTTTGCAACCTCCTCCAACACATTGTCCTTCGTCAATTTCATACGCTCAACCATTTCAGCACGAACGAAGTCAATATACCCAATCATCCATGGCTCTCTGCGCACATGGTGTGCTGTGAAACTCGCGCGGATATCGCCAACACCTAATGGTTTGCGATTGCCGTCCTGCGCGTACAGATCCGGGAAGGCTTTGCGGTGAGCCCTAAGCGCTGAACCAGTACGCAGGTACTCTTGCGCGAATTGCACCTCCTCAGAAGTCCACTCGTGCTCGTGCCATGGATATGGCTCAGGAGGTTTTACCGGATCTGTGCCGGGCTCATATTCCTCCTCATCGAATGGTACTTTTTTTGTCACTTAAATAGGTCCCTCTATGTTGTAGGCTGCGGTCGAGGCTTGGCGCGATATTGATCTGTGCCACCGTATTCACCATAGGCCTCACCATCTGCAAAATCATATTCATCCATCTGTTTGCTCCTCTATCTGTTGATGCGAAAAATGCCAACGAGGGAACTACCTATAATCGATATACCTATGGTGATCCCCAGCCACACCCAAAAGCCTGATACGTAAAACTGCAATACCTCTAACATAATTATTCCCTTTCCAATTCGCTGTCATGTCTGGACAGCATCAAACGCGCTTCATCGCAAATCCGCACTGTTGTATCAGAGGTAAGCCCACCGTTGCCAGACAATGGCATACCATGGACCCCATTCACATCAATACTAACTGCGTCGATGAGTTTCTCCAACGCCTCGCGGATCTCTGTCTCTTTCTTTGTCACGTCTACCGCGTGACGTGCTTGACCGCCCACATGACGGCCTGCTCTGCGTTCGTGATGGCCAGAGACATCTCGCGGCTTGACCCAATCTTGTTGCACTTCTCCACAAACGCCTCACCAAGATCTTTGAGCTCCTGCATATCCGCCTTTTCTTGATCCGTCAGAACGCGGTATTTATGGCGCATGGTGTTATTGGTAGTCCGTTCGTCTGAGGTGCTGTCCACGGTTTCTACTTTCGTGTAACCTTCCTCAAACGCTTTGGCCGGTGAGAATGATGTGTAGCCATCCTCATACATGACAAAATAACCACCGACCTCCGGCTTGTGTTTTGTCATGTACTCATCGTCCGCCGTCCAACCAGCCAAGCCCCCTTCAAACATATCTGGTAGCAGTATGTTACCTTCGATCTCTGCAATCTTGAACGCCTGTACTGTCTTGTGGCTCTTGTATTCTGGGAAATGCTTCATCACCGTCTCCTGTTGGCTTATGGATACAATCTCGTATCCCTCAAATATGAGTTGCATCATCGCATCGTGTCCGATGATCTGCTCTGGTGTTCTTTGGGCCTTTTTTCGGGTGATGCCCAGCACCTCCTCTCTCGCGGGTTGTTCTTAGCTACCGTGGACCAAATACATCAACACGAAGACTGCGCAGGTCAGCGCCCACATCGTCAATGAAGCCCAGCCCCATATCTTGGTGTCCGTGTATAACGACTGATTGTGAGATTGATTGAGCGCCTGATTAAGATACATGGTTGCCGACAGACTGCAAGCCATGTTTGCAACACCCAGTGTCAATGCTGCGAACATTACGACTAGCCACATGTCGTTGAATGTCGCGTAAGCAGCCATGAGAATGAGTGAGACCTGCCCACTACGGATTGCCTCAACGGCGATTGAGCGTGAGTATTCCATGGCATTGTAATCTGACATGCCTGATAGGTTTGGTTGAGTGTCCATTTAATTCTCCTGAGTGTGGTATGTCTTGGGTTTTTGATGCTCACCACAGCGTGCGCATTTTCGATCTACATAATTGACCGTAACCTCACCATCTATGAAGTGGTGTGCAAATTTCCAATCGTGAATGTCGCACCAGCAGAGATACCGGCCCCAGAGTTTCTTGATCATAGATCCTTGTTACCCTCCTGTATATCCAGTGTCGGATTGCCACGCTTACCTTCATTGTAACGACGTACACGACTTGCCGACAGCGGATTGGTGTTCTCACAGTTCGCGCAGTTATCTGGATCTATGACAAGCTCTTTGCACTTCTTGCAACGCTTGTATTTTGATGGGCGCTTAGCCATCACGCATTCCCCTCTGTCGGCAGACCCATGGCACGCACCACGCGTGCAGCCTCCATTTGCTCTGAGCACTGTTTTTGAATGATGCCAATCTCATGAACGATCAGGTTGCCGTGGTATGGAATGATTTTTAGCCAAGGAAGATCTGCCCAGACAGCATAGAGCTTTTGCGTCTCATCGACCGCACCGATAGATACCTTCACGCCGCCCGGTTGCAAGATGAGATTACAGTTCCAGCCTTCTTGCTTCGATACCTCTACGGCTGCGGCAGAGGCAACCTCCATTAGACCGAGTAGCTCATTGAACTCCATGGGTTCAGCCAGAAGGTTGGTATGCATCGCAGCGCCTATGGCTGTGTGATCATATTTCTGAGCCTTACCTTTAGGCATTCTTGATTTCCTCTATCGTCATTACGTCACCGTTTTCATGTGCTAGCCCAGATGCACGAAACACGTTGTCGATTGTGATGGAGAGATCACCGTCAAGGCTCTCTGAGCCGTCGCCGTGATAGTATTGGCCAGCCTTCATTTTCTTGGCAAGCATATCCACCGCGTAGATGATGCCATATTGGAAAACCAAATGCAGTTGCTCATGATCTGGTCCTTCAGCAGCGCGACCTCCCTGCACCCATTCATCGTAAGATTTTTGCAAAGATGCAGCTTGGATTACCTTGCCGCGAAGTTGCTGCGTTGAACACAATTCAGTAATCAGTTCTTCGAGGTTGTCAGCCATATCACTTCCTTTTTGTCCGAGGTTCCCTCTCCTCTTTATCCGGTGGCTCTAAGATCTGCATCGCGGATTTACAAGCTTTGAGATTGACGGTCACAGCGTCGAGTTGCTCTTGAGCCATGGCCATAAGATCTACCAAGCGTTGACGATGCATCTCATAGGTTTTTTCCGCCTCGCTTACGTGGTCATACCAGCGCTGCGTTGAAACAGCGCTCTCGAAACTCTGGAGGTTCTCCATCGCGGTGAGGATCGAGCCGGGCTTGGTTTCCTCATCAGAAGGCTGGGTGCCGTCCGTCTTTTCCTTTTCATCGACAGCCCGAGCGGCAGCTATGAAATTTTTTTCCATTTCATCGGTAGTTTCCAAATTCTTCACCAGTGCTGCGTCTATAAATCTATTTGTCATCTCTGGATCAATCGGAGTGTGATCTTCTGCGTGGTCAATTTCAGGGAAGTCTGCCACGTCTGTTTTGACTGGTCCGTCTTCAGGGAAATCAATGGTGGATGGAATTGTGTCTGGCATGATTGTGTCCTTTGGCCTGCTTGAGCTGTCGAGCCCACTATAGAATAACAAGGACGCATAAACTGTAGCGTGTCCAACACTACGGCGAACTCGACAGCAACAGCCCTACCATGCACAGCCTCATACTGACAACTGCCCAGATGCGACGTTTTATTGCCTATTTACGCCACAACCTAATTGCAACCAGTTTACCGGAGCTGCAACCTGTACGCGTGTGTGTGGGACTGGGGGTCCATATATGGAGTTATACTCTAACTGAGCATTAACCGGGATTAGGTTAATCGAAAAGAGCGAAATATGTCCAAAAGTGTGGTTTAAGGGCAGGTAACGGTGAAAAACTTCTTAGGGGTTTTAAAAATCCCCTTATTTGGAGAGATTAGCAGGTCTTATTATGAAGGGATACGTTGTATGTCATTATAATTACGCGCATAAATATGTAAAAGACGGAGCCAAATTGAGACCTATTTAAAGATACATAATCGTCATTATGAAATAGCCATTAATGTGCCTACATAAACTCATAGGGTTTTGATTTTGGAAACCACGTCTTAAACCATTGTTTTGGAGTTATACTCAGATTGAGAATAAGACTAAAGTATAATCCATATTTGTATTGCCATTTGACAATATGTTAATTATCGTGTTATATGAGTTGACTAGTTGTTAAATCCAACCTCGCAATGGAGCAAGCCAAATGCCTAGCATGACAGACGCAGAATTTATGAGATTAATCGCCAAAGGTGAGCGCGAGCTGGCCTACCAATTGATGACGGTAGAGAACCACATCAAGAAGATTGCGCACGATACTGACGGAGATAGCTGGCAATATCCCCACTATGTAGCACATGATATTCGCACGCTGGCCGACGCGATTGATGGCCAATCGAGCGCGGGGGAGAGACCGGCAATTAAAATCAAGGGCGTAGGCGGCGAGGCGTGGCATGTGCAATGGGGACCAGAGCCCAAACCGAAAGCCCCAGACGCTTGGATTGGATCTTACCAAAGTTGGGTGGAAGCTGTAGAAGACTTTCACAAAGACACGGAGTAGATCATGACCTTAGCAATCTCACCTTCAATCGTCCGGGAGGCGCAGTCAGCGCAAACCACATGCGTCGGCAACATGGCCAGATCCATCACCAACAAGACCGACGAGCTGATTATGTCCACGCTGAAGGCTCACACAGAGCTGACAGAGATAGAGATAGCTGAGGTGATCCACCGCGTGGGCAAGCACTATTACTCAGATGGTACAGAGGTCTGGCTGTTTGATGGTGTGCCATTGATCAGGTTCTGGCCGTTGCAGTACGAGGACATCGAAAGCAAGACCGGGTGGTCGATGAAGGCCACCCGGTCATACCAACTGTTAATATAGGAGACCGCACTAATGACCGCACCAGCTTTTACACTCGCTGCCATTCGCAAACTAAATCCCTGTGATATTCCTGAAGGCTTACCAAAGCGCGGGAAGATAACCGCCGCCCAAGCCGTTGAACATGGCGTTGGACTAAGTGACTTGATTTGGGTGGCTTCTGCGTTCGCCAATTCAGACAAGGATATAGAACGCCGGTTGCGCCTTTGGATGGCCGACTGTGCAGCGCGAGTTTTGCACATTTACGAGAAAGACTACCCAAGAGACGGCAGGGTTAGAAACGCAATTGTAGTTGCTCGCCAGTATTCGCGTGGCGAAGTGTCGGCTGCTGCTTGGGATGCTGCTAGGGATGCTGCTTGGGATGCTGCT